>CAVRYB010000025.1:0-54069 GCA_963725295.1 uncultured Acidobacteriaceae bacterium
CTTCTCCGAGCGGGTATTCCGTGTTGTGACGTCGATGTGATGCCGGCCCGCAAAATCGAGGACTTCTGCGCGTCGGCCCGGGTGTTCGAGGTGACCGAGCGAACCTGCCGCTCTTGGAACAGGTGACGCTGGTAGTTCAGCGGCGGGATGTCCGACAGGTGTATTCCGGCGATCGCCAAAGTGCCGCCTCGGTCCAGCGCCTCGAGCGCGGGGAGCACCAGATCGCCGACCGGAGCGAACAGGATCGCGGCATCCAGCGGTACCGGCGGCGGATCGGCCGCACCGACGCGGCGCCGAGCTCGAGGGCCAGCTCTCGTGCCTCTGCGCCGCGGGTCTTATTCCTCGCCGTGTTCACTGGCCTTCGGGTTGGGGAGTTGCTAGGCCTCAAGTGGAAGGATGTCGATTTTCAGAAGATGGAGGTCCATGTCATTCGCTCGATCGTCATGCAACACGTGGGCGACTGTAAAACCGAAGCCTCTCGCAAACCGGTTCCGCTCGATTTGCGATTGTCCAAGGTCCTGTGGAACTGGCGACTGCAGAGTCCATACCCAATCGACAAGGACTGGGTATTCGCCAGCCCACACAGCAAGGGCAAATTGCCGTACTGGCCAGGGTCGCTCTACAAGGCGCACTTGGAACCGGCGGCCAAGGAAATCGGAATCGTAGGCCACTTCGGTTGGCACACATTCCGCCACACGTACGCGACGCTCCTCAAAGGGAACGGCGAAGACGTGAAGGTTGTGCAGGAGTTAATGCGGCACGCAAACATCTCGGTCACTCTGAACATTTACGCGCAGGCAATCACCCAAACCAAGCGAGATGCGCAGAGCCGAGTTGTGAGCTTGCTGCTCGACAAAAACGAAGAAAAACCAAGCACCGAGGCTTATCGGACGTTAACGGACCTACAAAATTCTGGAGGGGATTTGCAAGTGGTTGATAAAGTTGGCGTCCCCGACGGGATTTGAACCCGTGTTACCGCCGTGAAAGGGCGATGTCCTAGGCCAGGCTAGACGACGGGGACTCTCTTGCAGATGGTTGGATTGTCGCCGCTTTTCATACTATCAGGGCCATTTTCCCCCGTCAAAACCCTCCGCCTAAACCGTCGCGCAACCTCCCCAATTCCATCCCTCTCTGCCACCTCTCCCCGCCGCTTCGATTTAGAATACTGACATGGCCGACTCTCTTTACCTGAGCCTCTGGTTCCCCAGCTTCGATGAGCCCGAGATTCTCACGCGCACCGTCAGCGTCCTGCGCCAAATCCCTTTTTCGGCGGCGCGCAGCGGCGTGACCTACTCCGCCATTCAGCCTGTCTCCTGGAGCGAGCCCACCATCCTCGAGCGACGCTACCGTCCCGGCGTCGCACCCGAAGAGGCCGTCGCCGAAGTCGTCGAATTTCTCCACGACGACTACGCCTACGTCTTCGAATCCTATTGGGATCTCTGGTCTCCGCCCGAAGTCGGCGAAAAATGGGTGCTCGAGCCCGCCCTCATTCGCCTCACCGCCCACAGCCTTGAATTCGAGGAGCACGCCGCCGAAGAGACCGGCCACATTCAAATCGATTTCGGACTCGACACCTCCTTCTTGCACGAAGAAGTCGATTTCACCGCCGAAGCCGAGCGGAACATCCGCAGCAACGTGCAAAAGCTCGTCGAGTTCACTGCAAAAGTCGAAAAAAATGCGGGAGCAACAGGACGTCTGCTGTGGTCTGAATCGGATGAGAATCTGGCGCAGAAGCTGATCGCCAGGCTGCAAAGGGTTAACTGACCGCGATTCCCTGCCGGTACGATCGTGCACTTCGCTTGACGGGCGAGTCTTTTGGCGACTAGCATTCCGCGCACGGCAGTTTCCAGTCGGTTGCCACTCGGAGGTCGAATGAAATCCCTCGCTAGTCTCGCGGCATTGTTATTTGTTTTCTTCCCGATCAACTCGCGGAGCCAGACCGAAACGCTTCACAAGCCGATCCCGTGGCAGCAACTGACGGAAAAGCTGCACCCGCGCCGCGAGCGTCCCGATCTGAGGGTGCGGCAAAGCGAACTCAAGGAACGCAAGATGCTCGCCGCCGCACAGGCAGGCACACTCCAGACGCTTCCTTATTGGCAGGGTTCGTTCTCCGTCCTCGGCAGGGATTATCACTACACGATTGTGGGCGGCGATCCGAGTCTGGGAGGTACAACGACGATCCCGTGTGTAATTGTGCCAATCCGGCTGACCATTGCTGACTACTCGAACGATGATGCGAACCCGGTTGTGCTGGATGCGACTTCGGCCGTGCGCGATGTTCTGAACAGCCCCATCTTCAGGAATTCCGATTACATCACCGGACCATCGCAGCAGTTCACCGACGCGATGTTGCACGCCGAGTTCCCGCAAGCGGCTGCCACCTGGCATATCATCCTGTCTCCGTCCGTGGGTGCGACCATCGACATCACGGTTCCCAAAGGGAAGGCACAGGTGTATCAGGCGAAATCAGGGAAGTTGCTGGCGGTGATCACCGATGACCGCGTGATCGACGATCCTATCTTTAGTCTGATTGACAGCGGGACGATTCCGCCGAGTCAGAACACAATCTTCGTAACCTACAACGCTCTCGAGCACGACGCTTTTGGTTATCATGCTGCTGAGTTTCTTGATCAGAACACGCAAGAGGAGGTCTTCTCCTACAATTCCTGGCTCGAGGGTGTGGACGACTTGTTCTCGATTCCTTCGCCCGATGCGGCAACACTGAGCCACGAGATTGCCGAAACCATCCACGATGCTTTCAACGGACATCTCTCCAGCCGCACGCTGTTGTGGGGTGATCCCTTCTATCACAACGTGTGTTTTCAGAACTACATTGAAGTGGGCGACGCTGTGGAAGATGCTCCCGCGCGCATCCAATTGCATGAGCAGGTGGTGGGGTTCGACAGAAATGCTCGCGTCTACACGCTGCAAAACGAGGCGACTTTACAGTGGTTTGAGCGGAAACAGCCATCGGATGCGCTTGCTGGAACCTATAGCTTCCCTGACATTTGGGTGCTAACGCAGCCTGCGCCGGACACCTGCAAGAATTAGCGGATCGAGCGCGCCTTTGCGCTACAAAGCACAAAAGCCCAGCCGAATTGGCTGGGCTTTCGCACAACTGGGGTTCAAAGACTTTACTTCGTGCGCCCGGCTTCGACCTTAAGCTTATCGCCGGCTGCCGCCTGCGCTGCCGCCAGACGCGCGGTCAACACACGGAACGGTGAACAGGAAACATAGTTAAGGCCGGTCCGATAGCAGAACTCGACCGACGATGGTTCGCCGCCGTGTTCGCCGCAGATGCCAACTTTCAGGGTCGGACGAGTTTCCGGCCGCGTTCGGTTGCCATCTTGACCAACTGGCCGACGCCCTTCCTGATCGAGGACGGCAAACGGATCCTGCTTGATAATTCCATCCGCAAGATATGTGGGAAGAATCTTGTTGACGTCGTCGCGCGAGAAGCCCCAGGTGGTTTGTGTGAGGTCGTTGGTGCCGAAGGAAAAGAACTCGGCTTCCTTGGCCATCTCACCGGCAATCAGAGCAGCTCGCGGCAACTCGATCATGGTGCCCACCAGATACTCCACCTGCTGTCCCTTCTCTTTGAAGACTTCTTTCGCCACGCGATTGACGATCGCAGCCTGATTCGCCATTTCGTTCACGGTGGCGGTCAGCGGAATCATCACTTCGGGGAACACTTTGACCCCGTCTTTCGCCACCGCAACGGCGGCTTCGAAGATAGCGCGCGCCTGCATCTCGGTAATTTCGGGATAGGTGATTCCCAGACGGCACCCGCGATGGCCGAGCATGGGATTGACTTCGTGCAACTGCTCGACACGGCTGAGCAAAGCACGGGCATGAGCTTCTTCAGATCGCCCACCACCTTCGCGCCGTAATCGCGGTACTTGGCGACGAGCGATTTCTTGTGTTTGGCGTCCGCGTATTGCAGGGTCGCGATATCGACCATCAATTCTTCGCGGCGCGGTAGGAACTCGTGCAGTGGCGGATCCAGCGTGCGGATGGTGACCGGGAAGCCGTCCATGGCACGGAAGACGCCATCGAAATCCTTGCGCTGCATCGGCAGTAGCTTTTTGAGCGCCACGCGGCGATTTTTTTCATTGTCGGCGAGAATCATGGCGCGCATGTGAGGAATTTTCTGCTCACCGAAGAACATGTGTTCGGTACGGCAGAGGCCGATGCCCTCGGCACCAAAAGTGCGGGCCTGGATGGCATCGCGTGGAATGTCGGCGTTGGCGCGGACCTTGATGGTGCGATACGGGTCGGCCCAGTCCATGAATTTCTGCAGTTCAGGATCGTCGGGAGAAGGATCAAGCGTATTCAGCTTGCCTTTAATCACGCGGCCCGTCGTGCCGTCGAGTGAGATCCAGTCGCCAGCCTTGAACGTCTGGCCTTTAACTCGCATTTCGCGTTTCTTCTCGTCGACGTCAATGTCGCCTGCTCCTGCAACGCAGCACTTACCCATGCCACGCGTGACCACTGCAGCGTGACTGGTCATGCCGCCACGCGAAGTGAGAATGCCCTTGGCGACTTCCATGCCGTGGATATCTTCGGGAGTGGTTTCACCGCGCACAAGAATGACGGGAACATTGCGTTCGTGTCCCGCTTTTTCGACGGCTTCGTCAGCGGTGAAGACAATGATCCCGACGGCTGCGCCCGGAGATGCTGGCAGGCCCTTCGCCAGTACTTCGACTTTGCTTCCTTTTTCGTCAAGGCGTGGAACGAGGAAGTCGTACAGTTGGTTCGGGATCGACGCGGAAGATGGCCTCTTCTTTCGTGATCGAGGCCTTCGTCCACCATCTGCAACGCGACGCGGACGGCAGCTAGTCCGGTGCGCTTGCCGTTTCGGGTTTGCAGCATGTAGAGCTTGCGGTCCTGAATGGTGAACTCGAAATCCTGCATGTCTTTGTAATGCTTTTCCAGACGCGTGGTGATTTCGCGGAGCTGGTTGTAGACATCGGGCATGATCTTCTCGAGTTCGAGGATTGGAACCGGGGTGCGAACGCCCGAAACTACGTCTTCTCCCTGCGCGTTCAGCAGGAATTCTCCGTAGAACTCTTTAGTCCCGTTGGCTGGATTGCGCGTGAAGCCGACGCCGGTGCCGCTGGTATCGCCGAGGTTACCGAAGACCATCGCCTGCACATTAACCGCCGTACCGAGCATGTCATCGATGTTGTTGATGCGGCGATAGTGCTTGGCACGGTCGTTCTGCCAGGAGCGAAACACGGCATCGCGCGACATGACCAGCTGTTCGTTCGCATCCTGCGGGAAGTCGCGCTTGGCGTGCTTCTTGACCGCTTTCTTGTACTCAACAATAACTTCTTGCAGCGCCTTGGCGTCGAGGCCCGTATCGAACTTAGTTTTCTTCTGCTTCTTCTTGGCGTCGAAGATTTCTTCAAATACCGATTTCTCGATGTCGAGTACGACATTGCCGAACATCTGAATCAGGCGGCGATACGAATCGTAAGCGAATCGAGGATTGTTGCTGCGCTTGGCCAGCGCTTCCACGCTTTGGTCGTTCAGGCCGAGGTTGAGAATGGTGTCCATCATGCCGGGCATGGAAAATTTCGCGCCAGAGCGCACGCTCACCAGCAGCGGATTGTCACCTTTGCCGAGTTTTTGGCCCTGCAACTTCTCGAGCTTGGCTAGCGCTTCTTCCATCTGGCGATCGACGTCTTTCGATACCGCACCCTGCCTCATGTATTCCCTGCACGCTTCCGTCTGAATTGTGAACCCGGGAGGCACTGGGAGGCCGGCGTTCGTCATCTCGGCCAGCCCGGCGCCCTTGCCGCCGAGAACATCTTTCATCTTGCCGTTACCGTCAGCTTTGCCTCCGCCGAAGGAATAGACATACTTCGTGCCTGCAGGTTTTGTAGCTTCTGATTTCGATTCCATGATTTCGGTATCTGGGAGAGTCGTCGTTGCCATATGTGTCCTTTTCTTATTTCGTAGATTCTTTGCCTTCGGTCACGATCTCGGAGAAGTCCGCGATCGTAGAAAATTCCTTCACCACAGTCTGCAGCAAAGCGAGGCGATTTGCCCGCAGGTTCTCGTCGTCCACCATGACCATCACTTTGTCAAAAAACTTGTCGATTGCGGGCCGCAGTTTGGCAATCTCTAACAGGGCGCCTTCGTAGTCACGAGCCGCTCGCCGCTGTTCTACCGTCGCGACTGTCTGCGGAATGAGCGCCGCCAGTTCTTTTTCGGAATCTTCTTTCAACCAGGCCGGATCAACGCGCATTGCAACAACCTTCGTCTTTTCAGAGGCCTGCCGCAAAATATTCTTCATGCGCTTGAATGCGCTCGAAATCGCTTCGAAATCCGCCGAGCCTCGGACTTTGCTGACTGCTTCGGCCCGCGCCGCAGCATCCACCACGTTGTCAGAATCCACCGCCAGCACCGCACTCACCACGTCATAGGCGTAGCCGCGCGCATCCTTCAAATAAAATTCCAGCCGCTCACGGAAAAATCCGCGGACTGATTCGGCATAGGCTGGGTTCGAGAACTTGTTCTCCGCCTCCGAGCCTTTATAACGCCCACGGGCGTCACCCATGATCTCGGAAAGACGGAGCGGCAACTTATGCTCGGCAATCGTCTTCACAATGCCGTTCGCCTGGCGACGGAGCGCGAATGGATCTTTCGATCCGCTCGGAACCAGCCCTAGAGCAAACATTCCGGCGATCGAATCAGCCTTGTCAGCAATGGAAAGGACTGCTCCCTCAACCGTCGCGGGAGCCTCGTCCTCCATTGACTCGGGCTTGTAATGATCATAGATCGCCCGCGAGATCTCGATCTGTACTTCAGGCTTCAATCCTTCGTCCAATTCCTGCACGCGAGCGTACAGGCCGCCAACAATCCCCTGAAGTTCGGTGAATTCTTTCACCAGTTCGGTGGTCAAATCCGTCTTCGCCAGCAGGGCTGCTTTGTGGATCACGCCGGGCCGGATCGCCATGCCGCTCTGCTTGACGATCTCCGCCAGCCAACTCGCCATGCGCTGGACGCGCATGGTTTTATCGTAGTAGCTGCCGAGGTCCTTCTGGAATGTAACGTTGCGCAGCAACTCGACGCGCTGACGCAGGGTCTGCTTCTGATCGGTCTGCCAGAAGAAGCGCGCATCGTTAAAGCGGGCGCGCAAAACTCGTTCGTTGCCGTGGCGGATCAATCCATCGGAGTCACCTGCCGTGTTGAGCACCGCGAGAAAGTGCGGGAGCAGCTTTCCGTTCGCATCTTCGATGGCGAAATATTTCTGGTGGTCGCGCATCACCGTGACCAGCACTTCTTCGGGCAAGTCGAGGAATTCGGGATCGAAGCTGCCCAATATCGCCGACGGAAACTCGGTGAGATTCACTACCGTCGCGAGCAGCGGCTGATCTTCCCGCCAGCGAGCACCGGGGATGGTGCGAGTTGCGGCGTCAAGCGCCTTGCGGATTACCTGTTCACGCTCGCCCGAGCCAAGAACCTTGGCACTGCGGAGGGCTTCAACGTAGGCGCCGGGTTTGGAAATAGCGACCGGGGCGCTGCTTATGATGCGGTGTCCACGGGAAGTTTTGCCGGCAGGGATGCCGAACAGTTCCATCGGCACAACCTGTTCGTCGAGCATCGCAACCAGCCAGCGCACCGGACGAACAAACACCTCCCCGCGTTTTCGCCAGTACATGTTTTTCGGCCAGTACAACGCTGAAACTTCTTTCGGGAGCATTTCAACCAGAATCTCAGACGTTGGGCGACCCTTTCGCGTGATTGTCGCCGAAAGATATTCGCCCTTAGGGGTGATGATTTTTTCGAGTTTGCCAACGTCAACGCCAACCTTCTTGGCAAACGCATGCGCCGCGGGAGTCGGCTGCCCGTCCTTGTATGCAACCTGCGCGGAAGGACCGTTGACCTGCTCGGTGATGTCCGGCTGTGAGGCGGGAATGCCGGACGCGAGAACGGCCAACCGGCGCGGCGTCTCGAGATGCGAGATCGAACCGGCAGGTTCGAGGCGTTCGCGTTGCAGCAACGTGCTCACTTTTTCGCGCAGTTCGCGGGCAGCGGCGTCGATCATTCGCGCTGGGATTTCTTCACATCCGATTTCGAGTAAGAAGTCAGGCATCAGGCAATTCCGTTTATCGTCTCAAAACAACTACCAAGGTGACTGTGAGCTCTATCACACGTGAAATTTGTTAACTGTCTAGAAAAGAGCATTAACCAGAAGGACACAGAGGTTCACGGAGGAATTCGCGCTTATCCCACCGGAGCCAGCTTGCCTTTTTTTCCCTTGGCTCCGGGCTTCGCAGCATGGTCGCTATCCGTTTTATTCTCACTCGGAAACTGCTGATCCATCCATGCCTTCGCAATCCCAACCGCCAGGGCCCGCACGCGAGCAATGACTCCAACGCGCTCGGTTACTGAAATTGCTCCGCGAGCATCGAGAATATTGAAGTAGTGCGAGCATTTCAGGCACAGGTCGTAGGCGCCCAGCAGCGGGAAGCGGGATTTTTCGCGGGCGATTTCGTCGCCTTCGCTCTTGTCCTTCGTAAGAGCCGTGTAGCGGTCAATCAGCGCCTTACACTCCGCTTCACACAGCTCGAAGTGCTTCCACGTGCTCTGCACGTCGGCCGCTTCAAAGTTGTAGACGGAAAATTGCTGCTCGTCCATCAGACGCACGTCTCCATACTTCACTTCCCTGCCAGTATCGGGGTCGCGGGCCCACACAATGTCGTAGATCGAATCCACGTCTTGCAGGAACGCGCAAAGGCGCTCCAGTCCGTAGGTCAGTTCGGCGCAGATCGGGTCAAGATCGACGCCACCACACTGCTGAAAGTAGGTGAACTGCGTAACCTCCAGCCCGTCGAGCATGACCTGCCAGCCGATGCCCCAGGCGCCGAGGGTCGGTGATTCCCAGTTATCTTCCTCAAACTTGATGTCGTGCTGGCGCAGATCGATACCGATCGCTGCAAGCGATTCGAGGTAGAGCTCCTGCACATTCTCGGGCGGCGGCTTCAGAATGACTTGCAGCTGCAAGTGCTTGAACAGCCGGTTCGGATTTTCACCGTATCGTCCGTCGGCAGGACGCCGCGAAGGCTGCACGTAAGCGACCTTGTACGGATTCGGCCCCAGCACGCGCAGAAACGTCTCCGGAGCCATGGTTCCAGCGCCCACTTCGACGTCATAGGGTTGCTGAATCACCGCGCCCCGCGCGGCATAGAACGCCTGCAGTTTGAGGATGAGTTCCTGGAAGGTCAGCGAATTGGGTTTTGATGTCATGAGCTACTAGCTAGTAGCTACTGGCTTCTAGCAAACGATCCGGTTGCTCGCTGGTGGCCAGTAGCTAAGAGCTGATTTTCTCCAACATTCCTGCCGTCACCAGCTTCTTTTCAATGTGACGCTCGAGAATCTGGATCAGGAATTTCCGCAAATCCGCACAGACTACTTTTGGCCAGTCAATCTCCGCAAACTCGGAAACTCTGGACCGCAGCATCTGCGCCGCAATCTTTCTTGACTCCGGCGAAAGCTCCGACGACGCGATGCGCTTGTCGTCGATGCAAACTAACCCGTCGGCCAGCGCGTGATAAAAAGCCCGGCTGCCGTTCAACGGGCGCCCGCAGACCAGGCACTCGGTGAATTCCGGCAAGAAACCCATAAGCCGGGTCATCCACAGCTCAAAGTAGGTGAGCGGCATCCACAACTTCGCGCCGCGTAGTTCTTGCAGAACGGCCAAACTCAACCGGAAGACGGCATCGCTCGCCTCGCGATCCGGCATCAACTCGTCAAGCAACTCAGCGACGTGCGCCAGTGCGGCCGCTCGTGAGTAGCTGACCTCTCCACTCATCGGCGACTCGATCACTTCACACGAATCGAGGCGTGCTAAATCCTTACGTTCGCGGTCGTCATAGAACGCCCGCACATATGTGAGCGGTTCCAGCGCCCCGCCGAAACGGCGACGGGACTTCATAGCGGCGCGCGCTACGCCCTTTACTTTGCCTTCCGTCCGAGTGAAGAGCGTAACCAGCAGGTCAGACTCACGCAGCGGATACGTGCGCAGAACGATCGCTTCCGACTCCTTCAGCGCCATGGAAGGTCAACAGGTCAATGAATGATTGTAATGGAAGTAGCTGTCAGCCGTCAGCTTTCAGCTGTCAGCTAGAACCAAAGTCAAAACAAAAGGCGTCGGCATATAGCCAACGCCTCGAAATGCGGCTGATCGTGAATCCGGTTTTGACTGAAGGCTGACGGCTGATAGCTGACAGCTACCTGCCGAAGTACTTCGCGTTGCGCTCGGTATACTCTTTCCACTTTTCCGGGAGGTCGTCGAGCGCGAAGATAGCCGAGACCGGGCATACCGGGACGCAGGCGCCACAGTCAATGCATTCGACCGGGTCGATAAAGAGCATCTCTTCGGTGCCGTACTTGTCGGAGTCCTTCTTGGGATGAATGCAATCCACCGGGCAGGCGTCAACGCAGGCGGTGTCTTTGGTACCAATACAGGGCTCGGCAATTACGTAGGCCATAGAATCTAGTGCTCCTCGCGCACGGGAAGTGAAACTGAACTGGTTATTCTAGCAAGAAGTGAGGTTGTCGGTACAGGCAACAGCAGCGTTCAGATCTCGGGGAAGGGTGAGAGGTTGATGGCCGCTGGACTTGCCGCCAGCCGGGATTTCTTCTTGTACTAGCGAGCCAGGAACTTCCAGGCGAATACCGCAACAAAGACGGCGATGCCAACGGCATAGCCAATCATCCTTCCCTTCTGAGCCTTTTCATGCCAATCCATAGGAACACCTCATGTGACTTCTAATCATGCCACAGTTCCTTTCCTCATCACTATCCTTAAATCATTATCCTTATCCTTCTGCGACCTGCACGTTGCCTTCAACCACTTCAATGAGCGGTACCGACGGGGCCAGAACGCGTGCGGGGGCACCGCGCCACGCATTGGGTCTAAACCCTTCCCGCACCAGTTTGTAGATCGTCTTCCGATTTTGAGCGATCACCTTCAGCCACGCCCTCTTCCCCATCATGGGGAAATAGATGCCGCGGAAACAGATCCGCGCCAGAAAGATGTTGACTCGATATCCCAAAGGTTGATCGTTGAGCGATTCAACTGCCGCCGCCAGCGCCTTCGGACTGTAAGCCTCGGCCCAGCCATAGTTCACTTCGGCGTGAGCTTCTTCGATGGTCATCTTCAGCGGCGTATGCGCCATGGCAAACGGGATGAATTCCTGCCAGTGCTTGGGCCGCGTCAACCGTCCGGCCTTCTCAAGTCGCTTGTACAGAGGGGTTGCCGGCAAGGGAGTCAGCAGCCCGAAAATCGGTAGGCCTGGGGGCCAGGTTCGCACTTGCTCCAGCGTTCTCTCTGCGGCGCCGACGGTGTCGTTGTCCATGCCAAAGATGAACGAAGTGATGGCATATACGTTGCGCGACGCCAAACGCTCGAGAACGGCCGCATACTCGCCGGGCTTGTTGAATCCCTTGTTCACATCCTTCAAGTTGGCGGGATCAATCGACTCCATGCCGATGAAGACCCACTTACCGCCGGAGGCCGCAATCAGGTCGACGAGTTCTTCGTCACGCAACAAGTTGGCTGAGATCTGAGCGACCCAGTGCACTTGTGCACCTGCGGCGATGATGTCGCGGAGAAGCGACTTAGTCCGCTTGATGTTGATGGCAAAATTGTCGTCAATGAAGAAGACCGCGATCTGTCCCTTTTCCGCGCGCGCGCGAGCTTTCAAGAGCAGCAGTTCGTTGACCACGCTCTCATTGGTGCGGAAGCGGATTGAATCTCCGAAGAATCCGGTCACGGTGCAGAACTCGCAACCGTAGGGACAGCCTCGTCCGGACTCGACCGGCACGATGCGAAACGACCCCCAGCCTTCGCCAATCTTGCCCAATGTTTTGGTCAGGGCTTTCGGCACGAGATTGAACTGCTTGAGATCAATCGACTGCCAGGGGATTACCGGATAATCCTTCAGGGATGGTTTGCTCTCTTGACCGAAGGCGTCCACCGGAGCGTATACATCTTTCAGTTGGCCGCGAGCGGCGTCTTCCACAATGACCGGCCAAGTCGCATCGGCCTCCCCGAGCGCCACCGCATCGGCGTGGCGCGGCCCACCATCACGTCCAAGCGCTTCGTCGGCCATTTCGGTGACGTGAGGTCCTCCCATGACGACGGGAACACCCGTCGCCCGAACCGCGTCCGCCATGCGATAGGCTTTGGCAATCATGCGCGTCATGGCGCCAATGCCGACCAATCCAATTTTGTTGTCGCGCACATACTGTGCGATCCCGGCTTCATCCATCGGATGAGCATTGCCATCCACCAGAAGCACTTCGTGACCGGCGGGGGTGAGCGCTTGAAGCAGGAACATCCAGAGGTGAGGCATGAAATTACGCGTGACCCCGTTATCGGGGTTGTAGAGGAGGATTTTCATAGGTGATAGCGATTCCGCGAAACGCTGCCTTACTATGCTGCGTGCTTCATCGCGAGGAAGGAAATCGGCAACGCTACGAAGGCAATTGCCCCTCTGCGCCTAACTTAATAGTCGTACGATTGGAGTCCCCACTTGAAATGAATTGTACACCGCGGAGGCGACGCGAACCGAAATAAGAGAAGCCAGCATTCCCGATTTGGAACACGGCTCGCGCAGTTGACGCTCCCCTCTAATGATGCGGTGTGTACTCAACGATGTGCCCCGCGACGGCGCTCGCGGCGACCGTCAGCGGTGACGCCAGATACATTTGCCCAGGGCCGCTGCGGCCGGGGAAATTCCGGTTCTGGGCGCTGATCACGACTTGATCTGAGCGCGTCGAGACTCCGGGGCCGGCGTTAATGCACGCGCCACAACTGGGCTCAATCACGTGCGCGCCCGCTTCCGAAAAAATTTCGAGGTAGCCGCGGCGCTTGGAGTATTCCCGCGTTTCCTGCGAGCCGAACTGGATCCAGAACTCGACTCCCTTCGAAACGCGTTTCCCTTGTTTCAACGCATCGGCGAGAACGGCGGCGTACATATCCATGTCTTCGTTCTTGCCGGCTGTGCAGGTACCACCGTAGGCGATTTCGATCGGAACGCGCTGGCCGAGTTCACGAATGTACTTGCCGTTGCCGGGATCGCCGGGAGTCGCCACCATCGGAGTGATTTCGTTGGCGTCGAGTTCGATGACCTCCGCATATTCGGCATCGGGATCGCTTTGCAGGCCTGCGATCATCTTCTCGACGTCGGCACGCTTCATCCTCCGACGATCGATCAGGAACTCGACTACTTTTTCGTCTGGAGCTACGATGCCGGTAAAACCTCCGATTTCGGCGGCCATATTCGTCATGGTGGCGCGCTCATCTACCGAAAGTGCTTCGACGGCTTCGCCCGCGTACTCCATCACCTTCGCCAGCGCCTTGCCGCCACGGACATAATCGAGCGCGAGAATCTTCAAGATGAAGTCTTTGGCGGTGACGTTGGAGTGACGCTTGCCGCGGATGACAATCTTCACTGACTCCGGGACCTTGACGCGAACATCTTTCGTGATCCAAGAGTTGAAGACGTCAGTCGTGCCGATGCCGAAAGCAATGCACCCGATGGCGCCGACGTGCGGTGTATGCGAATCAGACCCGACGTTCACCTGCCCCGGCAGTGCATAAGTCTCGAGCATCACCGAGTGGCAGATACCTTCTGACCCTTTGCGATCGGTAAGTTCGCCATGCAGTTTAATTCCCTGCTGCTTCGCAAAATCGGCCTGTTTGAGTTTGAGTTGTGTTGCCAGATCGAGGAGGCCCAGCTTTTTCTTTTCTTCCGACATCACCTCATCGAGAAAGGTGAGGTGATCACGGAAAAAGCAGATGCTGGCAGCGTCGTTCACAGGAACATCTTTTCCGACATATTGCTCGTAGAAAATGGACGCCATCGGCGTGACGTACTCATGGCTGAATCGCAGATCGACGCGGCTGAAGCCGGTGTCGCCGGGCTTTACGGCAGCAACACCGACCGAACCGTCAGAGACGGTCATATGACGAGTAAATATCTTCTCCGCCAGAGTCATCGGACGCTTTGCGGTCGCAATCGGCGGGAGAAAAACCTTTCGCTGCATACGCGCCACATTGAATGGGAACAATCCACCGTGCTCGATCACCTGCCGGGTGATCTCGTCTTCACCAGCTGTAAATTCGTTGAGCGCGATCTCTTCTCCCGCACGAATGCGGTCAATCAAGGCGAAGTTTGTAGAAGTGAGCAGCCCCAGATTCTGGCAGTTCTGCTTGTAGATGCGCTCGATGTTCTCTGCGATCGCGACTTCAATTCCGGCACACATCTCCGCGTAGGGAGACTGCTCACGGCTCGATCCTTTGCCGCGCCGCTTGCCGCTCACCGAGCAAACGAAGCCGCTTTTTTTCACATCCCCTCGGCCAATGGGCAGAACGTCGCCACAGCGTAAGCCAACGTAAGGAATCTCGCCTAGAGTGCGGTCGAAGTAGAAGCAGTAGTGCGCGGGAGTAATTTCGTCGGTGGAAATATCGTCGCGAAGCTTGGGATTCTTCGCTGGGTTCATCGTGTCCCAGGGCAGGTCCCATCCCGCGATTTGTTTTTTGATCAGCTCCGGATCTTCGGTAAGGAAAAGTATGCGTCCTTGCAGGCGAACCTTGTCCGGACGCTTTTCAATTTTGCGTTCGAGAAGAGAAGAACTCACACCGATGATTGTACCGTGATGGTAGAGAGACACTCCAGTTAGAGCTTCCGAGCTTTGGCGTATTCCACCGGACTGGCGAGGGCCTCCAGTCCACGTCCGGCGAAAATGTCTTGAAACTCTGTTATGAGCGCGTCATGCACGAGTCCGTTCGAGGCGAGGGTCTCGCGGCTAGCGATCTGAAACTCGCCCCCGGAAAAATCAGTAACCCTTCCCCCGGCCTCTTCGACGATGAGCACCCCGGCCGCGGTATCCCAAGGGTTCAGATTGAATTCCCAAAAGCCGTCGTACCGCCCAGACGCCACATTGCACAGATCGAGCGCCGCTGAACCCGCCCGGCGCACTCCGTGCGAATGCAGAGTGATCTGCTGATAAAAATAAATATTCGGATTTTTGTGGCGCTTCTGACTCGGGAAGCCGGTCGCTAACAGACACTCGCCCAGGTTTGCGGTGGCTGAAACGCGCACAGTCTTACCATTCAACCGCGCGCCTCCGCCTAGTTCTGCCGAGAACATCTCATCGCGCGTCGGATCGTAAACAACGCCCGCGACCCGCTTTCCCTCGCGGGCGACGCCCAGCGAAACACAAAACACAGGATAGCCGTGAGCGAAGTTGGTCGTGCCATCGAGGGGATCGACGTACCACTGGTATTCGCTGCCGGTTTCGATCCGCGTTCCCTCTTCGCCCATGACATCGTGAGACGGAAACTGTTTACGAATTCGTTCGAGAATCAAAGCCTCTGATTTGCGGTCGGCAACCGTGACCAGATCCACGTCGCCTTTGTATTCAATCTTCACCCGCTGCCGAAAATATTCCATCAACAGGCTGCCAGCTTCGCGGGCCATCGCTTGCATGGGTGTGATCAGATCAAGAGGCTGGCGGGATGTCATGGGATATCGTCAGGGCTTTCTCGTCAGGATTGGCTAGCCGAAAGCTGAGACCGGCAGTTACTTCTTCTTCGCGTCCTCGGCGATGTAGACAATTTCATGCTTGAAGATGAAGAGATTCGGTCCATCCTCACGCGTCACGCGCACCATGTTCTTGTCGTAGTACTCAATCCAGCCGCGGACTACTTCTCCGTCGGCTAGTTTCAAATTCACGATTTTCTGCTTTTCCCCGAGCGCCTTCAGATAGGCCGCCTCTTCGAAAGTCTCGTCGGGCGGCGGAGTTCGTTTCTTGCCTAGATTTGGATTGCCTTGCTGTAACGCCATCGTCGTATTTTACACTGCTCGCGTCTGAGAACCTTCCCTTGCTGACAAACTGATCGCGTTATCATGCTCGCGAATGGCAAACTCCAAAATATTGTCCCTCTTGAGCGGAGGCGATCGGCGGTCGATAGGGCGAGCCGACGAGGTTGTCGCCATGGTGTTGAAAAGCGACATGCTCTTCTCCGAACTCATCGCCGGCTTGTGGTCTAAGGATCCGATCATTCGAATGCGCTCCGCGGATGCAGCTGAGAAAGTCACGCGAGAGATGCCCGATTTGCTTGCCCCCTACAAGAAACAACTGCTGGATATGCTCGCCGCGACTCAGGAGCAGGAACTACGATGGCATTTGGCGGCAATGGTGCCGCGGCTCGCATTGAGCTCCAGAGAACGGCGGTTCCTGTTCGCAGCTTTGACGGGCTACTTGCAAGATCGCAGTTCGATCGTCAAGACATCTGCGCTACAGGGGCTCGCCGATTTGGCTAAGGCCGACTTGAGTCTTCGGGCTAAAGTGATCAGCACCCTGACAAAAGCTGCTCGGAATGGAACGCCTGCCATGAAAGCAAGAAGTCGCAAGCTGCTGTTTCAACTGGAAAGCAACCCCCGCTTCCCACAGCTGTAACGCTTAGCCTTGCTTCACGTAGTATGCGGCCTCTTCCGGACGTACCACGCGCGGTATCCACAGCGGACGCCGCAATCCTCCCGGGCCCAACGCCGGTCTCGCCAATGCCTTCCATCTTTGATAAACGGCAAACGAGAGATTGGTGTCGACGAAGATGTCACCGTAGCGATCTTCGGCGCCCGCCCTCTCCACGCGCACCATCTGATGCCAGCAGTGCATGCCGGTGACCGGATCAGGATGCACAGGAAAAGTAATGTTCTGATGCACGCCGGCATCGCTCCACCAGACGCGCTTGGTGTCAGGATCGGCCGTCTCGTAGGGCTGAACTCCCGAAAGCTGCCGCATCTTCCACTGGCCTTTGCCAACTTCTTTCAGATCGACCCATGCACTCGACATGCGCTCGAGTTGTTCTTCTTTGTTAAGCCGCCAACGTCCCATATGGTGGGAGCAGGCGACTACGCCCGGCGCGAGCCCTTCTGTCACCCAGGCGTGCAACACGAAGAATCCGATTTCGGTATGAACCTTCAGCAAATCTCCCGTGCGAATATCGCCAAGTTTTGCGGCATCGGTTGGGTTCAGCCACAACGGGTTTTTGTGAGCAATCTCGTAAAGAAATTTCGAGTTCCCCGACCGCGTGTGAATCAGGTGCGGCAAGCGGAAGATCGGCAAAAGCGTGTACACCGGGCCATTCGCGTCTTTGGGCCACTCGACCAGTGGCATGTAGCGCGAATCGAAGTCTTCGGCTGGTACGCCAACCGAGGCCGCCTGCGCTGAGCGGTGAATGTGACTCCGGTAGTACTCGGGAAGCGCAAACTCCGGCCACTTCCAGTCAGCCAGGGTCTTGGAAAACAGTTCAAGCTTTCGCGAGGGCGTGTTGTAGCCGACGACCGGGGCTCCGCCGACCATTACTCCAACCGCTTTGCCGTCTTTCTTGACCACACCGTTCGCTTCCACTTGCGAGCCAGCGAGATCGGTGGCAGCTACCGGCTTCTCATTCAGCCGATGGACGTCGGTGGTCACTTCGTACGCGCCATATTTGCGCATGTATTCGAGCGGCTTCAGACCTTCTTTTGCGGCTGCTTCGGGCAAGCCCGGAACTGAATTCTCAAACATCCAGCCGTAATACTCATCGACCGTCAGCTTACGTCCCGGTTGATAAGGCGACTCGAACCACTGCCGAATTCCCATCGAGCCATCCGGATCGATGGCCCATGAGAGATTGATCCAGAATTCATCCTCTTCCCAAACTTCGCCGGGGTTCGCCTGATACGTGTAGTCGAACTTTTTGCCTTCGCGCTCCTGCAACACGCGCAGCACCGGCTGGCGGAAACCGATCCACTTTCCAGCATACGACTCCTGACTCATCAGATCGTGACGTTCGGAGCTGAAGCCCATGGGCAGAACGTAATCTGCAAACCAAGCTGTCTCGCTCCACGTCGGCGTGAGAGCCGCGTGCAAACCAACTTTCTCTTCGTCGCGCAGCATCTCGATCCACGAGAATCCGTCGGGATAGGTCCAGACCGGATTAAACACGCGCGTAAAGTAAGCCTCGATTGGTCCGCGGCCTTCTTTCAGAAAATGCGGCAGCAGCGGTGACATTTCATGCGTGCAGAGTGGCCATTCCCGCGGGTACAGCAGTTCATTCCATTTCTTCTGTGGCGGAGGATTCTTATATGGCCTCGGCACGAATTTATTCCAGGCGTTCAAATTGTGGCCACCCGGAGTTCCCACTGAGCCCGTCAGCACGTGCAGCAACACCAGGGCCCGAGCCGATTGCCAGCCTCCCAGATTGCCCGAGGAACTACCACGCCACAGATGGGACGCAAAACGGCTTCCCGCTTCTGCAATTTCGCGCGCCGTCTTGACGACGATCTCGGCCTTCACACCGCTTTCTTTCTCAGCAAACTCTGGCGTGAACTTCGCATAGTGGCGCTTCAAAGCATCAATCACCGCTTCAAAACTCTGGTTCTTCGCGGAAAATCCGTCTACTTCCAGTTCCTCCCAGTTGGTCCAGTTCTTCACAAACGCGGCATCAAACCGGTTCTCGTTAAGAATGACCATAGCCATGGCCAGAAGCACTGCTGCTTCCGTCCCGGGATAACTCGGCATCCAGTAGTCCGCGACGCTCGCCGTGTTTGAAAGGCGGGGGTCCATGACCGCTAGTTTCGCGCCCGCCATCTTTCCTTCGATAATTCGTTGCGCGTGGGGATTGAAATAATGCCCGGATTCCAAATGCGCCGAGAGCAAGAGAATGAAGCGGGCGTTCGCGTGATCGGGCGAGGGACGGTCGGCATGATGCCAAAGCAGATATCCGAGCCGCGCTGACGACGAGCAAACATTCGTATGCGAGTTGTGGCCGTCGATGCCCCACGCCTGTAGGGTGCGCTCCATGATGAAGTCATGACCCGGCCGCCCGACGTGGTACATGACTTCTTCGCCGCGGTTTTCTTGAAATGCTTTGCGGATCCGCGCGCCAAAGGTCTCAATCACTTCGTCCCATGAAGTGCGGGTCCATTGTCCGCTGCCGCGCGGTCCGGATCGCTTCATGGGATAGAGGATGCGATCGGGGTCGTGAATTTGCGTGATGGTCGCCGGGCCCTTGGCGCAAAGGCGTCCGCGGCTCGAGGGATGTAACGGGTTGCCTTCAAACTTGTCAATCCGCCCAGTTTTCTTGTCGACGTAGGCGAGTAGCCCGCACGCCGATTCACAGTTGAAGCAGATGGTGGGTACGAGTTGATAATGCCTTTCGACGCGGCGAGGCCACGCCGCCGGATCAAGTTCGACCCAGTCGTCCCACTTCTCGACCGGCGGACACGTGGAAAGATGGCTGCCGTCGCGTTTGAAATCCGTCATTGCAAACTCTCCATAAACCTTCAACCGTTAACAGTCACGCTGTAGAGACGGTGCTCGCTAGCTATTCGGCACGCTCTGCCCTGCCATCACGAAGCACCATTCAAAAATCAGCAGGCCCGCCAACGCCAGAAGGCTGGCTGCTCCCGCCGCGACTCGGCCGGTTCCACTGACCAGAAGCAGGAGCGGGACGACAGCGCCGAGCGCAACTGCACCGCCCCAAAACGCCTTTGCAAAAGGCCCATGCGTAATCAGTCGAGCGCCGTAGCGAGCATTGTCGGTGGTATGCGGCATCGCGACTTCGCCCAGCATCATTAGCAAGTGGAATACAACGCTGATCGCTAGCGTCGGCACGGCAAATGAAATTGCCGCAGACGATCCGCCAAGTGCTTCTGGAAGCAACACAAGCACCGCCGATCCACAAAGCAACGCTTGCACAATCAGGTGCACCGGCAAAAGCGGACTTTGCCATAAGTCGCGGCCTTCGCACTGTCCGAAGAGAAACGCCGTGTAGGATGCCGCGCCAAACCCCAATAAAACTGTAGGCCAAAGCAAGATCGACGACACGCGAAGGAAATTCGTAACCGAGGCCAGCCAGAACACGCTGCACAACCCGCTGTAACCGATCAGAATGAACGCGCCTCGCGCCAGCCAGGACTTGCTCTGCGGAGTAAACACAACCCGCAAAAATCGCTCTTTGTGCTCCAGATCCCAAACCAGGAGAACCGTTGTCAAAGCCGTAAACACCAGAGCTACGGTCGCCAAAGCGATGTCGCGCACGCGATCGCCGGTCATCCTGCCCAGCAACATCGCAATGGCTGGAATTGCCAGCGCACTCGCGCCGATCGATTTGGTCCAGCAGTATGCCGGAACCTGCCATCCCCAGGGACGCGCGTGGCCGACATCGTAGGCAGCGAGCGCATCTTTCTGTAGCAGAGGGCTGTCGACTGGATACATCGCGCCTCCGCCATGAAATGCGGCATTTCGTTGTGACCACATGTAGAAGGGCTCGTGCCGGGCCGCGGTCGGAACAATTGCAGATTCATCGCCCTCGATGTAGTAGAGCTTTGGCACAGTTCCCTGCTCCGGCTTGCGGACCCTCACCGGTTCGCGCGTGGTCAGTTGCGCAATTTCGCTGGCGGGATCATCGAGATCTCCTGCAACGATTGCGTGTTCGGGACACACGATCACACAGGCGGGCTCGAGTCCCACCTCGGTTCGATGCGCACAGAAATGGCACTTGGCAGCTGTCCCATCGTCAGGGTCGATGTAGATCGAATCGTACGGGCATGCCTGCATGCATGCTTTGCAGCCAATACAGCGGTCAGAACTGAAATCGACAATCCCATCCTTGCGCTGGTACATCGCGGTGACGGGACAGATGGTGACGCAAGGAGGCTTCTCGCAATGATTGCAGCGCGTCACCTGAAATACACGGCGCGTGTTGGGAAACACGCCCTTTTCCACGTATTTCACCCAAGTCCGGTTGACGCCCACGGGAACCTGGTTCTCGGTCTTGCATGCTACGGTGCAGGCATGGCAGCCGATGCACTTGCGATTATCGATTAAAAAACCGTATTTCATTCGCTGGAAGTTCGGCCCGAAAATGTACGTCAATCATAACTTGGGCGTGCCGGAAAAGGGGGTGACGGTGTTGGGGCTGGCAGAACGAGCAAAACGCAGAATGCTCCCGCCCAGGAGAAATTGCAGCGGGAGCCTAGATGCGATTCAAAAGCGAGCGCGACCGATCCGTTTAGTCGTTGGAAGCTTGCTCGATCAGGTGTTCGACGATCTTGTGCGCTTCGTCGATATGCTCGAGAGCTCGATGACGCAGTCCATGGGCAAAACCGTCATCCTCTTTTTCCGAGATATCGTGATGGGCTTTGTCGAGCAATTCGAGCGCCCTGTGATAGCGGCCTTTGTGGCCGAGATGAGCGTCGACGGGCGGGTGGTCGTTCAAATTCTTACCATCATCGATCGCAGCGTGCTTGATCTCGTTGATGGCTTTGTCGATCTCTTCAATAGCGTGGTCTTCTTCCCTATCCATCCGGCCAGACCATGTTCCGCGCTCTAAATGAGCGCGCGCGTGGCGGAGGTCGGTGAGAGAATGCAGATAGGCAGGATGCCTTCCCGGATCATCGGCGAAAGTCATCGTTGCGCAAACAGCAACGAGGAATGCAAGTACAGCGCAATGTCGTATCGTCTTCATAGTCTCCTTAGATCAGCCCTGCGGCTGTGTGTGGTCGCCCGATGTAGTGAACCCGAAATTGGCAAATTCGACTCGCCGAATCTTAGGCGGTCGCCCCGGATACCGGAAAGTTACTCCTGGGCATGGCCTATGGCCCAACATGGCGCTGCTTAGCATCCAAGCACGGGCTCAAATCTGGTAATCGATGTCTTCCATGATCCGCTGCAAAGATTCGGAGACCGGCTCGCTGCCGCCCGTGCCTTCCAGTTCTCGTACTCGTTCTGCCAGTCGGTTCACCTCAGACGCAACTGCAGCCAACGCTTCCGACAGCGGGTCATTGATCTGCTTCGGATCGGTAATCACCACGCGTTTGCCTTCCCGGAAAATGATGTGCCCGGGCACTCCCACGACAGTTGAATCGTCCGGCACATTCCGCAACACCACCGATCCCGCGCCGATCCGGCAATTGCTGCCGACCGTGATGTTGCCGAGAATCTTGGCCCCGCCGCCAACCACCACATGGTCGAGAAGCGTCGGATGCCGCTTGCCATGCTCCTTGCCGGTTCCGCCGAGCGTCACTCCCTGGTAGAGCGTGACGTCTTCACCCACGACCGCAGTTTCGCCAATCACTACGCCCATTCCGTGATCAATAAAGAAGCGTCTGCCGATTATCGCTCCGGGATGGATTTCGATTCCGGTAAGCAGACGCGCCACCTGCGATAACCAGCGCGCCAGCAGGAAGAAATTGTGGTTCCACAGCCAGTGATTCATGCGATAGAACCAGACAGCGTGCAGACCCGAGTAGCAGAGATACACTTCGAGACGCGATTTCGCCGCCGGATCGCGTTCCAGCACGGTGGCAACGTCCTCGCGAATTAACGACAGCAGATGCAGCATGGGTCCAAAGACTCAAAGATCAGGAGACTCGAAGATCAGGCCGGAACCGTCGCCGTCGGAATCTGCAACGCCTGGTTCCGTAGTCCTTCGAAGAGAATACTACTCAGATAGCGCTCGCCGAACGAAGGCAGAATCACAACAATCAATTTGCCGGCATTCTCCTGACGCTTGGCCACTTGCAGCGCGGCCACGACCGCCGCTCCAGAAGAGATGCCGACCAGGAGTCCTTCTTCGAGAGGAAGTCGCCGAGCCATGTTGATCGAGTCTTCGTTGCTCACCGTAATGACCTCGTCAACATAGTCGCGGCGAAGAATGCTCGGCACAAAGCCGGCGCCGATGCCCTGGATTTTGTGCGGCGCTGGCTTCCCGCCGGACAAGACCGGACTGTCTGTCGGTTCCACGGCCACCGCTTTGAACGACGGTTTCCGCGCCTTGATGTATTGGGAAACGCCGGTAATCGTTCCACCGGTGCCTACACCGGAAATCAAGAAATCGACTTTTCCGTCCGTGTCTTCCCAGATTTCTGGCCCGGTCGTTTCAAAATGAATTTTCGGATTCGCCGGGTTGTCGAACTGCTGCAGCATATAAGCGTCTGGAGTCGAAGCCAGCAATTCCTCCGCTTTCAGTACCGCCCCTTTCATTCCGCGCGGACCAGGGGTCAGAACAATCTCCGCGCCCAAGGCAAGCAGAAGAACCCGGCGCTCAAGACTCATCGTCTCCGGCATGGTTAGGATGAGCTTGTAGCCCTTCACCGCTGCCACAAAGGCCAGAGCGATTCCGGTATTGCCACTGGTTGGCTCGATGAGAACGTTTTTTCCCGGCTGGATGCGGCCGGCTTTCTCAGCATCGTTAATCATGCTTACGCCGATGCGGTCTTTCACGCTCGCCAGCGGGTTCTGGCTCTCAAGCTTCGCCACTACTTCGGCAACTGCTCCTTCGGTGACCCGGTTCAAACGTACGAGCGGTGTGTGCCCAATCAACTCCGTCACATTGTTGGCAATTTTCATAGCTTTTCGATTCTCGAATTCCTCGCTTGGATTCCCTTTCCGACATCCGGTGCGGTGCAGAATTTCCGGACGCTCCAAATTACCCTATTTACTCTACTAATTTAATAGGATATTGCGCGGTGACGCAAATCACGTCGCGCTTACTAATAATGAACGATCGGAGGTGGATTGTGAAAGGATGGCAGCCCGGCAGGGATTCGAACCCCGATACTCTGCTCCAGAGGCAGATGTCCTACCGTTGAACGACCGAGCTGTGTCTAAATTCTAAATCATTTCCCAGCCCGCGCAAACCGTTTCCTCGCCGCGCTCGGGCATCCGGATGAACTTCCGTAATTTCATCCGGCCCCGCGTTAGAATCTCTGGCAGAACCATCTTTTGGCAGCACAATCTCTGGCAGCATCATCAGGAGTCGCCATGCCGACCGGAAGCTTTCCCGAAGTCATCACGCCGTCTGACGCTAGCTATGCAGAGATGGCACGCCGTCCCCTCGATCCTGAGCAATGCGCACTCATCGTAGTCGATGTCCAGGAAAAACTGCTGCCGCCCATCTGGGAAAGGGAGCGACTAGTCAAAAACGTTCAACTCCTTATTCGCCTCGCCGGTATCCTGAAAATCCCCTCTGTCGTCACCACCCAATACGCAAAGGGACTGGGTAACACGGTGCCGGACGTCGCGTCGATGCTGCCCGAGGTCCCGGCGATCGACAAGCTGATGTTCTCCTGTTTCGGCAGCGACGTTTTCTGTTCCCTGCTCAAGCGTCTCCCCGGCCAGAGGACTACCTTACTTCTTTGCGGAATGGAAACTCACATCTGCGTCATGCAAACTGCGCTGGGGGCCTTGCGGGAGGGTTATCTGGTGCACGTCGCTTCTGACGCCGTCAGTTCCCGTGCGGAATTCAACTGGCGGGTAGGTCTCGATCGCATGCGGGCTGCGGGAGCGATTCTATCCTCGACAGAAATGATGATCTACGAACTGCTGCGCTCGTCAGGCGCACCGGCGTTTCGAGAACTACTGCCCTATCTGAAGGGCTGAAACGCCCTTCATTATTCCGATGCTTCAGCGGATGTCGGGGCTCGCACCTTCTTTCTGCTTCACCCGGACCACCGTGATCTTTGAAAAACCTTCGTCAAAGGTCGGGGCCTTTAGCTTGCCCGCCATTTTGCGCATGATGTCTTCCGGCACGCCCCTCCCGCGCCGCTGATGACGCTCCATGCAAACCTCTACCGGCACATCGAAGAACAGTCCCTGCACATCGTAGCCGTAGTCCTTCGCCAATTTGATCCAGCTGTGCCGGTCGTGAGGAGTAAGATTCGTCGCATCCACGTAGCTCATCGGACGCCGGGCAATCAACCTCGCCTTCAGCATCGAGCGCAGGTTCGAGAAGACCAGATCCTGGAAGCGCTGCTCCTGCTCGTCATCGAAAAGAAGTTCCCGCAGCAGATCGCTCGAAAGCGGATGAATGTTGTGCCGCTTGAACCAAGAACTCTTGCCCGATCCCGGCAAGCCGATCGCCAGAACAACCGTGCCTTTACTGGCGCGAGCGGGGGCAGGAACTGCTTGAACGGGCGCCGCGGCGGCGGGGACCTTCGCGGTCACGTCGGCCGGGACCGTGGACGCGTCTGCTTCGGAAGCTTCCGCTGCCACAACTGGAGTTGCTCCTGCCCTCTGACGGGATCCACCGCGACCACCACGGCCGCGACGACGACGTGACTTTCGCGCAACAGACTGGTTCCCTACGTTGTCCGATGTGGACTCTGCGACGGGGTGCGGGGCACGTTGGGGCTCTGGCTCCAGAGAAGCATCAGGCTGTGCTTCGAATTCTGGACTCACCTCGGCCACTTCAACCGGCGCAGTTGGAGCCGGCTCATCGTCGTAGAATCGGGGCTGCAACGGCTGAGGCGCTTTCGCTGCCTCTTTGCTAGATCCTTCAGTAGACTTCTTGCGGCGCTTCAGACGCTCGGCCATCCATTTACGCATATAGCGCTTGTAGCACACCCACGTGCGCCGGAGCAATCAGCGACCCTTGGCGGGTCGGGTACTCGGGTGAGGCATCGGGCCATCGGGTGATCGGGTGATCGGCTCATCTTAAAGATCAGATCCCTTGTCTTTGACTTTCAATGTCCCGATGACCCGATGGTTAGATGACCCGATTTGTTTACAATAGCCCTCAAGGTAAATCATGAATCCATCGCATCCTGCAACCGTTCCGGCTTCCGCCGGCCAGCTTCCCGCTGTGCCGCTCACTCTTGAAGGTTTCGCAACGCTGCACCAGATGATGCGTTTCCGCTGGACCGCCTGGCGCGCCCTCGCCGACAGTTCCCGCCGAGAGATCGCAAACGAAGCGGCGCAGTTGCTGGCCTCGATGGAAAGTAAGTCCGATGGACAGTCTGCATTGTTCTCTCTGCTTGGCCACAAGGGCGACCTGATGCTGGTCCATTTCCGCGAGACTTTTGATCAGCTCAACCAGGCCGAGCTCGACGTGGCACGCCTTCGTCTCAATGATTTTTTCGAACCGACAACTTCCTATTTGTCAGTGATCGAACTCGGGCTGTATGAGTCCACACTGAAGACCTACAAGGCGCTCGCCGAGCGTGGCATCGAGCCTCATTCGGAAGAGTGGAAAGCAGCGATCAAAGAGACCATTGCACGGCAAAAGGAAGCGATGAAGCCGCGCCTGTTTCCGACCATGCCGGCGAATCGATATATCTGTTTTTATCCCATGGACCGCCGCCGCGGTGAAGACAAGAACTGGTACACGCTTCCGATGGAGGAACGCCAGCGGCAGATGAACGAACACGGGATGGTTGGCCGCCGCTATGCAGGAGAAGTCAAACAGATCATTACCGGCTCCATTGGCTTTGATGACTGGGAGTGGGGCGTCGATCTCTTCGCCGACGATCCACTGGTCTTCAAGAAGCTGATCTACGAAATGCGCTTCGACCAGGTCAGCGCCGTGTACGCTCTGTTCGGCAGTTTCTATATCGGATTGCGCTGCCCAGCGGCGAAGCTAGGCGAATTGCTGGAGGGAAACCTGCCACGGTAGATCGCTTGGTCGAGAAGTTCTCAGTTCCCGGTTCTCGGTTCTTGGTTCTCAGTCAAAGAGAACCGGGAACGACTGAGAACTGAGAACTGAGAACTAGAATCGGAATTCGTGCTTTTTCATATCAACTCGCAACCCGCGGAACGTCACTCCTTCCATTTGCAGACGAAATCTCTGCTCGGCTCCGTTTTCGCCGGGGAGTTTAATCGCTCCGCCCGAGCCTAGCACCCGATGCCAGGGTAGGCCCGGAGTCTGCCGCAGAATGCGCACCACCTGCCTGGCCGCTCCGGGCCAACCTGCGGCG
This sequence comes from uncultured Acidobacteriaceae bacterium, assembly GCA_963725295.1. Taxonomy (GTDB): domain Bacteria; phylum Acidobacteriota; class Terriglobia; order Terriglobales; family Acidobacteriaceae; genus Acidiflorens. Next base: position 26,772 of record CAVRYB010000025.1, read on the forward strand.
CTCGCGATCGCTCCGTAGGTGGACACCTTTCCTGCAGGTAGGGAGCGGATGCAGCGCACCACGCGGGCGCCCTTATCCTCCAAGCGATTGCCGGCGGGCTTTCTTCCCGCCCCGGATCCAGTTTTCCGTTTCATTAGCGGCTCCGCGCACGACGAAAAGCGAACAGCGTTTTTCCGGATGATCAAAGTCAATTGCCCAGCGCCCGTGCTAGTCTAGATTCAACAATACAAAAATTTACACACGCCAGTGAAACTCGCGCTTACCATCAATGCATCCTACATTTTTCACGACCAAAACTGCCTTTTGGAGATCAACAATGCGTCGTTTGTTAAAAGCCCTGCCCCTGACTTTAGCTCTTGCCTCCTTATGCCTTCTCGGTGTTTTCGCCGCGAGTTGCGGCTCCGGTAATAAGTCGTCAGCCCGCGTCGTCGATGCGATTTCTGATCAAAGCACCGCGGTCGATGTTGAAGTCAACGGCACTGTCGTATTCAAAGACATGCTTTTCACTCAGAATCAAGTTTTGCCCACACCCCCAGCTTACGACAGCGTACCTTCGGGCTCTGTCACACTTGAATCGGTTGATACTGGCACCACCACTCCGGTCATCAACAACACCAACGCCAGTTTCAGCGGATCAGGCCAGTACACCATCGTGATGACCGGATTTTCGAACGTCGTCGCTGGCGTGACTGCCCCCACTTTCTGGAGCATCTCTGATAACAACACTGCGCCGACCACCGGGAACATCGAATTCCGATTCATCAATGGATCGGCCAATGCGGCCAATTTCTATCCGGACGGCTTAGATTTTTATGTGGTTCAGCCCGGCCAGGGACTTGGTACGGCGGCCGTTTCCGGCTTAACTCTTGGACAAGGGAGTGCGTACGTATCCGAAAACTTCAACGCCGCCGGATATACGATCTACGTTACGCCGCACGGAAATCAGAACCAGATTTTCAACGTGACCTACCAGACGCCCACAGCCTCGATCCGTACGCTGGTCGTTCTCGATAGCGGCAACGCGATTGCGAACTTCCTTGAGTTGAACGATCTCAACTGAACGGTGTGCGGGTTTCGGAAAGGCTAGAAGATAGTTCAAGACTGTTGCCAGGAAACACGGCCGGGTTTCCCAGTGAGGCCCGGCTCCTCACCCACCCGGCGGTTGACAAATCTTCCTTCTCGCCGCGAAACTTCTTCTGAAGAGTTTTCAAGGCGTTGGAGAACATTAACCGAATGAAGATGTCTGGCTTGTCAAAGGCTTTGCCTGTCGTCCTGTCCTTGTTCCTGATTACGATCAGCTGTGGATCCAGCAGAACATCGAGCAGTCTGACTCAGGTTCGGGTGATCAATGCTGTCGCCGACGGTCCCATACTGGATGTCTACGTCAACGGATCAAAAGTCGTCGGCGGACTGGCTTTTGCCGCTGTTCAGCCAGCCACCACGCCCGCCAGTTACGTGAACGTGAGCGCAGGCAGCGTGTACGTGCAGGGCTTCACCACCGGCAGCAACGTGAATCCGATTGCGCCAATCGGCACGGTTACATTGGCTACTAACACGCAGTACACGATGGTCGCGGTTGGTCCAGAGCTGAACCAGGCTCCTCCCGTGCTGCTGGCGGATAACAATACTCCGCCAATGGGCACGAACGTTGAGTTCCGGATTATTAATGCTTCCCCAAGTTCGCCAATCGGCGGAGTCGACGTTTATATCGTGCCACCAACCGTCACCGACCTGACCAATTACACTCCGCAGATTACCGGCCTCCCGAACGGACAGGGCACTGCGTACCAGAGTCTTCCGTATCTGGCGGGAGGCTACAACGTGATCTTTACGCAAGCCGGCTTCAAGACGCCACTCATCACGCAACCGGCCACAGCGAACGCCTCGTCGATCACCACCATGGTGATTCTTGACAACATCGGTGGCATTAACGGAATGTCCACCACGCCGTTGGTGTTGAACGACTTGAATTGAGCGGGGAGATTGCCGCGAAGAGTGAAAGAGCAGAATTCCGCTACGCCGCGCCCTTGAACGATTTCGCGGCATCTTCGGCTTCGTCAAACACTTCAAAAATTGTAAAGAGCTTGGTCACTTGCAAAAGATCGCCCACGCGCTGGCTCAAGCTCGCAAGCTTCACCGCTCCACCCGCGTTGCGGGCTGTGGTGTAGAGAGAAACGAGGGTTCCCAACCCACCGCTATCGATGTGATTCACTTCTCGCAGGTTCAACACAACTCTGGGACTCTGCTCCAACAACTTCTTAACAGCATCGCGCAGGCTGGCCGACTCTTCGCCGAAAACCAGACGTCCGCTGCAGTCCACTACCAGCACACCCTCTAATGCCCTTGTGCTCATCCTCAATTGCATAAGCGCCTTTCTCCAACACTCGCAATAAACTCGATGGCATGAGCGTACCGTGCCACGCTCTGACGCGCAAGCCGCAGAAATTGGCGAGGCGCTCAGAGTTCTCGCTCTGGGCCCGAATCCGCACCCTTCCCAGCCTGTATAATCAGGGATTCCGATGAGCTACCAGGTTCTGGCCCGTAAATACCGTCCTCAGAAATTTTCCGAAGTCATCGGCCAGGAACACGTCACTCGAACGCTGCAGAATGCCATCGCGCAGGAACGGATCGCGCACGGCTATATCTTCAGCGGACACCGCGGAATCGGAAAGACCACCGTCGCACGAATTCTCGCCATGGCCCTTAATTGCCGTTCGGCGGAAAAACCGCCGACCGAACCCTGCGGCATTTGCGACTCCTGCACCGAGATTCGGGCCGGCAACTCCGTGGATGTTATCGAAATTGACGCCGCCACCAATCGCGGTATCGACGAGATTCGAGAATTGCGCGAGGCGGCGCGCTACCGCCCGGCGCGCGATCGCTTCAAAATCTACATCCTCGACGAGGCACACCAGATCACCGACGCGGCCTTCAATGCGCTGCTTAAGACGCTGGAGGAACCACCCAGCCACGTCATTTTCATGATGGCCACGACACAACCCGAGGATATTCCGCAGACCATCCGCTCACGGTGCCAGCATTTCAGCTATCGGGCGATGAAGTTTGAAGCCGTCATGGGGCAACTGCGCGACATCGTGGGTAAGGAAAATATTTCTGCTGACGAGGACGCACTTGCGCTGCTCGCCGAAGCAGGCGACGGGTCGATGCGCGATGCGCTCTCGATCATGGATCAGGCGATTGCATCGACCTCGGACCGCCTCACGCTCGATTCAGTGCGTAGCCTGATCGGTTCAGCTCCGGCAACGGCGCTTGAAACTGTAATGCAGGCTGTCTCCGAGAGCGCGAGTGAAAAAATACTGACTCTGGTAGATGAACTCATCGGCGAAGGTCACAGCCCGACGCATTTCGCGCGGCAGATGGTGCGCTTCCTGCGTAATGTGACGGTCGCTAAAATCGCCGGGAAGGATTCTCCGCTCCTGCAAATTTCTTCTGACGAGCGCGCCCGCGTGGGCCGAATCGCAGAACTGTTCAGCGAAGAAGACCTGGCGCGGCACCTGCAGATCATGCTGCGTACGCATGGAGAACTGGGATACCGCCAGGAACAGCGCTTCCACCTGGAGTTGGGATTGCTGAAGATGGCGCACGCGCAGCGTCTGCTACCCATCGAGCAATTGCTGAGCGGCGCAGCGTTACCAGTCGCGCGCACAGCGCCAAGGCCGGTTCTAGCTCCGCCGTCCATTGCTTCCCGCACTCTATCGTCGTCGCCGGAGACACGACGCACTGAGCCAGTGCCCACGAGGTCCAGTTCGGTGTCGCCGTTCGCAGCAGATTCCGCGCGAAAAAGCACCCCCAAGGCGGAGGTGTCTGGGGAACCCGCGGCATTCGCGGACAGGCCTGCCCTAAGCGCGGACGAAGGGAGTGTCCGCGCCACTCAATCTAGCCCCAACGTCGTCATCATGGGTTCGGCCGCTCCTGAGTTGTCGGCACTACAGGAGCCCGGGCCGAGAAATGAGGCGAGGCCGGAAGTAAACACAGACTCGCTACGTGATGCCGTTCTGACCGCCCTCAGCAATCAGCAAATGCTGGTATCGCTGTTGGAGACCGCGGAGTGGACTCTGATTGGGAACTCGCTCATCGCGAAAGCAGCTGCATCCAGCACAATGATCGAGATGTCGTTCACGGCTGACGCTCGCCGCACCGCGAGCGCTGCCGCGAGTGGCCTAGCCGGAAGACCGATCAAGATGCAAGTGGAACCAGGCGGTGCCGCACAAGCGCCGCCGGTGCAACGCCGGGCTGCAAACGGAACCGCCCGCGGCCGCGCCGAACAAGATCCGATCGTGCAGCGCATGAAGGAAAAGTTCGGAGCGGAAATTCGAACTGTGATCGATTATCGGGAGAAGGGATGAGCTATCGGGTGATCGGATCATCGGGCCATCGGGTGATTGGAATTCAAAGACAAGAGCCTTTGATCTTCAGATCAACCGATGGCCCGATCACGCGATGACCCGATTGGTTTTCTTATGTCTGGATTCAACCTTCAGGAACTCATGTCGCAGGCCAAGCAGCAGGCAGAGAAGCTGCAACAAAAAATGGCTCAGACTGTCGTCGAAGCCTCTGCCGGCGGCGGCACGGTCACGGTCAAAATGGATGGCCGCAAGCAGGTCCTCGGCGTTGTGATTGATCCCGAGGCCATCAAAGCGGGTGACGTAGAAATGCTCCAGGACTTGGTGATGGCCGCGCTCAACGAAGCCAGCCGCAAAGTTGATCAGGCAATGCAATCGAGCGTCGGCGGAATGCTCGGCGGTCTCGGTCTCGGGGGCCTATAAACACAATGTCTCGTTTTGCCGAACCAATGACTCGTCTCATCGACGAACTAAAGAAGTTGCCCGGTGTCGGCAGCAAGAGCGCGCAGCGGCTTGCCTTCCATATCCTGCGATCGAGCGATGATGACGCCGAGGCTCTTGCCGCCGCGGTGCGTGATGTGAAGGCCAGCCTGCGTCTCTGCTCAATCTGCAACAACATCACCGACGTCGACCCCTGCGACTACTGCAGCAGTCCGACTCGGAATCAGAAGCTGGTATGCGTCGTTGAAGAACCGACCAACATTGCCGCCGTCGAGAAGACGCGTCATTTCAATGGTGTTTACCACGTCCTTCACGGGTCTCTTTCACCATTGCACGGCGTCGGGCCCGAGCAGTTGCGCATTGGCAATCTGATGACCCGAGTGAGCAGCGGCCAGATCGAAGAAGTCATTCTTGCCACCAATCCCACCGTCGACGGTGAAGCGACCGCCACCTACCTGGCGCAACAACTCAAACGCCAAGGCCTGCGGGTGACCCGCATCGCCATGGGAATCCCCGTTGGCAGCGACATCGAATATACCGACGAGGTGACGATGCGCAAAGCGATGGAAGGCCGTCGCGAGCTGTAGATCGGCTCGGACGCTAGCAAGCAAGGTTCCACTCCTCGGCTCCGAAGCTCTGCGGCAGGTTACGGAAGGGTACTAGCTCACCGTAAAACCTCCCGCATATAATGACTGTAACTCTTACATTCTCTTCAGGGAGCGTCCTATGGGCCGTGGATTCCGCTTTGCGCAACCAGTCATTCTCTGTGTTGCCACGCTGTTGCTAGTAACAGGTACGGCCTCCGCACAAGATGCGCTTCCAACTCCGAGAGCTGAAAATCCAGCAATCGATCCGCTAGTACAGCGCAACATCGACCAATGGGCGGTACAGCAGCGTGGGTTACCTGACGATTGGTCTCACCACTATCTGGTTTTCTCTAATCCCGGCACCGAGCAACAAGCGATCGACAGCGGCCGCTATGAGCAGTGGCTCAAAATTGTTAACGATCCCCGCTTTATTCTGCAACAGATCAAGCGGAGCGGTGGAACAAGAACACTGGAAATCAACGGGGATTCCGCCGCCAGCAACTCAGGCGCGGGTGTTCTGGGAGCTGCTGCACCGAACCAAGGGCCGGGCTTCGTTTTGGGGAACCTGCCGAAAGTGAGACGTCTGAAAAAAGACTGGGCCGTAGCCATCGGAGGCGTTGCGGCGAGTGGGACGGGGACTGTCACCACTAACAATGCGAGCGGCACCTCAACCATCACCGTTGATGGTCAGACCTTGACGGGGAGCGCGCCGACGACAGCAGGCGGCGCGGGACTCTTCACGGGCCCACCCGCTGTCGGCCAGGGCGTCACGATCACCTACGGCGCAAACGTGTTAAACATTACAAGCAACGCGACTGCGTCTTCCGTCGTCGGTACCGTGTCAGCGGCGCCAACCTCCACGATCGCTCCAACCATCACGCTTACTAACTCGGCGGGAATCAATCCCAATACATTAACCCTGACGACTGGCGCGACCGGGGCGACGGCGACCGGCACCTTCTCCGGATCAGGTTCCACCTCCGGCCAGACGATTACCATCAAAAATGGCTCCAATACGCTGGTCTTGACAGCGATGAATGGAACCTATGCAACGGGTACGATCAGTGTTAACAATGCGAACGGCGCTGCGAACAACGACACCGTGGCCATCGGGTCTGTCACGTACGTATTCGAGATGTCGCAATCGGCTTATGTTGGCGAGCCATTTAATGGTCCCCAATACCTCTGCCAAAATACGACCAATCCGTGCGTTTGGTGGGGAACCTCCGAGGCTAATCAGACGCAGGCGATGTTTGCGGCGATCACCAATGCTCCCGCAGCCTGTCCCACGGTCGGCAACGGACTGTACGGTACATGGCAGTCGACCTGTTACTCGTTTGTCACAACGCCAAATCCAACTGTCACGGCGACTGAGACGTATTCGTACACACCGACGAATACCGGCTTCGTCACTCTAACCAACATCACAGGCAACCCGATACCTTTTACCGCGACCTCCTCGCAGACGGCGTGGGCGCTAAATCCGTCTACTGGCTCGATTCCCGCTTATACGAGTGGCACCAACGGATGCACCAGCTCGACCGCCGGAACTTTTATTGTCAGTACCTACCCGTCCACTTCGGCCACCAACCTGGCGAACGCGATTAATGCTTGCAACACCTCGTACTCCGCCGTTGGGGTCACCGCGTCTGCGACTGGTAACGTAGTCACGGTCGCCAGCACGACGCTGGGAAGTCCTACCAGTTCTCTTACCCTTAGCAACACCGCCAGCAACTTCGTTTGGAGTACGGTAACTACGGGCTCGCCCAGCAATGGCTGCTCGAGCGCCACCACTGGGACCTTTGCCAGCGGGGCTAACACGGCAGCCGAGGCAGCGAATATCGCCGCCGCCATTAATGCATGCAACAGTTCCTACCCCGCCGTCGGGGTCACCGCGAGCTATACCTCTGGCAGCACATTTACGGTTTCCAGCGTAGCTGGAGGACCCTACCTGGCGGTCGGAGCATCGAACAACACCGGCCTCTTTTCCTGGGGGACTGTGACCGCGGATCCGCCGGCACAAACACCTGCCCGAGTTCGACCACGGGAACGTTCGCCACCAGCAATAGCGTTGCAACGCTAGCGACAAACCTGGCAGCGGCGATTAACGCCTGCCCCGTGGCAGCCGGTATTACCGCAACTTCAACTCTTGGCGGCGTCATCTTGGCCGCACGCGCCGCTGGGTCGACTGGAGATGCCGCGCTGGGGAATACCATGTCGAACTTCACCTGGGAAGGCAGTAACATGACCGGCGGCACTGATGGCACGACCTCGGGGACAACCTTCGCCTACTGGTCTGGAGCAGCTATCGCCAGCACAGCGCAGGTGGCCGCCAATATCGCGGCCGGCATCAACCTCAACACCACGCTGCAAACGGCCACTGGAGTTTCCGCGACGTCGAGTGGAAATACAGTTCTTGTTACGGCCAACACACCGGGAACGGCCGGAAACAGTTACGGCACCACAAAAACTAATTTCAACGGTTTCGCCTGGGGAGCCGGGACGCTTAGTGGCGGAGTCGCGGGTGCGGTTGTACAGCCGAACATGTTTCCTGCCAAGTACTCGTTCAGCGCTACCACGGCCAGTTGCAGTGACTTTGTCGTGTATCCCATGGGCACGGCGGGTGCGAAGGGGGCGGCAACGATCGTCGCTTTCTCCAATCTTTATACGGGCGGGTGCTCCGGAACGGTTCCGTCTGTCTATTGGGCGTATAACACCGGCGGCATGATGACTACTTCTCCTGTGCCCTCGCTGGATGGCACACAAGTGGCCTTCGTTCAGGTGAGCGGCACTACCGCAAGCCTGGTTCTTCTGAAGTGGTCGGCAAGCAGCGGCACGCCCACCCTGCCTGTGACTCCTACGGCTGCAACGCTTGCCACTTATCGCGGGTGCACCGCTCCATGCATGGTGACTTTGGCCTTCAGTGGCAACACGAACGACACGTTCTCTTCGCCTTATTACGATTACTCCAGCGATACGGTCTACGCAGGCGACGACAGCGGCAATCTCCACCGTTTCACGGGAGTGTTTGCAGGAACCCCTGCCGAGGCGGGGAGTCCCTGGCCGATCAACCTGGGCACCTCAAAACTTTCGTCCCCTGTCCTAGACAACATCACCGGGAACGTGGTTCTGGGCGACTTTGGAGGTATTCTGCATTCCGTAACCGTGTCGAGCGGGACCGTACACGGTACAACCGTCAGCGTTGGGGATGTTATCGCCGACGCGCCCCTGGTCGATAGCAGCGCTGGCAAACTCTACGCCTTTGTCACCACAAGCACTTTCAGCAACCCTGGCAAGAACGCGGTGTATCAACTCCCAACCAATTTCACTAGTATTACCGGAGCGAGCGTCCAGCCAGTAGGTGTGGGAGCCGCTGGATATTATCTTTACGATGGCGCCTTCGACAACGTGTACTACTCTTCAGCAACGTTTACGGGAAACCTCTATGCAGTAGGAAACACCGGCCTAACCGCCGGAGCAATTCTGTACCAAATACCCATCACGAATTCATCCATGGGAACTCCTGTGGCCCTCATTACCGGCCTCACATATACTGGCGCGGGCGCCACGAGCCCCTGGCCGTCTCCCCTGAATGAATTCTGCAACAACGGCCTGAGCGCGTGCACCAGCAACGGAACACAGACTACCGCGGGCACGGACTATATTTTCTTCAGCGTCAACCGTGGGACTGGGCTCGGCTGTACGTCCACTGCAGGAAACGGCTGCATATTGTCCTATATTGTGAGCAATCCAGCGACAGTCAGCCGGGCCGGTTCCGGGTTGAACGTTACCACTCCTGGTGGGAATGGTTGCTGGTCAACGGGCGGAATTGTCATTGACAATAGCGTGCCGACCGGAACATTGGCAGGCGCTTCCCAGACTTACTTCACAGGGTTAGGTACCAACACGGCGGGCGGACCTACGGGCACCACACAGACAAGCACCAATTGCGCCGCCGGAACCGCGAATACGTTTTCCGCCACCCAGGCGTCACAATCGAACCCATAAATTGTGAGCGGAGGAATTCGGGAGTAGTGGAACTGGAAAGACTCACTGGCGCGGAGTCGTGAATCTGGAGCGCTGCGAGCCGAATCACAGTAGCTTAGGATAGAAGGGTTGTAGGCTGGCTAGGAAGTCTTGCGGTGAACTCTGCAGTTCGCCGTTGTACCAACGACTTTTCCGCAACTCAAAGCCTGCGTCTCAAATACACGCTCAAACTTGAAAGCTGGTTTCAAGTAGGGTCTCTTGAATTGTTCCTTCTGGGGCGAGCGTTCGTCTTCGCTCCCGGCCGCATTGCCGTTCAATTTCAATCGTTGCCTCTCCAACAAAGATTCACGTTCCCTCTGCGGCTGGACTTGATGGAAGGATTATACAGCTTCAGTGTTGTGGCTGACAGATCACGTTTTGAATACCCCCACCTACGTGCCAGTATGACATGCCAGCATTTTGGCCAAAGCCCCTAAATGCTCACAGGACTGTGCAATTGTTTGAACCACAGGCGCGACAAGGTGGCGCGACCGATTCCGGCGCGACGGCTGCAGTCTTCCGGTAAACCCCTGTATTATCTTTTACTTACTTGAAATAACGGAACAGACACCTTAGTTCCAATTCTGGCCTGGCGTTTGCTCCATCTTTTGCGTTGCATCCTCGCTCCGTTTGAACACTTTGCTGGTGCGAGACGCAAGAACGGACGCAAACTACGTCCGTGAAAATCTCCTAACCAGCCCGCGCCGGGCCGCGATGTAACCGCATCGTGATCGGCGCTGCCGAAACCGGGCAAACCGCCCGGTTTCTTTTTGTTGATAGCAAGATCGCCAGCTGAGCGTGGCTTCAGTCGCCGGCGCTTCCCAGCAGAAAACCGTTGGCTTCGTCTTCCGCTCCCACCAACCCTTCCGGGAGCTGTCCGCGGTTATATTCCGCCATGCGGTTCTTCCATTTCAGGAAGTCGGTAATGCTCTGCGGTTCGATGCGCACTTCGACGCGACGCAAACTCGCCAGCAGTAAATTCATCTCACTCTGAAAACCCACCGCGGAGCGAAGATCTTTCGCGGAGGGCTTCACCCGAACGATCTCTCGCCCGCTCACCTCTAGCAATCCCCAGCCCGTGGGCAGTTCCTCGATCCGAATCAGGCCGCGTGGCGCCAGATAGTAGCGCTCACAACCGACTCCCAACTCCGGCTTTTGGCGGAATGGCTTCTCACGATCCGCCAGGAAATCGCCGCGCGAAACCTTGCATTCAACCAGGACGGAATGGCATGCCTTCTTCCATCCGATGGCATCCGGCATTTCGCCGCTGACACAGGCCTGCTCGCTCAGCACAACCCCGCATCGATACCGGCGTAGCCATGCCACTGCCAACGAAACTAATTTTGCATGAGTCACAGAAGAAGTTTGAGAGTCCAACTGGGTTCTGAAAAGTGTCAGAGTAGCTTCGGCACCTTGTTTCTTTCTGTGCGGCGCAGCACCGGGCTACGACACTAACCTCGGTCGGTGTGCCTGATTGCTGGTCACGACGCGCAAGGCCCGCACGAGGACTGGACGCCGCAGTACCGTCTCCAGCAGATGCCGCGCGGCCGCGACACGTTCCGCTGAGCGTTCCACAGCCGAGTATCCAGCGGCCCGCACCAGCACAATGTTGTCTTGCAACTGAACTTCGAGTCGCGGTTCATTTCCATTGCGCATGTCGAGTGCTGTACTCAATCGGAGCACGCCGGCAAGTTGCAATGCGATGTGCCGATCTGCCGGGTCCACTCCTTGCATAGTCTTTGCCTGGGGACGCGGCAACTTTCCACGATGATAGCGGGCCACCACGGCCGACAGTTCCAGTTCCCGTGCGCTCCACCCTAAGGGCCGGGCCAGATTGCGAATCATTCGAAATGAATCCTTCTGATGGTCTTCCCTGCCCTTTACCTTGCCGACGTCGTGCATGAATGCCGCTGCCTGCAAGACCGCGCGTGGATCCTGTCCGGGATCACACGCCATGACTCCTTCTTTCAGCAGTCCGTCATACAACATCAACGCCACTTGCGACACGCGTTGCGAATGTGCGAAATCCGGATCCAAGTATCCTGCCCACATCCGCAAGCGGCTCATCGCCGCCGCTCTCAACTGTGCGCCCTCCGGCATCGCCGCTCGCCAGACGCGCCACAGTGACTGTGATCCCACCATCTTCTCGCGATAGCGCATCACTCGCTTGGCACGTTCTGTATTTAGTTTTTCACGCCAGCGATTGCGGCTCTCGATGTCGGCAAAGGCTCCGATTTCAACCGCAGTTGCCCACAAGACATCGAGGTCGTGCACTTCGCCGAGCAAATCCTGCAGCTCTTTCAAATCGTCGCCCCACAGCGCGTGCTGGCGAGGCAGAAAGTTCTCGACCGTGTATCGGAATCTCTTGATCCCGATTCGCAGCTGGTGAAGGCTGACTCGTGATCGCGTGCGAATCGCGTGCTTGTGCAGGTCGTAAGCGGCAGTCCATTTCTCGAGTGCCAGGTGCAGATAGACCACGCTCCCTGGACGCACACGAGCCGCCCTCCGCGGCAGCATTCTCGACCACTGCCGCCATTGCTTGCGATCAAACTGATTCAGGTCCTTGAAAGCGAACTGCTTGCACTCCGCTTCGCGCGCATGCACGTGATTCAGCAACTTGACAGCAACCGGATCGTCCGGCGCGCCGAGTTTCTCGATCCACTCCGCCATCACCTGCATGTCGCGCAGTTCGCCCAGAGCCTGGAACAGTTTCTTTCCAGCCTTCTTCATTTCCTTCCAAGAAGGATCTGGGTCGATCGCCATTAGCCCGTCTGCCAAGGAACGGCAACGGCGCAAGGCCACGCGCAGGTCATGCACCGCATCGGCATCAAAGCCAGCCGCCGCCCGGTCGCACTCCACCAGGACGCGCTCCATCCAGGCGCGTAGGCCCAACTTCGGCTTGGACTGCGCGGGGCTAAGAACCGGAACAGCTCCCACGAGCACTCCTTTCATAGGAACGCAACCATTGTCGCCTCTTTATGGAGATTCTTCTAGCGGAGACACCTTCAGCAGTCTGAAAGGCTTCGTAGCGTACGGCCAGGAGAGAGACCGTGAGAGAGAGAATCCCCACGAAGCTATAATGCTCGCATCCATGGCCCTTTCCTCTGGCACGAAACTGGGACTGCACAAAATCCTCGCGCCGCGGGGCGCCGGCGGCAAACAATGAAAGCACGCGGCCGGCGGCAGCCTCGTTCCTCGCGCGGACTGGTCGTCCTTTACGAGGACAATGCCGTAGTGGCTCTGAATAAACCGGCCAAATTGCTGGCGGTGCCGGCCGAGGACTCTGCCACTCCTTCCGCTCTCTCGATTCTGTCGGAAGAATTGCGATTCAAACGACAGCGGGCCTTTGTAGTACACCGCATCGATCGTTACACGTCGGGGATACTGCTCTTTACTAAAACGCGACCCGACCGCGATGCCCTCGTTGGACAATTTCTGCGCCATACGCCGGTGAGGCAATATCTCGCAGTCGTTCGCGGGCACCTTCGTGTCAAGGAAGGGACGCTGGTCCACTACTTTCGGCAACAGGGAATGTTTCAGACCCTGACCACGGAGCGCGATCCGAAGGCGGCCCGTGCGGAACTTCGCTATTCCGTCGAAGGTGTGCTGCGCGGCGCCTCGCTCGTCCGTGTCGAGTTGGTGACCGGATTGCAGAATCAAATTCGAGTGCAGTTTTCCGCCATCGGCCACCCTGTGATCGGGGACAGAAAGTATCATCCGGAAGAAGCGATGGAACGGCGAATCGCGCGCGTCGCTCTCCACGCGGGACATCTTGAATTCAAGCATCCTCGCTCGCAAGAGACCGTCTCGATCGATTGCGAACCACCCGCAGACTTTCAGTCTCTGCTGCGCGCGCTGACGCCGCCGAGACGCTGACAACTTCGGATTTCTCCCAAGAACAAGAAAGGGCGGACACAAGTGTCCGCCCGCTGTGAAACCACAAGTTGTTTCCTACGCACTCAGAACTTTCTCCCGTTCCTCGGCGTCTTGTTGCTCCTGATGCGCCGAAGTTGGAAGTGCAAATTCCAGAACCTCATCGATGGTCTTTACATAATGCGGCGTCAACCCCTGCAGTTGCTCGGGAGTCAAATCTTCCTCGACGTTGGTTTTGTTCTCCGCCGGCAAAATTACATCGTGTACGCCGGCGCGTTTTGCCGCCAGCACTTTCTCCTTGATTCCACCCACCGGCAAGACGTTGCCGCTGAGCGTAATCTCGCCCGTCATCGCCGTCAGCGGGCGAACCTGTTTGCCCGACAGCAACGAAACGAGTGCGGTCACGATCGTGACGCCCGCCGAAGGGCCATCCTTCGGGATCGCACCCGCGGGAACGTGAATGTGAATGTCGTGATTCGCAAAAAATTCTTCGTCAATGCCCAGTTGTTTCGCATTCGAACGCACCCAACTCAGGCCAGCCTGCATGGACTCCCGCATCACGTCCTGAATCTGGCCAGTGATCGTGAGTCCGCCTTTGCCTTTCATCTGGTTGGCTTCGACGAAGAGTACGTCGCCGCCCGACGGCGTCCAGGCGAGTCCTACAACCACACCGGGCCGCTTGGTGCGCTCGGCAATCTCGCCCTCGCTGCGGACTTTGATCCCGCCCAGGAATTCCTGCACGATCTCTTTGGTTACGATCAGCTTTTCGGTTTTGCCTTCCGCCAGGCGACGCGCCTGCTTGCGGCAGATCGTACCAATAGTCCGTTCGAGGTTGCGTACTCCGGCCTCGCGCGTGTAGTGCCGGATCACGTAGCTGACCGCTTCTTCGGGGAATTCGATCTGGTCTTTGGTGATGCCGTTTTCCTCGACTTGACGCGGGATCAGATATTGGAAGGAGATGTGGATCTTTTCCTCTTCCGTGTAACCCTGCAGTTCGATGATCTCCATGCGGTCACGCAACGGCTCGGCAATCGGATCGAGCTGGTTCGCGGTCGTAATAAACAAGACCTTCGAGAGATCGAACGTTACGTCGAGGTAGTTGTCGCGGAAGCTCGCGTTCTGCTCCGGATCAAGCGCTTCGAGCAGCGCTGATGCCGGATCGCCGCGGAAGTCACGTCCAACCTTGTCGATTTCGTCAAGCATAAAGACTGGATCTTTGGTCTCCGCACGCCGGATGCCCTGAATAATCTGTCCGGGCAACGCTCCAATGTAGGTGCGCCGGTGGCCGCGAATCTCAGCTTCATCGTGCACTCCGCCCAGCGACAGGCGAACGAATTTGCGTCCGAGCGCGCGAGCGATTGACTTGCCAAGCGAGGTCTTGCCCACGCCCGGAGGTCCGACGAAACAGAGAATCGGTCCCTTCATGCTGGGCTTCAGACGCCGTACCGATAAGTAATCGAGAATGCGGTCTTTGACCTTTTGCAGGTCGTAGTGGTCGGCGTCGAGAATCTCTTTCGCCTTCGGAATCTCGATTTCGCCGCCCGAAGTTTTCGCCCAGGGCAACACCGCCAGCCACTCGATGTAATTTCTGGTGACAGAGTAGTCGGCCGCCATCGGCGACATCCGCGCCAGACGGCCCAACTCCTTGAGCGCTTCTTTCTTGACGTCATCGGGCATGCCCGCGGATTCGATTTTCTGCTTCAGTTCTTCGGTGTCACGCGCGCCTTCGTCCTGTTCGCCGAGTTCTTTCTGAATCGCCTTCATCTGCTCGCGCAGGTAGTACTCGCGTTGCGTTTGCTGAACGCGGTCCTGCACTTCCGACTGGATCTTGTTGCGCAACTGCTGGACTTCCAGTTCCTTGGCCAGATGCTGGTTGATTTTCTCCAGGCGTACTCTGACGTCCGTTGTCTCCAGCGCCTCTTGCTTGTCGGCGGTCGAAAGCGATGGCAACGAAGACGCAATAAAGTCAACCAGACGTCCTGGCTCTTCGATGTTCATCGCCACGGTCGACAGCTCATCAGAAAGCGTCGGTGATCCGGCCACGATCTGTTGAAAAAGCGTCAGCACGTTGCGCTGCAAGGCTTCGATTTCAGAATCCTTGGGTGGGATTAATTCCGGAATGGTCGTGACCCGGGCCCGCATGAACGGCGAGAGCTGCGCAAAATCAGCCAACCGCACCCGTTCCAGACCTTCGGCAAACACAAACAGGCTCTGGTTCGGCATCTTCACGACTTTGTGGACTACTGCTAGCGTTCCAATCGTGTAAAGATCCGTTGGTTGGGGCGAATCAACCCGCGCCTCCCGCTGAGCCACCACCACGATGGTCTTATCTTCACCGAGGGAGTTAATCAGCTGTACGGAACTCTCGCGGCCGACTGTCAGCGGCAAGACGGCATGCGGAAAAAGCACGGTGTCGCGCACCGGTAGGATCGGCAGGGACCGTTCCGTTGTCTCGTAAGAATTTGATTCCACGTCAATAGGATCGCTCATGAATTCTTCCTTGAGTCAACTTTACTCAACTTTGGATGAACAAAACCCATCAAAAGATGCAACTTTAGGGCTAGGTTGTTGAATTTTAGACCTTTTTCCATCTTTTGCAAGACGCAGACGGCATTTCATTTGTACGCCAGGGCTAGGCCTTTGGGGGGACGCGCCCCCACTTTCGCACGTCCCCGCTGGATCAAGGATCCTCGGCTTTAGAACACGTGCTTGGCGTGATCGCCCCTGAACACCAACTCCTGCAGCACTCGCTCATTTGCCGTATTCAAAGCGTATTGCTGTTGACTCTGCTGGGCAACTGCTTCCAACGGCACAAGTTTGCATTTGGCGCGTACTTCTATCGGGTTCCTGGCTCCGAGCTGCCGGAACACCATGATGTGATCCGATCCCTCCATCTCATGGCGAACTTCATAGCTGCCCTTGGGCAGAAGGGTGTCGGCCACCCGAATTTTCTCTGAAAAGGTCACCTGGTACTTATCGGCTATTCCGAGCTGATTCTCCGCGCCGGCGACTGCGCCGAACGCAATAAGAAACATGAGGATGAGCATTCCCGTCAAGACTTTCTGCATATAAAGCCTCCTGTGGCTGAGAGCGAAATCCGCCCTATTCCAAGTTAGCCCCCAGGGAAGGTTCCCGCAGTGCATCTCCTCACATCTGCTTGTGACATTACGCGCCAAGAAAATGGCTGCTGTGGCTCAAGCTCCCGGATAAATGCCCAGAACTTTCACTAACTCCGCAACTTCGCCCAAATGCCGCACCGCGTTCCGCGAGCTTTCATCGTCACCTCGCAACATATCGACGAAAAACACGTACTCCCACGGACGCCCGCGCATGGGCCGCGATTCAATTTTGCTCAGACTGATGTCGCGCAGCGCAAAGACGCTCAGGGCTCGGAACAGGCCGCCGGGAACGTTCTTCAGGCTGAACCCCAGAGAGGTTTTGTTGGCACCCCGCTCGGGCCGCACTTTGCCGCGTCGAATCCAGAAGAAACGCGTGAAGTTCTTCTTGTCGTCCTCAATACCCGCCTTAAGGATTTTACCGCCGTAGACTTCAGCGGCTCGTCGGCTGGCGATCCCCGCTGCATCGTGTAGCCCTTGCGCAATTACGTGCTTCACGCTGCCGGCCGTGTCGTAGAACGGTTCCGCGCGCAGTCGCCGGTTCCGGGCAAACAGATCGCGGCACTGGTCGAGAGCTACGGGATGCGAAAATACGCGGCGGACTTCTCCAAGCTTGGTGGTAGGCAAAGCGATGAGGTTATGCACGATCCGCAGACGAAATTCGCGCACGATGTGGACGTCTCGGCTCATCAGCAGATCAAAGTGCTCCGCCACAGAGCCCGCCAGAGAGTTTTCGATGGGGATCACTGCACCATCCACGGCGCCGCGCTGCACCCGATCGAAGACCTCCAGCGAGCGAGCGCACGGCACCACCTTGGCCCGCGGTAACATTTTTTCGGCAGCTTCGTGACTGAACGATCCCAGCTCCCCCTGAATCGCAATTTTCATCGAGTGATCGCCTCTTTTGTCGTTTTCTGCGAATTCATCCTACTCGCGACTCCATAAGATCTTTCGTCATTACCAGTGCATCCAGTTGGCCGGAATAGTACCCCGCCACCGTCTTTTCCACGAAGTAGCCTTGCTGTTTGTAGAAGCGAATTGCTCCATCGTTGTTCACTGGAGTTTCGAGCGCCACCGTAGCCGCGCCAGCGCGCGACAATTGTTCCTCTGCAGCATGCAACAGAGCCGAGCCGAGCCCCGTCCGCCGGGCCTCTGCAACCACGTCGATCGTGATGATGTGTCCAGTCTTCCGCCGCGTTTCTGCAACAATGAACCCCAGGATGCCGCCCCCATCGCCATCGGCCACCAGCGTAAACGACCCCGGCCGGCGCATATAGAAAGCCAGCTCAGGCCGTGAATATGCGAGTTGCGGGTCGAAGCACGACTGATCAATCTGCCAGAGAGTGTCGAAGTCGGCTTTGTTGAATTCTCGAATGCGAAACGGCACGCCGCCATTGTAGCGGGACCAACGGAGCCGTGTGCGCAAACTCTGCCGGATGTCGAGGGCAGCGCCTAGCCGCGAATTCTGGCTCGAGCTTTTACGGCCGGAAAAAATAATTATGCGGCGAGTGCACCGGACCCACCGCAGGGAGCTTTTTCCACTTTCCTCCCCTTGCGTGTTTGCATCTATAAGAAGTACGATTCCTGACCAGAGGCAAGTTGTGGGGCGTTTCCTTCTCATTGACGCAGCGGTCGGCATGGCAGCGTTTTGTCTCTGGTACGCCTGTTTTGTCCGTTACAACCGCAAGCGCGCCGCCGATGTGCTGCAGTGGGTTGAAGCGGCGTGTATGGGAAAAGGCCGGATCGCCGATGTTCGCTGGCAGCGCAGCAGTTCGCGCCTCAAGGCCAAGCTGGATCTCTCCTCGCGCTGGTTTGAAGACGCCCGGCTTACGATTCGGCTCATGCCGCGGCCACTACCTGTGCAGTGGGCTTTGAGCCGCTGGCGCCAACACCAGGAGACTCTGACCTTCGAAGCGGACCTGGGATTTCCGCCTGGCTTTCACCTCGACGTAATCCGTCATCGCTGGTCGGGCCACTCGGGCGCGAAAACGGAGGGAACGCGCTCCTGGACTGTTACCCGTCCCGGGCCCGTAATTCTCACCACAAAAGATGATTGGCCGGTGGAACTGAGCCCAGTAGTCAACGCGCTCGCCGCATGGCGCGACAAGGATTTCGTCGGCGTCCGCTTTAATTCCAAGTCGCCGCACTTCAGTGCGACGGTGGCTCTCGAGAATCTCTCGGACCAGAAAGCTGCAACCGCGCTGCTCGGCCTGTTCCGCGACCTGGCGGCCAGTTCGTCTGCCAAACAGCACTAAAACAGTCGCTAGCGACTAACCTCTGCACTAGCTCTCCGGTTCCGCCACAAAGCGGTAACCCACACCGCGGACCGTCTGCAAGTGCTTTGGATGCGACGGATCTTCTTCAATATAGCGGCGCAGTCGCACCACAAAGTTGTCGATGGCACGGGTGTCGGTATCCTCGTGCAATCCCCAGACTTCCTCTAGGATGGCTTTCCGCGGAACGATTCGTCCCTCGCTATGCACAAGATAACGCAGGAACTCCGCCTCCATTACCGTCAGATGGATCGTGTTTCCCAGCGTGCGCAACTCCAGTTCCTGGAAGTCAATTGACTTGCCGCTGAAGTTGAAAGTATCGCTGCCGGCCTTCGCTGCGCGTTCCGCTGACGGCTGGTTCCCCGTGTCTTCCGCCTCGCCACTCGCCCCTTTCGAATCCTTCATCCAGACACCGCGGCGCAGCAGGCTTTCGAGGCGGGCGATCAGAATCGAAAGTTCAAACGGTTTCGGCAGGTAATCATCTGCTCCGGCGGCGAAACCCTCCAGCACATCTTCGGGACGGCCTCGCGCGGTCAGCATGAGGATCGGAACGTAGTTCTTTCGCTCTCGCAACACAGCCGCTACGTCAAACCCGCTTTTTCCTGGCAGCATCACGTCGAGAAGCACCGCATCGAAACGCTCCTTCTTTTCGACGAGTCTCTCCAGTGCCACTTCGCCATCGGCCGCAACCTCGACGGAATGCCCTTCAGCCTGAAGATTGAAACGGAGCCCCTGCGCTAGATGTGCCTCGTCTTCCACAATCAGCACACGACTCATGCTATCTCCCTCGAAGCAACCCGGGGCAGTTCCAGAGTCACGGTCGTCCCTTTGCCAGTCCCCTCGCTTTGCGCGAAAACCCGCCCGCCATGATTGCGCGCGATTGAACGCACGATGAACAACCCAAGTCCGGTTCCCTTCACCCGTGCACGCCCCCGCTGCCGCACGCGGTAGAAGCGCTTAAATATCCGTTTCAGTTCGTCCTGCGGAATCCCAACACCACGGTCCCGCACCCGCAGCACCACGACCTCGTCGTCAGGCGCATCCAACTCGACCGCAATGTGCACGCCATCCGGGGAATACTTCACCGCATTATCGAGCAGGTTGGTAACAGCCGTATGCAATTCGTCTGGATCGCCCATCACCTGGGCGCTAGCTGCGGATGATGGCGATGGCTTGTAATCAAGAGTCTCGGGGGTAAGGTGATGTCGTGTGCGCGCCAGTTCAACGCACTCCTGCACCAGCGTCTTAAAGTCCACGGGAACCCGGTGCCCTGATGCTTTCTTCTGAGCAATCGCGCCGGCCTTCAGCACCTGCTCCACGGTCACCATCAGGCGCTCGGTATCGACCAGCATCAGATCGTAAAATTCGCGGCGGCGGGCCTCATCGACTTCGCGGCGCTGCAGGGTCTCCAGATAAAGACGAATCGAGGCGATTGGCGTTTTCAGTTCGTGGGTCACCGCGTTGATAAAACTGTCGTGCTGTTCATTGCGCCGAATCTCGCGGACCAGAAAGATCGTATTCAGGACGAGTCCGGCAACGATAGCGCCAAAAAATAGGATGCCGAGAAAAACTTTGACCCCTTCGCGCCAGTTGAGAATGATCCAGCCCGAACCAACAGCGAAGACCACCGCCGCCAGGCACACGCCGAACGTCAGAAAGAACGCAAACGCTTTGCGCCGGCTTGAGATTCGCACAGGAAGATTGTAGCGGGGCAGGGAGAAAAAAGGTGTCAGGCGTCAGGTCTCAGGAAAGCAAACTCAAAAGGCTCCCGAGCCGACCAACCGGCCGATTCGAGAGCCTTTCCTGTGACCTGAGAACTGAGACCTGCTTTTC
This sequence comes from uncultured Acidobacteriaceae bacterium, assembly GCA_963725295.1. Lineage (GTDB taxonomy): Bacteria > Acidobacteriota > Terriglobia > Terriglobales > Acidobacteriaceae > Acidiflorens. The sequence continues at coordinate 47,285 of CAVRYB010000025.1, forward strand.
TAGTCGTTTCCGGCAGCAGCCGCAGCGAGCAAATCCGCGGCTTCCACATCCCGCACCAATGCGGGCTTCGGAGGCAGGTTGTTGAGATCAATCTTGTAGACGTGCCGCGCCAATCCCAGCTTCTTCAGGATCCATATGCCGTACCAGTTCATGTCGATTTCATACCAGGTCAATCCGTGGCGTGCGGAAACCGGGTGGGCATGATGATTGTTGTGCCAGCCTTCACCGAAGGTCAGCAGGGCGACGACACCGTTGTTGGTCGAGAGATCTTTCGTCGCGAAGCGGCGCGATCCCCACAGGTGGGTGACCGAGTTCACCATCCAGGTGGCATGAAGTCCAACGACGACGCGTGCGAACACTCCCCACATCAGCCACGGCAGACCGCCAATGGCGTAGAGAATGACGCCGACAACGATGTTGCCGGTCCAGTGATATTTGGTCAGCCAAACGTGAACTTTATCTTTGGTGAGATCGGGAACGTACTTCGCCAGCGTGGTCGTATCGTGGTGCATCGACTTGCCAGTGAGAATCCATCCCATATGCGCCCACCACTTGCCGTCGATCGGCGAATGCGGATCGCCCTCTTCGTCGGAAAACTGATGATGAATGCGATGCGTTGCCACCCAGAAAATCGGCCCGCCTTCAAGCGCGAGCGTGGCGCACCATGTGAGGAAGTACTCCACCCACTTCGGAGTCTTGTATCCGCGATGCGTCAGCAACCGGTGATAGCTCATCCCGATGCCGAGGCTGCCGGAAATCCACCACAGGAAAATAGCGACAAAGAGTGCCTTCCAGGTGAAGAAAAACAGCGCCGCGATCGCGCCCACGTGAAACAGGCCCATGGCGATTGCCGTGACCCAGTTGAAGCCATCCTGCTGCATGCGCTGTTTGCGGCTCGTGCCTTCGCCAGTGTCTCGCATGGCCTGGCTGGTTGCTTCGCTCATCATCTCGCGTGTCGTTTCGCTCATTTCGTTCCTTCCCCCGCGTTCATCCGACTTGAACCCATCGGGATCACGTCCGCCTGTGACAATATCAAGAGACGGGTTATTCCTTTGTAATACTTCTGTAATTGACGCTGGCTGAAGGGGTTACGAGCGTAACGCCATCTATACAGAAAGTCCTAAACCGAGCTAAATCTCCAGGTCATATTGCACATCGAGATTGGCATTTGTGATTCATCACACGTCTTTCTGTGACCCCTCCGCTATGCTAAGTACGCGCGCGCGTCGTAGAGTAAAGTTGTCAGTTCAACCGTGCTCCGTAACGGAGGTGTGCGTTGAAAAAGAAAGTCTCACCAGAAATGATCAAAAACTCCCGGCTCGTCCTCCTCACGTTGTTTTTCTTTGTTTTTGCGTTGTGGGCGCAAAAGCCGAGCAATCCTCCTCCCGCCGAATACAAGATTCCGCCTGAGGCAGCCGCCAAACAAAATCCCGTCAAGCCGACGGAAGAGTCCCTGACCAAGGCCAAGAAGTTCTATGCGATTGATTGCGCCATGTGCCACGGCGCAAAGGGAGACGGCAAGAACGACATGGACATGAAGAATGTCCCCGACCTCACCAATCCGGACACGCTCAAAGCGCGCACGGACGGCGAGCTCTTCTACATCATTCGCAACGGCAAAGCCGATATGCCGCCCGAAGGCGACCGCGCCAAAGACAACGACATCTGGGATCTGGTGAACCTGGTCCGGTCGTTCGCAAAGAAGTAGAACGAGAAGCGAGGGGTGGCAAGCGCTCGAGGTCTATTTAGACCCAGCCTTCACTTCCACCCCCGCCCATTTTTCTAACAAAGTCAGCGTGGCGGCGTAGTCCAGATCCTGCTGTCCCTCTTCGGCCGCGACGTCGTACACCTCTTCAACCGCCTCAAGACCCGGCAGCCGCACGCGTGATTCCTTGGCGGCATCGAGAGCCAGGCGAATATCTTTCAGCATCAGCCGCAGTGGAAAATTCGGGGAGAAGTCGCGCTTCATGATGAAAGGAGCCTTGTAATCGACCACTCCTGAACGGACCATCGAAGCCTGGATCAAAGGCAGCAGTTTATCGACATCCACGCCCAGTTTGGCGCCCAGCGTCAGCGCTTCCGCGAAGCCTTCGAAGATCAGCGCGATCTGCAGATTCATGACCAGCTTTGTGGCCTGTCCTTTGCCGGTCTCGCCCATGTGGAAAACCTGCTTGCCCATAGCTTGAAAAAGCGGTTGCAGCCGCGACAACACGGCTTCGTCGCCGCCAGCCATAAAAATCAGACTTCCGGCTTCGGCAGCAATCTTCGAACCGGTCATCGGAGCGTCCACCCAATCCACGCCCCGCGCTTTTACGCGCGCCGCAAAGCGCAGTGTTGCGGAGGGTGAGATTGTGCTCGAGTCGGCGATGATGCTGCCCGAGGCCAGCGACTGCTCGGCGCCTCCCGGCCCGAATAACACGGCCTCTACGGCCTTCGTATCTGACACGCACATCCAGACGACTTCGGCGTTCGTCGCCGCATCGGCAGCAGTTGCGGCACTGCGCGCGCCTTCTACTTCTTTGCCAGCACTCCGATTCCACACTGCAACTTCGTGTCCGGCTTTGACCAGGTTCGCGGCCATCGACCGTCCCATGATTCCTAATCCAAGAAAAGCAACGCGCATGGACGTTCATGCCTCCCAGAGTCTTTCGAGATCATAATGTCGTGCCTCGGCATCGCTCTCACGATACGTAGGCCGAATCCTATCTTTTCACATGCTGCAGATCAGCCGCCAGTCCGAGATTGATGAATTTAAGAACTCGTACAGACTCGCGAAGCCTCAGCAAAGACGAACTCCATGCGTCGAAGTCATCCACGGCGCATCTAAATGACTAGAGAGTTGGGAGAATTAAGCCGATAATAGAGAGTGGTCCGTGTTGAGTCATGGACTGGTCGAACGAATGTTAAAGTCCTCCCTGAAGAACAGCGCTCTGCGAAAGCGAGCCGGCCAATTCACACGTCTGATGCGGCATTCGGCTGTGACGCCCCGCACCGGGAAGACCCACAAAGCCAAGCTAGTCACCAATGGCGAACTGGGTGTGACCTTCATTGGGCACTCCAGCTTCTTTCTGCAGATCGGCGGGCAAAACGTCGTTATCGATCCCAATTTTGCGCGCTGGCTTTTCCTGCTGAAGCGTCTGCGCCAACCCGGATTGAATCTGCGAGAACTACCTCCGATGGATGTGGTTCTCGTAACGCACGCGCACTTCGACCATCTGCACCGCCAATCACTGCGCACGATCGCAAGGCAAACGCGCCGTCAAACTGGGACGGCACCGACGCTGGTTGTCCCGCATCACTTGTTTGACCTGGTCTCCGATCTCGGTTTTGAACAGATCGTCGAGCTCGAGTGGTGGAACACATATCGTCACGGCGCGCTCGATATTACCCACGTACCGTCACGCCATTGGGGAGCCCGCATCCTGAAAGATTCGCACCGCGGCTACGGAGGTTACGTGCTGCGCAGCGGCAAGCATTCGGTCTACCACGCTGGAGACACCGCCTATTTCAACGGCTTTCGCGAAATCGGCCGGCGCCTCTCGCCCGAACTGGCTCTCCTGCCGATTGGCGCCTACAACCCGGAAACATTCCGCAACGTGCACACCAGTCCTGCGGACGCTACAAAAGCTTTTCTTGATCTGAAGTCGCGCTGGATGGTGCCTATGCACTACGGCACATTCCGCCTTTCGCACGAGCCGATCGAAGAGCCTCTCCAGTTGTTGGACCGCGAGGCTGAGGCGGCTGGTGTGAGGGACAAAGTCGTCGTGTTGGAAGAAGGCATTACTCGATTCTTCTGAAGCCTACAGAACTCTGGCAACCCGCCAGCGCGGAAACGATTCCCACCTTCTAGTCCCGGCGTTGTGCATTCATGGATGCTGGGTCACAATGAATCGTAAGGCTGGAGCACGCCCGTTGAAGATTCCTGAACATCGCCTGCGTGAATGTCTCCGCGCCTCGGCGTTCTTTCTGGCGGTCGGCCTGACAGCCGCTCCCGTCTCGGCACAGTCCGTTTCAGCCGATTCTGACACCTTGCGCGGCGTGGTGATCAACAGCGCAACCCGTGAACCGATTCCTCGCGCACTCGTGTACTCTCCCGACAATCGCTTCGCGACAATGACAAATAGCGAGGGACGCTTTGAGTTCAAGATCTCGCACGCGGAGACGACTCCCGCAAGCAACTCTGATTCGAACGGCGCCGTCGCCGGCCAGCAAGCATCCACCCGTCCTTACTTGTTGACCGCCCGCAAGCCCGGGTTCATGCCGGATCACAACAATCCCATGCAAGACCTTCAAAGCGAAAATGTGAGGGATTTGACGATCACTCTCGTTCCCGAAGGCTTGATCGTCGGCTCGGTAAGCCTGCCCTCGTCCGAGGCACCCGACAACATTGTGCTGCAACTCTTTCGACGGCAGGTTCAGGATGGCCATGCTCGCTGGGTTCCCGCCGGGGGCACGCAGTCCACGTCAGACGGACAATTCCGATTTGCCGATCTTCCGGCCGGAACTTATAAGCTGCTGACTCATGAGCAACTCGACCGCGACCCCCTCTCGCTCGACCCGTTCACGGTTAGTTCCGGTGCCCGCACTCCTCAGAATCTCTTTGGTTATCCACCCGTGTACTACCAGAACGCATCAGATTTTGGCTCGGCTGCCGTCATCCATTTGTCCGCTGGCCAAACGCAGACGGTAAATCTGACGCTCGCCAGGCAACAGTACTACCACGTCAAAGTGCCGGTGATTTCTGGGACCGAAAACGCGATGCGGGTCGAGGTGTACTCCCACGGACACAAAGGTCCAGGATTTACGCTGGCTTACAACAACAGCAACCACGCCATCGAAGGATGGTTGCCGAACGGAACATACACGATCGAAGCCTCAAGCTATGGCTCGCAAGGACTTTCAGGATCGCAGTCGATCAGCGTCCGGGGCGGGCCAGTCGAAGGTCCCAGCATGATGCTCGTGCCCAACGCGGCGATTCCCGTCTTGGTTAAGGAAGAATTTACTTCCGACGATCATACCGGCCCCATGACTTATAGCGTCAATGGGCACCGCACCGTCGTCAAGGGTCCACGCCGATATCTCTACGTGACGCTCGACCCCGCCGACGACGTGGGAACTGGCCGCATGATTCCAATGCGTGAGCCCATCACATCGGGGGACGACGCACTCTTCATCGACGGCGCTCCCGCGGGAAGTTACTGGGTGCGAGTCCATTCGTCGCGTGGCTATCCCGCATCCATTCGTTCCGGCAATCTTGACCTGCAACGTCAGCCACTGGTGGTCGGCGTCGGCGGTGCTGCGTCTCCCATCGAAATCTCGATGCGCGACGACAGCGGAGAGATCAGCGGTACCGTCGCGGGAATTACGCCGAGCCAAGGTTCAGGGGCGGGTGGCGACGGGGACGGCCCAAACTCCGCCGCGGGCGCTGGGCCGCGAGGTCTTGCCCATATTTGTTTTGTCCCGCTTCCAGAAAGCAGCGGCCAATTCTCGGAAATCTGGAGTATCCCGGATGGCGGCTTTACAAACGCCTTGGTCGCTCCCGGCGCATATCGCGTGCTCGCTTTCGATCATGAGCCACAGGATCTGGAATACCAGAATCCCGCCGAGATGCTGGCCTTCGACTCAAAAGGACCGGTGGTTCGCGTGCTACCCGGACAGAAAGAAACCGTGCAACTGCAATTAATCTCGACCAGCAACCTGACTGAATGATGCGGGAGCGTTCATTGATGCGGAGTGTGCAGCGGAGTGTCACTTGCGAGCCCCACGGAAACTACCGACGAAGGTATGGATCCGGTGCGCGGCAGCCGCAGTAGCCTGTCTCGCGTTCTGCATTGGTGTACACTCTCAAACCGAACCCGAGCGCACGCTGATTCCCAACCGGTCCCTACCGAATCGCCGGGATTGTCGTAAACGCGAAGGGCGGTAATCCGCTCGCCGATGCCCGTGTCACCATCGCAGATGCAAAGCAACGGCAGAGCATTCAGTCGGTCATTGCCAACAACGAGGGACGCTTCACTTTCCAGGTTCCCGCCGGAAAGTACTCGCTCGATGGCCAGAGGCGCGGTTTCATCGAAGCCTCTTACAATCAGCACGATCAGTTCTCTACCGCGATCGTTACGGGCGCTGACCTGGACACCGAACATCTCAAGCTCCGGCTCGAACCCAACGCGGTTCTTACTGGCAAGGTTCTCGATGAGTTTGGAGAGCCGGTCCGGAGCGCACAGGTCACCGTCTATCGCGAAAATCATTTCCAGGGCATTAGCCGCACTTTCCGTTATCGCGTCGCCTCGACTGACGATCAGGGCCGCTATGAGGTGACACCGCTTGAACAAGGCACGTATTTCGTGTCCGCCAAAGCATCGCCATGGTATGCCGTTCATCCCAGTCCAAACGAACAGGATTCAGCGAGCGCTCCCATACAGGTTGATTCCTCGCTGGACGTGGTCTATCCAATCACCTACTACGGTGACGGCACTGAAGCCGAGGACGCCGCTCCCATCCCAGTTCGCGGCGGAGATCGCCTCGAAGCAGACATTCACCTCAATCCGCTCCCATCGCTGCATCTCGTCGTTCATGTTCCGGAGGACGACTCACAGGGAGTTAATCTCCCGGTCTTGCAGAAGCCTGCATTCGACGGCTTTGAACAAATTGACACCAGCGGCCTTCGCATGATTTCACCCGGCGTGTTTGAGTTGTCCGGCGTATCGGCCGGCCGTTATACAGTCCGGATGCCCGATGCAAACGGACAGATGAAGGAGCCCACCGAAATCAATCTCAGCGGGGGC
>CAVRYB010000026.1:0-3949 GCA_963725295.1 uncultured Acidobacteriaceae bacterium
CTAATCGCCAGACTGGGACGCACACACCGCTCTCCGCTCACCGAACCCGGCGTCAACGTCAAGGAAGGCGAGTACCTGATCGCCATTAATGGACCTCCCTCAAAGCTCCGCAAACTCCCGACGAACTGATGGTCAACACCGCCAACGAAGTGGTTACGATTACCGTCAACTCCAAGCCATCCGCCGAGGGCGCGCGCAAGGTAGTGGTGAAACCGATTGGCGACGAATACTCTTTACGCGAACTGAACATGATTGAGACGAACCGCAAGAAGGTGGACGCCGCCAGTGGCGGCCGCATCGGCTACGTCTACCTGCCGAACATGGGCGAGGAAGGTCTCAACGAGTTCGTCAAGCAGTACTTCCCGCAGATTCGCAAAGAAGGCATCATATTCGACGTTCGCTACAACGGCGGCGGCTTTGTCGATGGACTCATTTTCGAGCGTTTACGGCGTGTGCTGGGATCGATGAGCTCGGCCCGCAACTTCGAATCGGGCCCGACTCAGGGCAATGTCTTCTACGGATACATGGCTTGCGTCACCAATCACTACGCTGCGTCTGATGGAGACTTTTTCAGCTACTTCTTCAAGCACTACCAGCTGGGACCCCTCATCGGCGAGCGAACGTGGGGTGGAGTGCGCGGCATTCGCGGAGAAATGCCGCTGATGGACGACGGGTATATCACGCGCCCGGAATTCTCGATCTACTCGCTTGACAGCAAGTGGCTCATCGAGAACCGCGGCGTGCAACCGGACGTCATCGTCGACAACCCGCCAGACCTAGTCTTGAAAGGCAAAGATCCGCAACTCGAGAAAGCCGTACAAATGCTGATGGAGCAGATCAAGGCCAATCCAAAGGTGCTGCCGACGCGTCCTCCGGATCTACCGACGTACCCGGATGGGCCTGGATTGTAGGAGCGGACACTATTCACTGGAGCTAGGGGCGGATAAAGTATCCGTCCCTCGATTTTTTTGGGTTGGCGCTGCGGGTTGCTGCTGATGGGACCTATTCCCCTAGCTTACGGCGCGCCAACTTTCACCAACTCTGCGAGTGTCTGCACGCCGCGCTTTTCCAACTGATAAATCAACTTCTGCCACAACCGAGCCGTGACGAACGCGTCATCGAGTGCGTGATGCGCCTCGCGGAATTCGATGTCGTAGATTTTCGCCAGCGACGCCAAGTCCACGTTCTCCATCCGATGAAACAAGTCTTCCGAGTATTGCCCCTGTCGCAATAACCAGCGATGCACTTGCGCCGTGCACACGTATGGGTTCTCGAGGAATTGGCCAATCGCTTTCATCTCTTTCCTCAAGATCTCCACATCAATCCTGGCGAAGTGTCCTACCAGCACCGCTCCTGCAACATGTTCCCTCAGTTGGCCGAGAACTCGCTCGGGGGCTTCTCCACTTTCAATGTCCAGTGGCCGGAGTTTGTGCACGAGCACCGTGTTTGATGGAACGTCCACGCCCGGATTCAGCACGCGATAGAACTGCTCTCCCATGCGGATGCTGGGGCCCTCCATCATAACCGCGCCGACCGACAGCAACCGGTTCGACCGCTGGTCGCGCGAAGTGAATTCCGTATCGATAACGGCGTAGCGGATCGAATTGATAGGAGTATCGGGCGGGTATTGTCCGGTCAACAGTTGCTTCCGGAAATTTGTGAGCCAGCGGAGCATGTTCGAAGGCATTGCTACGCTGACCCCAGTTGCGCCCAGACCGCCGTGCGAAAACGATCGGCGATCGCCGCCTGCGCGCGGCTGATGGTCCGAAAAGCTTCTTTTAACACGCTTCGCTGGAGCTGCGTCAGGCTGCCGGGATTCACATAGTTGCTGAGCGGCTGGGAGGTACGTGCTTGCTCCAGTTGATGCTCCAGTCGCAAGAGCGTCAGCAACTCGAACGATTCCAATAATTCACGCCGCAGAACGTCGTCAAAATAGGGAAGCGACTGCACTGCCGCAAGACGTTCGACTGTATTGGTTGCTTCGACGCCCGCGTCAATCGCCAGCAGTCGCACGCCATTCACGATCGGGGTAGTGCCAAACGTCTTGATATCCAATTCCTCTTTATGCGCACCAGACTGCTCCACCACGAACGTGCGGAAGAATCCCAACGGAGGTTTGCGGTCGACCGTAATGTAAGCCAGAACCGACTTGAAAAACGAAGCGTCCCGCAGCGCCTCTTTCACTGTGGCTGCCAGCGATTCGAACAGCGAAATATCGCCTCCCACCGGTCGCATATCGAAAAAGATTAGCGCGTCCTCCACCGAATGTAAGTCAGCGCTCTCGGTCCACGTTCGAAAATAGTTCTTCCACGATGACAGCGGCTGCCGCCAGCGCGGATTGCTCGCCATGTAGTCGCCTGTGCACTCCGGATAACCGCAACGGACCAGCGCATCGCGGATGTAATACGAGAAGCGTGTGAAATACTCCTGCGCGCTGCCCGCGTTCGCCTCGTCCGGATCGGCATAGATCAGGGCGTTATCCTGATCCGTCTTGAATGTCTGTTCCCGCCGCCCCTCGCTCCCGAGCACAACAAAGCAGTAAGGCACCGGCGGTGTGCCAAGTTCCGCCTCGGCAAATTCTAAGATCTTCGCCATCAGGCGGTCGTTGATTTCCGAAACCACACGCGTAATATGGCTGACCCTGGCGCCTTCCCGCAGCAGAAGCGGAATCAGTTCCATGATCTTCTTCTGAGCGCTTGCCAGACCTTCCACCGATTTTTGTTGCTCCAGATGACGAGTCACCGTCAGTGGCGACTTACCTTGCAACAAGATCAAATCGTGGCTGGAAAGAACCGCCTTTGGCATCCCCTCTTCGATCACCAGCACATGATGGATATCCTTGGAAATCATCGCCAGCAGCGCCTGGAACAGCCGTGCCGAACTTTCCACCGAAATCACGGGAGAAGTCATGATCGTCCCGACCGGCAAATCCACAGACACTCGCTTGGCCAGCACCCGATAGGTGAAGTCACGATCGGTCACAATGCCCAGGGCGTGTCCGTCCGGTCCAACCACAGCCAGACAGGTCGCGCGCGATTTTGCGACTAGCTGCGCCGCTTCTCTGATCGAGGTCTCGGCGCCGCAAACCACCACCGGAGCGCTGATCACATCTTTCACCGCCAGCGAGTAAAGCAAGCGCTCGGCGTTGCCCATCAGGTTCGTCTGATCTTTGAGTTCCTTCAGGCTGCGGTCAAGGTAGCGCGTGATCGACGCGCGAACCAGATACTCCGAAAACTCAGGGTGCCGGCTGCCGATTTCCTGAACCACGGCCAACGGAATGCTGTAGCAAAGTGCGTCCTCGACGGCCACCACGTCGAGCCGAGCGCTTCTGATGCTGCGTCCCCGCCACGCCGCCCAGATCGAGCCCTTTATGCGCAAACTTGCCTTTTTCCTCTGCTCTCTGCTCCTGGCACTCCCCGCAGCGGCGCAATCCGTTGACGACATACTCTCCAAATACCTCGCCGTTCGCGGCGGTGTCGACAAAATCAAAGCCGTGCACGCCGAATGCGTCACCGGGACCATTTCCTTCGGCCGGGAGGGGAAGAAGGGCCCTTCTTCGTCAAACGTGCCCGGCCCATGAAAATGCACATGGAACTGAATCTGAATGGCCAGCCGCTCATTCGGGTCTATGACGGCAAGTCCGTGGGCTGGACCTACAACCCGTTCATGCCCAATCCAACCGTGCAGCCCATGACAAAAGCCGATTTGCTTAATATTTTTGATGAAGCCGATTTCGACGGCCCTTTTGTCGACTACAAGTCCAAGGGCAATAAGATTGATTTCGTCGGCAAAGAGGATGTCGAGGAAAAGTCGACGTACAAACTCAAACTCACCAACCGGAACAACGAAGTCACCTATTTCTTTTTCGACGCCTCTACCTATTTTCTTTTGAAGAGCCAGGGAAGTCGCAAACAGGACAACAAAGACATTCCCTGGGTCACTTTCTATC
>CAVRYB010000027.1:0-17425 GCA_963725295.1 uncultured Acidobacteriaceae bacterium
CTCTCTCTCTCTCTCTCTCTCTCATGCAAGATGCTGAGCGACTTCAAGCTGCTCAGAAAAATCTCGATCGAGTAGAGCCGCGAGTTTCGAGGTACGAGCCGCGAGCGAGCGCATGTAGATTTCTCGCTCATAACATTCTCAGGACGACGGGTTCCCTGAGACCTGACACCTGAGACCTGAGACCTGCTGTTATGGACGTCCTCGGACGCTATCGCAACCTGATCGTGCTGGTGGGAGTGTTGTTCGCCCAGGTGCTGGGCTTGGCCGTCCAGGTCAGGCGGACCACCGACAACGAACCGACGCGACTGATCCGTATTTGGGCGGTTGGCGCGGTAACTCCTCTTGAGAGGGTGCTCGTCTGGGTACAAACCTCCACCGGCAACGTCTGGCATAGCTATTTCTACCTGCGCGGCGTTCGGTCCGAAAATCGCGATCTGAAGGCGCAAATCGAGCACATGAGGCTTGAGCAAGTTCGCATGAGCCAGGATGCCGATCAGGCGCGTCGCTTGCAGGCCCTGCTGTCATTTAAGGAACAATTCATCTCGCAGACGATGGCGGCGCAGGTCATCGGTTCGAGTGGCAGCGAGTTGTCGCGGTCGGTTTATATCGACAAAGGCGAACGCAACGGCATCAAGCCGGATATGGCCGTGATTACGGCCGATGGGATCGTGGGGAAAGTGCTCCGCGTGTACCGCTCGACTTCGCTTGTGCTCCTCATTGACGATCAGACCAGCGGAGTCGGGGCGATTCTCGACAAGACGCGGTTGCAGGGAATTGTCCGCGGAACGCCGGCCGGCGAGGTAATGCTCGAAAGAGTGATGAGTGATGAAAACGTGCCCGTGGGAGAGTTGGTTCTTACCAGCGGCGGGGACGGCGTTTTCCCCAAGGGCCTGCTGGTGGGCCGTGTAACGAAAGCTACGCCGGGCAGCGAACTCTTCCTCAATATTCATGTGCATCCCGCGGCAGATCTAGGGAAGTTGGAAGAAGTACTCGTGGTCACAAAGATCGACGAGCGGCAGGCGCAGCCGGATCAGAGCGGTGCATCGCGCGCGGTCGATATTCTGGCAGAACGGTTGCCGGGCGTTCCGCAGAAGCCGAGCGACTCGGACAAGAACGCGACCCCGGGAACTCCAGCTCCGGGTACTACGCCAATCGGCGTGAATTCTTCGCAGCCTAAGATCGGCACGCCGGATGCAAAGCCGAAAACTCCACCCACGCAGGTTTCCATTGGCAACGGAACTGGAACGGTGTTGAAACCGGCGAAGGCGGCAGCGTCGACAGGAACAGCTGCCACGCCCGCTGGCAGCGCGTCGACAACAAAGGCGATTGCGGCCGATACCAGCGCTGCAAAGATCCCGCCCAAGGCCGTGAAGGCTACGACGGAGCCGAAGCCGCAACCTGCGGTTGAGGACACTCCGCACTAACGTGGCCATCACTTACACATCGGGAGAGCAGGTTGAGGTTTACCGGTTCAGCATTCCGGCGACGGTGCTGATCCCGCTGGCCGCAGTTTTTCTGCAGGCATGGTTACCGCTTCGATTGCGTTTTTTCACCATTTTCGATCTTCCGTTGCTGGTGACAATTGGTTTCGCGACGGCGCGGCGTAACCCTCTGGCTGGTTTGTTCACCGGCAGTCTGATCGGCATTATGCAGGACGCGCTGACGCACCAGCCCATCGGGCTCTACGGAATCGCGAAGACCGTAGTCGGGTTCCTGGCATCCTCACTGGGGATCAAACTTGATGTGGAAAATGCCGGTTCGCGGTTTCTACTGACGATCGTTTTCTACATCGTGCACGAGGTGGTCTACTTTGTGATCGCTCGCGGTATGGTCGGTCTGCGCATGGCGTGGAGCTGGCCGCACGAAATTCTTTCCTGCTTAGCGAACGCACTGCTGGGAGTTTTCATCTTCATGCTGCTCGACCGGGTCAAGCAACGGACCTAATCCGCAGCCCACAACTGACTGTCCCTAAGCACGGCTGGCGATGGCATACGCCAACGCTGCAGCTGCGAGCGTTGAGAGTAAATTCACGGTCTGGTTATTGATCCAGCCCCGTCGCTGGGCCGTTGCTCCCAACAGACTGTCGATCAGCATACCCGCGTAGCCTGCAACGAGAGGAATCCAGAGGTGTGTTGCTGGAACAAGTCGCCCAGCAGCTGCCAACGCTACGATCGTCGCGTCCGCCACTAGACCGGCAGCGCTCCCAACTAGGGTTATTCCTCCGTCGGTGCCCGCCGAGACGCGCCGCCAGTTCGTGATCATTCGAGGATTCGAGCCGAGAGACTGGCCGATCTCGCTGGCGACGGTGTCGGTAGCGGCTTCGGCGAGCGCGGCCACAGCTGCAATTAACCAGACACGGTCGTTCGTGTAGCCAAACAGTAGCGACGCCAAGGCTGGAACTGCGAGGTTTGCCAGCACCTGCCCGGCATCGCGGCCGTCGCGGCGCTCGGCAACACCAAGAACTAGCTTGCGGCGGTATCCAAGGCGGGTGGAGGCCCAAGTCATTGCAAACAAGGTTGCAAGACTGGCGAAAGCCCACGGACCACCGCCGACAAAAAGGAGGAAGCAGGCGATCGCTCCCGCGATTGCTCCAGATCGGTTGACCCCACGTAGAATGTGTGCAAATGCCGCAAAAGCGAGGGTCACGACGGCGACGATTGCCCATTGCTTCGGGGAGAATGCCCAGCCGTGTTGTGGTAAGAAGGTCAACATTCTCAGGTGGTTACAATTGCCTTGCTGTGATCGTGCACTCCAGCTTTTACTCTCTTTGATGTCGACTTTGCCTGATCCCCGTCTAACAACACTATATTCGGTGTTTCCGTTGAGAGCACCCCGTCAGGTAGTGCTTGGCCTTTGGGTTCGCTCGTAATCTGGCGGCTGCAACGACTGTACATTTAGGCTACACTCTGTACGCCCGGAGGGGTCTGGGCATCTTAAAGTCTTGTGAAATCGCGTGAATGGATCTTGCGATACAAGATTCTTCTTTACGCAAGGTGGAACATATGGCGGCTTCAGTCTGGTCTGGATATTTGACGTTTGGCTTAATCTCCATGCCCGTACGCCTGTTTTCGGGCGCGCGCAGCAGCGGCATTTCGTTCAACCAGTTGCATCGCACCGATCACCATCGGGTGAAGCAGCAACTGATTTGCCCGGCGGACAATCAGGTGCTCGAGCGCAGCGACATCGTGAAGGGCTTCGAGTATCGCAAAGGCGAATACGTCATTATCGATCCCGAAGAGATCAAGAAAATCGAGCCCAAGACCGCGAAGACGATGGAGATTCTCGAATTCGTGAAGGCGAACGAGGTCGATCCGGTGTACTTTGAGTCGTCGTACTACATGATGCCCGAGGAGGCAGGGCGGCGTCCGTACGCGCTGCTCACGAAGGCTCTGGAAGAGAGCGAGTACGTTGCGATTGCGAAGCTCACCATGCACAACCGGGAATACACGGTGTTCTTGCGTCCGCACAAGGGCGGCATGATGCTGCACACGATGTATTACGCCGAGGAGGTACGCGCGGTGGAGTCATTCGGTGCGCCGGATGTGGAGATTAAGGATGCGGAAATTAAAGTGGCGCATCAGCTGATCGAGGCTCTCGCGGGGGAATGGGATCCGGAAAAATATCACGATAGCTTCCAGGAAAATCTGAAGAAACTGATCGAGACGAAACTCGAGGGCGGCGAGGTACAGGCGGTTGAGGAACCGAAGAAATTGGCGCCCGTGGTTGATCTGATGGCAGCGTTGAAAGAGAGTCTGGCGCAGACGAAGAAGCCGGCAGCATCAGAAAAAGTTGCCGAGATGCCGGCGAAAAACGAATCGAAAGCACGCCGCGGCCGTGGGTGAGGAGACGCAGGTTTCAAGGTTTCAGAGTTTCAAGGTTTCAATGTAACGTCCTTAGGCCTTTGCTGCCGGATGGTGCGACCCGGGCGGCGTCTGTCCGGGTTCTATGGTTCACCCTGAAACCCTGAAACCTTGAAACCTTGAAACCTTGAAACCTGCCCTTCTTCCGGCAACCAATCGGCCCTCCGGACGCTTCTCACCTAAACAGCGGACCGCTGATTTCCTTTCTTGACCCGGTTCCCGATACAATAACCAATTCCGCGTAACGCCAATTTTTCTATGGAGTCTGCATGAAGCGGTTTGCATTGCTGGGTTTCGCGCTGTTTGCGCAACTGATCATCTTGAGCGGCTGCGGCGAGACGTTCCGGCCAATCATTATTCCGAATCCTCCGACGTTTCCCAATCCGTCGGCGGCGCACAGCGTCGTGACCATCAGCGATAACGCGCCGCCCCAGGGGCAGTTAGAGGTCGCTGACGGCAGCGCCATGGTGATTGATGTCACGGGCGATGCGGAAGTCAGCGTGGCGAATGTGGGGCTGGCGCCGGTCCATGCCATGCAACAGACCGCGAATCAGGTTTTGGTAGTGAACCAATACACAACTGGTCTGACACCGCAGAACAATGCGAGTTGTGTTTGGGTTACCCTGCCTAAGGGGTCGGGGCCTACGTATGATATCTGTCCGACACTGTCGAAGATCGCGTTCAGCGGCACGACGATCTCCAGCGTGATCCAGATTACTTTGCCACCAAGTTCTGGGGCTAACTTCGTCGCTGTCGCTCCCGGGGATACGAACGCTTACATCTCACTACCGAGCTACGTCCCCGACCCGATCAATAACCCGACCGTTACATCGCCAGCCATCGGAGTCGTGAATACGAACAGCAATCTGCTGGCGTCAACGTATAGCGTAGGAAACAACCCAGTCGCGATAGCGGTTACGCCCGACAAAACCAAGGTTTACGTGGCGAACCAAGGCGACAGTACGATCACTGCTTTCAACGTTACCGTCTCGGGGACCAGCAATACCGCGAACCTGTCGCCGCGGGCTGGTTCGCCGATCGGTACAAGTTCGCCGCCGGTCTGGTTGACGGCGCGTACGGACAGTCAGCGTGTATATGTGCTGGAACAGGACGGCACTCTCGCATGGCTCGATACGACGGCGACAGCCGGGCCAGATCCACTGACCGAAACTGCGATCAGCGTGCCAGGCGCGACGACGATGACCTACGACATCAATAAGAACCGCTGTACATTCCGGGCGGACCGATCGTGACCATCGTCGACGTATCAGGTTCGGCGCCGCAAGTGATCGCGACGATTACGGTCCCGAATGTCCCGAACCTTCCAAATCCGGTGCCCGCGTCGGTGGTAGCAGTCACAGCATTGCCGGATGAATCCCGCGCCTATGTTGCGTCGGTGCCAACCTCGGCCCAGCCAAGCGAAGTCAGTATTTCGGCGGTGCAGGGAGATGGCAAGACCGCAACCTACACTTACGTGTGGACCGGCGGGCACGACCTGACTCCGGGTATCACGGTTGAGGTTACCGGGATCGCGTCGCCGAACGATGTCTTCAACGGAACATATGTGGTCGACGCTGTCTCCGGATCGTCATGCAACCAACCGGCTCAAGGGTGTACGTTCCAAGCTGCGAATTCGACCACGGCAAATCGAAACTTCCGTGACGGGGACGGCGGCGAGTACCATCAACAATCTTTTCCCCCAGGTCAGCGTGGTGAGTGTTACCTCAAACGCCATTACAAAGACGATTGGCATACCAGGCTTTCCGGATGCCACGGTGATTGGCTCGCAATACTACTCCGCTGCGTGTGTTCCGCCGGCTTCGCGGATTCCTCCGATTCCTTACCGCGCAACTTTCCGCTTCATGATGGCGGCGGGTGGCGATAGCACTCGGGCGTATCTGTCGAGTTGTGATGCCGGCAACGTCAACATGATCGACACCACGAATGACACGTATATTGAAAATCAGCTGGCGCCTGTGGGGACAAGGCAGACGAACCCTCCGCAGCCGATCAACTTGCCACAGAGTCCGGTTTTTATGATTGCGGGGCCGTAAGGTCAGCAATTAGCACCTAGCAATTAGCGTCTCGCCACGAGTGCTCACTGAGGCATCTGCTGTGTTCCCGCAGGGGACGACAATCTTAGGATTGCAGAGTGAAGGTGCGACCGAAGGGTCCCGAAAGACTGGGTGTAAAAAAAAGGCTGGCCTCTAAGTGCTAGGTGCTAATTGCTGACTGCCGACTGCTATCCCACCGCAGCAGAGGAGCGTTCCACTGGCGGCCGTGATAGCGCAGCGCGACATTCATAAAGACATTTCCGCTGTCGGTGTTAAAGGACATCAGCAGCGCCTTCTGTATCTTCGCTACTCTTGCTGCCTTGCTCAGAGGTGTGCAGCGCCGGCGGTTGGACGTGGAAGTGGAATCCCTGATCGTTGAGAGTAGTGACGGCATTGCCGATGATCTGATTGGCCAGTTCGCAGACCGCTTCCTTCACAAGTTCTTCGTCGGTTTCCGATACGTCGACGCCGGCGAGCCGGCTGGCCAGTTGGACGGAAGTTCCGATATCAACATCGAAAATAATTCGGCCTTCGATTTCGCCGGCGAGGCGGACTTCGGCAGCAACTCCTTTGCGCCGGTACGCCTCTTCATCCATGCTGAGGTTCTCGATGGAGATCGGCGACTGCAGCGCTTGCGCCAAAACGGCGTCGGCGGAATTAATGAAAGGCTGAATCAGATCCATCCGCATTGACTATGCTCCAGCTCCAGCCCCGCGCGCGGTCGTCGCATCGTCGCGCATTACGTACTTGATGACTTCGTACAGAACTTCGGGTTTCACAGGCTTCTGCACAAAGTGGCGGGCGCCGCGTTGCAGCGCGGCCACAATGTTTTCCTGATAGCCGACCGATGACACCATGACGATACGGGCATTGGGATGGTCGCGGACGATTTTCTCGGCGGCCTCAATGCCTTCCATCTGCGGCATGGTGATGTCCATCAGAACGATGTCGGGCGTGAGCCGTTCGTATTCACTGATGGCAGATACCCCGTCGCCAGCCTCGCCGATGACCTGACCGCCGAATGTTTCGACCATCCGGGCCAGGTTCTTGCGGGCAAAGACGGAGTCATCCACAATCAGATAGCGCACCGGCTGTCCGTCTTCGCTCCGTTTTACGGGCGCAAACTTTTCCATGGTACTCCTCCCCAAATATCACTTAAACACGTTCTAATACCTTCGGATAGATAACTCTAGTTACTTCCGGCACTAGTGCTCCGCTTGACCTCGGCAGCGTCCTTGGCGGGATGCTCCCGGCCAGTCGGCGTACAGTGAGCTTGCAAAATATTCGGTAAATCCTGCAGATTGGCCACCCTCACGGCATAGCCGCGCTCGATGGCTGCCTTGGGCATACCAAAAACCACGCAAGTCTCCTGGCTCTGCGCGACGGTAAATCCTCCAGCCGCGCGGATCGAGCCCAGGCCAGCCGCGCCGTCTTCTCCCATGCCTGTCATCAGCACGGCCATCGCTTGCGGGCCGAATTCGGCGGCCACGCTGTGGAACAGCACATCGACCGATGGACGATGGCCGTTCACCGGGGCGTCTTCTCCCAGGATCGCGACGTTGCCGAGCGGCAGTTTCTTTACCTTCATATGGCGATTGCCGGGACAAATCAGAGCCCGCCCGGCAACCAGCAAGTCCCCCGACTGCGCTTCTTTTACGCGAATCGGGCACGTTTCGTCGAGACGCTTCGCAAATAGCTCCGGTGAAACCGTCCGGCATGTGCTGCACGACAAGAATGCTGCCCGAGAATTCAGCCGGCAAATGGGAAAAAAGATATTGCAGCGGCGTTTGGACCGCCGGTAGACACTCCAATCGCAACAATGTGCGTCGGCGCGATCGGCCGCAGCTTCGGCGGTAATTGGCTCCGTGACTGTCCTCGGGCAGGAACTGCGTCTGCACCCCGGCGCTTTGAGCGGCGGCGCGGATTTTCTTGATCAGTTCGGCTGCGATTTCGGGCATGTGCGAAGCAACATCCTTCGGCTTGGCGACAAAATCAAAAGCGCCGAGCGCCAGAGCTTTCAAAGTGATCGAGGCTCCCGGCCGTGCTGTGCGAACTGACCACGATGACCGGCAGTCGCCATGACGCATGATCTGCCTTTAAAGTATCGATGCCATTCAGGCTCGGCATTTCCAGGTCGAGGGTGATCACGTGCGGGCGCAGGTCCTCGATTTTCTCGCAGCGCGAAATGGCCGTCCATGGCGGTGCCGACGACCTCGATGTCGTTATCTTCCTCAAGAATTTTCGGAATCAGCTTGCGCATCAGCAGCCGAATCATCCACGACCAGAACCCGCAGGGCCTTTTTCATGCGTGGCCTCCGGCGGAAGTGCGCGCTCGCAGGCAGGATTCTGCATGACGGATGCGCCAGGCACGACGCTCGAGAGCAGACCGACCAGGCGTCGAGTGCCGTCCCTCTGAGAGACGGGTGAAGCGCTCCATCAGAGCGATCATGTTGAGAATCAGCACGACGCGGCCATCGCCGAGAATCGAAGCGCCGCTGACGAGATCGGTGGTGATCGACTGATCGTCGAGCGCTTTGATGACCAGTTCGTCCTCGCCCTCGAGGCCGTCGACGACGAGTCCGAACTTGCGTTCTCCGCTGTTGATGACCAGGACGAAGATTTTGTGACGCACCGTGTCGGGTCCTGCGGCGGCGCGGAGCCGAGACGCAGAAGCGGCAGCACGTCATTACGCAACTGCAGCACATCGTAGTGCTCGACCTGGTGAATGTCGCCCTCGCTGGTACGCGCGATCTCTGCAACGGCATTGAGGGGCAGAGCGTAGAGCCTTTCTTCCACACGGAACATCAGTGCGCGAATGATGGCGAGGGTCAGCGGCAAGCGGAGCCGGAAAGTCGTGCCTCGTCCGTGGGCGGTTTCGATCTCGACGGTTCCTTTGAGACGCGCGAGGACGCTTTGGACGACGTCGAGTCCGACGCCGCGTCCGGAGAGTTCAGTGATTTCCTGCGCGGTGGAGAAGCCGGGCTGGAGGATAAGTTCGAGCGTATCGCTCTCGCTGAGGCGAGAGGCCTGTTCGGCTTCAGCAGTCCTTGCGACAGAGCCCGCTGACGGACCTTTTCGGCGTCAATCCCGGCTCCGTCATCGGAGACTTCGATGACGACCTGGTTGCCCTGATGGTAAGCGCCGAGACGCAAAGTACCCTGCGCGCGTTTTCCGCAACGGACGCGCTTTTCTGCGGTCTCGAGACCGTGTCCAATCGCATTACGAACGAGGTGGGTCGAGCGGTTCCGCAATGGCGTCGAGGATGCTCTTGTCGAGATCGGTTTGGCCGCCGCGGACGACGAGTTCGACTTCTTTTCCGCATGCAATCCAACGTCGCGTACGATTCGCGGGAAGCGGCGGAAGAGCTGGTCGACCGGAACCATGCGGATCTTCATGACCGAATGCTGCAGGTCGTTCGAGTACGCGCGATTGAAAGGCCATGGCATCCGCGAACTTCCCTCGTAGACGGGTCTTTCGGGAAGCGTTCGCCGAATTCGAGGAGCGTCTGCTGCAGACATCGACTTGGCGAGAATCAGTTCACCGACCAGATTCAGCACGCTGTCGATCCGTTCAGCGTCGACACGCAGTACGTATTGTCGGGGCCGGTTGAGACGACTGGAGCAGGAGTCGACTCGCTGGAGACTTGCGAATCGAGAGCATCGCTCATGGACGCTGCTTCCTCATCGACATTCGGCGCGTTCGCGGGCGTTTCAGACCGCGACGATTTCTGTACAGCGGGCGTCGAGCTGGCAGACGGCGGGGCGATGGAATTCAGCAGGGCCTTCGCCTTTGCCGCAGTGACTTTCGCGTCCAATGTAATCGTGGGGATGCTGCACGCGGTGCGGATGTGCTCCGCTGACTTTTCCGAGGCCAGTGCCGCGTCAATCGCGGTGACAGGTTCGTGGCTGCCTTCGGGCGGATGAGAAGGCCAGGATCTCGCCCAGTCCAGCGAACGCAGAGTTGAATCATCTGCCGTCCGGCGATGGGCATCGGACACTGCGGATCAATGTTTACGATTACGTGGTGTACGCGTTTGTCTTCCGCAAGGGCGCGCGTGATGGCCAGTGCTCGTATGCCGACCAGCGGCTGACGTTGGCGGCGGGCTTTCTGACTTTCTTCGGCTTGCTCGCAGGAGGTGCCGGCGGGCCCAGGATGCGCCAGACGGGCGATGTCGGCCCGTAACGACTGAATACTGGGAAGCTTCGTTCGGTGCGGTAAGCCTCAAGCAGCGCCGCAAAAACGTCGGCAGCACGCAGGGCGATTTCGGGCACCAAAGCGGCCGCCGACGTATTTTCGAGCGTAGTACGTCCTCGAATTCGTGAGCCAGTTCGCTGAGTTCGCGGAAGCCGCAAGCGGCGGCGTCGCCCTTGAGTGTGTGCACGGTGCGGCGAAGGCTGCGAGCGATTTCCGCATTACCGGGCGACTTTTCCAGCTGCATAGCCTGGTCGTTCAGCGTCTGGACGAGTTCCGCCGCGCTCTCGAAGAAAAGCTGGCGTAGTTCGCTCATTCGGTCTTCCGGGGGGAGATTCACGCTCTATCCTCAATTCGCTGGTAGGCCGTGCCGCTGTTGCGATGCACCATCTGAAACTTCTTGGTAAGGCCTAGCAGACTTTCGGCATGGCCGACGAACATGTATCCCTGCGGGTTCAGGCAGCGATAGAACTTTTCCACCAGGCGCTTTTGTTCGGCTTCGTCGAAGTACATCATGACGTTGCGGCAAAAAATGATGTCGTTGCGCTGTGGCAGGTATTCCGTCTTAAGGTTGTGAAAGTCGAAGTGCACCAGCTCCTTCACGTTTTCCTTCACGCGTAGCGCTCGCCCACCTTGTCGAAGTAGCGCAAACGGCAGCCATAGTCGACTCCCGTCATCTGGTGCTCGCTGTAGGAGCCCTCCTGCGCCGCGCGCAGAACGGAATAGTTGATGTCGCTGGCCAGGATCTCCAAACGCCACGGTGTGGGAATAAGCGGCTTCGGAACCGGCGACTCGAAGGGCAAGGGATTGCGCAAGTAGTGGTATGAGAGAGCGTCGGCGACCAGGATGGCCAGGGTGTAAGGCTCCTGTCCGGTGGAGCAGCCCGCGCTCCAGATTCTCAGGCTGAAATCCCGGCGCTCCTGCTTGCGCCGCAGAATCTCGTCGAGTATGTCCTTCTGGAACAGGTCAAGCTGTGCTTTGTTCGGAAGAAGCTGGTTTCGTTGACAGTGAGATTTTCCAGCAGGCGTGACAATTCTTGTTTTCCCTGCTGGCTGGTGAGCAAGCGGTAATAGCTGTAGAACGAGTCGAGCTGACATTCCTTCAGGCGCCGCATCAGGCGGTCCTGAAGAAAATGTGTGCGCCGGTCGTCGAAATGCATGCCGCATTCCTGGTAGACAAGCGCCTGCAGGAGTTTTAGTTCCGCTTCCGTCAATTCCGGTGTGTCGGTTGCGCTCATGTGGGTCCGTTGTGCTGCTACTTCCCGGCTGAAACGCTCCTGGCTGCCGCAGTCACTTTTCCGCTGGCGGCCATTCCCGCCTTGCTGGTTCCGGCGGTGGCCGCCTTTCTCGCCGGGCTTGTCAGCCGGAGCTTCGCCATTGAGTTCTCGCGCCGCCAACACCTTGCTGATGTCCAGGAGAATGATTAGCCGTCCTTTGTACTTGCCCAAGCCGGTAACGCAGTCGAGCCCACCTTCCTGCATCATGGCAGGGGCGGCTTCGATTTCACTTTCAGGAATCTTGATCACTTCGGATGCGGAGTCCACAATCATTCCGGCCAGGCGTCCCCGGTGTTCGACCACCAGGATGCGGCTGCGCAGGTCGATCTCGGCGGAGGGCTGACCGAAACGTTTCCGCAGATCAATCACCGAGACAATCTTGCCGCGGAGATTGATGACACCTTCCAAGTAGTCTGGTGCGTCTGGGACGGCTGTGATTTCCGGCACGCGAACGATTTCATGCAATGACGTGATGGGCACGCCATAAGTCTCGCGTCCGACTCAAAGCCCACAATGTGTGTTTCACGGCTCATGAATAGGGTCCTCAGCGAGTTCCTGCAGTTGCCGCCCGGGCGTTGCCCAAGCGTGAGTTGTCGGCGGGCCGGTCATCATTGTGTCGGAGTGTGAACCGATCCATCGAATCGAGTAATCCGCGCGACATCTTGGACATCTGATCGGATGAAGCCGCGAGTTCGGTAGAACCGGACGTAGTCGACTGCACCAGTTCGCGCATGCGCTCCATGGCTTGGACGACGGCCTGCGCTCCGGAAGCCTGTTCCTCGACTGCTGAGTTGATCTCATGCGTGATTTCGTTCAGCCGGGTTGTAGCGCGTGCGATCTGAGATGAGCCATGCGACTGTTCGTTGGTTGCGGCTCCGATTTCCTGCGCGAATTTGTAAACTTCGGTGACCACGTTGGAAATCTTGCGCAACGCGCTGTTCAGTTCCTGACCCAGATTGAGACCCTCGTTGACAATGGTGGTGCTCTTCTCCATGTTGTCAACCGCTTTGCGCGCTTCTTTCTGGATGCTTTCGATGAGCTCGGAGATTTCCTTGGTAGACTGCGCCGATTTTTCTGCCAGTTTGCGGACTTCGTCAGCCACTACCGCGAAGCCCAGGCCGTGCTCTCCGGCACGTGCCGCTTCGTCGCGGCGTTCAGAGCAAGCAAGTTGGTCTGTTCCGCAAGATCGTCGATGACTTCAACGATTTTGCCGATATCGTCGGCGCGGCCGCCGAGCGCATCGATGATCTCGCCCGAAGAGCGAATCGTTGTGTTGATGCGATTCAGGCCATCCGTCGCTTTTTCCATGGTGCCGATGCCGGAGTGGACCTCTTCGCGCGAACGGTTGGAAATATCGAGCAGGACCTTGGCTGTGTCGGCGACCCGCTGAATCGAAGTGACCATCTGATCGATCGAAGCGGATGTTTCGCTGACGCTCGATGCCTGCGTCTGCGTGCTCTTTACCATGTTCTGCACGTTGACGCTCATTTCGTGCATCGTGCTCGTGACTTCATCAATCGCCGAAGAAGTCTGCAGGCTATTGCGGGCCGACTCGTCGGAAGCGCTCGCCACCTGGGTCGAAGCGCTCGCCACCTGCGAAGCGGCGTCGCGAACGTTACGCACCAGTCCGCGCAAGCCTTCCGTCATGCGCAGAAGGCATTGGCCAGGGTATCGTTCGCCGAACGCGGGCGGACCTCAACGCTCAGGTTTCCGCCGGCAATGGCTTCGGAAACGGAGGCCATTTCCTTCAGATCTTGACCATCGAGTCAAAGGTTCGTGCCAACTGGCCAATCTCGTCCTTGCCGTGGACATCGATGGTGTGTTCGAGGTCTCCCGATTGTCCGATCTGGTCGGCGACGTGAATGAGACGCGCAAGCGAGCCGGTGATGCCCGTTGCTGTGCGGTAAGCGATGATCGCGCCAAGAGCCAGGGCAAATAAGGAACTGATGATCGCTGCCAGGATTGTGCCGGTAGCTGCCAGGTCGTCGCTGTGGCGACGTTCGTCCACGATCTTATGGTTCTCGTGATCGACCTCGTCGTAGTACATCACTGGAACGCGAAACCCAGGAGTTCGGATCCTTCTGAAGATAGAAAATTTGAAGTTCCGCGACGGTGGCGTTGCCGCTGTCAACCGCACGACGTTTGTCGACCAGCGGATTGGCGAAATCAGTGCCCCAGGACTGCTCAAGGTTCTGCACTCGCTCGAGATTGCTCTTCTGCTGGGCAAATCCAGCCAGTTCCTGCGCGTGGTGGAGCGCGTCGCCCAGGATGCGTTCGC
This sequence comes from uncultured Acidobacteriaceae bacterium, assembly GCA_963725295.1. Lineage (GTDB taxonomy): Bacteria > Acidobacteriota > Terriglobia > Terriglobales > Acidobacteriaceae > Acidiflorens. The sequence continues at coordinate 13,660 of CAVRYB010000027.1, forward strand.
CCTCGGTCATCTTCTCGACGTCGCGAGTGTCGCCGCTCAGCAGGTAATTCTGCAGGTGCAGGCGGTTCTGCATCATTTGGAAACGAACCGTGGAGGTGGCATCGGCCATCTCGATCGAACGCTGGGCGGCAGCCTTAGTGTCATGCTCGCGCTGCACCGCGACCAGGTTGATGGCGAGTAGTAGCAGAACGGTCGCCAGGATTATGCCGAAACTAATGTACAGCTTCTTTCCGATAGTCATGTTCCAACCTTCCTCAGCCCGCGCTGCGCTTCTGACTGGGCCGGGTCAAAACGAAATTCAACAATTCCCGTGGATTCTTGTGGGCGGATTCGAAACGCCACTTCTTCACCGCTTCCAACGCTGAGTTTGCCAGTACGGGATGTCCGCCAACCAACTTTGCATCCTTCACGGTACCGGTCGGCGTGACTGTGATCAGAACCTTCACCACACCGGTGATGTTCATTCTCCGCGCGAGATCGGGGTACTGGGGCGGAACTTTGCTCTTGACCTTGCGAGTGAGTTCTTCCTGTCCCAGACGAGAGGGGGGTGCGCAGCTAGGCCGCCAATCATGAGGAGTAGGCCCAGCGCGCATGCGATCTTCAGATTTCGAACGGACACGATACCTCCATCAGCTGATCTTCTGGTTTATCTTCGTGCAAGCAACACGGCGGGGAAACCAAAAGTTCTTCCGGCGCATTACTTTGGTGCGTGCCGCAAGCTGATGAAGAAACGAACGTTAGCGCATTCGCGCAGCTGATAACTGGAGCCGACAGCGGGATCGCGGGATTTGTACGCTAAGATTCCAGAATTGAGACAACCCGTATCACTTTGGTGCCGTTCATAAGTCGGCACCCGTCCTTGATATTTCCTTGACTCAATTTGAGAATCAAGGATACGTTGTTATGTAATTCAATTGTTTTCAAGCGCTTAGCATTGCCACTGGTGCCCACTGGTTACCTACACCGGAAATCCGGGTCGCGGCGACGTGTCTCAGACTGACGAGGCATTCCAGAAGCTACTCCTCGAACTTTCCCAAGCCGCTTTTCATGGCACCGAGCCCAGCCAGTTGTTGCGTTCCTTTTGCCTTCTGACGCGCCAGTTTTTTCAAGCAAGTGGAGCTTATGTTTGGACTCGTTCCACCGATGGCGCTTTAGTAGGCACGCAGGCCGACGGTGAATCCAGCGAATCATTTCACGGCATGCGGGAGAACCCTGGGGCTGCCTCCATTGCCCGCGACGCGATCCAGAAGCGCCACGCGTTCTTCGTGAATCATGGCGATGCGGAGCGTTATCCGTGGATTGGCGAATGCCACGCACACGCCGCTATGGCGGTGCCCCTGCTGGTTTCAGGAGAAGTAGCAGGCGCCATTGCATTTCTGAAGCGCGAGCCGAGTGGCGGTTTTGATGACGACGCCCTCGCGAAGGTCACGATTCTGGCCGCCCAGTTGGGCACTGCGCTCGAAGCCTTGCGGTTGAATCAGCTTTCTCGCGAGGAGCGTCGCCGGGCAAGCATTCTGGTGGAAGTGGCGACCGTGCTGCACGGTCTGCCGGATACAGCCGCGGTGATGGAAAGTATCGCCGATCGACTTTGCACTTTGCTGCATTCTCCGGCGGTGCTCGTGTTCGTGCAGCAGGACGGGGCCATGCATCTGCAGGCGGTCTCGACCGAGGCGCCAAAGCTGGCGCTGGCGATTCGAGCACGTTTTCAGCAGAGCGATCTGCGATTTCCAATCGAGATTGCAACCCGTGCGGTCTCAGCCGGGGAACGCATCACCGTGAGTATCGACGGCGCGTCCCATTTTGGAGAGGGGTCGCCTCCAGGTGTTCTGATTGCGGCCCCGTTTCGCACTTCGCGTTCTAGCGGCGCAATTCTCGTGTATCCACGCCTCGCCGAACCGTTCAGTCAGGAAGACAAGTCGCTGATTTCAGCGCTGGCCGGTTTCGGGGCGGTGGCCATCGCCAATGCCGAGTTGTATGGCATGGCGCGAGCACAGGCGCGCGAACTCCACGAAATCCTGGAGATTTCCTTCGAACTCGGCTCCGCGGGGAAGCTCGACGAGTTCATGCAGACTTCTGTCGTGCGTGCTGCCAGTTTTCTGGGGTTCAAGCGCTGTTTCATTGGTCTGCTTGAAGACAACGTCTTCCACATTCGCTGGGGTGTGGAAAACGGAGTGTCGCGTCCGGTTGATATCCCGCTGTATGAAGGCGAAGCAACCCGCGCGCTAAAAAAGAAGTCTGTGTTCATGACGGAAGATGCCTCGAAGACTCCGGGTGCAGACCTGGAGTTCGTCAAGACGTTCCAGATCCGTCAGTTGCTGGCTGTTCCGCTGCTTGGGTCGAATGGCGACGTGCTGGGGATGTTCGGCGTGCTCGACCGAATCGAAGGAGGGGTGATCAACGAGGAAGATGCGCGACGTGCGCGTTCGCTCGCTGCTCAAGTTGCCATCGCTCTCGAATTGACGCGGAATCTGCATCAGTCGGAGGAGCACCGCCGCCGGGCGGAAGCGCTGGTGTCGATTGCGCTCGAGATGAATACGGCGCTCCATCTGCCCGAATTCATGCGCAATTTTGCGATGCGCGCCGCAGGTCTGATGGGGGGCCGGTCATCCGCAATCAGTATCTTCCAGGCGGCAGAGACTCAGACGGTGCTGATGTGTGGTGCTTCCGAGGTGGAGGACAAAGCGTTGTTGCGCCGGTTCAGTCAAGCTCTGAGCGCGGCACTGCCAAAGCATCTTTCGGATGTTGTGTTTGCTCCTGCCGGAGATCTTCTTGGGTCTGCGCTGGCGGCAAATCTTGCCTGGAAAGATTGCACGCTGGTGCGCCTCGCGGGCTCCTCAGGAGAACTGGTCGGTGTTCTGTGTCTGGCTGACCGTGGCTCTGCCCCATCGGCCGAGGACAGGCAACTACTGCGCGCCATCGCGGGTCACGCCAGCATCGCTCTAGAGAATGCCTGCCTATTCACGCGCATGCAGCAGGCCAACCGGCACTGGCTGGACGTCTTTGATGCCATCACGGACTTCATCGTTGTGCACGATGAGCAGCACAACATTCTCCGCGTGAATCGCTCTTTAGCGGATTTCGTCGGCCTTGCTCCGGATCAACTCATCGGCGTTAATATGCGCGCGCTCGATGCGCTTTCGACGGGAGCTTCGCCGCATTCCTGCCCGTTCTGCCGCGCCGGACTCGGTCTCGATGAATACGTGCACCCGGTGCTGGAGCGGACCTATCTGATTTCGACTTCGCGAATTCACTCCGCCAGCAGCGCGCAACTGCAGACCGTGCATGTTCTCAAGGACATCACCGATCGCCGCGAAGCAGAGCGGCGTTATCGCGAATTGTTCGACAACACTCAGGAGGGCGTTTTCTTTTCAACTCCACAGGGACGTTTCGTCGAAGTCAATGATGCCCTGGTGCGAATGTTGGGTTACGGCAGCCGCGAGGAAGTGCTTCAGCTCGACATTCCCACGCAGGTGTATTTTTCTCCGCGCCGCCGGGAAGAACTGGCAGAGCTTTTCGACCGTCAGGATGGATTGCGCAACCAGGAAGAGGTACTCCGGCGGAAGGATGGTTAGCCGGTGCACGTGTTTATTAACTGTTTCGGAGTGCGCGACGCATCGGGGAAGATCTTGCAGTATCGCGGGCTGATGCTCGACATCACCGGTCTACGGCAATCGCAGACCGAACTGCAGAAAGAGCGCGATTTTTCGAGCAAGATTCTAAGCCACACCCAAAGCCTGATTCTGGTCACCGATACCCAGGGATTAAT
>CAVRYB010000028.1:0-25721 GCA_963725295.1 uncultured Acidobacteriaceae bacterium
CGGCCTGTATCGCGTACTCCGAACAGCTGGGGGCGTGGAGGCAGCGGGGCCCAAGCAGCGGCGAGACGAGGCGCTGGTAGGCGCGCAGCGGCGCGACGAACACCTCGCGGGCAAACCGCCTCACGACGCCACCGGCGCCTTGGCCACCAGCTCGGCGAGCGCCGCGTCGACACCCGCCAGGCCGCCGGTCTCGCCGAGCTCGCGGGCCGGCGCTGGCGCGACCAGGACGATGTCGTGGCCCACCCGGGAGCGCGTCGGCCTGCCGCGAGCAGGCCTCGCGGAGCAGCCGCTTCAACTGATTGCGCTCGACCGCGCCGCCGACTTTGCGCCCGACCGAGAGGCCGACGCGAGGCGGCTCATCGCCGCCGCGAGGGAAGGCGTAGAGCACGAGGTAGCGGTTGGCCACCGAGCGCCCCTGCCGGTACACGCGGTCAAACTCCGCGCTGCGCGAGAGTCGCCCGGTTCGCCTGCGGGCAGCGGGGCCGTGGTCCGGCTCGACCACGCCTCAGACCGTCAGACGCTTGCGGCCCTTGGCGCGGCGCCGCTTCAGCGTGAGCTGGCCGGCGCGCGTCTGCATGCGCGCACGGAAGCCGTGCGCGCGGGCGCGCTTGCGCTTCTTCGGCTGATAGGTGCGCTTCATGGCCGGATCGACGAGTATAGCGAGCGCCCGTTTTTCCCGCCAAATGCGCGCTGTCGAGGAACCCGAGCACAACCCCGGGCATGTGCCCGATCCACCTACCGGCGCCGGTGCCAGTAGCCCTCAACAACTATTCCGCCATTGCGACGCTTTACAATTCGATCACCCCGCCGATGTTCAAGGCCAAACACCCGCCCAGTTGTCGCTGGAAAAGGTGGCGCCGCTTCTCCTCCAGGCCGCCGCCACCCAGGCCGACGCTGGCGGCGCGCAGCCCGGCGGCAAATACATTCTGTTCGTCACCGACAGCGAGACCGACTTTTGCGACGACGGCGATGCGGTATGCCCCGCGGACGCGGTCATTGCCAAAATCGAGAAGCTGTACGGCGAAGGGATTCAGACGCTGATTCTGGGAATCGATTCGACGTTGACGAGCATCTCCGGCCCCGTGCTCCAGAGCTTCGCGAACGCGGGCGTCGGAATCATGCCGCTCGCGCCGCCCAACAGCGCGGGGGGGACGCCGCTGATGGCGTCGGACATCTACAATCAGTGTCAGGGAGTTCCCGGGTGGAAGACGCTCTTCACGGCGGCGGGGCTGACCAGCGGGCAGGCGCTCGGGACGTACGCTGCGCCCGACGCGGCCGTGAACAACGCGACGGTCTACAGCCCCGACGTCACCAACGTGGCGGACCTCACCGCGAAGATTTCGGAGCCGCCGGGGGCGCAGCGTGCGGCGGTGTCATTAGTCAAGCTTGCTATGAGCACGGAGTCCGCATCCGAGTCTACGATCCAGAACTTCAGGCCGGCTACAGTCAGTCAGTGGAACTTCACGATGCAGCAGCAGTTGAGCAACTCCTTAACGTTCCAGATCGGCTATGTTGGACAGCGAGGTGCGCATCTCCTCAACTTTGAGGACATCGCGCAGTCCGTTCGTTGATACGCAGCCGGAAGATCGCGGGACGAGGGGACCCGATCGTGACCCGTGAGCCCGGACCCTCCTCGGTGGCGCCACACCTGGATCGTTGTATCTGGCGGACAATCCCCAGTTCAACGTTCCGAACTGCGGGACCTCCGGCAACCCAATATGCGGCGCGGAAACTCTCGCCGGCACGAACATGTCGAACTCGGACCAGTCCTACAATGCGCTCCAAGCTGTGCTGCAGAAGCGTATGAGCAACGGGCTGGAAGGTCAGGTTGCCTATACCTGGTCGAAGTGCTTGAGCAATTCTCCGGGTTACTTTGGCACCGGCTGGGGCAGCACGGGTGCTACCAGTTCGGGCGGACAGCCTGGCTGGGAAAACATCTACAATCCGCGACTGGATTGGGGACCGTGCTACTACGACCAAACGCACATCTTCACCAGCTACGTCACCTACGCTTTGCCGATCGGTCATGGCAAGCAATTCGGCCATGATATGAACTCGGTATTGGACGCTGTTCTCGGCAATTGGGAAATTGGTGGAATCGTCACCTTGCATAGCGGCAACGCTCTCACGCTGAACAACTTTGGCGGTCAACGGGCGTTGGCGAACTCCGACAACACAAATGGAGTCGGCCCCTACACGCTGGCGAATCTGCCAGACTGCAATGGTACGGTCAAGGTGCTTAACCAGAAGGTATTGGCGTCGGCTGGAGTACCTGGCTACATCAGTATATTGATCCCTCCCCCACCAATGTCAGCCCCGCGGCTGCGAACACGTTCGGAACCTGCGGAGTGGGAAACGTTCGCGGGCCGGCCTATGCCAACTTCGATCTGAGCCTGCACAAGGGCTTCCTGTTCACTGAAACCAAGAAGCTTGAGTTCCGGTTCGAAGCGCTCAACGCCTTTAACCATCCGGTCTGGACCTTCTCAGGCGGGCCAGCAGGTGGCTCGTTTGATCCGGGCACTTCCGGCAGCAACGTAAACTTCGGTCGCATTACCGGCGCACAAGGAGCGCGAATCCTCCAGTTCGCGTTGAAGTTCTCCTTCTAGCGCCGCAGTATTAGCATCGAGAAACTCGGCAGGCGCTTCGCGGCGCCTGCCGTTTCTTTTGCATAAGATCGACGACGGGAAGTGAGTTCGGTCCATGACCCTCTCGGCATATAATCTGCGAATGCTTCGTTATCTTCGTTTTTCTGTCTTCTTACTTGCGTCGGCGTTTGCTGTTCTGTCCGCAATCGCTCTTGCGCAAACTGCGGCGAAACCGGCTGGCACCACCGGAGTCGATCCGCAACATGCCCTCGCTCTCGCCGAGGGTGGGCACTGCACCGAAGCTCTCCCGCTGCTGAAAAAGGCGATTCACCAGGTCACCGACAAAACCATAAAGAAGCGCATCGGACTCGACGGCATTCACTGCGCCATGACGCACAACGCTCCGTACGAGTCGCTGGATTTTCTTTCAATCCTCAGCCGCGATTTTCCGCGCGACCCTGAGGTTCTGTACGCAGCCACGCACGCGTACTCCGACCTGTCGCTGCGCGCTTCGCAGGATTTAGCCAACGAAGCGCCGTTCTCGTTTCAGGTGCACGAACTGAATGCCGAAGCGCTCGAACTGCAGCACAAGTGGGACGATGCCGCGGCGGAATATCGGAAGATTCTGGAGATCAATCCCTCGCTGCAAGGCATCCACGCCCGCCTCGGACGCGCGCTGCTGTCGAAATCTCCGCCATCTCCGGCGGAGGTCGAGCAGGCCAAGAAGAATTTTCAGGAAGAACTGGAAATCGATCCCGGAAACGCTGTGGCCGAGTACGTCCTCGGACAGCTCGCCGCCGATGAGAACGATTCGGCGACGGCGATCAAGCACTTTACGCGCGCCACGAAGCTCGACACCGGTTTTGCCGAGGCTTTCCTCGGGATGGGCACCGCGCTGAACTCGGCCAAGCAGTTTAATGAAGCGATTCCGCCGCTGGAGTCGTACGAAAAGATGGAGCCCGATAGTCCGACCGGCCATTATCAGTTGGCGCTCGCCTACGCCGGAGCAGGACGCCGTGCAGACTCCAACCGCGAAGCCGCGTTGCAGCGGCAATCGGCCGACGCGCTGGAGACGGTCAAACGGAGGGCGGCGACGGCCATGGAGAAGCAGACCTCTCCCCAAGCTCCGCCGGAGCCGAAGTAGCAATGCTTCTTTTTCCCGGGCTCGTCGGCATCCGACGAAGAGAATTCCTCAAGGCGCTGGCTGCCTCGCTCGCGTACCCTGCACTGGCGCGTGTGGCTGCCGCTGCCGACTCGCCCTCGTACCCTTTCTCGGATGTTCCGGCTTCGGTCAGCGGAATCACCTTCACCCACACCGCTGGCCTCTCCCCCGAAAAATATCTGCCGCAATCAACGGGCGCCGGCTGTGCATTCTTCGATTACGACAACGATGGGTGGATGGACATCTATCTCGTCAACAGCGGGCCGTGTGACATCTTTACGCCCGAGAAACCGCTGCGCAACGCGCTGTATCGAAACAATCGCGATGGCACCTTCACCGATGTGACGGAGAAGGCCGGCGTAGTGGGCGGCGGTTATGGAATGGGCGCCGCGGTGGGCGACTACAACGCCGACGGCTTTCCCGATCTGTACGTCACGCAATACGGGCGCAGCATTCTCTACCGCAACAACGGAGATGGCACTTTTACGGACGTTACGGAGCAGGCGGGAGTTGCGGCTCCGGGGTGGGCATCAAGCGCGGTGTGGTTCGACTACGACAACGATGGGCGGCTCGACCTGTTCGTGTGCCGCTTTGTCGACTTCAGCAAGGCCAAGCACCACAACTGCGGGGCGCCCGGCATTCCTGCGCTGAAGGGACTGAACGAGTATTGCTATCCAAGAATCTTCACGCCCATGGCTAGCTGGCTGTTTCATAACAACGGCGACGGCACGTTTGCCGATGTGAGCCAGAAGATGGGGATTGCAGATAATCCAGGAAAGTCGTGGGGTGTGGTCGCCACCGATATTAATAATGATGGCTGGCTCGATTTATTTGTGGCGAACGACACCGAGGCCAATTTTATTTTCAAAAACAATGGGGGTAAGCACTTTGAGGAAATCGGATTTACAGCCGGAGTGGCCTACGGTGAGGGAGGAAAAGCGCGATCCGGCATGGGAGTGGATTCCGCCGACGTAAATCAGGATGGCTGGATGGACTTGTTCGTTACCGACCTGAACCACGAGCTCGATGGTTACTATCAGAACAAGCACGACGAAACCTTCGACGACGTTGCTGCGCCCACGGGGATCGCGAATGCCACGCGGCTGATGAGCGGATGGGGTCTCAAGTTTTTAGACTACGACAACGACGGCAATCTCGATCTCATGATTGCCAATGGCCACCCTGATGATCTGATCGAGAAGATCTACGACAATGTGACCTATCGCGAGCGGCTTTTGTTGTTCCATAACGATGGGACTGGACTGAAGAACGTGACTGCGGAAGGCGGGCCGGTATTCTCCCGCCCAATGTCGGCGCGAGGTTTGGCGCTCGGCGACTTCGACAATGACGGAGGTGTGGACGTCCTCATCTCCTGCAACAACGAGGCGCCCGTTCTGCTGCACAACAACCTCGGTAGTCGAAGTCATTGGCTGGGAATTCGACTCGTTGGCAAGAAGGCGAATATCGACGCGGTCGGCGCGCGGGTTCGGTATCAGGCCGGCGACCTGAAGCGGAGCCGAATGAAGGTCGGCGGAGGGAGCTATCTTTCATCGCATGATCCGCGCATGGTGCTGGGCATCGGCAGCCGAAGCAAACTCGACTGGCTCGAGATCGAGTGGCCACGACCCAGCAAGCTGGTAGAACGCTTCACCGATCTTCCCATCGATCGTTACATCACAATTGTCGAAGGCGAAGGGAAGTGGAGATAGAGCGCGTGAAGAAAAAAAGCTATTCCAATTCAAACGCCAGCCACTGCAACCCTCCACCCCGTTCCACCTGAAGTACGACCGGGTCATGCGGCTTGATCTGCCTGAGGGCTGTGCGCAGCGTGCTCAGAGAATCGATGGATGTCTGGTTTACGCTGTGAATCCCGTCTCCAGTCTGCAGCCCCGTAACAGAACTCCTGATGTCCGCAACGCGTGCGACCACGATAACTCCGGATGGCGTGCGCAGCGGTCCGACGATGGAGCGCAAGTCGTCGCTCAAATCAGCGCCAGTATCCCCAGCCGCGACCAGATTGTCGCGAGAATTCGCGAGTCGGGCAGGGCATCCATCGGATCTTTCATTTCAAGCACTGGGATAAATAGTGTTTTCCGTTCGTTGCCGCGGAGAACCTCGAGTTTCAGCACTTGATCCAGAGGGTGGAGATACAGAATGGAGGTAAACGCGGGCAGCGTGCCGATGGTCGGTCATCTGCTCGAATCACAATGTCACCGATCTTCAAGCCAGCCGCTTCGGCCGGACCGCCCGGCGTCACGTCATCGATGACGACGCCCCAGTCTTGTGCCAGCCCCAACCCTTTCGCAAGGTTGGTGGTGATGGTTTGCGCGCCAGCTTTGATCTCGATGCGATGCACGTGTCCGTATTTGCGCAGGCTTTCGTAGACGAAGCTCACGATCCGTGCCGGAATGGCGAAGCCCAGTCCCTCACTGCCGCCCGCTTCCGAAAGAATAAAGGTGTTGATTCCCACCACGTAGCCGTCCGCATCCACCAAAGGGCCACCGCTATTGCCGGGGTTGATGGGAGCATCGGTTTGAATGTAGACCATCGGGCGGCTGGGATCGGCCTGCCGAGCCACAGAACTGACCACGCCCATAGTGACGGAGTTCTGCAGTCCTTCAGGGCTGCCCATGGCAAACACCAGTTCTCCCTGATGTACCGGACGACGTGTGCCAAGCGAAAGAGTGGGCAGGCCGGTCTGATCAATTTTGATGAGCGCAAGATCCGTTTCCTTGTGGACTCCGACGATTCGCGCTTCGACGATTCGCTCTTTGCCCGCAGGCACGATCTGGTCGGGAAAATCTGCCGATGAGACGGAAAGCGCCACGTGGATACGCTGCGCCCCTTCCACCACGTGGGCATTCGTCATGATGTAGCCATCCGGGTCCACAATCACTCCTGAACCGATGGCGCGTTCGCGAGTGATCAGCGCGGTTTGACCGCGATTATTCTCCTCCAGAGCACCGTAGCCAGTCACCAGCACTTGCACCACGGCTGGCGAGATTCTGGCCGTGAGTTGCTCGATCGCAGAATTCAGCTCCTGCAGCACCGGAGGCGGTTCGACGGGGCGGGTTCCGAGAGGCTTCGCTTTATCGCCGAGGGCCTGCGCCGCCTCAGAGCCGGCAACGGTTGGGGCCGGCTTAACTGTCTGTTGGCCAAACGCGGGCTCGACACAAGAAAGGCAGAAAACACAAGCAAGGAACCCAATAAGCCAGACATCAAGTCGACGTTCCGAACCGCAAACAGGAAAGCGCATCGCACTGCACTCCTTCGGTGCACTTTCGCATTCTAAGGCACCTTTCCGCGATCACGCTCGCAATCTGGATAGCCTGTCAATCTAGTACGCGTTCTTGTTGCTCAGAGCCGAAAGCACAGTCATGGCGACAATCCGTAGATCAAAGCCAAAACTCCAGTTCTGCAGATAGTACAGGTCGTGGTCGACGCGTTCCTGAATCGAGGTGTCGCCACGCCAACCGTGAACTTGTGCCCAACCCGTGATTCCCACTTTGAGAGAATGCCGTTGGTTGTACCTGCGGACTTCGCCCAGGAATTTGTCCACAAAATAGGGCCGCTCTGGCCTCGGTCCGACAACGCTCATCTCACCCTTCAGCACATTAAAGAATTGCGGCAACTCGTCGATGCTGGTGCGGCGCAGGAAGGCCCCCAGCGGGGTCTTTCGCGGATCGTTGGCACTGGTCCAAATGGTGTCACTCTCGCTCTTGGTGGAAACACGCATGGTCCGGAATTTGTACATCCGAAACATCCGGCCGTTCAAGCCGATGCGTTCCTGCCTGAAGAGGATGGGGCCAGGCGAAGAAAGCCGGATCAACAGGGCAACGACTGCGAAGAGTGGCGCGGTGAGGGCAAGCGCGGCCACGGAGAAAGCAATGTCGAATACGCGTTTGAGGACTGCATACCTCAGCATGTCAGCCGGAGTCGAGGTCAAGTCGGAGATCGTGCATGCGGCCGAATTGGAACGGCTTCGCGCACCGCGACGCCTTCGCCCAGGTCCACAATGGCTCGCGCCGGCAAGCAAAGCTTTTCCAGCGCGTCTACGATCCCGGGGATGCGCGCAAATTGCATGGGATGGACGGCGATGATCACTTCCTGAAATCCGCTGGCTGCGTTCAATCTTCCAATCTGATCCAGACCGTAGAGGGGGCCAGCGGCCGTCGGGTCCTGACCAGGAAGGGGAACATATCCGGCGATGTTGCATCGAGCGAACGAAAGACGTTGCAATCGCTCCGCCACCTGTTCTGCGAAGCCATCAGCGCCGATGATCAAGATCGCGGTCGGCTTTCCAAACGTCCGCTGCTTCCTGAAAATCACCCGTAGAGCGGCACGCATCAGCAGCGTCAGCGTGAACAAGGAGACGATCCCGCACACGAACAGGCCACGGGGAAAGACATCGTCCCGGGCAAAGAACAAAATTGCCAGGAAAACGGCGCTGGTTACGACCAGGGCAGAGAGAGCCGTCTTGGCCCCCGTGCGCTCGCGAAAAAGCTCATCAATGCTTGTAACGTGGTAGTGCTCCGTCACGAACGCCCAAACAAACGAGCAGAGCAACAACAAGCCGATATGGCCCGAGCGAGGATAGCTGGCTGCTCTGGCGACCCACCAGCACAGGAGATACCAGACCTGGTAGCCGGATTCAAAGGCGACCCAGGGCAAGAGATAGGTGAGCAATGTGAGGATCAGGCGGTAAAGGCGCAGTGACAGGAACACAGGGTGAAAGCCTCCTCTTATCCCAGCCGTGGTCAGATTTGGGTTGAGTTCAGTGAGCTAAAGTTCGCTTAAGGAGTGTTAACTGGCGGAGAGAAACAAACGCTGCAGATGCGGCGATAGAGAGTAGGAGCGGTTTAGTCCGCAGCCACCACAGCCGAGCCTTGTGACAAGAACGATGCGAAGAACTGATCGTACGAATCCAGCACTCGGACTTTGTTGTAATTCCTCTCGGCAAAGGATCGGCCATTGGCTCCCATTTCGGCGCGAAGACCGGCGTCCGACCGCAACGCGATCGCTCCGGCCACCAGCGCCGCCGGAGCCTCAGCATCCACGACGAAACCACAATTTGCTTTGCGAATCAGGCGAGAGGCGACACTCTCGGACGCTGCGGCGCACAGCACCGGCTGGCCCGACGCCATGTAGGTCAGCAGCTTTGACGGAATGACTGCATCCTTGACGGCGGCTTTCTGGTTCAACAACAGTACGTCGGCGGAGGCATACAACTGGCATAGCGTTTCCACGGGCTGGAGAGGCAAGAGCAAGAGATTGCCCGGCCGAATCGTTTTGATTTCGCGGTCGAGCATGGCCCGTTCTTCGCCCTCGCCGACAATCACCCACAACAGATCGCGATCAGCGGCGCTCAACTCCGCAGCCCGAACAACGTTGAGCAGATCCTGCTTCTTCCCCATGTTGCCGGTATGGAGAATTACGAATTTCTCTCGGCCAATTCCATTGGCGCCGCGAAAGCTGCCATCACTCGGAACGGGACGAATCGCCTCGGTGTCGCCCCAATCCGGGATCACACGTAACTGGTCGGGAGAAATTCCGCCTTGCGCCAGTTTTTCGCAAAAGCCATCGCACAGGCAAACGACCGCTTGCGCATGCCGGTAGACGAAGGCCTCCATGGCTCGCGCGCACCGCATCAGGATCCCTTTCCGCAGAATTCCGGTGGCGAGCGCGGCATCGGAGGCCAGATCGGTCAGTTTGATGACATAAGGGACATTCTTGATCCGGCTCAGAACGTACGCTGCCAGCGCCAGTGCCGGCGGCGGACATGAACAGTAGATGACGTCACAATCGCCCGCAACGAGCCCCGCAAGCAGAGCGGCTCCAGTAAAGGAAAAATCGTGCAAGAGCCGCTGAACGAGAGAACTGGGGCGTCGTGGAATCAGATGGCGCACCCGGCGGATCTGCACTCCACGGCGCACCTCTTTCTGCGTAATTCGCCCGCCATATTCTTCCCAGATCCGCCATTCCGGATAATAAGGAAATGCCGTGATGACCTCGACGGCATGTCCCTGCGACACAAGGTGTTCACTGAGCCCGGTGGTGAAGGGAGATACGGACGTGCGTTCCGGGTAGTAGTTAATACCAAGAATCAGAATTCGCATCGCGCCGCCGTCAGTGCGAAAGAATTCAAAGCGGGATACTCACTATCATTGTTCATGCGACCGCTGCGGCTTTCTTGACCAATCGGCCGTCCCTTTCGAGTTCCTGTTGGATCCAGGCGTACGTGACGGCGAGACCGTCTTCCAGCGAGATGCGCGGCTCCCACCCCAACACGCGGCGCAGTTGGCTGTTGTCACTGTTCCGGCCCCGGACGCCTTGCGGCTTGCTTGTGTCGTGCTGCTTGATCAGTTTCTTGCCGGCCAGTTCGCCCACCAGGTCAAACAGCCCGTTGATGGTGATCAATCGGTCTGTTCCCAGATTTAACGGCTCATGGAAATCGGAAGCCATGAGGCGCAGCAGGCCCTCCACGCAGTCGTCCACGTACATGAACGATCGCGTCTGCTCCCCGTCGCCCCAGACTTCGATGGCTCCCCTGTCCTCCGCCAAAGCCACTTTCCGGCAAACTGCTGCCGGAGCTTTCTCCCGCCCTCCTTCATAGGTGCCGAGCGGACCGTAAACGTTGTGGAAGCGCACGATCCGGGTGTCCAGGCCATAGTCTTCCCCAAAATAACGACAAGAGCATTTCGGTGTAGAGCTTCTCCCACCCGTAACCGGGCTCCGGGTCAGCCGGGAAAGCGTCTTCTTCCCGTAGCGGAGTTACGTCAGCCTCCGACTGCTTCGATTGCGGATAGATACACGCCGAGGAGGAGAAAAGAAACCGCGAGACACTCTGCAGGCGCGCCGCCTCCAGCATATGCACATTGATCAGAATATTGTTGCGGGCAATGTCGGCGTGGTATGCGGTGATGAATCCGATGCCGCCCATATCGGCGGCGAGGTTATAGACCAGGTCCACTCCTCCGCGGGTTGCGATCAGGCAATTGTCGAACTTGCGCAGGTCGAGAAGTTCGAATTCATTGGCGTCCGAGCCCTCGTATTCCGGATGTTTGAGATCAACGCCGCGGACCCAATGTCCCTCCGCCCGCAGCCGCTTTACTAAGTGATGGCCAATAAACCCTCCTGCACCGGTCACGAGAATGCGTTTCGATTGATTCATGGTTGCTCCTTTCGGGATTTCGTTGCCAACGCAAAAACTTGGGAAAGTCGTACGGCGTAGTCGTGGGGAATGATTCCTCAGGAAAGAGAACTGGTCAGCGCGATGCTTGGGTCACGAATTCGACATCAGAAGTGCGAGCCGTCTTACTCTGAATCACGCTGCGATAGATCACCATCAACTGACCGTAGCTCGCGTCTTCGCTGAAGCGTTCCGCCTGAGTGCTTCGCGCCGCGCCTGACCATCGTGACCACGTTTCGTCGTCGGTTGCGAGTGCGTCCTGCAGGGCCGCCGCGAGTGCTAGCGGATCACCCGCTTCGAAAAGCAGCCCTTCGCGCTGGTGCCCGATCATGCTCCGAAGGCTGGGATGATTGGCTGCGACCACCGGCGTTCCAGCCGAGAGAGCTTCGAGCACGACCATCGGGCAGTTTTCGTAGGCAAGAGACGGAAACACCAGGAAGCGGCTGGCAGCAAGCTGCTCCAGCACACTCGATCGCGGGAGCCGGCCACACCATGTGACGCGAGGCACGTTTGCGTATTGCTCCTTCATGGACTTGCGCCCCGGGCCATCGCCAATCAAAACCAAGTTGAAGTTGTCCAACGCCGCCGTGCTCCAAGCTTCCATTAGCAGCGGCAACCCCTTGTTGCGAGTGAACTCGCCGGCAAAGACAATTTGTGGTTTCCGGGGAACGTTGCCCAGGCTCGAAACCGGCACAAAGTTCGGTTTCACAACTAATTTGTGGCTGGGGAAATCGCCGCGTAGAAAGATCTCCCGGCTGAAGTCGTTCAGCAGGATGTAGGCGTCGACGGCGCGAGTGTAAGTGCCCAGCATGCGGTGCAAACTGTTGATGGTGGCGACAACCGCGGTTCGCGCGAGGCTATTGCTGTAGCAGCGATTCTGCAAGGCGGGCCAAGGCAGTCGCCCCACGCATTGCTCGCACCGCTTGCCGTCCCGGAGCAGCAGCGCGTTGGCACAAACATGCCGGAAATTGTGCAGCGTCTGAACCACCGGCACTCCGGCTCGCCGGCTGGCCCAGAACACGCTCGGACTGAGTTTGGGGAACGTGTTGTGCACATGAACGACATCCGGCTGAAAGTCGGCGATCATTCTTCGCAGACCCTTATAGGATCGGCTCGACCAAAAAAAGCTCGGCACTGCCAAAATCTGCCGGAACCTCGTCCCATTCTTCAGATCTGCCGTCGACGCCTTGAACTGATCGACGATGTGGCCGCGGTTCCGCAACAATTGCGCTTCGAGTTGCACCACCGTATCCTCGCCTCCCCAGCCCGGGGAATACTGGTTGTGCACTTGGAGAACGCGGAACTTCCCGTTGTCTGCACACATGATGTCTAAGTCGTGGCCGCGAGTTTCGACCGGATGGCGGTCAGTGCCGATTGCAGGGAGATCGGGGATCGCGCGATGCGGCACTGCGCCGTGATATCGCGGCTACCCCAGAGAGTGTGCCGGAGTAGTTGCAGACTCGGTACCGCCGAAAGCGCTGGCGGGATCGCGTTGCTTCCCGGACGGACTGTCATGCCCAGCCGTAGTCCTGCGTCTTGCGCCGCTGCAGCGATCTTCGCCGAGACATTTCCATTCGGGTACGCAATCACCAGCGGGATTCGCGCCGTCATTCTGGTCAGCGACTCTTGCGCTTGCTGAATCTGCGCGCGCGCTTCCTCGGCGGAATAGTTGGTGAGGATGGCATGATCCCAGGTGTGGTTTCCGATATGAACAAGAGGATGGCGAGCGAAGTCCGCCAGTTCGTGGGAAGTAAAAGGCCGGTCGAGATCGGAAACGGTGCGGAACGCCGTCTTGCCGAATTCAGCAGTGATCTGGCTTTCGGCTTCCCGCGTCCGCAGACGTTTGCATGCAGTTTGTGCCCGGGTCAGCTTCTCGGCCGGCCACCCTTGTCTTTTCGCCTCGCGATAAAGCACATCCCACCAGAACGGTTTTCCCGTCGCGACGTAATTTGCCGCGACGCAAAACACTGCAGGCACGCCGAATTCCTCGAGCACGGGAAGGGCACGGAGATTATTGGCGTAGCCGTCGTCAAAGGTGATCATGGCGTACTGCCCGCGCGAATTCAGACCGGCTGCGATCTGATCGGGCGGAACGAAGCGGTAACCGCATGCGCGGAAATCAGCGACAAAGGCGCGAAACATGGCGGTCGTAATCGCCTGTTGCGGGTCCATGACATCCTGATGCGCTTCCTGCTGCGACTCGAACAGGCTATGGAAGGTGAAGATAAGAAGCCCGGACGCAGGCGGAAAAATCCGCCCCCAGACCGAAGCAAGACTGGCATCGCCTGTAAACGCCAGACTCCGCGACAAACTCGAGATCATCGGTTTCCTGTCATCGCCAAGCTTTCCGATTATCTGTGACTTGCGCGGGCATTTTTCGAAACCCGTACTCTTCCCCCGATGCCGACACACTGAAGATCCGGTAGCCGGCTTCGTTCAGTTGGTGAATGGTCCGCTTGGTCTTGGCAACTCCCACTTCCGGCCAGCGATGGTGAAATTCCACCAGCAGTTGTTCAACTTCGAGTTCGGAGTCGAGCAGATCGTCCAGCACCTCGTATTCCGCGCCTTCGATGTCCATTTTGAGCAGATGAATGCGGCTGTGCCCGAGTGTGCGCAGGATCGTCGAAAGCCGCTGCACGGTGACTGCAATCGCGTTGCCCGGAGAACCGCGGTGCAGCAGGGTGTGCGAGACATAACGCGCATTCCGGGGCGGAGCGAACCGCCGTACCCCGTCTTGCGCAGCCACGCCATAAGGATGAAACACAAACGGATGGGGCAAAGATTGCGCCCCGACCCAGGCCACTGAACGCGGCGTGGGATCGAACCCATGAACCGTGACTCCGAAACGCTGGATGAGACCGAGATCGAACGAGATGTCCTCGCCAACGCCGAAGGAATATACGACGCTCCGCTCGAAGAGCCCATCGGGACAAAAGGTCCACGCCGCTCCCGCATTGCCCAGCGTCAACGTCGTGCAATCGACTTGAGGAGCAAGGACAATGTCCCTGCCGCGCGCGGCTCTCCACTTTTTCTTCATCGTCTGGAACGATTCTGCGAGTTGATTCGAGGCCATCAGTTTTCCGTTCGTTCGAGAAATCGAAGTTATTCCGAATCAGGAAGCACCGGTGCGACGGCTTCTGCGGGGAGCGACAATGCCAACGGTGCGGCGGGGACCGGGCAGTTCCCGGCTTCTGAGACTTTGGCCGATAAGACTGACGCGTAGTCCCGGATGCGGCGGGCGGCGATGGCTTCCCAGCTGAATTCTTCCCGCATACGCCGGGCCCCTTCTGCGCCTAATGTTTCGCGAAGCCGGGCGTCGCCAAGGAATCGTAGCGCGCGCACCAGATCATTCACATCGCCCAGCCGGTATTGCAGACCAGTGCCTTCAAGACGCTCGGGGGCATGCATGGTGTCGTTCGCAATCAGCGGCAGTCCGCACGCCAACGCGTCCAGCATGGACATGGATTCCTGCGCGGGCCAAACGCCAACCTCGCAGGCGCGATAGAACGCGCCCAGTTGGCGCATGGGCATGAATGGATGGGTGACACACCCAGGGCAGCGATCGATTTCCGCCGCCTGCGGGCCGTTGCCGATGAACAGGCCGCGGAATGGCGCTCCGGCGGCAACCAACTGGGCAATCGCGCGCGCCAGCAAGAGCGGATTCTTGTCGTCGCCGAAGCGCCCCGAATAGACGCAGACGATCTCTCCCTCTCGAAACCCAAGACGCTCGCGCAGCGCAGTACGTTCGGCGTGTTCCTCGGCGCTGACTACGGGATGGAAGGTTTCTGTATCCACGCCTAGGGGGCACACTTCCAGTTTGCCGTTTGGGACGCCAAAGAAGCGCTCCGCGACCTCGGCGCAGTCCGGAGAAATCGCATAGTACTTCTCCGTTGCATAACTGACCATCCGCCCGTGAAGTCCGCGTTGCAGATAGCACTGCATGCGCGCGGGATGGAAGAAGGTGGCATCTTTCTGCGCCAAAGGAAAAACCGAAGCGTGGTAATGGCAGCCGCAGAACAGATGGTAGCTAAAACGGAGCCGGTTCCAGGCCGCTTCGATGGCAATCCAGCCGATCGGTGTCATCGTCTGCACAATGTCGGGGCGCAACTCCCGCAGCTTTTGTCGCAGTCCGATCAAACGCACGTGCCGGAGCAAAATCGAGTGCTCCAGAACGTGCAAACGGAATCCGTCCAGAGTCTCAACTGAGCCGGGCGCAGGGCATTGCGCAAAGTCGCGGTAGGTCTGCTGCGCGGATCGCTGATGGTGGTTGGGCGGCAACGACGAGGCCACAACGTCCACCTCCGCACCCAACCGGACCAGGTATTTGGGCAACATGTTTTCCAGATATCCCATGCCCCGGGCAAAGATCTCGGAGATTAAAACGATGCGCATCAGGCGCCCACTTCCGGTCCGCGACCGAACACCACCCCAGGCCGAGTCGCACATTGCCTCACATTCCGACTCGTCCCCAGCCCGGCGCGCCTTCTGCTGCAGACGGCAACAAATAAAGGAGAACCATCAGAAGTGCGAGACCCCCGGATAAAAGCGACGTGAATATGGAAATATTCGCCAGGTTGTAGGCCGCGTAAGTCGTCACCAGGGCGGCGAACCGCGGGTCGTGCTTTTGGGCGGACGAGTCGAGAATCCAAAACACCAGTGCGCAGAAGCAGGCGATTAAGAGGATGCCCGGCAGACCCGCCGCCTCAATTCCGTCGGTCGCAAAGAAGTGCGTTGTGGCGTCGAGGTCCGTCGTGCGGGCGTAGGTGATCCCGAGTTCCTGTCCGACCGGGTACTGATACGGATAATGAATGAACCAGCTCACACCTTTAATGTGAGACCAATACGTGAGCGGATTGCGCTGAAAGAAATCGTAGTACTGAGCTGTAAGCAGCCCACCCATCCCCAGAGTTCGCGCACACACGACGAACAGCGCAACGGTCAGCACTATGCCAGGTTGGTCGCCATAGGCGAGGTATGCCATGCAGGAGCTAAGCAGCAGGGCAACGCAGCCGGAGGAGAACAAGATGCCAAATGGAATCCTGCGAATCTTGAGGAGCAGGTACATTCCGGGGATGAACAGAATGGAAAGGATCGAACCTTTCGTGCCACCGACGCTGTAAACGAGCAACTGGCCGGCCGCTCCACAAAGAAAGAGCCAGCGGCGCCGGTAGAAGAGTCCATACCCCATCAGAAAAGGATTGATTGCCCCGGTGAGAAGCATGAACGCGTAGTTGACCGCGCTGCCCTCGGCCACATCATTCGCGGCATCCCGCAGGTCGTAGACGTCATTGAAGGAGACCATATGCAGGTGGTTGCGGAATACTACGATCATCCATACCACCAGTGCCGTGAAGACGGCGGTTACGACCCTCAACAGGGATTGAGAAGAAACAGGAACTGGTCTTGCTCGCCACAGCGGCAAAAGATAGGTACATCCGATGATCGAAAATCCCGCGAACAGTACCAGCATGACTACGGCAATTTCCCGGGCCGGCTCCATCTCTGCATAAAGAGGTACAAACATCGAGGGGATGAAAACGGTGATGTACAGAACCCAGTAGGCGAGTTGAGACACCCGGCTCATCACCATGGGCATCCAAAGGCATGGCAACAGGCTCAGGGTCCACGCCAGCGCAAGGTAGGACGGCGAAGGCTGGTTGAATGCAAAGCCAAGGTATTCAAAAGTCGGATACAGATAATTCACGTACATCCACTGAAAGCACCAGATATAGAGACCAAGAAGTGCGAACACGACCGGTCTAGTATTGAACGCCATACTTGGGAGAACCGTCAGGCTTGCGACAAAGAAAAGTGGCGTGCGTGGTCAAGAGACGGGAATACAGAAAAGCTGGCAGCGCGCTGCGAAGTTTACGCTTGATGCGGGTCTTGACGCCGTCCCTTCTGCCGGTGGAATCGGTTTCCTCCTCGAGCAGATCAACGCCGCGGCTAAGGATCTCCAGACCGGCGTCTTGCATCAGAAACCTCGCAATTGAGGAAGGGCTCCAGAACTGCACGTGGCCAGCCTCGGCGATGGACGCATAGGGGCGAAAAAGCACCTTCGTCTTGAGGAAGCTGTAGAACACTTTTTCCGTGGGTACTTCGACCACCACAAACCGGGCGATGCGCGTGGCTTCGCGGAGCGCCGCTAATGGGTTTTCCAAATGCTCGAGTACATGGCTTAGAACGGCGACGCTGAAGGTGCCGTCTGCAAACGGCAAGTCATCGGCCGGGCCAACTACGGCTCGCGGCGTAAAGTCGGTGCAGGATGTGACCGCAAAAGCGACCGCGGAAGCAGAGAGGTCGGTGCAGCAATACTCCCGCGCAAAGTTCATGGCGTGAAGACTGCGCAGAACCGCCCCGGTCCCGCAGCCGATCTCGATCATGGAAGCAACCTCCATGTCATGGCACACGCGCACGATGTTTTGTGCTTTCTTCAGCGCTCCCAACTCGCGCCACGACAAGAACTCAGCGTCATTCAGCGCGTCACGATAGGTTGCTTCGTAGTCCTGCCACATTTCTGTTCTCCTGTCTGCACAAGCCAGGCGGGTCCTCAGAACGACCTCAGCGTGCGTTGCCCCGGACGCGGTTGCGCAAATAACTCTGCGCGCTCGTCCGAGTCGCGAGTCAGGTAACTCCATTCGTATTCCCAGGAGGCAAGAAGGCGGCAGCAGTCGTCGTGCACCGCCTTACCGTGAGTCGCTAGCAGAAGTTGGGGACGATACCTACGGAAGCATCGGGTCGCCCCCAAAAGGGCCCCGAACTCGCCGCCCTCAATGTCCATTTTGATGAAGTTCGGAGGCGCGACACGGTTTTCGGCAATGAGGCAATCGAGTGTGGCCGTTTCGACGTTCAGACTGCCTCCCGCCTTCAGTTTGCCCATGGCGCGGGTACTTTCGCGGACAAAAGATGCCGTTCCCGGACGATCAGAAATTGCTACCTGCAAAACCTCCACGTTGCGGATGCGATTCATTTGCAGGTGCCGCCGCAGGAACACGATATTTTCCGGAAGGGGTTCGAAGGCATAAACCCGGCCGGTCCTCATCCGGATGGCGGCCAGCAAGGAATAGAACCCGACATTCGCTCCTACATCGAAGAACACTGAGCCAGGACGCACTTCCCGGGCGATACGCTCTTGCGTCTTCCACTCATAACTGCCCAGCCAGCACCCGTGGAGATGCGAACCGACGATCCACTTCTGCCCGCGCAGAGGGCCTTGCAAGACCGGCAGAGCGAGATTCCGCGGAATCAGCTTAAACGGGTAGCGGACGAGCCTTCCCGGAACAGACTCTGGTCGCACCGCAGAAAAGTTGATCAATCGAGCTTGCCTCCAATTCGGATTGCGATTGAGCACACCAAGGGAACCGGCTCAAATATGCTGCAGGTCAACATCTGGCTGGCTGAAGCTGAGAAAGAAGATGACTAATACGACTGCGTAACTCGCCCCCGACAACAGCATTCCGTAAACCGCGCCGCGTAGTCCCAGGTACACCACCAAAGGTATGCCCAGAACGAAGGTCGCCACACCGCTCGTCAAGTAAGCGTAGAACACAGTCTCCGGCTTCTCGATCGCCTTCAGAGCCGCGTTGGCCGCATTGCCTACTCCCATCACCACCGGAAGCAGCACATACCACCGCAGCAGCGCGGAAACACCGTCGAACTTTCCGCCATATACGACATGAAGCAGGGGCAGACTTCCCAGCCCCACGACCAAGGCAAACGCCGAACTGATGCCGAGAAACAGCATCGAACACTGGCGCCACAAGTGACGTAGCTTCCCGAACTCTTCGGCGCTATAGGCGAGCGCCATCTGCGGCAGGACCAGGAAGGTGGTGGCGGCAAAGACCTGCTCGACCGGCAGGGCCAGGTTGTACATGGCGCGAAGTTCGGCGACGTGCTTTACGGAAAGAACTCCGGCCACCACCCAGAAGTATGCCTGCGTGGTCAATTGAAAGACGAGCGCGGTTGCGAATACCCAGCGCGAATACTTCCAGTGCTCGGACCAGTAGCCAGGTTCGTGGCGGAGAAAATCCACCGCGTCCGCCGCGTCGATTTTTCCCGGCCTCTCACGAAAGATGAAAAGAGCGGCCATCCCCCACGCCAGGGCAACGATCAGAAACGCGGACAAACCATCGAGCAGATCGGCGCGAATCGCGAGGCTGAGCAGAAGTACGCAGCTCACAAAAAAGGCGGCCGAGAAGCGCACTGCCAGGTCGGGCCGGCGCCGCATATAAAAAGTGCGGCGCACAAAGGACGCGGTCAGGAGTACACCGCTCGTCAGTGCCATCCCCAACAAGGCCGGTGAGCCAAAGGCCGGATGCAGCCAGCGCAAGATCTGCCAGCCTGCCAGCAAAAGCACACTCAGACCTGCCATTAGCCCGACATTGCTCCGCCACAGCAATCGTCCGTAGCTCGAAAAACGGCTGTGATAGCGCCCCGAACCGTAGATAGTGTAGGCCTCGAGAATGGCGGCGTTGTGCAGTCCGGCCAGGAAAGCGAAGACCGAATAAGAAAGAGCGAAGATGCCATACTCTTCCTTCGATCGGACTCGTGCCAGCGCAATATTCACGGCAAACATTCCACCCACGGCGAGAATCTGGTCGGCCAGGCTGTAGCCAAGCTTCGCCAGCCGCGAAGCAGACAGAACAACGTGCCAGGCAGGAACCAGCGTTGCTGGTCGAACCGCTACGGCGACCTCATCGACTCCACTTTCTGGAAACACTGCGCCGCTCATCGATTGTCATCACTCGGCGGTTGGTCGGTGCGCGCTGTTAACCGGACCCACATACGGTTGCTGGCCGCCTGCCAATTCGATCCGCTCGGCGTCGCCCAAGGCATCAACGAATTCACGCCGTCGAAGACTTCTCGCGCAAACTGCTTCTTCGGGTCGCTGGCAGAAACTTGTTCCCAGCGCTGCCGCAGAACGATCCAGGCTGTAGCCCCAAGGAGACTCATGCTGCCGAACAGTAGCGTGATCGACGCGCGTGGCGGGAAAGATCGCCGCTCCGGCAGACTCGCTTCGTCCAGCATCTTCACGCTGGGCGTTTCCTTCGCTTCCTGCACTTCGGCGATCTCATATTGCTGGGTGAGGGTCTCGACACCGACTTCCTGAATCTTCGCTCGGCGGTAGAGGTCGGCATACCTCATTGCCAGCAACGGGAGTCTTCGCAGCGACGGGTACAGCGAATCCGAGTTGACCGTTTCTGTGCCATCCGCGTCCTCGCCCTTCCCTCCCAGTTTCTGCAGTTGCGCTCGCAGTTCCGACGCCTGTGCCTGGGCGGCGCGCACGCGCACGTTGTTCGGGGTATAGATCGCTTCCAGCGCGCGGCGCTGCGACTCCGCCGCAATCAATTCGCCTTGCAGCGTGGCGGCCGCTTCCACCATGGCGCGTCCCTGCTCCTTGACGTCGAGAGTGGCGTTCTTGCTGGAGAACTCCCCCAACTCGCGCGCTGCCTGATCGAGGTCCTGCTTGACCGTGACAAGGCGCTCTTCCAGAAAAACTCTTTCCCGGTGAGCCGAGGAAGTAGAAAGCTCGGCCACCAACCGGTTCAACTCTTCGACGTAGGCCGTCGCCATGGCGCGAGCGCGCTGGCGGTCGCGATCGGTTACGATCATCGTGATGAGTCCGCTCTTGCGGTCTTCGGAAGCGCCCGTGTTTTGCGCCAGCTCTTGGCGTGCATCCTCATCGAGCCTGGCGCCATACACCTTCTTGAGCTGGAAACGGTCCACCAGACGGTCTTCGACGGTTCGGCTGCGCAGTATGCCAATGAAAAGTGATCCCGGAGCTCTTGATTCCGAGCACGTCACCCGCAAAAGCGCCCATGCCGCCGCCGGCCTTTGCAGATAGCGCTGCGAGCATGGCTATCCCGCTGTTCGACTGGCTGTCGGGCGGCATCAATTGCACCGTCGATTCGTAGCGCGAAGGAATCAGCAACGCGACCATAGCGCCCGCGGCCAGGCCGACCAGCAGTGCGTTCCGCAGCAAGGCACGATGCATCCAAACCAGGCGCGCGGTCTCCAGTGCCGTATCGCCGGCATCCGGCACGGGGATGGGGATGGCGCGTGCCGGGTCATCGAGCAGTTCGATGGCGTCGATTTCGTCGCGACGAGCGGTGCTTAGTGTCGGGTTCATTTCAGTCTTGGATTTTCATTCTGTGCGGGAGGAACCCCAGTTCGACAATGGCGGTGACGTTGCGTTGTGTTCCGGAAAACAGCATCGGATACCGCGAGATGTGTTCATACTGCATCTGGCTCTTCAGGTAGATTCCTGAGCTCAGGTGCAGCTCGTTGCGCAGCGAGTAGTCCTGCCACTTGCCTCCTCCCGGCACAAAAGCAGGATCCACGAAATTGTTCTTGTACGAAAATTGGAAAGTATTTCTGGGAGAAGCCCAGTAGGTGAGCCAGCCTTGAATCGTCTGGCCCATCCTTCCGACGGTATTGCCCGTGAGAAAGCCATTATTGGTATTGGCCTCGCGGTAGGTCGAATTCCAATACACCACCTGTCCTCGGTTGCCCGAACCGTTCGGATAACTCCATCCCGGAGCCTGCGTGTTCGCGGCTTCGATATGCAGATCGAGTTTTGCAATTCCCGGAATACGCGTGATATAGATCCCCGGGCGAAACGGATACGCCGTGGGCCGCACCCAGGCAATAAAGTCGTCCTCGGCATACACCTCGCCGTAGAGCACGACGTAGTTCCGCACCTTCGGAACATAGAACGTCCAGTCCATCTCATTTTCGGTGTCGCCAGGAACCGAATTGAGTTGGTGATTCACCTGACCGAAGAAGCTGAGAAAGAAATTCTTGGGAGTCAACGGGTCTCCGCCGCGGCCGCCAATAGTCGTGGTTCGCCCGTACCCGATTTCGAGGCAAGGCAGCGGCTTGAAGCTGATCTTCTGGCCATAGACCCAGGGGTGCGCATGATCCGTGCGGCCCTGCAGCACGCCCATGAATTGGTCAACCCGGATCGGCCCGAGCAGGCCGAGAAAACTCGGAAGCCGAAAGGCGGACGGGCTCATCAGCCGCAACATGGTGATGGGCTCACTGTTGTCGCTCCACAGGAACGACCCTCCCGGCCCCGGTCCCCAGGAAAGGCTCTGCTGCCCGAACGAGAGTTGCCAGCCCTCGTTCACATTCATGGCAACGTAGGCGTCGAGCAGCCGCGGGCGGTTGATTGCATTGAAGAGAGTGGCGGCGGGCACTGGCACCAGGTCCGCCGTCGAGATGAAGTTGCGAACCGTGTCAGAGAGCGGCGGCGCTGCAGGTGAGTGCTGGAATTCAGCGCGGACAAAAAATGCTGCCGGCCCGATAGCCGCGTGAAACGACCCGCCGTCTTGCGTATTCATGCCCCGTTCAAACGGCCGTCCAAAATCGTAGGAGACGGTCTGGCCAAAATGATAGCTGTCGGTCAGCGCCGGTCCGCTGATGGAGACGCCTCGGGTGTAAAGGGAATCAAGCTGCGCGGTTCTGTTGCCTCCTCCATCCAGCAACCCAAATTCGTAGGCGAATTCTTCCTGCAGCCGGGACTGCAAGCCCGCCAAATCACCAGCCGCGCTTTCGCTGCGCCGCACCGCCTCGCCCGCCTGCTCGACCAGGTGCGCGCATTCGATTCGGGTCCACGGCTGCTGCCCGGCAAATGCGGTTTCGATGTAACCGGATGCCGCCAGACGTTCCAGTGCTGGATACACCCAACTGTCGAGCGGTACATAGGGTGAGCCCATGCGGTCGGGAGCGCGCGGAGGCTTTTCCTCATCGTCATCCCGCAAGTTTCCCCAAGCAGCGCCGCCTGATTCCGGGTCGTGGTGCGAGCGGTAGATCTGCCGCCCCAGGTACCATCCCAAAGCGCTGCCCACAACCACGTCCGAGGAGAAATGCTGCTTGCCGGTGACCCGAGTCACCGTCACTGCGGACGCCAGGCCATACGCCATCAGCTTCGTCAGCGGCCCCGGATATTCATGGGCGACAATGCTCGCTACCGACCACGCGATCGCCGAGTGCTCCGACGGAAACGAAGATCCGCCGCGGAAAAACAACCCGCCCCCGCCGCCCTCGTAGGGGCGCTGTCTCATCGTCGCTTCCTTGAACGCGTAAGCAATCAAGGTGCTATTGAGCGCCGCCTCGCCGCTGAGAAAGCCAGTCTCGCTGAGATGGTCGTTGTGCGTGACTTGGCCGAGGGCATACGATCCGGCCGCCGCACCCACCAGCGAATACACGGCATAGTTTGAGACGCTCTGGCTGTGCTGCACTTGACTCAGCGGAACCTGTTTTGAAATCCAACTGTCGCCTGCAATCAATGCCCCGGTGAAACCGGCAAAGGGCAGGAATGTCTTGAGAGTCGATGGCTTCCTTAACTCTTTGGCACTCGTCCAGAACCGCTGTTGATCGTCAGCCATGTGTTGCAGAAAAGGCAAAAAAAGTTTGTTCTCCGGGTCGGCGCCCGGTTCCAGGAATGCTGGTTCAAGCGGCTTTGGTTCTTGGATCTTCGGTTCTTGGATCTTTGGTTCTTGGAGCTTTGGTTCGACGAACCCAGGCTGTCTCAAATCGTCCGTGGTGGTTTGCGCCCCGCCGCGTAGAGTACTCGTGAGTAGCAACGCCGCTAGAATGCCCTTCCCTGAAAGGCGCATCACGGCAACTGCGGTTTTCAGAAGGTTTTCCCCAGGCTGACCGAGAACGCGACCGCTTGCAGCAACTGCGCCACCTGGAGCGTGTTCTTCCACTTTGTCGTACCCGTAAACGCTTTTTCCGGCACGACTACCATGTCTCCCGCCTGCAACTGCGCGTTCCCGACTCCACCTGTAAACAATCCGCTCGGCCCGCCTGCGACCGAACCATCCGCTCGAATCACAAAGATTGCTTTCTTGTTTGCGGTATTCGTGGGACCGCCCGCCTGTCGCAAGTACCAGCCGGCATCCTTGCCCGGCTTGAAGCTGACTGCGGTTGGGTTGTACACGGCGCCATCCACCGTGACCAGATTGGGGCGCTTGGGTACGTACATGACGTCGCCGGCGCGCACTTCGATATCCGCCGATGATCCCGCCCATTTCCTTACATCCGTCGAGATGTGAACCACCAGTCGGCCTGTGGGGGGAGTGTTTTGCAGCCTCTCCATGACGCGCTGCCACTGCAGCAGCGACGCTTCTTTGACGCTCTTGTCTTCGGGGTTTGTATCCGGTACAGCCTTCAGTGCCGTCCCGTCGTCCTGCACTTCGCGAATCAGAACCGTACGATTGCTTTCTTCAATCGCCCTCACCTGGGCGCGCTCAAAGACAATTCCGTAGGGATACGCACCGCTCTGGAAGCCCCCGGCACGGGCCAAAATCGAACTCAGCCGCTCGCCTTCACGAATGCCATACGTTCCCGGATGCAGCACTTCCCCCGTGATGCTGATAGTCGCTCCGACGTTGTTCCACCCCGCCAGTTGCCGGATGGTGAGCACGTCGCCATCGTGGAGCCGCATGTCGGTGTCGGGTTCGCCCGTTAGCGCTTTGCCGATCGGGACCGTGAGGCTCTCTCCTGCTACTTTGGTCCGGCCCTCCACTTCATAACGAGTCAGATCGGCCAACTCGGTGTACGCGCCGCGTTTGAATCCGCCCGCCACCTGGACCAGTTGTGCTGCCGTCATCTCTTCGCCTAGCGGATACTTCCCGGGGCGCGCCACCTCTCCCTCGATCTTTACCGTCGGCGGATCCACCTTGCTCAGGTTTCTGTGAATGAAAACTCGGTCCGCCGGCGCCAGGAGAATGTTGTTCGCCACATCACCCGCCAGCGCTTTTTCCAGGTTGATGCTCAACACCTTCAGCTTGCCGTCCTGCGTTTTACGGAAAATCTGCGCGTCGTCCAAATGCGCGTCGGCAGTGGTGCCGCCCGCCAGATAGACGGCGTCTCGCAGATAGGTGGCGCCGTTCGTCAGATGATCTCCAGGTTCGCGTACCTCGCCGTCAATCGTGATCAGCGGAGCATCCTCGAAGTCGTAGCGCCCGAATACCCGAATCGTGTCGAATGGTCGCAGTGCAACATCTCGGTCTTTTCCCGTCAAAGCTTCCCGCAGGTTGAAGGCAATCACGGACGGCGTGTAGTCCGGGCCGTTCAGCCGAATGATCTCCGCGTGTCTTTCGTAAGGCTCCGGGAGAAGGTCTCCGTAGGACTTGATGATGTCGGTGACCCTCATGCCGTCCCGGTAGGCAAACTTACCCGGCCGCACCACATGCCCGTCGAGATAAACCGTCTTATCCGCATAGGGCAGGATCGGAGAAATCTTGATCTTGTCACTATCCTGAATCTGAAAATCTTCCAGCGCCTTGGTTACCGCCGCTTGGTTGTTGTCTTCGGGAATATCGAGGCGCAGCATGGTGCGGCTCAGATGGGCCTCAACGCGTTCAACGTCAACGTGGCGCAGCGTCCCGGAGTGCAAGACTCCGCCCGCCAGTTCCAGTACCTCAGCCAGATTCTTCTCGCCGTTGATTTCGTAAATCGCCGGCCTGGCGCACCATGCCTTCGATCGTCACCTCCGGCCCCAGCGGAGGAACCAGAATCGTGTCGCCCGGCTGCAGACCCTGCAAGCTTGAGCGGACGCCGTGCAGGAGCAGGTCGTAGACATCAATCTCTTGCACCAGTTGTTTGCCTCGAAAATGGCGCAGCGTGCGCAACGATCCACGCACGGTCGGGCCGCCAGCAAGGTAAAGCGCATTCAGTGGCGTGGAGAGTGAACTCACATCGTAAGCGCCAGCCCGTTCCACGTCGCCGACAACATAAACACGCACGGTTCGCAGCCGCGATAGCGAAACATCCG
>CAVRYB010000029.1:0-7055 GCA_963725295.1 uncultured Acidobacteriaceae bacterium
TTCGCGTAGTCGCTCTTCTTTACGTAGAGCGGATGCGGCTTGGAATTGTTGTCCAAACCAGTAATGTGCCAAAGCTGGAACGGCAAGTTCGCGGTCGGTTCGCGATCCGGCCAGTAGAACGTACGATCCTCGGCCGGGTCCTTATACAGTCCCAGAACCACATTGAAGGCGTTCTCGATGTTCGCCACCCTGCCGGTGAGCCACAGGTCCCGGCTGTCGCGGGTTCCGCCGACGATGGTAAAGCCGTTACCTTTTGCGAAGGCAACCAGAGCATCCCAATCTTCCTGGCTGGGGCCGAACCGTTCGGTAACCTCCTGCGGCGTGAGGAACTGATGGTAGTAGGAGCTGGCTGGGTCGTATTGCTGGCGCAGCAGACTTTGCAAGCCTGCGCGATCACGCAATGGCAGAACGATGTCGAAGTGCATGGTCTGCGTTGCCGGCAGGCGCCCGACGGAGAGTGCCTGCCCGTTGGCCACCACATCACGCACATGACGCGTCATCAGCGGAAGGGGCTCCGCGAAGCTTAAGGAGTTCACGAGAAACACAATCGCAAAAGCCGTGATCGTTAGAACGACGAGCTTACGCACCATAACTCTCCTTTAAGTGTGACTTGATTTGCCCCCGGTTTGGCGAATCCATGGCACCATCGCCATCGACTTGTGCTGCTCCGGGAGGCGTGGCAGCGTTTGATGGGCAAAGCCGATTGCCATTCGACCCGCGAGCTGCCCATGAAAGAGGCTTGGACAGGCTACAAGGTGCAGAATCAGCAATCTATCTCGGCAATCTATGGGTCCCCACTTCTGAACCTCGCCCATATGACCGCGGGTAACATTACAAGTAGGTCCTGTTAGCTGTCAAGACAAACAGGTTTGAAATGTTACAGACTTCGTAATAGGAAGTGCCGTTTCGGAACATTCCATCCAAATCAAGCGCTAGCCATTCGTAGTTCCGGAACGGTCCCGGAATCGTCCGGGAATCTACTTCCCGTCCAATTCCACAGTTCGAATCGGCAAATCCCAGTGGGAGTCGAGAATTTCGAAACGGCGCTGCTCTTCCTTCAAGTACGTCGCCTGGTCGGGCCAGAGTTGTTTTTTCAGCGCGTCTTCGTCGAATGGCTCGTTGGCGGCAGCGGAGTTCTTGAAGACGATGGTCACGCGATAGTCCCAGCGCCCGTCTTCGGTGGTGTGATAGCGGGGCTGATCCATCCAGACCTTGAGCATGCGGCCCATCTCAACCTGCTTTTTCAGCAACGGGTAGTGGTTCTTCTTGAATAGGGTGAGGAACTCGTCGGCATGTCCCCACTTGGTCTTGTAGTAGTACTCAATGACAAATGGCTTGCCGGTTTCCGGCGCGGGCTGGGCGGGGAGACTGATTGGGAACAAGGTCAGGAGCAGTAAGAGCAATCTCAATTTCATCGATAGCCTCCGTAGACAATCATTGTCAGACATTGTCAGAAAGTGATTGTCGCATAGTCATTGTGGTTACGGGGCTCTGCCCCGCTCGGGCACTGCAAGGTCAGGGCCACACAGCAATGTTAAAATTACACGTGCCCGCCAATTCTCTCCGCCTCATCGCCATCGATATTGACGGCACTCTGCTCAACCCGGAATTCCGCATTTCCGACACCGATCTAGCCACACTTCGGCGCGCCCATGCCGAAGGAGTGGAAGTCATTCTCGTCACAGGCCGGCGCCACACTTTCGCCCTGCCGATCGCCCAGCAACTTGGGTTCGATCTCTGGTTGATCAGCTCGAATGGCGCTGTAACCCGTTCGCTCGCCGGCGAGACCTTCCATCGCGACCTGCTGCCTGAGACAACTTGCCGGAAGCTGGTTTGTCACATGCAAGAGTTTCGCGGGCAAACCGTTCTTACCTTTGACAGCAATGGTCCGGGGACGATTGTCATCGAAAAACTCGATTTGCTCGAAGCGAGCATTCAGCGCTGGCTGGAAAAGAACATGCAGTACATCCGGTTCGTGGTTCCGATCGAGGATGCACTAACGACGGACCCGGTGCAGGCGATGTTTTGCGGTCCGGTCGCCGACATGCAGGGGGCATTGCGGAAACTCGACGCGAGCGAGCTGCCGATTACGGTGCTGCGAACCGAGTATCCGGGGCGGGATCTGACGATTGTGGATGTACTCAATGCGGGATGTTCCAAAGGGCACGCGCTGGAGCGCTGGACCAATTATCGCGGCATCACTCGCGAGCAGGTCATGGCCGTTGGTGATAACTATAACGATATTGAAATGCTTGCCTTTGCCGGACACCCCTTTATCATGGGAAATGCGTCGCTGGAGCTGCGCGGCCGGGGATGGAAGCTGACGCGGTCCAATGCCGAAAGCGGCGTCTCGGCGGCGATTGAGCATCTGCTGTACGGTAAGCCGTTGGATCGGGTTGACGGCGATTCGATTCCCCGATCCGAGATCGTGAACAGTTTGTGATGAAGCGGACAGAACTATCGTCGAAACGAAGCGGACGATTGGAAGCCAACCGGTTGGCTGAAAAACTCCGGATCGGGCACGAATGGGAAGGGCACGAGTTCCACTCGTGCCGTGACTCGTGCCCCATCAGTCGCGGCTTCCAGCCGCTGGGGGAATCTTGACCAGCGAAAGGACTTTTTCCGCAACCTCTAAGACCGCGAGGATTTTGTGCGCGCTTATCGTGTCATTCGGCGTTCGTCCGGCACCAGCGGCTGATCTCGCGATTCTGCGCAACGGATTCAGCCTTCGGCATGAGCATCGGGCAGAGATAGGGAGCATCACCCGGCTTTATCTTTCTGCCGACGATTCGAACTTCATGGATGTTCCGACCGCCGATATCGCTTCTTATGAAAAAGACCTATCGCCGCCATCACCGGCTTCGACGTCAGCTCCTCCCGCCGTCCCTGCGGTGGCAAAGCCGGTAGTGCCGTTGAATCAGGTGGTCGACTCCGCGAGTGCTGCGTATCATCTCGATCCCGATCTGGTAAACAGCGTGATTCACGCGGAGAGTGGATTCAATACGCGCGCGGTGTCTCCGAAAGGCGCGCAAGGGCTGATGCAGCTCATGCCCGGCACAGCGAATCAGCTCGGGGTCACGGACGCCTTTGATCCACAAGCTAACGTCACTGGCGGAACGCGTTATCTGCGCGAATTGCTCGAACGCTACAACTTCGATCTCGTGAAGGCGCTGGCCGCCTACAACGCCGGTCCTCAGCGCGTGGAGCAGTATCAGGGAGTTCCGCCGTTCCAACAAACAAGAGCATACGTGGCGCGCATCGTGCACGAATACAACACGAAGAAAATAGCGCAAGAGAAAGAAGAGAAACGCAAACAGCTGGCCGCGAAAAAGACGGCGACCGCGACCCGGGCTGCGAGCAGAACTGCGGCAACTGCAGCTCCGTCCACGTCTGTGGCATCCTCGCGCTGATGATCCCCGACATTGACCCTGACAACTCTCTCATTTACCTTCAACTGGGGCGATGCTGACCACAGCAGTGCCTTGCACCTTCGCACTGCATGAAATCTAAAAAATATGTTGTCTATGCGGTCGTCTTCCTGGTACTGGCCGCGCTCATCTATCTCCAGTTTCGGACCTGGCGAAATTTCGACTGGGCGCTTCTGATCCGGTTTCAGATCCACTGGCGCCACATCGTACACGGCATCTTGCTCATCTACATCGCCTATTTCCTGCGCGCGGTGCGGTGGAAGATTTTCCTGCGTCCGGTGCGCAAGAATGCCTCGATTCTTGGACTCATCTCTCCAACGGTAATCGGCTTTACCGGACTGGCTCTCCTCGGACGCGCGGGAGAATTGATTCGTCCCTATCTGATCGCACGGCGCGAGAACCTTCCCTTCGCGTCGCAAGCAGCGGTGTGGGCGGTGGAGAGAATCTTTGACGTTGCGGGCTTCACCGTGCTGCTGGTGTCGGCTATTTTTCTTCCCTCCAAGCTGCGGGCATTCGTGGAGTCGCCAACCACTTCCGAGGCAGTGCGCCACTGGATCCACCTCACGGGCTTTGCTCTAATTGGGCTGGTTTTGGGTCTGCTGTGTGCCGCGCTGCTCATGGCATACCGTGGAAACCGCATCGCGCAGTGGATTGAAGAACGCTTCTCACATCTCGCCGAGAATCTCGGCCACCGGATCGCGCAGCGAGTTCGCGAATTTACGGCCGGATTAAACACAATTCATGGGCCGGTTGCGTTTCTGCAACTTTCGGCCGTGTCGGTGCTGATGTGGTGGGTGATCGCGGTCGCCTATAAGGAAGTCACATACGCCTACGGCGCTCCGATGCACGCTATGAGCACGACGAAGGTTCTTCTGCTCATGGGATCGAGCATGATCGGCTCCATGGTGCAGTTGCCGGGCGTCGGCGGAGGCTCGCAACTGGCGACCATCAGCGCCATGGACCATGTCTTCGATATCGCGCCCAAGGAACTCGCGGTGAGTTGCGGCATCATGCTCTGGCTGGTCACGTTTGTGGCGGTCGTTCCGCTGGGCTTGCTGCTAGCACATTTTGAACGCCTGTCGCTGCGGAAACTTTCGGCCGAAAGCGCACAAGCGGAAGAAGGTGCAGCAACCGAAACCCCCAGCTAGGGGCCAGGTCCAGGTCGTAGATTCTCGCGAAAAGCGGCTAGGCCCGGCGACTAGCGCTTGGAGTTTGCATCTTGATCGATGTGGAGTACTTGGCGGTCAACATGACTGGAGCTTGTTGCATTTCGGATCAGCCACAATACCACCGCTATCACAATTCCCACTAGAAACGCACCTACCAAGAAACCCTTTGCGATCGGCACGCTCACGAATCCCATCACGAAGAAAGCCGCCGCGACGAGGATGCCGGCAAACTCAGCATCCACCCGCATCACTCGAAACGGTCCAGGGTGCGGTTTGGGATTGTCGCCCTTCATGGAGTCGATTTTCCTCTCTTCCAAGATGGCGGTCCAGTGACTTCTGATCTGAGGTCTATCCCTCCCCTGCTACAATCATATTTACTCGTTAGTACTGACAAACGCATGAAATGCCCCTTCTGTGGGTTCGAAAATGACAAGGTTGTGGATTCGCGCGAGAGCAAAGAGGCGGATTCGATCCGTCGCCGCCGCGAATGCCTGAAGTGCGAGAAGCGCTTTACGACCTACGAGCGCATCGACGAAATTCCTTACATGGTGGTGAAAAAAGACGGACGCCGCGAGCGTTTTGACCGCCAAAAAGTCTTGAACGGACTCATGCGGGCCTGCGAAAAACGTCCCGTTCCCATCAGCAAGTTGGAACAGATCGTTAACGAGGCCGAGAGTTTCGTGATCGAATCCGCCGAGCGGGAGCGTAAGACGAGCGAAATCGGCGAACTGATCATGAATCGTCTGCGCCGGCATGACAAAGTAGCCTACGTGCGGTTCGCGTCGGTCTATCTGGACTTCAAGGACGTTCAGGAGTTCATGACCGAGTTGAAAGACTTGCTCAAGGCGAAAGACGCGCCGGAAGCGAAAGGCAAGACCGTGAAGACCTGATTGAGTCATTGGATCATTGAGGCATTGAATCATTGAACATCTCACGAACTCAATGACTGAATGATTCAATAATTCCATGAATTCGCTTGAAAAAGCGGCGGAACTGAAGAGGCGCACGAAAAGCTTTGCGATCCGCATCGTGAATCTGTTTCGTTCCCTACCTCACTCCCCGACGCGCAGACACTAGGTAAGCAACTACTGCGTTCCGGCACTTCAGTCGCAGCAAACTATCGTGCGGTGTGCCGCGCTCGTTCTCAGGCCGAATTCATTTCCAGAATGGGAATAGTGCTCGAAGAAGCGGACGAATCCGTGTTTTGGCTGGAACTACTAGGCGAGACGGGTGTAATAAGTCCCGAGAGAACTCGAGATTTACTAAAAGAGGCCAATGAGCTAGTCGCGATTTTCGGGGCGTCTTTGCGCACGTCCAAGCACGCTGTTAAATGATTCAATGTTTCAATGATTCAATGTCTCAATAAATTCAATGACTCAATCTCATAAAGTAACTCTGATTCCCGGCGACGGCATTGGCCCTGAGGTCATCCAGGCCACCGTTCGCATGATTGAAGCCACCGGCGTGAAGTTTGAATGGGAAAGCTTCATGGCGGGTGCTGAAGCTTTTGAAAAATATCATGAGTACATTCCGAAAGAACTGAGTGAATCGATCGAGCGCACGCGGGTCGGCTTGAAGGGCCCGGTAACGACGCCGATCGGCGGCGGCTTTGCCAGCATCAACGTCGAACTGCGCAGACAATTCGAACTCTTCGCCAACTTCCGGCCGATTCGTAACCTGCCGCACATTCCGACGCGCTATCCGGGCATTGATTTGATCGTGGTGCGCGAGAACACCGAGGGGCTGTACTCCGGCATCGAGCACGAAGTGATTCCAGGAGTGGTCGAAAGCCTGAAGATCATCACCGAGAAAGCTTCCACGCGCGTGTCGCGGTTCGCCTTCGAATATGCGCGCAAGAACAAGCGCAAGAAGATCCACTCCATTCATAAAGCCAACATCATGAAGATGTCGGACGGGCTGTTTCTCCGCTGCTCCAGGGCGGTATCAAAGGAATATCCCGAGATCACCTACGGCGAACACATTGTCGATAACACGTGCATGCAGCTGGTGATGAATCCGTATCAGTACGACATGTTGCTGATGGAGAATCTCTACGGCGACATTCTCTCGGACTTGTGCGCCGGACTCGTCGGCGGACTTGGCCTGGTGCCGGGAGCTAATTTCGGCCACGAATGCGCGATCTTTGAGGCGGTCCATGGGTCGGCCCCGGACATTGCCGGCAAAAACCTCGCTAACCCAACGGCAGTGTTACGTTCCGGCCTCCTCATGCTGCGCCATCTCGGCGAGCACGACGCCGCTTTGAAGATCCGCAACGCCATCGACGAGGTCTATCGCGATCACACCAAGCTGACACGGGACGTGGGCGGCACCGCCGGAACCTCGGAATTTGCCGACGCGATCATCAAGGCAATCGAGTCACCGGCGAAACGTGCGGAGGGGCAGGCATAGGTTCGCTCGCCTTGCACAGAATTTGGGCGCCGCGCTTCCTGAACCTCTG
>CAVRYB010000030.1:0-23817 GCA_963725295.1 uncultured Acidobacteriaceae bacterium
AAAGAATCTCGCAACCGGCGACGTAAGGCATCTCCGGATCCAGCAGCGAAGTCAGGGCGCGCAGAATGCGGCTCTTCGCCTGCCCGCGTAATCCGAGAAGAATGAAATTATGGCGCGAGAGAATTGCGTTGACGATCTGCGGCACAACCGTGTCGTCGTAGCCGACGATGCCGGGGAAAATCGGACTGCCTTCCCGGAGCCGCGACATCAGGTTCTCACGCAACTCATCTTTGACCCGTCGTGAACCGAGACGCTGCGCCGAGAAGGGACTTTGGCGCAATTCGCCTAGAGTCCGGGCAACACTCATGGTGGGAACCCCCGAAGGAAAAAGCCTTGAGTCGGATTATACGCCGCAAAAAGAAGCTGTCAGCTCTCGGCTCTCGGCTCTCAGGAAAGGCAAAATCTCCTTGCCTGCTTTGGAGCTCCTCCACCTAGGTCGATAATCATTGGTTCATGCGTCTCATTCTGTTGCGACGCTGATCGGGGTAAACAGAAGGCGCAAATCTCGGCAATCCAACGGTTTACCTGAGAGCTGAGAGCTGAGAGCTGACAGCTATGTTTCAGTTCCAGCGCGCCTTCGCCGCTCGCCGTAGGCCGGGAAGAACGGCTTCAAGATATCCGACCACTGCCTCCAGTCGCTTTGCTTCCGAGAGGGTCGAAAGCAGGGTTTGCTTGAAATCAAGATCGAGTGGCAGTGAACCTGCCAGCAAGAACGAAAGATTGCCGGCATGTTCGTCGGGGCCGGAGATATTCGCGCCTGCCAACTTCGCGATCTCGGCGTGCAGACGCACCGCTTGCGTCACCATCTGGGCTGTAGCCCTCTCCGGTTCGTCTTCCACCACCGTAATCTCCGCGCGAAGAAAGGCGCGCTCGTCATCCACGTGGATCACCTCAAAGCGCTCCACGCCGCGCGTCAGAATGTCCATGCGGCCGTCGTCATATTTCTTGGTGACCGAGGTGATCTCGGCCGTACAGCCGATGTCGGCAACTCCTTCGTCCGATGCCCGCACCACGCCGAACGGCTTCTTCTGCTCCAGGCATTCCGCGATCATTTCTTTGTAGCGCGGCTCGAAGATGTGCAGCGGCAGAGGCGTTCCCGGCAGCAGCACCAGATCAAGCGGAAAGATAGGCAACAGCAAACTCAAGAACCCTCCTGATGCTGTCGATTTTACGCCTTGAAACAAGGTCTCAGGTGTCAGGTCGCAGGGTTGAACTACAATCTTTGGATCTTCCTGAAACCTGAGACCTGACACCTGTCCACATTGACTTGTCGCCGCTCTACGCGATACAAGAATCGCCATGGACCTAGCAGAAAAAGAGATGGACGGGAAAGTCGTAGTCATCACCGGCGCTTCGATGGGTATCGGTGAGGAGATCGCCAAGGTTTTTGTGAGTCAAGGCGCCCGCGTCGTGCTGCTATCGCGCGATGCGAGCCGCGCGGAAGCCGCCCGCCACCGCATCGGCCACACCGACCGCACGCTCGCCATGGCCTGCGACGTCCGCAACCGCGAGGAGATCGACCGCGCGCTCGCCCTTACTCTCCATCACTTTGATCGCGTCGACGTTTGGGTAAACAACGCTGGCGTGGGCATCCGTGACGCCGTCGCGGAAATGGAGCCAAAGGCGGTTCGCGAGTTATTCGATACGAATTTTTTCGGCACGATTTCCTGCATACAGGCAGTCGTGCCCGCCATGCGCGAAGAAGGCGGCGGAGCCATCATCAATATTTCGAGTGTTGCCGGACACATCCCGGTTCCATTCATGAGTCTCTACTGCGCCAGCAAGTTCGCCCTCAACGCGATTGGCAAAGGCGCGCGCATTGAATTGAAGCGGGATCGCATTAACGTTTTGACGGTCTGTCCCGGCTACGTGCGCACCGATTTTGGAACGCACATGGTCGCCAGCCGCAAGGGGAACATCCGTCCGCAGTCGGTGCGAGGTATCACGGCGGAACGCGTAGCGCAGGCCGCATATCGCGGATATCGCCGTGGCAAGCGCGAAGTAATCGTCCCCTGGACCATGATCCCCGTGATCAAGCTCTATCAACTCTTCCCCGGACTCGTGGAGTGGGGGATGGGAAAAATGATGAAGTGAGAAAAGCCGAGGTTTCAAGGTTTCAGAGTTTCAAGGTTTCAGAGACTTTGGAATCCGATCCTGCCGGCCAAGTCTTTGAAACTCTGAAACCTTGAAACCTGCCTTTAGTAAAGAATCGTAAATCCTGCAAACCTTCTTCGCCTTGGCGCATCCAATTCGTTAGGCAGAACTGCAGTCTTCCACTCCCTGCAAAAGGGCCGTTGCACGGCGGCCTGAGGGGGTGGAGGCTGCTGTTAATTTCTTGGCGCTCCCTTTTCGTTAGAATAAGGATTATGACATTACGTGCGCGGCCCTCGCAGATCGCCAGCCGTTTGCTGGTCTTCCTGACAACGATCGTTGTCTTTGTCTTGTCTGTTCTCACTTTGTCTTTGACGGCCGCAGCTCAACAGGGTCAGCTCGACACAACTCAGCCCAAGGGAATCACGGTCGAAGAAATCATCAAGCGATTTTCCGCCAAAGAAAAAGAGTTCAAGGAAGCTCGCGACCAGTACACCTTCCGTCAGGACGTAAAAGTGATGACGCTCGATGGCGACACGCCCGACGGAATGTATCAGCAGGTTTTCGACGTCAGCTTCGACGACAAGGGACATAAGGTCAAGAACGTCGTCTTCGCGCCCCAGCCCACCCTGCAGCGCATCCAGATGACCGAGGAAGATCTCGACGACATCGAGAACCGGCTGCCTTTCGTGCTGACTTCGGATGAAATTGCCGAGTACGACATCATGTACGTCGGCCAGCAGAAACAAGACGAACTCGATACCTATGTTTTCGATGTTGCTCCCAAACAGATTGTCGGCAAGAAGCGATATTTCCAGGGACGAATCTGGGTGGACAACCACGACTTTCAGATTGTGGAAACGTATGGCAAGGCCGTGCCCGACATCCGCAAGCACAAGGGCAGGGATGAGAACCTGTTCCCCAAATTCACCACGTGGCGGGAGCAGATCGATGGTCAGTATTGGTTTCCCACCTACACGCGCGCCGAAGACACCTTGAAGTTCTCGCTGCAAGACGTGAAGATCCGCGAAATCATCAAGTACACAAACTACCGGCGCTTCGGATCCAAGTCGAAAATCACCTTCGAAGGTCAGGAAGTCCAGAAGGTCCCGGCGAAGCCGGAGGATAAGAAGCCACAGGATCCGCCAAAGCCGCAGTAGAGCCAGGTTTCAAGGTTTCATAGTTTCAGGGTTTCAAAGTGAAAACCGTTTGGGTCACGCTGTCTTTTTGCTGAGAGAGTTGAGCAGACGGTCCAGTAAGCCTAGGACTTGGTACGACTCCCGTTCTAGTCCCCCGTATGCTTCTGTTCCTAGGAAACCCAGATCCACAGCAATCGCCAGCTGCGTCTCCGCTTCCAGCAGAGATCCACGTGCTTGGCCAAGGAAGTGCCGAAACTCGCCAGAAGTCAGTCTGCCTTGCCCTTCCGCGATATTCGACACCACTGACATCGCTGCCCGACGGACTTGCGAAGTCAAGCCGTATCTCTCCGTCCTGGGAAAATTCGAAGTCGCTGCGTAGATGTGAACGCTCATTGCTTTCGCCTTCTGCCAGACCAGTAACTCACGATACGAACGAGCCACAGATCCTCCCCCGGCGCAACTCACCTGAGGAGAATATTCACGAATGGCCTCGGAGAGCACAAGCCCACGAATGGAGCGGCAACGATAGTGGAGGGAAGCTGTGGGCGGCGGGGAGTCTTTGAAACCTTGAAACTCTGAAACCTTGAAACCTTAATAAAACAGATACTTTCTCCACTTGTCATCGCTATGCCCCATCAACCGCATAATGTGCCGGCTCGTATGGAGATTGAACGATCGCGGCTCTCGATTAGGCTTCATATTCGCTTCGTGCGGGAGCTGATTGCCCTTGCGGCGGTTACAGGGATGGCAGCAGGCGACAAGATTCTCCCACGTCGAGAGTCCTCCGCGCGATCGCGGGATCACGTGGTCAAGCGTGAGTTCGCCCGACGGCAGCGTCACGCTGCAGTACTGGCAAGTGTTGCGGTCCCTCAACAGAATGTTCTTGCGCGATAACGCACGCGACTGGTGCGGAATGCGGCGATACTCCAGCAGACGGATCACGGAAGGCACGCGCAACGCCACGCGGGCGGCGTGCAGAAAATGTCCGTTTTCTTCTTCTGTCATGGCGACGCCCTTCAGCACCAGCACGATCGCCCGGCGCGCGGCGCAAACATTGATCGGCTCGTACGATGCATTCAGCACCAGCACCGGCTGATGCAGCGCATGCCCATCGCTATCCTGATGTGCGCCCACAGCCAGCATCGACAGCGGGAGATACGACCGTATGCCGCCGTTGAAATTATGCAATCGTAGTGACATATTCTTTACCCGCGAGCCGCCACGCTCACGCGTTCTGCACTCCCTTCTTCCGCGACGTTCGCTTGCGAAACGTCGTCGGACAGATTTTCCGCCAGATTCACGCCATCGTACATTTTCAGCGTTCGCGCTACCGTTGCCACCCAAATCCGCGCCCCTCCGGCACGTCGAAGAACCCGCGCACATTCCGAAGCTGTCGTCCCGGTGGTGAGAACGTCGTCCACCAGTAAGATGTCGCGATTCACGATTCGCGTTGGATCGCTCACCACAAATGCGCCCCGCAGATTTTCGCGTCGCTGATGGCGCGTCAGTCCGATCTGGCTTCCCGTCTCGCGCCGCCGCTGCAGAACGCCGCTGCACAGCTCAAATCTCTTCGGCAGCGCAAGCCGCTTCAACGCCGCCCGAGCGATCATCTCTGCCTGGTTGAACCCGCGCTGGCTTTGCTTGTGCTTGTGCAAAGGAACGGGAACGACTGCAATCGTTCCGCTGGGTATCGTCTGCTCCAACTTGGCTATCGTGTCCGCCAGCATGCGCCCAAGGACTGCGGCCGCTGGGCGAACCTGCTGGAACTTGAGAACGTGAATCAGATCACGAAGCCCAGCGTCGTAACTGCCATAAGCGACAGCACGTTCGAATGGAGGCTCCGCCCGCTGGCAAAGCAGGCACTGTCTCTCTTCGTCATCCACTGCAGGATCGAATCCGGCCGGCGTGTGCAGCGCCTCGCCGCAGACGTAGCAGAACGTCCCATGCAACGGCCGAAGAGCACGCAAGCAACTCTGACAAACGGGAAGCCGGGATACTTCAATGAGAGGAGAAGTGCAGATACGGCAATCGGCGGGAAAGAATGTGAAAAATAAACTCGCAGCCGCGTGCTTGACTAAGCCGACGACCCCATGCTCCGGCAAGACTTGCCTGGACACATCAGGTTCCGCCGCTTGGCCCTGGGTAGCCCGTATTCGAAACCCAGTACTGCTGAAGACGGCCTCCGCACCCGGCCAGCCCACTTTCGCCGGGCTCACACGACGCCAGTATAGCCCGCGTCGAGCGCCCTACGCAATGCGGCTGCTGGCTTTGGAATCCCCTTGGGGTTGACTCTCTGGAATCTTGCGATCGATCTGCCGCCGCTCCAGCACAGCTATGGTCCGCAAAATGTAGCACCGATGAAAGCAACGTTCACAGCGGACGGGTTGCAACAACAACAACGGAAGCAGATATCTCTCAAAGACACTGCGAGCGCGGGAGCGGTACGCCTCATCGCCTCCGCATTCCCGGCAATGAAATTCCTCGAAAGAACTGCCCCAAGAAGGCTCAGCATCGGGGGACATGGATGCCTCCTGAGTTATACCTAGTTTAAACCTAAACTCGACTTAACCCTAAATTCGACGCAGAGTTCTGTTCAAAAGTTGCAGCGGATTCCGGCCCATGGACATTTCCCACGCGCGGTTCGCACCAGTCGGAGCGACTCCTGCACTTGTAATGCTCCTATTCGGCATGGTAAGGTGCGCCGTCGCGAGTACTATTAATTTGCAATGAAATCTAGCACTAAGAGGATCTTATGAGCCCGACAGCGGCGAATACCGAAGCCCCCCCTAAGCACCGTCCCTACGTGCCGGAAACCATGGAAATGAAGGAGTTTACCTTCCGGGCCGTACTAATCGGCCTGGTCATGACGGGCATTCTGGGATCGGCGAACGCCTACTTGGGCCTGAAGGCCGGAATGACAATCGCCGCAACCTACCCGGCTGCCGTGATCGGCATGGCGCTCTTGCGGCTGATGAAGGGATCCCTTCTCGAAGAGAACATCGCGCGAACCGTAGGTTCGATCGGGGAATCGGTTGCCGCCGGCGCAGTGTTCACGATTCCGGCCTTTGTAATGGCTGGCCTCTGGCCGGGCCTCACCAAAGATCAATACTGGAAAGTCAGTCGCCCTGATGGTGATCGGCGGCACCCTGGGCGATTCTCTTTGTGACGCTACTGCGGCGCGTGATGGTGGAAGATCCGGAACTTCCTTACCCAGAATCGGTCGCGGCCTCCGAGATACACAAGGCCGGACAGCAAGGGGCAAAGCCGCAAAGATACTTTTCGCTAATATGGGTTTCGGCGGGTTCATGTATCTGCTAGGCGCGGTCAACGTTTTCATCCGAATAACACCTTCCACGTGA
Source organism: uncultured Acidobacteriaceae bacterium (assembly GCA_963725295.1). Classification (GTDB taxonomy): domain Bacteria; phylum Acidobacteriota; class Terriglobia; order Terriglobales; family Acidobacteriaceae; genus Acidiflorens. The sequence goes on from CAVRYB010000030.1 coordinate 6,590, forward strand.
AGATCAGTGAGATGGGCAAGAGGCTTCTCCTGCGCACGGGCACCAACCCGAATGTGGCGTACACGATGACCGGCGGCGCAACTTTGTTCAATGCGCCCGATATCAGCCCCGCTTACCTGGGCGTCGGATACATCATCGGCCCAAGGCTCGCCGCGCTGAACTTTGCCGGTGGCGTCCTCGCCTGGGGACTGCTGGTTCCGCTCTTGACCTTCACGATTGGCCCCTATATCCAAGCCGCGCAACCAGCCGGGCAAACTCTGTCATGGGATTTGCTGGCTGGTGCAATCTACTACTCGGTCGTGCGCCCGATTGCTGTCGGCGGAATGCTGGTAGGCGCCTCCTACACGCTGTTCAAAATGCGCAAGCAGTTGGGCCTGGGAATGGCTCGCGCCGTCTCCGACCTGAAGAAGTCCGCCTCCGTGCAGGCCGCCACCAACCGCACTGAACGCGACCTGAGCTCCAAGGGTATCTTCGCTGGTATAGCGATCGTATTCATCGCCATGATCGTGCTGTATCACTACTTCATCAGTGGAGCCGGAAACCTTTCCAGTTCCACGATTCTCACCGGCTCTATTGTGGCTGCCGTCGTAATGATCATCGTCGGATTCTTTTTCGCTGCCGTCTCCGGCAACCTCGTAGGCATGATTGGATCGTCAAATAATCCAGTCTCTGGCCTCACGCTCTGCACGCTGGTGATCGCCGCTCTCTTGATGGTGGCGCTTGGAGTTTCGGGTACGGGCGGCGTGGCTGCCGTGCTCGGCGTTGCGGCGGTGGTTTGCGTATCATCGGCAGTAGCCGGCGAAATGCTCCAGGATCTGAAGGTCGGATACATTCTCGGCGGCACGCCCTCCAAGATGCAGATCGGCGACTTGTTGGGGATCGTAGTCGCCTCGCTGGTTCTTTTCTTCCCGCTGGCGATCCTGGACAAGGCCTATCACTTCGGTACTCCCGCCCTGCCCGCTCCTCAGGCTGGCCTGATGGCCATGCTCTCCAAAGGGATCGTTGGCGGCGAGATGGCTTGGCCGCTGGTGATCGTGGGCATCCTGCTCGGCCTCGCCATGATCATGATCGAAGTCAAGAGCGTGATGCTCTTTGCCGTCGGTATGTATTTGCCGCTCGGAACCACGTTCGCGATTTTCGTCGGCGGCGTGATTCGCTGGGTCACCGATAGTCTGCGCGACCGCCGCGGCTACAACAGTGCGCAAAAGGCGCGCGTCGAGAACGCGGGCGTGCTGACCGCTTCCGGCATGATCGCCGGAGAAGCGCTCTGCGGTCTGGTCATCGCTGGCCTGGTGGGCTCGGGTCACGACGTGACACTTGTCAAATGGGCTGCGGACAGCTTCGGGCCAATGATTCTGGCTCTGGTCGCGCTCGTCGTCTTGGCCATGGTCATGGTGTTTCTCCCGCTGGCCAACGCGGGCCGCCCGGAAGATCCGGCCCCGCCAACCGCGATCATGTAACGCCGGAATGCTCGGTGCCCCAGGTTCCCGCCCGTTTTTTGGGCGGTAACCTGGGAGCCCGAACGGTATTTCGCAAACCGCCAGTGTTGACGTCTGTCCTCCATGGTTAAATCAAGTCAGTGTCCGTAGCCGAAAACATCGCCCATGTACGGGAGCGAATCGCCGCTGCATCCCATCGCGCTGGCCGCAATCCCGACGAAATTACTCTGATGGGAGTGAGCAAAACGTTTCCAGCCGCGAGCATCCGCGAAGCCTACGCCGCCGGACTTCGCACCTTCGGGGAGAATCGGGTGCAGGAATTTTCTAGCAAGGTAGATGCCTTGCGCGACCTGCCGGAAACTGAATGGCACCTCATCGGCCATCTGCAAACCAACAAGGCGGGTAAAGCGGTCGAACTGTTTGACGCGGTAGACTCCGTAGACTCCGTCCGCATGGCCGAGAAGTTAAATGCCCTCGCAGCAACCAACGGCAAGAAGTTGCCGGTGCTGATCGAAATCAATGTCGGAGGCGAGAGCGCAAAAAGCGGGATCGCGCCCGGCTCGAATGAATTCGAACAGATTCTGCAAGGCGCAGCGCGCTGGCCGAACCTCGACATTCGCGGCCTGATGACTGTCCCGCCCTACACCGAAGATCCCGAGGGCGCGCGCCCATATTTCCGCCAACTGAGCCAGATTCGCGACTCGATCGCTGCGCGAGCACTTCCAAAAGTCGAAATGAGTGTGCTCTCCATGGGCATGTCGCACGATTTTGAAGTCGCAATCGAAGAGGGAGCAACGTGCGTACGCGTCGGAACGGCCATTTTCGGAGAACGACAAAGACCGTAAACAAGGAAGAACGCGGAGGATTTCTGGTTTTACTTCTGCAATCTGACCTCTAACTTCTGCAATCCTATGATCCCCATCCACGACAGCGCGTCCGGCACCACCTTCGCCGTGAAGGTCCACCCCCGCGCCAAGAAGAACGCCATCACCGGAGAAGTCGGCGACGCGCTCAAACTCGCCCTGACTGCGCCTCCCGTGGACGGCAAAGCCAACGACGCCTGCATCGAATTTTTCGCAAAACTTTTGAAGGTTCCGCGCTCCTCCGTTACTATTGCAGCCGGCCAGGCCAGCCGGAATAAGGTGATCCGAGTGGCGGGCTTGTCAGCCGAAGAAGTGCGGCAGCGCCTGAACATCTGAAGCCGCCGTAAGGGAGCCACATTTGACCTTCTCCGAACGTTTCCAGGAAATCCGCACCGGCTTCGAGCGCCCCTTCTGGATCGCCAATCTCACTGAGATTTTCGAGCGCCTCTCGTATTACGGCGCGTTCGCCTCCCTCGCGCTCTATCTGCAGGAGCACCTGAATTTCTCGACCGAGCAGACTGGCACCCTGACGGGCATCTTCGGCGGCATGGTCTGGTTCCTCGCCATCTTCGGCGGAGCCGTCGCCGATCGCATCGGCTTCCGCCGCGCGCTCTCCACCGCCTACCTCATTCTCGCCGTCGCCTATTTCTTGATCGGATCCATTGGAGCGCCATGGCTCGCGCCCGTCCGCAATTTCGTCCCGCTCGGACTCTTTGTCGGGGTCATTCTCGCCCTGCCCGCGCTCGGCATTTCGATGGTGAAGCCCTGCGTAGTCGGAACGACGGCTCGCGCTTCGAAGGAAAACGTCCGCTCCATCGGCTATTCGATTTACTACACCATGGTCAATATCGGCGGAGCAGCCGGACCGTACCTGGCATCGTGGGCTCACCGTCATCTCGGAGTGGAAGGCGTTTACCGCGTCGCCGCATTCAGCGTGTTCGCCATGTTTTTCGTCGTGCTGCTGCTCTTCCGCGAGCCACGCAAAGCCGGAGACGCTCCTCCACCATCCATCGCAACGGTCGCCCGGAATTTCTGCATCGTGCTAGGTAACGCCCGGCTGGTACTGCCGGTGCTGGCGATCGCCCTTCTGATCAAGGTTTATTCGCTCTTTCATCCCGCGCTGTCGATTCCGTGGTGGATCTGGGTTGGCCTGCTCGTGCTGGTTCTCGCCGGCATCAGCCGATTCATGTGGTTCCTGGTGCTCTTCACCGGATATTGGGTCGTCTTCTGGCAGCAGTACATCTCACTGCCCGGATACATCCATGGCTATGTGAATTCGGGCTCAGACGTTGAAATGATCCTTGTCACGGACGGTCTGACCGTTATCTGCCTGACGTTAGCGGTCAATTACCTGACCCGCAAAATCCCGGCGTTTACGGCCGTGATTCTGGGCACGCTGATCACCGCTGCCTCATGGCTGATTCTCGCCTTCTGGCCCACCGTGCCCGGCGCAATCCTGTCGCTGTTCGTGCTCGCGCTCGGCGAAATCATCCAGTCTCCGCGGTACTACGAATACATCTCGCGGCTCGCGCCTCCCGGACAACAAGGAACGTACATGGGATTCGCCTTCCTGCCGATCGGCATCGGATCGCTCATCGGCGGCTGGTTCGGCGGCACCATCGTCCACCACTTCGGCGAAGTCACACATCAGCCCGCACGCATCTGGTGGAGTGTGACCGCAGTGGGCGTGGCCACAGCGGCTCTACTCTGGATTTACGACAAAACTGTGCGCACAACAAGCGGCGCGGCTCCGGCAAAATAGTCCGCAGTCGTGTCACAGCGAACGGTGACACTAGATCACAGAATTCAGAGGGCAATCTCTCATATCATGGGCCACTCTTTGCCAAAACGGCGGCAGCACCCGCCGCTAGAGGAGATCATGCCCATGCGCGACATCGCTCCCGCCTATATTGCCGACCACATCCGGCGCGTCCTGAAAGACGGAGGGTCGGCGCCGCACTCCGCCGAAGTCCAGGCCTTCTTCAAGGAAGAAATTCAGTCCCGCGGATGGTACACGGCCGAGCTGCGCAAATTCGCTGTCCGCTTCCGCCGCAGCATCGCCCGCGAACGTGGCATGGATTTCCTCGTCCAGGTCGCCGACCAGCTTTTTTCCGGCCCGGTCCTGGAAGAGAGAGTCATGGCGGTCTTCCTGCTCGAAAAACAAACCGGACATCTTGGCGACCGGGAATTTCAGTTGTTCGCCTCGTGGCTTGACCGGGTCAGCAGTTGGGCCGACCACGACGCCCTCGTGCATGATCTGCTCGCGCCCATGATCGTCGTCAAGCCAGTCAGGAGCCGCGATGTTTTCAAGTGGGCGGGGTCGCCGAATCGCTGGCGGCGTCGCGCCGCCTGCGTTGCGCTCGTTCGCGGGGCACGCGAACGTCGCTTCCGACCGCAAATTGTCAGGCTTTCCAATCAGTTGCTGCACGACGAAGACGATATGGTGCAGAAAGGGCTGGGCTGGCTGTTACGCGAGCAGGCGAAGGCGGACCCCAAACGCACGGTGCCTTACCTGATGAAGATTCGCAAGCGTGCCCCGCGACTGGTGTTGCGCACCGCATGCGAGACGCTGGCCGTGCCCGTCAAAAAGAAAGTACTGGCGTAGTTCTAGTTCTTACCTAGCGCTTTGCCGACTTCCGGGTCGCCCGTTCTCTCCTGGAACCAATTCGGATAAACGATGCCCGGCTTTGTGAGCTCGTCCAGTTCCTTCAACTCCGCCAACGAAAGCTTCACATCCAGCGCGCCGAGGTTATCATCAAGCTGCCGGAGGTTGCTCGCCCCGAGCAGAATCACGCTGACATAATCCTTCGCCAGCAGCCAAGCGAGCGCCAATTGAGCAACCGTGGCTTTGTGGTCTGCGGCCATGGCGCTCATCCGCTCAATCAGGTCGTAGCCCTTCTCTTTGTCCAACGGCAGAAAGCTGAAATCCGCCAGCCGTCCCTTGCCACCAGTCGGATCCTGCCGCGTATATCGTCCACTGAGGAAACCGCCCGCCAGCGGACTCCAGACCACGATTCCGATTCCTGCGTCCTTGCAGAACGGAACAACCTCGTTCTCCAGATCGCGCCCCAGCAGCGAGTAATACATCTGGGCAGCGATCAGCGGCGAATACCCCATCCGTTGCTGATACGACAACAGCTTTTGTGACTGCCACGCGTTGAAATTCGAATACCCGACGTACCTCACCAGTCCGCGCTGCACCAGATTTTCCAGCGCGCGCGCCGTCTCCTCCAGCGGAGTATAAGGATCAAGCCGGTGAATCGAAAGCAGGTCGATGTAATCGGTCTTCAGGCGCCGCAGACTCGCTTCGGTAGCGGCCACAACGTGCTGGAATGATCCGCCCGTATGGAGCAGGCCTGGGATCATTCGAAAGCCGACCTTCGTGGAGATCACGACATCCTTGCGTCTCGTACCGAGCGCCTGCGCCAGCATCACCTCGGCTCGCCCTTCGGTGTAGGCGTCCGCCGTATCGAAAATGTTGATCCCGGCATCCAGCGCCCGCCCCACCAGTTTGTCAGCTTCCGCTTGGGGAGTTTTCCACGTCTGCGCCATGGGATGATCCGACCCCGCGCCATCTCCAAAAGTCATCGCTCCATAGGACATGCGGGAAACGATCAGGCCGGATTTGCCGAGACGCGTGTATTGCATGCTCAGTGGCCTTCTTCTTCCAGATACTTCTCCACTTCAAGCGCGGCCATGCATCCGGAACCGGCGGCCGTGATCGCCTGCCGGTAGCGGCGATCCTGCACGTCACCGCTGGCAAAAACGCCCGGCACCTTGGTGAAGACGTTCTTGTGTGTGATCAGATAGCCATCGGCATCGGTATCCAACTGGCCCTCGAAGATCTTGGCGTTCGGAACGTGGCCAATCCCCAAAAACATCGCGCTCGTCGGAAACTCCCAGCTCTCGCCAGTTTTCAGGTTGCGCAACCGCAGGGCGGTAACTTCTTTCTTGCTCACATCGAGCACATCGTCGACTACCGTATTCGTGAGAAAACCGATCTTCGGATTCTCGCGCGCCCGGTCCAGCATGATTTTGGAAGCTCGGAACTGATCGCGGCGGTGAATCAGCGTCACTTTGCTGGCAAATCGCGTTAGAAACGTGGCCTCTTCCATCGCGGAATCTCCCCCGCCGATGACGACGATTTCCTTGCCTGAAAAAAAGAAACCATCGCACGTCGCACACGAAGAAACGCCGTGCCCAATCAGCGCGTGTTCGTTCGGCAAGCCGAGCCAGCGCGCGGACGCTCCGCTCGCAATAATGAGCGTTCGCGTGTGAATCGTTTCTTTGCCGAACGTCAGTTCGAACGGACGCTTGCTCAGGTCCGCTTTCACCAGATGCCCCATGCGGTACTCCGCGCCAAAGCGCGAAGCCTGCTTGCGCATGTTTTCGATCAGTTCCGGACCCTGTATTCCGTCGGGAAAGCCGGGAAAGTTCTCGACCAGCGTCGTCATCGACAACTGGCCGCCCGGTTCATGGCCTTCAATGACCAACGGTTTCAGATTGGCGCGTGCCGAGTAGAGCGCGGCGGTGTGGCCCGAGCATCCCGAGCCCATGATCACGACGTTGCGGATATCCATAAATTAGAAAACGACGCTACTAGATAGATTCACGAAAACAAATTTCGCTTCATCGCGCGGGCGGAGCTATTTCTTCTTGCTCGCAGCTGGCGCCTTCGCTGAATTCCCAACGCCCAAGCGAGCGAGTTCCTGCGGCACCATCCTGCGTGCACCCAGCGCGTCGCGATAGTGGTCCATCAGGGAACTAGCAGCATGAAAAATCGGCTCGTACGCGCTCTGATCCGTCGGCGGCCCGTCCCCGGTTCCCGAACATCGCGACAGAACCACGGATGACTTCCCGAACCGCTCGAGCTTGACCCGCGAAACTGGAGTACTGCTGGCGAGCATCGCCGACGGTGACGCAACCGCCGAGGCACTGTCTTCGACCGAAACCTGCATTACGTCTTTGGGGTCGCGCACCCGCAATACCAGCGTCTCGACCATGTTCGTCGCATCTAGACTGAAGGAATATTGCACGTTGCTGAACGTGTTGCTCGCCGGGAATTCGCGCCGCACCCGCACCCAGTCGGCTGCTGAAACCGCGCCCGCTGGCAAAGATTCCATTCCCGGAATCGGAGTGCTTTGGTCGAGCGTGGAGTGACCACGCGCCACTTCGTAGTCCTTACTGAATGCCGGCTTTGCCGGCACCTTCGCCAGCGCGGATGAGAGCTCTTTCTGATCATCCGCCGACGGCGCGCATACATTGAGTACGTTGACTTTTACCTGAGGTTGCTGCGCGATGGCCAGAGCAGCCATCGACACGGCTATCGAGAGGATCAGAATCTTGTGAGGGAACACGGCGAAATTGTATCAGGGAGGTCAGAGGTTAGAGGTCAGATTTCAGAGGTGGAAACCGGGCAAATTTTGGAGGGTGTACCTCTGCAATCTGCAATCTGACTTCTGCAATCCTGGGTTAGCGCAATTCTAGCCTGCGACTTCCTCACTGGCGCCGTGCCGGCGCAGCAACTGTGGCAGATTCTGCGAAAACGCCGAGCGCGGCAGAACCATGTCGCACCCGACCTCATGCGCCTTCTGTTTCAGGTCGCCCTGAACGTGGGATAGAAATCCAATGATCGACGTATTTTTCTTCAATTTGCTTTTCAGCTTCGGAATCAGCGTCAGCGGCTTGGCATTGACGTTGTTCAGATCGAAGATGATCAGCGACGGCTTCTCTTCGCCGTTGCTCTTCATGCGCTCGGCCAGGTCCTTCTCGTTCTTCACGAACTCGACCTTCACGTTCATCTTACGGCCGGTTTCCTGAATTTTCGTGAGGAAGAAAAGGTCCTCGACAAACGCGAAAACACGCGAAGCCGAGTCTTCCCGCGGCATCGGCAGAGGTTCCGGATCGGCGATCGGGTACGCGGCCGCAAACCCGGGCCGTCGTGGCCCCTTGTTGTTGCCATTGCCGCCGCCGTTGATACTCGCGCGATAGCTGTGATCCATCGGAGCGGTAAATATGCCCTGATGTTCCTGACGCTCGCGGCCCATTTGGCCACCCGCGCCGCGTCTTGGCGGACGCCGCCCACGGCGCCGCTTATGCTTCCCTCCTCCAGCGGAGGGATGTCCGGGTCCTGCGTTCATATTTTTCTCTTGTTAAACGTTGATGTTCATCCCGGCCTGATTGCAGGCCTGATCGTTGCATGTTTCATTTGCAGTCAGAATGCTTTGGTCGTAGTGCCACTGCCACCGCGCAACACATGCTGACTGCCCGAACCCCACATCGGCTGGATGCTCTTCGAGAACGATGTCCAAACTTTTTCTTTAGTAGCTTTATTTCTGGGCGCCTCGGAGTTTTGGCGCAAACGGCCGGCCTGGAAGCACAGCCATCGGGAACAAGCTTGATGTTACTCATGAAACCACCGACTGCGCAAGGGGGAACGGCCCTTTAGTTTTCCACACGAGGAATCAGGAAATGCACCTTCCACCCCCAATCGATCGCGCTGTGTGAAAAATAGTGTCGCTGATTTCGCACAGATCCGGCGGAAGTAGCACAGCCGCCTGCATTTCCCCCACGATACAGAACCACCTGTGCAGGGTTAAGTTTCGCTCCACTTGAGCCGATGTATGAAAAGTGAAGCCCGCTCTTGCCTCAACGAAAAAGTCCGAATCGCCGTCGCTCGCCATCCCGGGTCAACGGTTTGTTGCTCGCCAACCGATCTTTGATCGCGCACAACACGTGTTCGGATACGAAATTCTTTTCCGCAACGGCGTCGAGAACTACTTCAATGCCGATCCTGAACTCGCCGCCCGCTCCACCCTCGACAGTTCCCTTCTGTTTGGCATCGACGCGCTCTGCGACCATCGCCGCGCCTTCGTCAACTGCACGCGCGAAGTCCTGTTCAAGGACATGATCACACTCCTTCCGCCCAGCCAGGCCGTGGCCGAGATTCTCGAAACCGTCGAACCGGAGGACCGCGTGGTCGCGGCCTGCAAACGGCTCAAAGCGGCCGGCTATCTGATCGCTCTCGACGACTTCGCACCCAACGATCCACGCATTCCTCTTTGCGAATTCGCCGACTTCCTCAAGATCGATGTCCGGGCAACTCGGCCCGAGGAGCGCGCCGCCATGATGCGCCGTTTCGCATCGCCCAAGTGCAAGATGCTGGCGGAAAAAGTCGAAACTCCTCAAGAATTCCAGCAGGCATGCGACATGGGATTCGCCTATTTTCAGGGGTACTTTTTCTGCCGGCCCGAACTTGTGATCGGACGCGAGGTCCCAGCCAGCCGCCTTCACTACATACGGCTCCTCGAAATGGTTTCGCGCGCCGAACTCGACCTCAATGAAATGGAGAGGATGCTGAAGCAGGAGGCCTCGATCTCTTATCGTCTGCTTCGGTACCTCAACTCCCCCGTTTTCGGGTTCGCACTTGAAGTCAAATCCATCCGCCACGCTATGGCCGTACTCGGAGAACGGGAAATCCGGCGCTGGGTCCGGCTTGTCGTCACGGTTGGCGCCGCTGAGCAGCGGTGCAGCGAGCTTGTTCTGATGGGCTTGACCCGCGCCCGCTTTTGCGAACTACTCTCTAGCCGGCTCCGCTCGAAAAACGACCTGTTCCTGCTCGGTCTGTTGTCCGTCATGGATGCCATTCTCGAAGTCACGATGGAGACGCTCCTCGAACAACTGCCGGTGGAGCACGACATCAAGGCCGTGTTGCTCGGCCAGAAAAGCACCTTGCGTCCGCTCTATCAATTGATGCTGGCGCAGGAGTCCGGTGAATGGGAGGAATCCAGCCGCCTCGCGCAGCAACTCAAGCTGTCGGACGAAGAAGCCCCTTCTACCTGGTGGCAAGCCCTGCAGTGGGCGCAAGAAGCGACCAGCGGAGTGTGAGGAGAAGCAGGTTTCAAGGTTTCAGAGTTTCAGGGTTTCAGAGTCGTGCGCCCTCACATTGAAACCTTGAAACTCTGAAACCTTGAAACCTGGTCGTTTAAGGCGCTTCGATCAGTTCCATCTTCCCGTCGCGCGTCCGGTGCAGCACCATCAGCTTTCCTTCCGGATCGCGAAACACGAAGACATCTTTGTCGCGGAAGTGCGCTTCTTTGATCGCTTCTTCCAGCGTCATCGGCCGCAATGCAACCGAGTCCTTCGCATGCACTAGATGCACTTCCGTGGTTCGCGCTACCGACGGAAACTTGTGAACGAGCACGGAGACCGTAGTGCTTTCCGCCAGTCCAATCGCCGCTTCGATGTTCTCTTCCAGCGACTGGCTGTCAAATTTCTTGCTGGCCTTGCGCTTCTTACTCAGCCACTTCGTTTTGTACTTGAGAGCCTGTTTCTGCAGATGGTCAAGCGCTTCGTTCACCGCCGAGATCATGTCGCCCGTCTGCGCTAGTCCCACAATCGGACCGTTCGGCGGATTGATCGTGATTTCAGCTTTATGACGCCGCTTTTCGACAGCCAAAACAACTTTGGTTTCAAATCGGTCGCCCAGAATTCTACGAATCTTATTAAGGCCGGTTTCAACTTCTTTGCGGATGTTGGAGTTGAGTTCGTACTTTCTTGCGGTGTATTCCACGTTCATCAGAAGACCTCAAAGACTTAAGGTCAGAGGTTAGAGGTCAGATTGCAAAGGTGAAAAACTCTCAATGCGAGCGACACTGCCGAAATCAAGGGTTTCACTTCTACAATCTGACCTCTGACCTCTGCAATTCTCACTTCTTCACTCTTCGCTGATGCGTACTCGGAATCTTCATGTCTTCCCGATACTTGGCCACCGTTCTTCGAGTGACCTGAATGCCCTGCGACTGCAGGATGCGGGTAATCTGTTCATCGGTCAACGGACGGCTGGGATCTTCCTCTTCAATCAGCTTTTTTACGCGGCGTTTCAAAATCAAAAGCGACGTACCACCGCCCTCCGGGCCCTGTACGCTCTCGGAGAAGAAGTAGCGCAGTTCAAAAACGCCCTGCGGCGTGTGGACATACTTATTAGCCACCGCGCGGCTCACCGTCGAAGGATGCACGCCAATCTCTTCCGCGACTTCCTTGATCATCATCGGCTTCAGTTGATCGATCCCGCGCTCGAGAAAGTCCCCCTGCCGCGCCACGATCGAATAACAGACCTTGGCGATCGTCTGCTTGCGCTGTTCAATATTCTTGATCAGCTGGATTGCCGACTTGTAGCGGTCCTTGACGTAGTTGCGCGTGTCCTTGTCGTTGCCATCCCGGGTCATGAGGCGCTTGTACGCAGGATTCAGCCGCAACTGGGGCATGTCCTCGTCGTTCATGATGACCAGCCACTCGTCGCCGTGTTTCACAAAAGCCACATCCGGCTCGATCAACCGCGGCGGGACCTTGTTGTAACGCAACCCTGGACGCGGATCAAGCGTGCGGATGTAATCCAGCGCCGCTTGCACCGCTTCGACCGGACGTCCGATCGCGCGGCCAATCTCCTTGAACTGCTTCAGTGTCACCGCCCGCAAATGCTGATCGACGACCGCGATGGCATCCTTCACTACCTGCTCGGTCTGCCCATTTCCATTGACATTGACGTTCGCATGCAGATGATCCTGAAGGTAGCGCAGCTGATAAAGCAGGCACTCGCGCAAGTCACGGCAAGCAATGCCCTGCGGATCAAACTGGCGCACAACTTCAAGCGCTTCGTGCAGATCCGCAACTGTGAAATTGATTGCGTAGCGCGCCGGAGCCGTCGCCACGCCAGCAGCGGACGGTCCCGTCTGGGGCGCCCCGTTTCCGGGATTTGGCAACAGAGAATCAGCGACGCTCGGAGCAGAAGCAGACACCTCCGCAGCCGCTGCGGCTTGTACCGCGAAGGAATCGCGTGCCGCGTGCTCCACGGCTAACTCCGCGTGGACTTCGCCAGAAATTTCCTCGGAGACTGCATCCGCAGCGGCGAGAAACGACTCGTTCACGTCCGCATTCTCAAGATCAGACCCGTCGGCTGCCAGGCCCGCATCAACCGCCAGCCCGAGCGCCTCAGCCTCGCCCACGATCTTTGCCGCCGCTTCCGCGTCCACCTCAGGAGGCGCGACCGGAGCTGTCCCCAGCAATTCTTCATCGCTGGCGATCAGATAACCTTCTTCGTTCAAATTTCCAATGATCAGTTCAGCGGCCTGGTGCACCGCCGGACTCACAGAAATGGCACCCAATTGCCACAGCAGGTGATCGGACAGATTTCCCGGCTTCGACAGGAAGTTCTCGAACGACGGCTTCTCGATCTCTTCCATTTCCCCGGAGCTGCGATAACCCGGATCCAGATATTCCTGAAAAAACGACCCGAAATCGATTTCCTCGAACGGATCCTTCTTCTCGTCGGCAATGGTCGGCCCCTCTTCCGCCGGGGTCGTAGCCTTGGCCGAGAGTCGGTCGCGCTCTTCTTCCTGCCGTCCCACGTCGTCGAGCAGCGGGATCGAATCTTCCAGCTCTTCGAGTACCGGATTCTCGACCATCTCGGCCGTGATCATGTCTTTCAGCTCGAGCTTGTTCAGCGCGAGCACCGAGACCATCTGCACGAGCCCGGGCGTCAGAATCTGACGCTGGGACAACTTGACGTTCAGTTTGTGCTGAAGAAGCACTCTTTCTCCCTAACTTTGTTATTCCCGACCACTCGGAAGACTGATTCAACCACAAGCACTTCCGAGTTGTTGAAAATCTAGCTTCTCATGCACCGAGGTAGATCGTATGAGCACGAAAGGTCATCGTGCCTACGCCTTGGTAACTAGAAGCCGTTCTCAGTTCCCAGTTCTCGGTTCTCAGAAAAAACCGGGGTTGACTGAGAACCGGGAACTGAGAACTCAAACTAATGAGAAGCTCTCTCCCAAATAAACTCGTCGTACCTCCGGGTCACTTCCCAGCTCCTCCGGAGTACCGGACCGAAAAATACGGCCCTCATTAATGATGTATGCCCGATCCGTTACCGACAACGTTTCTCGAACGTTGTGGTCCGTGATCAGGATTCCAATGCCACTCGCCCGCAGGTCCGAAATGATCTTCTGCAAATCCAGCACGGCAATCGGGTCGATACCTGAAAACGGCTCGTCGAGCAGAATGAATGTCGGATTGATGCACAGCGACCGGGCAATCTCCACCCGCCGCCGCTCGCCGCCAGACAACGCATACCCTTTGTTCTGCCGGATGTGCTCCAATCCAAGCTGATCAATCAGCTTCTCCGCTTTTTCCCGGCGTTCATGCCAGGAAATCGGCTGGACCTCCAGCACCGCCAGAATATTTTCCTCGACCGTCAGCTTCCTGAAGACCGAAGCCTCTTGCGGCAGGTAGCTGATCCCAAACTGGCGTGCCCGTAAGTACATGGGAACGCTAGTGATATCCTCGTCGTCGTATAAAACCCTGCCTGTGTCGGGGGGTACGAGACCTACGATAGAGTAAAAGGTAGTCGTCTTACCGGCGCCATTCGGTCCGAGAAGACCGACCACTTCACCCTGCAGAACCTGAAGGCTGACTCCGTTGACAACCCGTCGGCCACGGTAGGATTTTCCGATTTCGTCGGTGGCCAGCGTGTGCATTTATCGTGCCACTTGCGTCTTTGTGACTGCTGGTGACGTCTGTGTGCCTTCTACGAGCACCCTATCATCGTGTCTGTAGAAAGTCAACGAATCGCCCGTGATTTCGCCCCGTTCGGCATCAAAAATGCTAGGCGGTCCGCCCGTCAGAACGAACTTGTCCTCCGCCGCCGTATAAACCAGCTTCTCTCCCATTGCATGCCGCGCCGGCTGCGTCACCACCACCGCACCTTCCGTCACGATTCGATCAATCTGTCCCGGAGCCCCCGGGTTCTTGGCTGCGTTCCCCTGGTCGTGTGGCCGCAAGAACACCGTCATCTGCCGCCCTGTCAGAGTCGCGTCTGTTCCCTTGGCGGTGACGCCTCCGTCCAGGAAGATTTTCCGCTCTGCGTCGGTGTACGTCAGATGCTCGGACTTGATCACGACTGGCGTGACCTTGCCACTCTTGTCCGCCTGGACCAAGGCAGTCGAAACCGGCTGCCCCGTACTGCTCTGCGCCGGGCCCGGCAACACACCTTGCGCCACCAAAGACCTCTTGTCCCGATCAAATTGCAGCCTCGGAGCTTCCACCACATTGGCGTTTTGCCACAAGCGAGCATCGCCCGTGTACACCGCAGTGGCCGACGATTTGTGCGCCGTCATCGTTCGGCTCGTCACATGGATCGGATCCGACGAGGCCAGCATCCCGCCTCCCGGTTGCGCCTTCAGATCAGAGTACGTGCTCTTCACGTTACCTTCGGCGATGGCGTCCCCGGTGATTCGGTTCATGCGAATCACCTGTGCGGTCGTCGTCATGCCGCCGTCGACCACCCGTGGAGAACCAGTCAGCATCAGCATCTGATCAGCGGCAGTATATTCCCCACGCTTCGCCCACGCCTTCTGCACACCGTCGGCATATGCGACCTCGCCGCTCTGCGCGATCGACCGTATCCCACCCTCAGGAAGGAAAGTCACGTCGAGCATCTGGCTGGTTGACACACGCTCCGAGTCCGGCGTGGGCCCGCTGATCTTGCCACCGACGATTTTCGCGTCCGGCTCGCCATGAAGAGTTGCCAGTCGATTCTTCTCGGTGAATTTCGCCGTAAACCTGGCAGCGGTCACGACCGTCTTCTGATTGGTTCCCGGCTGTGTGATCACGATCTGCGGCGGCCCGCTGGTCTCCGCCGTCTCCAGCAGACGTCCGTCTTTCACGGCGAAGTCCATTATCGGGGCGCTCATCTCGACATCCTGATCCTGTCTACCTCCCGCTCCGGACGACGCGGCCACGATCTCACTGTGACTCTTCTTCTGCGATAGCCTCACTCCATCTTCGGCATGCACAGTCTTGAGCACCTGCTGCCCCGCGAAGTGCAGTGTCACTTTCCCGGCGTCGGCCGAAGCCGGTTGCGCTCCCAGCGATTCGAAATGAACACTACCGATAAGCGTGGCCGTCGTTAGCAGGTTGCGCGTGCCGGCTAACAGCAGTTCCGCGCGATCGGACCGCGCGCGCGCCTCCGAGCGTCCGTGAAGGTCGCTCTCCACGTTGCCGTCGGCCAGAATATGGTCAACCGTATCGTCGTCGCGCAGAAAAAACGTCGCCCGATCCGAGCGCACATCCTGCCCGTCGCGCGTCAGTCGCGCCTCCATGAGCACGACCTCCCTCGGCTGCTTCGAGATCACGCCCCGAGCAGCATTCATCCGCATCGCATGTGGCTTGGCGATCTCGACCAGAACCGACGAGAGCAAATTCATCGTGCCCGTCTTCGCCACGTAATCAATTCCAACCGCCGATCCCGACGCTTGCGGAGTTTGAAAAACGACTTTGCCAGTGGCCGTAGCGTCCCCGGTGTTCTTGTTAAACACCAGTCCGTTCGTCTCCACGTGAATCGGATTTCTGATTTGCGCAGGAGGCGCCTGGTCCGAGCGCTTCGGGCCTTCGGGATTCGCCTCCAGATCGATCAGCACCGTGCCGTGCGCACTGACATTGCCCGACGCCGGGTCGTACTCGAAATCATCTCCCGAGATCCGGTCGAAGCGGCTCGCATCCTTGCCGTAAACGACGATCTTCACGTTGTGCAGGGCCGTGCGCCCGCCGTCTTTGAACTGGACCGCCTTTGACGCGCTCACGGTGAATAGAGTGCGCCCCTCGGACGACTTTGAGATGGAAAAGCCCTCCGCGGTCTGCTGAATATCCAGCCCGATTTTCGCCGGAATCTCATGCACGACTCTGCGGATGCGGTACTGCGCGTAGAAATACATCCCCGCAACCATCACCACCATGAGAATCGCGCCCAAGGCAAACCAGCGGCGCAGGCGGGATACGGGGAGAGACATGGCTTTAGTCTAAAGGAAAGCGAAGAAAGATATTGCAGAGGTCAGAGGTCAGATTGCAGAGGTAAAAACCAGAACTCAAGGGATTAGAATCTCTGCAATCTGACCTCGAACCTCTGACCTAGCTTTTCCTCACCAGCGTTCCCGCCAGCAAGTCATGCAGTCCCTGTTTGCGCTCGGTGAAGCCGGCCATGAGGAACCCGAAGCCGAAAAACAGCACGGAGAGAAATTTCGCGAAATACCGCCCGGTGGCGCGCTCGAACGAGATGCGGTTGCCGTTGAGGTCGGTCACTTTCAGCCCGCAGATCATCTTGCCAATCGTCGCCTGGTAAGACGAGCTTTCCATGAACGCCTCGTATAACCACTTTCCGAACAGGAAGAAGACAAACGTCAGGCCGCCACCGAGTAGAGCCATTCCGACGTGAGGCAGACCTCCCAGAAGGCCGCCTGCAAACCCCAGCCCGCCGAAGATCAGGCCGAGCGGCGCCACCACCACGCGCAGGATGACGTTGTCAATAATCGCGGCGACAACCCGAATCCAAAATCCCCCATATCCTCCACTGACGACCGTCTGATACATGGGGGCAGGGTAAGACGCTCCCGGGACGGGGGGAACCGCTGTCTGGACGCCACCAGCCATCGGGCCAGTAGACGCTCCACACCGGCTGCAGAACTGAGCGCCCGCAGCGTTTTGCGCTCCACACTTATTGCAGAAGAATGTTCCGTTCATGCCCGGCACTATAAGGCTTCTCCAATAAACTGTAAAGCGCTGCGCACTTACAACCCGGTCAAAAGCGTTCGTCCAAGACGATCTGCCCGGCCATGGCCGTCAATTCCTGTTCTGCCTGCTCCTGCTTGGCACCGAGGTCTTCCTTTTCCTTTCGCAGAGCCGAGAGTTTGTCTTCTTGTGAATCAAGTTCGCGGGTGTAGCGCTGGATGAGTGCACGTTCTTCTGCGCTTCCCTTCAGCGCCTTCATATTCTCGCGCAAGCGTCCTTGATCTTTATCGATGGCGTCGATCTGGCGCTGACGCTCGGACGATTGATCTTCTAGCCGGGCGATGTCGTTCTTCTTTTGCAACAC
>CAVRYB010000031.1:0-9643 GCA_963725295.1 uncultured Acidobacteriaceae bacterium
GCTGAAGGACTTTGCCAGCCATCTGAAGGAATGCTGCCGCGGCTACGATTACGTAGCGCGCATGGGTGGAGATGAGTTCGTGATCGTCGCTCCGGGACTGAGTACGGAAGCGTCGAACGAAAAAGCGAGCCGCTTGAATCAACTGGCGGTTGATGCGGCCAAAAAAATCGCTGGTCGCGAGTTGGTTGGGTTGAGCGTCGGAACGGCGTTCTGTCCGGAAGACGGCTTCGACATCGAGCGCCTGCTGGCGGAAGCCGACCGCCGAATGTATTCCATGAAGAAAATTCACCACTCCGAAGGCCCTGCCGGACGGGATGTCATGCCCTCGACAAGAGCACGTGGGGCTTCGGTGAATTAGGTCTGGCGCATGGGGCGAAAACTTCTACTGTGGAAAATCGCGCGGCATCTCGGAGCGATCGGCGCCTTGGTTGTGCTAGGCGGACTGCTCTCGGCGACGCTGGTGCGGATGGCTCCGGGCTTCGACACTGACGAACGCGAGCTCGACCCCGGCCTCAGTGCGGAGAGTGTGCAGGCTTTACGGCAGTCGCGCGCAGCGGAACACAACGTTCTCGGTTTCTACGCCGGGTATCTGCGCGGCGCGATTCACGGTGATCTGGGAACGTCCCACGCACTCGGCCAGCCGGTACGGACTCTCTTGCGAGAGCGATGGCCCGTTACGGTGCGTGAGGCGGGCACTGGCCTCTTGCTGGCATGGACACTGGCATCAATCCTGGCATTCACGGCATGTCTATGGCGGCATCCGGGGTATGACATTCTCGGGAGCACGCTGAGTGGGGCGTTCTTGTGTATTCCGGCGGCGGTGCTGGCGTTGCTGTCGGTGATTCTGAATGCTCCCGGATATCTTGCGATTGGATTGATCGTGTTTCCCAAGGTCTACCGATATTCACGAAATCTTCTGACGAAAGCTTACACGCTGCCGCATATCTTGGCCGCACGGGCGCGGGGAATCGGCGAAATTCGCATTCTCGCGTGCCATGTATTGCCCGTCGCCGGACCGCAAATGATCGCGTTGGCCGGAGTGACGGTGAGCATTGCGCTCGGCGCCAGCATTCCGGTGGAATCGTTGTGCGGACTGCCGGGGATTGGACAACTGGCTTGGCAGGCGGCGCTTTCCAGAGACCTTCCGTTGCTTGTAAACCTGAGCGTGCTGGTTACACTCGTAACCTTGCTGGCAAACTCCGGGGCCGATGTAATGACTTACATATTGAAGCCTCGAGAGGCGTAGACGCCGCATGAACACAGCCCGCAAGCTGTCCTGTGTCGTAGTGCTCGCAGTGTGCGCGCTGTCGCTCGCGGCAAATTGGCTGGCGCCGGCTGGATATGCGCAGCAATTTCGCGATGCGCCTAGTTCACCTCCCTCACATCAGCATCTGCTCGGCACGGATGACCTGGGCCGCGACCGTTTTGCACGTCTGCTTTATGGCACACGAATCTCTTTGCTGCTGGCCCCGGCAGCGGCGCTTGTGTCGACGATCTTGGCGGCTCTGGTGGGCGGACTCGCAGGCTACTTGGGTGGGATCTGGCTCCGACTAGCGCGAGGATTTATCGATCTATTTCTTTCTCTGCCCTGGCTGTTCCTTTTGATCACCGTGCGCGCGCTCATGCCGTTAAATGTTTCTCCGCTGGTTTCAGTGGTGATCACGTTTCTCATACTCGGACTGTTGGGGTGGGCCGCCTCGGCGCGAGTGCTGGCAACGAGTGCGGATGGCTTGCGCAACTCCGATTTCATGTTGCAGGCTCGCGCTTCGGGGCTGCACGGGCCGCGACTCTTTCTGATTCATGTTCTGCCGAATTTGAAGCCGGTTCTCTACGCGCAGTTCTGGATCTCGATTCCGGTGTTCATTTTGGCCGAGGCGAATCTCGGCATTCTTGGGTTAGGCGTGGCTGAGCCGTTGCCTTCATGGGGAAGCTTGCTCCGCGAACTCGAAGGGCTGATTTCTTTTCACGAGGAACCGTGGCGACTGGTGCCGTTGGTGCTGCTGATCGTGGTGATGACGTCGTTTCAATTGCTGTTGTCGAACCCTTTGTCGAACAACGAGGAGGTGACCGCATGAACGGCCGCCGCGAGCTTTTACAGATTCTTTTCTGCTGCGTTCTGCTCTCGGGTTTCGCTCTGGCGCAAGGTGGGGGCGAGTTACGGTTTTGTCTGCGCTCAGAGCCAAAGACGTTCGATCCCCTTCTGGTGGACGACGACTCTTCCCTGTCGATTCGGTACCTGACGGGCGGAGTGCTGATGCGCGTAAATCGCCATACGCAGGAACTCGAGCCAGAGTTGGCGGAATCGTGGAAGATATCGAAAGACGGCAAGCAGATTACGTTCAAGCTACGGCATGGAGTTCTCTTCTCTGACGGCAGCCCGTTCGCAGCCGAAGATGTTGCTTTCACGATGCAGCGGCTGATGGATCCGGCACTGCATTCTTCGACTGGAGACTCATTCCGATCAGGCACGGGTTCGATCGGGACGAAGGTTGTTGCTCCGGATCAGGTCGTAGTCACTTTTCCCGCGGCGATTGCCGGCATGGATCGGCTGTTTGATCAGGTGGCAATCATGTCAGCGCACTCGCCGAAGAAAGAAGCGGCGGTGCTTGGACCGTTCCTGGTGTCGGAGTACAAAGCGGGATCAAGCGTGTTGTTGCGGCGCAATCCGAACTATTGGAAGAAAGACGGGCAGGGACGGCGATTGCCGTATCTGGATTCGATCCGGCTCGACATTCAACCGAATCGCGACGTGGAGATGCTGCGCTTCAAGCGCGGCGAACTCGATCTCATCAACGTGATCGATAGTGATTATTTCGACCGTCTGTCAGCCAGTTCGCCCGGTCTCGCGCATGATGCCGGGCCATCGCTGGATTCCGACTTCATGTGGTTCAACCAGGTTGCGAACGCTCCAATTCCTGAATACAAACGCACATGGTTCCGTTCTACGAACTTTCGTCGCGCGGTTTCGCAGGCGATTAATCGAGATGACTTGGCCCGCGTGGTGTTCAACGGACACGCGCAGCCAGCGGTAGGGCCTATTTCTCCCGCAAACAAGTTTTGGTTCGATAGCAAATTGAAAGCCGAGGCGTATCAACCAGATGCTGCGATGAAGCGCCTGCAGACCGACGGATTCCGCCTGCAAAACGGAGCCTTGTTTGACAAGGCGGGCAACGCAGTTGAGTTTTCGATCGTGACGAACGCGGGCAGCAAGCCGAGAGAACGTATGGCTGTGATGGTGCAAGAGGATCTCGGGAAGCTTGGCATCAAGGTCAACGTGGTAACGCTGGACTTTCCTTCCCTGCTCGAACGCATCTCGCAGAAGTTCAATTACGAAGCGGCAATGATTGGATTTCGCAATGTTGATCTCGACCCGAACGGACAGATGAATATCTGGCTGAGTTCGGCGGAGGACCATGCGTGGAATCCGAAGCAGAAGACTCCAGAAACGGCGTGGGAAGCCGAGATTGACCGGTTGATGCAGGCGCAGGCTTCGTCTGTTGATCCGAAGAAGCGAAAAGAGAGTTTTGATCGCGTGCAGGAAATTGTTGCGGAACAGGCGCCGTTCATCTACCTCGTCAACCAGAATGCGCTGTCGGCGGTTTCCGGTGCAGTGGAGGGCGCGAATCCGGGGATTCTTTCTCCGCAGACGTTCTGGAATGCGGAGCGGCTCACGTTGAAAGCGAACAGAATACGAACGCGCGCGCGAGCCGATAAGCGAGTTGCTATGGCGATATCCAGTCCAACGAATTCTCTTCCCAATTCTTCGGCGAGCCTGCTGTCCGCACAGGTGACGGTTCGCTATCCGGGGAAAGAGCCTGTGCTGAGGGGAGTTTCGCTCGAGATTGGGCGTGGTGAGGTTGTCGGACTGGTTGGTCAGAGCGGTTCGGGCAAGAGCACGCTGGCGCTGGCGATCCTTGGCCTGCTGGGCCGCCAACGAGCGGGTGTTGAAGGCAGCATCGTCTTTCAAGGCCAGAATCTTCTGGCGCTACGCGAGCGCGAACTGCGCGAGCTGCGCGGACGTTCGTTGAGCCTGGTGCTGCAGAGTCCGCTGGCTTCGCTTAATCCTGCGCTGCAGATTCGCACGCAACTTCGGGAAGCATGGCGTGCGCACAGCGACCGTCATGCGACGCGCGAGGATTGCGAGCGGGCGATCGGAGCGGCGATGAAGAGCGTCAGCTTGCCGAGCGGCGACTCGGCTCGCGATTTTCTGGATAAGCGAGCAGCGCAACTCAGCGTGGGGCAGGCGCAGCGCGTACTGATCGCCATGGCGATCTTGCACCGGCCCGCCCTCTTGATCGCGGACGAAGCAACGAGCGCGCTGGACGTGATTACGCAATCTGAGATTCTGCAATTGTTCGCGCGTCTCAACCGAGAGACGGGGATGTCGATTCTCTATATCTCGCACGATCTGCCATCGGTAGCGGGGATCTGCCAGCGAATCGCGATTCTTCACGAGGGTGAGATTGTCGAGAGCGGGACAACGGAGCAGATTTTCAACGCTCCGGTTCATGCTTATACGCGGCGCTTGATGGCGGCTTTGCCGAAGCTCCCGACACGAACAGAGGTTCCGCTCGCCAAGGCACAAAGCGGCCTACGCTAGAGTGCGCGCCCGCCTGTCCACTCAAACTTTAGCTAATTGTTCGGCGACTTCGGGCAATTCGGCGGCGTGCCAGGCATCGAAACCGCCGACGACGTTGATCACCTTGCGGTGTCCAGCGCGTTCGAGCAAGCTGCAGGCGATGAGGCTTCGATAGCCGCTCTTGCAGTGGACGGCAACCGTCCGGTCTGCGTCGACGGCGGGGATGCCGCGCGGGAAGGTATCAAGCGGACGGCACTGGACGTTAGGAATGTGTCCTGCTTGCCATTCGCCTTCGCGGCGCACATCGAATACGTCGGCGGCGCGCATGCTTCCTTCACTCAATTTCTGGCTTAGTTCCTGCGGAGAAATCTGATTTGTCCGCGCGACCGAAAATCCCGCATCGCGCCAAGCCGCGACTCCTCCGGCAAGATATCCGCGAACATCTTCGATGCCGACGCGAGCGAGCCGGAGGCGTGCTTCTTCGATCTGTTCGGCGGTATCGGCGATCAGGACGGGGTTGGAGTGGATGCCGAGAATCCCGCCAGCCCAGGAAGCGAATTGTCCGGAGAGGGCGATGGCGATCGAGCCGGGGACGTGCGCGGCGGCGAAGACCTCCCCCGGGCGGACGTCGAGCAAATTGGTACTGGCGTCTTGCCGCAACCAGGTTTCGAGTTCGACAGGCGAAACTGCAGGGAGAGGTCGCAACTCAGTTAGAGCCGCCGCGCCGGAGCGGTTGATTTCCGCGTCTTCAAGAAAGTAATCGGGGCGCGCGGGAAGATTGGCCGTCATCTGGGCGACGAAGGCTTCGCGCGTCGGGATCTGCAAGGCGTAGTTGGTGAGACGCTCGGTGCCGATGGTGGAAGAGCGCTCGGCGCGCATGGCGCGTCCGCAGAGCGAACCAGCCCCGTGGGCGGGAAACACTTTCACCGAGTCGGGGAGCGCGAGCAATTTTTGGTGGAGGCTATTGTAGAGCAGGCCAGCGAGCTCTTGCGGCGTGTGCGTCTTCGAGAGATCCGGGCGGCCAACGTCACCGATGAACAGAGTGTCGCCGGTCAGAACCGAGACGGGCTGTGGCGAGTCCTCTTCGTCGGTAAGTAAGAAACAGTAGCTTTCGGGCGTGTGGCCGGGAGTTTCGAGGGCGCGAATCCGCACGGCACCCATCTTCAGTTCAAAACCATCGGTGAGTGGAACATGGGGGAAGCTGGCTTTGGCGTGCGCACCGATGTAGATCTGCGCCCCGGTACGGGCGGCCAGCTCCTTGTGTCCGGAAACGAAATCGGCGTGGAGATGGGTTTCAAAGATGTGGCGGATTCTGAGGTTCTGCTCGGCGGCCGCTTGCAGATAAAGATCGACATCGCGCTGGGGGTCAACCAGGGCAGCTTCGCCGTGCGATCCGATCATGTAGGAAGCATGTGCCAGACAAGTCAGATAGAACTGTTCGAAGTACATATCGAGCCTCCCACCACGCCTCCACGCCGAATAGCACACCGGGCCTTTGAGATTATGCCATCGAAACGCGCTTTCGCGTTCTGAAGAGGCCCGGCGAAGAGGCGGACGGCTTCCGTCGTGTAAGTCGTGCGTGGAGCATTTAGAAGATTTTGCACGGGGTATGTTGTCAGGCAATTTTCAAACTATTGATGGGCCTGTGGTTAAAGGGCGCACCGTTTGCGTACTCCTTTTGTAACTTGGACTTGCACAGGAACCCAGCCTAGAGTGAAAAGAGTCGCGCTTTTTGGGTTTTCGGCCCCCGGCGTGCATCGAATGAGGTTGAAGGTTCCAGCAATGACGAAGCGCCACAAAATCGGGGTGAGATTGACGGGGACGATGGCGCTGGTGTCCGCGATATTCGTGATGTGGGGATTGGCCGGGTCAGGGTTGGCGCAGAGCGCTCCTTATATCGTCGCCTCAACAGAGGTTGCGGTGGGCGCGGAAAGCGCGAGTGCTCTTTCGGGCTCCACTCTTCCGGGCACGACGGACGAGGCCGACGAGCCGATTCTTACGATCAAGAAGCGCGTGAATGAAGTAAACGTGCTGTTCATTGCCACCGATCGCCACGGCAAGTTTGTGCGCAATTTGAATCAGACTGACTTTTCAATCTTCGACGACCACAAGCCGGTGGAATCGATTCTAAATTTCCGCCGCGAGACAGACCTGCCGATTGAGATGGGCCTGCTCATGGACGTGAGCGGATCAGTACAGGGACGCTTTGGATTCGAGAAGGAAGCGGCTACGGGTTTCCTGCAACATATTATTCGTCCCGGTTACGACCGGGCCTTTGTGGTTGGCTTTAACAAAGAGAGCCATCTGACGCAGGATTTCACCGATAGCGTTCCGCTGCTGGCGGCGGGCGTGCAGAACTTAAAGGACGGCGGCGGCACCGCGCTCTACGACGCAATCTACAAGGCGTGCAAGGAAAAGTTGCTGCACGATCGGTCGGACCATCCGATTCGCAGGGCCATCGTCGTAGTGAGCGATGGAGAAGACAATCAGAGCGAATACACCCGAGCCCAGGCGATTGAGATGGCGCAACGGGCGGAGGTTCTGATTTACGCGATTTCGACCGACGACAGCGGCCTGATTTTGCGCGGCGACAAGGTGCTCGAAGACCTCGCCTCAGCAACCGGTGGGCGCGCTTTCTTTCCGTACAAGATGAAGGACATCACGCACTCGTTCGCTGCGATCGAAGACGAACTGCGCAGCCAGTACGCGGTTTCGTATAAACCATCGGATTTTGACACCGACGGACGTTATCGTTCGATCCAAATCACTGCGCTCAAGAAAGATCTCCAAGTCCGCGCCCGGCGCGGGTACTACGCCCCGCGACAGTAAGCCCGAATTGCATCCAAGCACGAATCAAACACTCTATATGCCTGACATTGTTGGCGTGCTAAGTTCCACTTGAATCCGCATCAAGGAGCTTCCATATATGGGTCTTATCTTTCTTGGCGTACTGGTCGTCCTGGGCGTCTTCCTGATCGCGATGTACAACAGCCTGGTGCAGTTGCGCGTGCGCTCGGAATCGGCGTGGTCCGATATCGACGTGCAGCTGAAACGCCGTCACGACCTTATTCCCAATCTTGTCGAGACGGTGAAGGGGTACGCGACGCACGAAAAGAGCACGTTTGAAGATATTGCGAAGTTCCGCTCCATGGCGATGCAGGCAACGGGACCTGTCGATAAGGCTGCCGCGGAGAATCAACTGAGTGGCGCGCTGAAGAGCCTGTTTGCGGTGGCCGAGAATTATCCTCAATTGCAGGCGTCGCAGGAGTTCACGCAACTGCAGAACTCGCTTAGCGAAATTGAAGATGCGATTCAGAACGCACGGCGGTACTACAACGCCGTGGTGCGCGATCTGAATACAAAGATTCAATCGTTCCCAACCAATATTTTGGCGGGGATGTTCGGATTCCAACAGAAGCAGTTCTTCGAGGCGGCGGCCGGCGATCGCGAGCCCGTCGCCGTGAAGTTCTAGAAACGTGCGTGCCTGTGGAAACGAACGATCATGAAGATATTCTTGGGGTTATACGAATCGTGCGACTGCTGAACGCTCTAGTTGTTCCTCACTGTTGGCGTTAGCTTCGACTTCGCTGCGCTCAAGCCCACAACTGGCACATCTCCGAATTCAAAGACACCATCGCCATCGCAGCGATGGCAAGGCGCTGCTCGTCAGCGAAAAGATAACATTGGCTTTCGCGGGCACAGTGGCACGGCATTCATCGGACCATCCCAGTCGAATATCCCGGAGCCGATGGAACCAACTACACGCTTTTTGTCGATGTCCTGAGCATGACGGACGAAAATGGAAACAAGCTGAAGTACGAATCGAACAAGTAAGGGCGCTATCGCGATCTCAAAGATCTACATTCCTGACGCGATCGATGCCACGAAGGTAGTCAATATCGATTATCGATTCGTAACGGCGTGCGGTATTTTGATAATTACGACGAGTTTTACTGGAACGTGACTGGGAACGACTGGCCAGTTCCCATCGATCATGCTTCGGCCTTTGTGACTCTGCCCGACAGAGCGGCCAGCGGGTTACGCGCCCAGGCGTTCACCGGAGCGTATGGCTCAAAGCAAAGCGATGCCAGCGCCGATGTCCAGGGGGCGAACGTTGTTTCAGAAACCACGCGGCCTCTCCCGATGCGCGGCGGGCTAACCGTCGACGTCTATATTCCGCAGGGAGTGCTCAAGGCTCCGTCGGCGCTTACCAGGTTTGGGTGGTTTATCGGTAGCAATCCGGTTGTATTTCTGCCTCTATTCACGTTGGCGGTGATGTTTGGCCTGTGGCATACGGTTGGACGCGATCCTGATCCCGGCGTGTCAGTGGCTCCTCAAGTACGAGCCTCCCAAGGGGCTGACGCCTGCCGAGGCGGGCGCGATGATTGGGGACCAGATTCATCCGCGGGATATTACGAGCACGATTGTCGATTTGGCGGTGCGCGGCTACATCAAGATCGAAGAGAAGGTCGACACATTTCTTGTCTTTCACCACAAGGACTATCTCTTTCATCTGCTGAAACCGAATACTGGATGGGGTCCGGAGCTAACTCCGCATGAACGCGTCATGCTGGAGAATATCTTTCAGGGCGGCGCCGAAAAGCGGCTCTCCGAGTTGAAGAACCGTTTCTACACAGTAATTCCGGTGGTGCGTGAAGACATCATGTCGGCGCTTAAGAGAAAGGGCATTTACGCGCTCGATCCAGAGTCGGCCAACGGCTACAGCATTGTGGCGGGCGTCATCATTGCAGTGATTGCGGTCGGCGTGCAGGTGCTGGGGTGGATGAATCTTTTCTACTCGGTTCCGCTGGCTCTTGCGGCAATTGCCGTTTCAGCTGTGATCTGGTGGCTGTTTGCGCGCCAGATGACGGCAAAGACCGTGGTAGGTGCGCGAACACAAATTGCTGTGCTCGGATTTCAGGAGTTCATGAATCGGGTGGACGCTGACCGCATCAAGCGCATGCCGCCGGATACGTTCGAGAAATTTCTTCCTTACGCGATGGCGCTAGGCGTGGAACACCACTGGGCGCAAGCGTTTGACGGCATTGTGAAAGATCCGCCAAC
>CAVRYB010000032.1:0-11268 GCA_963725295.1 uncultured Acidobacteriaceae bacterium
CGTGATCGTGTTCTTTCCGCAATATGCCGTTGGAAACGGCGTAATCGGATTCTACGTCGTGCCCCTCGACCTCTTTGAGGATTTTGTCGGCCCCGTTGGTGTTCTCAAACTCGATATAGAGGACCGGATTCACAAAGTGCTCACGCTGCAACAGGCGGAACCGGTTTTCCCAGCGGGAGCCCGTGAAAATCGTGCTGTCGTTGAAGGTTGTCTGGCCCGCCAAGTAAACCTCGGTCGTCCACCAGGCGGTAACGCCATATTCAAACTCCGTCCAGAAGGCATGGAAGTCATTGCCAGAGCGCTGGGTGCCGAAGGTCGAGAAATACTCCACCTCCAGGCTGCCGGGTTCTTCAAGGTAGTGGTCGTAAGTGACGATGTACGGGCTTCTTGCGCCGCGGCTCGCGCAGCGAACAAAGACAGGGACAACATGGAGAAAATGAGACCGGGAACGTAGCGGCGGATTGACGCCGGAATGATTGTCGCGAGCAGCGGGTCCTCCAATTGCAGCGAATATTATAGTTGCGACTGAGTTGCAACAAAGATTACAATCCCTAGCGTAGAAGGTGTCGCCAGAAACTGTCAACCGAAGCCCGATTTTTGCGTTGCAACTTGTTTGCGATCAGTTGCGACTGTACTGGAGACGAACATGCCGCTTCCACAAACTGAAATTCCCGGACGATTGCAGACGCAGCTTGCGGAACGCGGAATCCGCATGACCGCGCCGCGCCGGGCTATTCTCGGCGTGATCGAGACCGCGAACAAACACCTGGATGCGGCACAGATTCTGCGCAAGGCGCGCGCCGTCGACGCATCAGTCGACCGCAGCACCGTCTACCGAACACTGGGCCTGCTCAAGCGGCAGGGACTGATTGATGAACTGGATCTGATGCACATCAACGGGGAAGGTCATTACTACGAGCGCAAACTAGGCCCGGACCACATCCACATGGCGTGCCTGCGCTGTGGCAAGATCAGCGAGTTTGTCAGCAAAACGTTCGATTCGTTGAAAAAACAATTGGAGCGCGACTGCCGCTTCCACATCGTTGTCTCGCGTCTCGAAGTTGGCGGATACTGCTCAGCCTGCCGGCATTGACCCAGGGGTCGGGAGCGCCCGGCTGCGCTTTCTCCAGCTCACTTCACTTGTACTGATTTGATGTACTGAGTCACATCTTGAATGTGTTTTTCCGCCTCGACCTCGTTCATACCAGCCAGCCCGAGAAACATAGGACCCCATACCGGCATATCGGTGGACCCGTGGGCACTTTCCTTCCGGTCTCCGCGGATGGCTTCAACGACGCGGTCCTTGGGAAACTTGCCGTTGTTCTGCCGGCTCAGGACGGTCAGGTCCGGAGGCTGCACTTTGAACGCGACCGCTGCTGGCCCCGCTCCTTTGGCGTCGTCGCCGTGACACGAAGCGCAATACTGCGTGAACAGCGCCTTGCCCGAGGCGCGGGCAGAAACCGGACGGCTCTGGCTTTTCGCTTGCTGAACCGCCGCAAAACAAACTACCAACAGCACCAGCAAAAGAGGACGCATGGCGATCTCCTAGGAACGACGAGAGCAGGAATGCTCTTTCATTCCTCATCCTTACTCAACCTCGAACGCACTCATTTTATGCCCATTCCGCGCCGTCAACTTAAGTTAATCGATCCTCAGTGAATCCGTCCTCGCCCGCTCTTTGCCACGACGAGTCGTCTTACTTGTGTAGCGCTGACCTCGGTCATACCATCGAATCCGGGACAAAACATTGCCGGAAGCGAATCGTATCGACGAACTCCTGCCAGACTGGAACCTCCGTGCGGCCTACCAGATCGTTATCCGGGCGCCACGTTCGCTGGTGTATGAATGCCTTTTGCATACGGACTTCAGCGAATTGTGGGTGACGCGCATCTTGATGACCCTCAGAAGCGGCAGACGAATGCCGCGCACTCGTACACCCGGCGACCTGCGTCAGAAACTCCAGGGCACTGGTTTTGTCGTCTTGGAGGAAGTCCCGGAGGACGAGCTTGTGATCGGAGTCGTAGGACGCTTCTGGCGTCCGGACGGTGGCCGGTTTATGGAGCTCACTGCATCCAGTTTCCAGGAGTTCTCTCGCGAGGGATGGGCGAAGGCCGCATGGAATTTTAAGCTTGTGGCGGAATCGACAGATCCAGAGGCCACGGTTCTTTCCACGGAGACTAGAATCCAGTGCTTTGGGCAAGCCGCACGATGGAAATTCGGTGCGTATTGGAGTTTGGTGGGGCCTTTCTCCGGGCTGATTCGGAAGGAATTTCTGCAACACGTGAAGGCGAAAGCGGAAGCCGCCTGATCTTCACTTAGCGGGGATCAGTGAGTGCCATCCGGATTTTTCAACAACTACCAGAGGGTCACCCACCTTTGGGAGGATGCTCGACCGTGCCGAACTCCTTGCGTATATCCTCGAAGAGTCCAATCCCACCTTCGGCGGCAAAGAAGTCAATGTACTCGTCATGACTGAAGAATGCGTTTAGGTAGTCCGCCTGAGTCAAGATGTATCCGCCCCAGCCGTTCAACATAGCGATTTGCAGAAACGATGTTAAGTCTTCCGATTCATGGCCGAGAAACAGGTGGCCGGGTGCTTCATGAAGAAGACGAAGATCACCGTAACTTTGCCGGAGTTTGTAGTACAGGTGCAGGTTCTCGCTGCTTCCCCAGATACCCCACTCCGTAATCCATACCAACGCCGGATTGCGGAACATCAATGAGCTTCCGATCCAATGCGCAAGATAAAAAATGCGGCCTACCGAAGTCGGATAGTGAACGTGCGCTCTATGGATTTCAGGGATCGCGTCGGGCTTTACCCGGCCAAGCCCACCAAGCCATTCCTCGCATTCGTCTTTAGTGTAAAAGCGCATTGCGGCTTGATTCTATCAGCGGAGTATCCCGTCAGTTGACGAAATCAGGAGTTCTCACCCCTTGACCGGGAAGCCCTGTTTTTCAACTCACTTTTGCAGGGAAGCCTTCTCCCCATTTCCGGAGCGGACTGCAACTCCCATCACTTCGTAGCGCGCGCCGAACAGCAGCTTCGAAGCCCCTAGAAAGGCGCGGGCGGGATAGTCGCCATGAAAGTATGTCTTGTACACGCTGTTGAACGCGTCGTAATTCGACAAATCAGTACAGAACACCTGGAGCGAGACGACATCGTCCATTGTCATCCCTGCCTGTTCCACGACTTGTTTCAGTTGGTTCATGACCAGTCGAGCTTCTTCCTCCGGAGTCACCGGGCCCTTGGTTGTCGGATCCGACTCCAGTCATGCCGGATAGGTAAAGCGTGTTCCCGACCAAAACTCCGCTGCTGAACGGCAAATGCCGTTCCTGCGCCAACTTCGAGTTCAAATGCAGCCGGGGAGTCGGCTGAGCGGACGACAGCATTGGGACAAGCAGTAATGCCAGCAAGTATCGAGTGATCACGTGTTTCCTCCACAAGGAATTCAGAGTTTGTCGGGAGGCCTTATTCGGCCCGCAAGTATACCCCGGATTCCCACACACCCGTTTCCCGATGCAACTGTGGCTTTGGGACAAAATTTGGACGAACGTTGCGGGCTGGAAGTCTAGCTGGATTCAGCAGCTTAGGAAGGTTTGGTAGCGCTACCGGGAATCGAACCCGGGTTTTAAGATTGAGAATCTCACGTCCTAACCCCTAGACGATAGCGCCACTCGCGGTAAAGGCGAACTGCGATTATAGCAAAATCCGGCTCTTCCCAAACCGAGCCCCTGGCTCTGCGAGGAAGGACTTGCGGCAAGGCATTGTCCCTCTGCACTTGCGGGTTCCCCAATAAATTCGCAGTGGACTCTTGACAAATGCCGTCCGGAAAGCGATAGTCTTCAAGGCGAACAAAAAGCGAATATAAAGCTTTTGCCGGGCAAATCCTGCTCCTGCGTTCCCTGACAATTTACGAGAAAAATTATGTGTGCCTCTCCGGTATTTTCATCGGCGGTCATTGACCGCCCTTTTATTTTTCCCCCGCTGTCTTCTCCGTGCCCCACGGCAGAGACGGCCACGAAGAAGAAGCCTGCAACGGCCGCGGAGATTCTTGCCCAGGTTGGAGCTGTCTCCAAGCTTGCCGCAGTTGTCCCTGCATCGCGGTTGGAGGTACGCGCGGCGCCAGAGATGGTTTCGAGCGGGATCCCGCAACTTGACACACTGACCGGCGGCTTTCCACGCGGGTGCCTCACGGAGATCTGCGGCACCGCGTCTTCGGGAAGGACCAGCGTTTTGCTTTCCGCTTTCGCCCACGCTACGCAGCGCGGAGAGGTTTGTGCGCTGGTGGATGCCAGCGACATGTTCGATCCGGCATCGGCCGCGGCGGCGGGCATTGAGATGAACCGTTTGCTGTGGGTGCGCTGCGGAGAAGAATCTTCGTCGCATAGAAATCTTTCGTCTGTATTCATGGCAGGCCGCATAAAAACAGGCGCTTCGTATCAGGGTATGCCTTCAGGCATACCGCAGGTCACGAAAAATGGGTTCGGCTTTAACCGCTGGGAATCGCAGCTCGCGCAAATGCTGAAAGTTACGGACCTGCTGTTGCAGAGCAATGGGTTTGGAATGATTGCGCTCGATCTGGGCGATATCCCGGCGCGTAGTGCGCGAAAAATTTCCCTGGCGTCGTGGTTCCGCTTTCGCCGCGTGGTCGAGCATGCGCCGACGGTCTTGCTGGTGCTGGAGCAGCAGCCGATTGCGGGAAGTTGTTCGTCGGTGCTGGTGAAGGTGTCGGGAAAGAAGCTGTCAGGTGTCAGCTCTCAGCTCTCAGGAAATCGTTCGTATTCGGAATTGCCGCATTCGGAATTGCTGGACCGGATGGAAGTCACAGCGGAATTGCTGCGCTCCCGGTTGGAAATGAAGTTGGAGCGAAAGCCAGCGCAATCGGCAGTAAGTTTCAACAGCCGAGCCGCATGGGCCGGGTAGTCCTCAGTTCCCGGTAACAACGATTCAGACTGAGCGAGGGTTTCGACCTGAGAGCCAAGAGCCAAGAGCTGAACAGCTGAGAGCTTTTTCCCTGAGACCTGAGACCTGACACCTGACACCTGTTTTTCCATGTTTGCCTGCATCTTCATTCCCGACTTCCCCGTGCAAGCGGCCATTCGCTTCGAGCCGGAGCTGCGCGCTCGTCCGGTTGCCGTACTTACCGGACGCCCGCCGCTTGAAAGAGTGATGTCGCTGAATGAAAACGCACGACAAATGGGAGTAGATCTCGGTACGACCAAGTCGCAACTGGAAACTTGGAGCGATCTGATCCTGCGCCCGCGATCGGAGCCGCAGGAAATGTCGGCGCATGTTGCGCTGCTCGATTGCGCACAGTCGTTCTCTCCGGAAATCGAAGACACGGCACCCGGCGTCGTGCTGCTGAATTTGGCTGGACTCGAGCCTCTGCTTGGCCCGCGGTCAAAAATTGCCAACGGCCTCATGCGGTGTGTTTCTCAGTTGGGGTTGGAAGCAAATGTTGCCGTCGCAGCGAATCCCGATGCGGCTTTGTTGGCGGCGCGCGGCTTCGAAGGCGTGACTTTGATTGCGGAAGGCCACGAGGCAGACCGCTTGGGAGAGCTGACAGTCGATGTACTGCTGGAAAGTTTTTCTTCCGGCGCGGCGGAAGCGGCGAACTGGGCGGAAACGTTGGATCGCTGGGGCATTCGCAAGCTGCGGTCACTCGCGGCTCTTCCGGAAGTCCCGCTGAGCGAGCGCCTGGGACAGCAGGGAATTCGTCTACAAAAGCTGGCGCGAGGCGCAGAGTCGCGCAACTTGCGTGTGCTGGAACCGCCGCCGGTGTTTGCTGAAAGTGTGGAACTGGAATTTCCCATCGTGCTGCTGGAGCCGCTGGCATTTTTGCTGAATCGCCTGTTGGAACAAGTGTGCGCGCGCCTGAGTGCGCATGCGCTGGCTGCGCAAGAATTGACGCTGACTCTGGAACTAGCGACGTTACCGGTGAACGATGGCGATGCCTCGCCGCAGATGCCGGCACAAGCGCCGCCAAAACAATTCGTTCGCTCGCTGCGGCTGCCCACACCCATGCTGGATGCGAAAGTGTTTTTGAAATTGTTGCAGCTGGATTTGCAGGCGCATCCGCCGGGAGCGCCCATCGTGAAGATTCATTTGTCGGTGGTACCGGCGCGCCCGCGTGCCTTGCAGGGTGGATTATTTCAACCGGTTTTTCCCGAGCCCGAAAAACTGGAGCTGACGCTGGCGCGTATCGCCGGAATTGTCGGCGAAGGAAGAGTAGGAGCCGTGGAATTACTCGACACACATCGCGAAGGAGCATTTGCGCTACGGCACTTTGCGCCAGTGGAGATGGCGTCGATTCAGCCAAAAGCGAAGCCGCCGGGAAGTGGGAAAAAGGATACGTTCATGCCGGAAAACAAGATCGAACAAGCCGAAGAAAACGCGCAGGAAAAGATGGCGACGGTGATTGCCTTGCGCCTGTTTCGTCCGCCCCTGGCGGCGAGCGTCGTACTGCGGGAAGCGAAGCCGGTCTGGTTGCGTTGCCTGCATCGCGCAGAGATTGCCGGCGAAATCGTCTGGACTGCCGGCCCCTGGCGCTCTTCCGGCGACTGGTCAGAACAGGAAGGCTGGTCCCGTGAAGAGTGGGACATCGCGGTGTCCAGTGAAACTGGCCTCGTACTGTATCGCCTGGTGCAAGACAAACTCGGCGGAGGCTGGTTCGTGGAAGGAATGTATGACTAAGCAAATTCTCAGTTCCCGTTCTCAATCCTCTAGGGGTTAACTGAGAGCTGATAGCTGACAGCTGACAGCTAATGTACATCGAACTTCATACTCGCTCGGCATTCAGCTTTCTCGAAGGAGGTTCGATCCCAGAGGAATTGATTGCGGTGTGCGCGAACCTGGGAATGCCGGCAATGGCCTTGCTCGATCGTGATGGTCTGTACGGTTCGCCACGCTTCCATCTCGCCGCCAAAAAGATTGGGATCAAGGCACACATCGGGGCGGAGGTGACGGTGGCCAGTGGTCAGTGGTCGATGGTCAGAGCGAAGAGTTCGTCTAGTTTGGTACTGGCCACTGGCCACCGCCCACTGCCCACTGATTTCCGTCTTTCGCTTTTAGTCGCTTCCCGCGCTGGATATCAGAATCTCTGCCGCCTCATTACGAAAATGAAGCTGCGTGTGGGCCGCAAAGAAGGAGCAGTTGCCTCCGAGGCGGACCTCGCCGAACATGCCGATGGCTTGATCTGTTTGACCGGTGGAGACGAAGGGCCACTGGCAGCGGCGCTGGCGCAGGGAGGAGCGCAGGCCGCGTTGCAGTCCGTAAAGCGTCTGACAGAAATTTTCGGTCGACAAAATGTTTATGTCGAACTGCATCGGCATTTTCATCGCGACGAAGAATATCGCAACCGTGTAGCGATTGAAATTGCGGAAGCCTTGCAACTTCCGCTGCTGGCGACCAACGGCGTGAACTATGCTGCTCCGCACGAACGCGAACTAGCGGATGCATTCACCGCGCTGCGGCACCATCGCACTCTGGCCACCGCCGGACGTCTTCTGGCGCGCAACGCCGAGCGCTACATCAAATCCCTCGCCGACATGCGGGCGCTGTTTGCGGATCTTCCGCAGGCCACCGCCAACACGGTCGAGCTTTCCTCGCGCCTGGAGTTCACACTGAATGATCTGGGATATGAGTTTCCGCGCTATCCCGTGCCCGAAGGCGAAACCATGATGTCGTTTCTGCGCGAGCGCACGCGCGAAGGATGGCAGAGCCGGTATGGGCGCGCGGATGCCGAACTGAAGCGGCGCGCCCGGCGGCAGATTGAGCGTGAGTTGGGCTTGATCGAACATCTGAAACTGGCGGGATATTTCCTGATCGTCTGGGACCTGGTGCGTTACTGCCGCGAACAGAAGATTCTGGCTCAGGGCCGCGGATCGGCTGCCAATAGCGCCGTTTGCTACTCGCTCGGCATCACGGCCGTTGATCCGATCGGAATGGAATTGCTGTTCGAGCGCTTTCTCTCTGAGGAGCGTGGCGAGTGGCCTGACATCGACCTCGACTTGCCGAGTGGCGACGAGCGCGAGCGCGTAATCCAGTACGTCTACCGGCGCTACGGGCAACGCGGAGCGGCCATGACCGCCAACGTGATCACCTATCGCAACCGCATGGCCGCGCGCGAAATGGGCAAGGCCATGGGATTTGACGATGACACACTGAAGCGAATTTCAGCGGCCGTGGCCACCTGGGAATTCAAAGACGAGCACGACGCGCTCGATCGCCGCCTGTGCGACGCCGGACTCGATCTCAAGCATCCGCGTATTCGCAAGTATTTCGAACTGTGCCTCGCCGCGCAAGATCTGCCGCGTCATTTAGGGCAGCACTCGGGCGGCATGGTCATTTGCGAAGGACGTCTCGATTCGGTCGTGCCGCTGGAACCCGCGTCCATGCCGGGTCGCGTCGTCGTTCAGTGGGATAAAGAAGATTGCGCTGACATGCGCATCATCAAAGTCGATCTGCTCGGTCTTGGCATGATGGCCGCGTTGAAAGATTCTCTCGAGCTGATCCACGATCATTATCACGAAGATGTCGATCTTGCGCATCTTCCCGCTGACGATCCCCTCGTTTATTCCACGCTGCAAAAAGCCGATACGGTGGGCATGTTTCAAGTCGAGAGCCGTGCCCAGATGGCCTGTCTGCCGCGCCTGAAGCCGAAGAAGTTTTACGACATCGTCGTACAGGTCGCGATCATACGCCCCGGCCCGATTGTCGGGAATATGGTGAATCCATTTCTCAAGCGGAGGCAAGGCCGGGAAGAAGTTACGTATCCACATCCGTCGCTCGAAACAGTTCTTGAGCGCACGCTCGGCGTGCCGCTGTTTCAGGAACAGTTACTGCGCATGGCTATGATCACTGCCAACTTTACCGGCGGCGAAGCCGAAGAGTTGCGCCGCGCCATGGGCTTCAAACGCTCCGAGGCGCGAATGAAAGGGATCGAAGAAAAACTGCGCACCGGTATGACGCGCAACGGAATCCTCGGCGAGACGCAGGAACAGATTATCCAGTCGATTACGTCATTTGCGCTTTACGGATTTCCCGAGTCGCACGCGGCCAGCTTTGCTTTGATTGCCTATGCCAGCGCGTATTTGAAATGTCATTACCTCGCAGCCTTCACGGCGGCGCTGCTGAATAATCAGCCGATGGGTTTCTATCATCCTGCAACGATTGTGAAGGATGCGCAGCGCCACGGGCTGAAAGTGCTCCCCATGGATGTGACGCGGTCAGATTGGAAGTGCACGTTAGAGCCGTCAGCCATCAGCCATCAGCCATCAGTTCGTCTAGGCTTGAATTATGCCCGCGGGCTGCGCGAACCAGCAGCGCAGGCCTTGGTTCGGGAGCGCAGCCTGGCGCCGTTCGCTTCGATTCAGGATCTGGCTCGTCGTGTGCCCGAGTTACGAAAAGACGAATTGACGAAGCTGGCGGAAATCGGAGCGCTGAATGCAGTGGGCGGTGGTCAGGGGTCAGTGGTCAGTACCAACCCGAACCAATGTCCAGTTTCACTGGCCACTGCCCACCGCCCACTGGCCACTGCTTTGTTTCACCGTCGCGATGCGCTCTGGCAGGTGGAGCGGGCGGTGCGCTGGTCGGGTCCATTGCTGGATGAACTGCCAGAAGAGGACGCGGAATCTCCACTGGCAGTCATGACCAACGAAGAGCGGCTAGTGGCGGATTTCCGCTCCACCGGCCTGACCGTCGGCCCTCATCCCATGCAATACCGACGGGAAGAAATGAAGAGGATGGGCATTTATCGCGCTTCCGATCTGCCGCAACTCCCCAATGGACGCCGCTTGCGCATCGGAGGATGCGTGATTGCCCGCCAGCGTCCGGGAACGGCCAAGGGCATGATGTTCATGAGCCTGGAAGATGAAACGGGAATCGCCAATGCCATCTTCTCTCCCGACCTGCTGCAGAAGAATCGCGTGCTGCTGATTTCCGAGCGCTTCCTGATGATCGAGGGAATCTGCAGAATCAAGACAATGTGATCCACGTCCGGGCAGAAAAAGTGTCGCCGCTCCGCGTCACCCGAGCAGAGACCGTATCGCACGATTTTCATTGACACGGCACGGCCTATAGATTCAAGAGCAACTACGGGCGATAGATCCAGGTCTGCGCTGTACACTGATCGCTGTTCGGATATCCGCCCGCGAGCAGCACCCTCCCATCCTTGAGTCGAGTTTCGCTCATAAAATGCCACGCATCGTTCATCCGGCCCGAAGCGACAAGAAACATTCCGCTTTTCGGATCGTAGACTTCCACGGTTGTGCTACCCCCGGAAACCAGCACCAGTCCCGATGCGAGTTGTACGGCTTCATCTGGAAGTTTGAAGCGACTGTCGATCAGGGACGATGTCGCGCTGAATTTCCCCGTGCGCGGGTCGTAGATTTCCGCGCTGCTCATCTTCCCATGCCAGTCTCGCTCGTCAGAGCCGCCAGCAATCAGAACGCGTCCGTCCGGGAGCAGACCCGCCGTGTGTTTGTGGCGCGGCATCATGAGGCTGCCAGTCTCGCTGAAAGTTCCGGTTTTCGGGTCATACAGCTCTGCACCCGCGATCAGTCCTTCACTGCGGCCGCCTGCAATCAGAACCCTCCCATCGTTGAGTAGGGTGGCCGTGTGGCTTGAGCGAGGACGATGCAACGACCCGGTGGCTTGGAAGCGCAGACTGTCAGCGCGGAAAATTTCAGCCGAGGCGATTGCGGCATCCCGACTGTCATGATCGTCGCCCCCCGCCAGCAGCACATCGCCACTCGTCAGCAGCGTGGCGCTCGGGCGTGCACGCCTCACCGTCATCTTCGCGATCACCGTGAACTTGCCACTTGCCGGATCATACAGTTCGGCTGAATCGGTGCTGTCGCTGCGGCCGATCCATCCTCCGGCGATCAGCACTTTCCCCGATCGCAGCAGGACGGCGATGTGTCCCACCCGGCCAATGCTCATTTCGCCCGTTGCCTGGAATTTGCCCGTCGCCGGATCATAAATTTCGGCCGAGCGATAGAAATCCTGGTTACGGCGCATGCCTCCAGCGATCAATACTTTCCGTGAGCAGCAAGGTAGCGGTGTGACCGGACCGAGGTTCCAGCATCGTCGCTCCCGCACTGACGGACCCCGCTTCTGGAGCCGCGGAAACAGCCGTCTGAAAAACCGTTGTTCCGACGGCAACGCTGGTTACGGCTAAGGCAATGAGGAAAAGGTGCGACAGGGTCATGGTGCTCTCCTTGGCAGGTGAGACGCGCCCGGGCTCCAGAGGTTAGCAGGAGTCTTAG
>CAVRYB010000033.1:0-82212 GCA_963725295.1 uncultured Acidobacteriaceae bacterium
GTCAATTCCAATGGCGGATCGTCGAGCATTACCTTCAACTTTCGGGCGCGACTGTGGCCTCGGTTACACCTTACCAGACCTCGGCTTCCAACCAGATAGCGGAACTCAGCGAAGTCAGCGTGTCGAACGATTCATTCACATACTCGCTGCCGGGGCAGAGCATCACAACTTTCGTTGGAACAGGAACCACCGGCACGCCCAGCTTCACGCTTGTCGATTCGGCTTCGACGCTCTCTGTAACGCAGGGCAGCAGCGTAACCGACACCGTCACTGTGAAGCCCGAGGGCGGATTCACCGGCAGCGTCTCGTTTACCGCAACCGGCCTGCCCAGCGGCGTAACAGCCTCGTTTAGCCCGACATCGTCCACGACTTCCAGCGTGCTTACGCTGACAGCCAGCAGCACTGCCACCACCGGCGGACCGGTCACGGTCACCATCACAGGAACCTCCGGCAGCACAACGGCCAGCACCACTGTCGCGCTGACGGTGAACACTAGCGGCAGCTGCACTCCCACAGCGATCGTTCCCTATATCTCAGTGAATGGCGGTTCAAGCTGGGTGCAGGAATCCGCTGCAACCGTAAGTTCCACAACCACGGCGGTAGACCTCGGCCCGCAGCCCATCAGCGGCGGAACCTGGAGCTGGACCGGCCCCAACGGATTCACTTCGACCGCGCGTCAGATCAACAGCATCGCACTGAGCACGGGCGTCAACAACTATGTGGCCACTTACACCAACACCAGTTCGTGCAAGAGCACACAGACGTTCGCCATCACGGTCAGTGGATCGACGGCAGGATTCAGTCTCGCTCCTTCGGCTTCGTCTCTGACCGTCAAGCAGGGCGCGAGCGGCACCGACACCATCACGGTGGCGGATACGGGCGGATTCACCGGCAGCGTGGCGTTTACGGTGTCCGGGCTGCCCAGCGGCGTAACGGCTGCGTTCAGCCCAACCTCCTCCACAACCTCCAGCGTGCTCACACTGACGGCCAGCAGCACGGCCACCACCGGCGCTTTCACGGTGACCGTCACCGGAACCTCGGGCAGCACGACGGCAACCACCACCTTCACGCTGAACGTCGCCCCGCGGGCGGCGGCTCTGCCTGCACGGTCGACTACACAATCTCACCGCAAAACTCCAGCCAATTCGGAGCCAACATCACCATCATCAACGGCGGAAGCACCACTCTGAGCGACTGGACGCTGACCTGGAGCTTCGCCAACGGACAGACCATCACCAGTTCGTGGAATGGAACCGTATCGCAGAGCGGAGCCAACGTCACGGTGAGCGAACAGTCCGGCCAGACATGGGAGAACATTCCCGCCGGCGGCAGCTACTCCGGCTTCGGCTTCAACGGCACCTGGAACGGCACCACCAATGCGATCCCCGCGGCCTTCTCGCTCAACGGAACGGCCTGCACGGTCAACTAGCAAGCTGACGCAATCGCATAGTTGCCATAACAGAAGCGTCGCGGAGCGGGTTGTTTGATCTGCTCCGCTGCGCTTCAAGGAGTCCCTGCATGAAATATCTCCGTCCGTCTAGCGGTCGCACTATGCGGCTTGCTCACCTCAGGCAGCTCTCTGCGCGTTGCCCAGACACCGCCATTTGCCTCAACGTATTCGTGGACATCGACCGGTCCGCTCATCAGCGCCAAGAACGGCTAATATTGCCGTCAAGGATCCATCGGCTGTTCTCTACAACGGACGGTGGGTCATCTATGCCTCTACCGTCAACAGCGCCGGCAGTTACGGCATGGAATATCTGAACGTTGCCGAAGACTGGAGCGATGCCGCTACGGCAACACCGACTTACCTGAAACTTGGTGGCACGGCGCCGCAGGTATTCTATTTTGCCCCGCAGAAGAAGTGGTATCTGATCGCCGAGTGGGGTACGAGTTACTCCACCAACAGCGATCCCACCCAGCCCTTGAACTGGAGCGCTCAGACGGATTTCAATATCCAAATGCCCTCTGGGGTGAGCGGGATTGACCCCTGGGTCATCTGCGATTCCACCGATTGCTATCTGTTCCAATGCGCGCGACAATGGTAACTTCTATCGCTCCTCGACCCCCATCGGCAACTTCCCCAAGGGCTTCAGTGCCGCGGAAGTCGTCGCTTCGGACTCCGAATATCTACGGGTTGTTCGAGGCTGATAATGTCTACACAGTCGAGGGAGGGGGGTATCTGGCTAACATTGAGGCTCTTGGATCCACCGGACGCTACTTCCGAGCTTTGTGGGCCGACAGTCTCGGCGGCACCTGGTACGACCTTGGTGATACCGCTAGCTTTTCGACTCCATTTTTAGGAATCAACAACACCAGCGCCACGTGCCGTTGGCGTACTCAAAGAAGTCCGTGCACGGATCGACTTTCTGGTTGATATCGCTTAGGTCAACGCCATGAAGCTTGGTGGACTGGGAAAAAAGAAATGGAGAACAAACAAGAATCAACCACAGCGTTCTAAGGGGTCGCATCAGACTCTTTCCGGTGAACCACCCCTTGGGTAACTCTGAGATGGACACAATCAGACATTTTGTTTCCTTCATTGTAGACGGATGAGAAGCACAATGGTCATCCCGGTGTGCTCCCCAGGGACGGGTAGTTCACTCAATCCTGATTTTGGCTTGGGTGGGAACTTTCCAGAGCAGGCTCAGTCGTGGGTTGCAGGTAACGCTGCGCGCAGCTAAATTAGGTGCGAGAGTTGGAGTTGTCTATGAAGAAAAAGCCCATCCCCGTAGAATCTGCCTCTGCATTCATCGACGAGAGGATCAAGCAACTTGGAGACTGGCGCGGCAAGATGCTGGCGAAAGTGCGCGAGATCATACACGAAGCCGATCCTGAGATTGTAGAGGAGCGGAAGTGGGTCACTCCGACAAAGCCAGGGACTCCCGTCTTTTCCCACGGCGGAATCGTCTGCACGGGGGAGACCTATAAGAACGTCGTCAAGATCACATTTGCCAAGGGAGCTGCCTTGAAGGATCCTTCCGGTCTATTCAACTCCAGCCTCGATGGGAACGTCCGCCGCGCCATCGACATCCACGAAGGCGACAAGATCCATGAGGCCGCCCTGAAGGATCTCATCCGCGCTGCGGTCGCACTCAATCTCCGGGGCAAGGTCAAAAGCGAGCCCAAGCCGCGGCGAGCCAGCAGCAAGTAGGTCAATTAGGTTCATCGGAGCCAGCTTGGTCTCACTTGGCGGAAGAACACATTCGCTATGGGACTTGTTCCGTGCTGGCACGCGAATACGGCCAGTCCTCGGGCTGCCCTTAAGATTTTCACAGGCAGGCCAGCGCAAAGATACGATGCTCCTGAGGAGACCTCCCCCATGAATTACTCCATTCGCAGCGCCATCGCGGTAACTGTCCTCGGATTCCTTGCTACCTGCAGCCTGTTGGGTTCGGGGTCGCCGCCCGTAGTCGCTTCGGAATACCGCTCGGGTAGCGGCTCTGCGGCTAGTACGGCCGCGACAAGTTCTAGATCGAACTCATCGCAAAGCGCGGCGCCTCGCCCCGATGGACGGACGAATCCTTCGGCCGCGCGGCAAGTGCCCGCTAAGACGGTGCACATTACGATAGACGCTCTGACGAATCGGCATTCCATCAGCACTTATGTTTATGGGGGCGCCTATCCTCAGGACGCCGCAACCATCACCGATAGCGGTTTGACTACGGTGCGGTGGGGCGGGGACGCGACATCGACTTACAACTGGCAACTGCAAACGTATAACGCCGCCAATGATTACTTCTTCGAGGACTATGCGGCCGGAGGTTTCGGCAATGGTGCTGATAGTAGTTCCACGCAATTCATCCAGGATGTGAAAGCCGCAGGCAGCAACCCGCTGATGACGATGGTGATGCTGCCGTGGGTGGCGCAGACTGCGGAAACATCGGTCCAGCAGGGAGGCTCGGACAATTACCACTGGAGTTTTTCGGTTGCGAAGTACGGTGCGCAATGCTACGTGGATCCGTACAACACGGATGCGGGCGATGGCGTTGTCGCCGGAACATGCAGCAACCCCACTTACATCACAGCCAATCCCAACGACGCTTATTTTCCGCTGCTCGATCAGCCTGGGAACAACGATCCGCCCAATAGTGTTTATCGCAATCAGTGGGCGGCGGCTCTGGCTGCGGCGTTTGGCAGTGCTCCGCATTTTTACGATATGGACAACGAGATCGAAATCTGGGGGAGCACGCATCGCGATGTGCATCCGCAGCCCTCGGGGTACGACGAGTTGCGCGACACGTTTATTGCCGAGAGTCGCGCTCTAAAAGGATGGGACCCGGCGGCGATCCGCTTGGGGCCGATTACTTGCTGCTGGTGGTTTTACTGGAACGGCGCCAACAACAATGACAAGGGCGCTCATGCCGGAAATGACTTTTTGCCGTGGTGGCTGAACGAAGTTTACTGGCAGGACCAAGTCGCCGGTACGCGCTCGGTCGATGTGTTCGATATTCATGCTTATCCCGATACACCCGACACTTCTGGATACACGTTGGCCAAAAAGCGCGCGCTGGCGCTGCGCATTTTCCGCGACTACTGGGATCCGACTTATGTCAGCGAGTCGAGCGACATTAACCAGAAGTGGACTACATTCATTCAGCCGAAAAAGACGATCCCATTTCGTATTCCGCGTCTGCGGGCGATCGCGAACATGACTTATCCCGGGACGCCTCTGAGTGTAACGGAGTGGAATGCCGCGATTGCCGGCGAGTCGGATTACTCGACGGCGCTCTCGGATGCCGACGCTTATGGCATTCTGGGGCGCGAGCGCGCTTATCTGGCATCGCGGTGGGTGGCACCCGTTCCTGGGAATCCTAACTACCTGGGGTTGAAGCTCTACACCAATTACGACGGGGCGCATCATGGCTTCGCTACAACTTCGGTTTCCGCGACTAACGACGGGAGTCCGAATCTGGTCAGCAGTTTTGCGGCGATGGATGCTGCCGGCAAGACTTTGACGGTAATGGTGTTGAATAAAGCTCCCACAACGACGCTGGCGGCACAGTTTGCCGTCAGCGGATTCACTCCCGCGCAGGTTACGACTTATACGCTGGGGCCGAAGAATCCAACGCAGATTGTGGCCTCGTCTCCTCAAACATGGTCATCGAGCATGACGCTCGCTCCTTATACGGCGACACTGCTGGTGATCACAGGCTCCACTACTTTGCCTGGCGCAGAGTGGGATCTGAATCCTGATACGGTGATGGTGGCGGCGAAAGGGACGGTCGAGCTTTCTCCGAAGATTGTTTCGGGAACGGGGACCGTGACGCTGGGAACTCCGCAGTCGGATACAGGGATCACTCTGGTGGTGACGCAGGGCACGGTTACGTCTGGGCAGAACGGAGCGATCACGGTTACCGCGGGCACCAAAGCTGGGTTCTATCACTACAGCGTCCCCAGTACGGATAACGTTGGTGTTGCTCAGCAGCAAGGGGGCTGGATCTTGGTTGGAAACCCGCCAGCATCGCTCCGCGAACAGGGAAACAACCAAAGCGGAGCACCGGGGAGCCGCCTTAACCTTTCTGTCACCTTGGCACCTGGGAGTTCGGGCGGGACGTCGGGGACGGGAGCGGACATTCTGTTCACTGCCGACTCGGGAACGCTTTCCAGTCGAATTGTGACGACCGATGCGTCGGGGAATGCGGCCGTGGTGCTGACGTTGCCGGGTAAAGCGGGGACGGTGCATGTGACTGCAGAGGGGCCGTATGGGCTGGGGCATCCGGTGGTCACGTTTACCGAGACGGCGCAATGAGGAGTCGAGCGCTGATCGCCGGATCTGGTCAGAATGATGTTGCCGGGCTTCAGATCGCGATGCGTCACGCCGCTGCGGTGCGCCATGTCGAGCGCGCTGGCCAACTGGATTCCGTACTCCAGCACCTCGGCCGCCGGCAACGCATTCAGGCTGGAAACGAGCTTTCGCTTCGCGCTCGAAGCGTTACCGCCGGATCACATCGTCGGAGAGATGGGCGGGAAGGATTTTGATGGCGACGGTGCGGTCAAGGCGTGTGTCGACCGCCCGATATACTTCGCCCATCCCGCCAGCACCAATTGGCGCGGCAATCTAGAAAATAGCTCCGGTCGCCTTATTGCGCGAGTTTGCCTGGATGAATCCCTTCGCCCAAGACGAACGTTGCGCCAACCGCTCCCACCACCGCTGACTTGCGCGAGAGGTTGAGACGCTCGCGGATGCGGTAAACCGCTTCGATGCCCGTGCAATGCGCGCCGATCAGGTACGACACTCCAAAGCCCTTGAGCTTGTCGGCGGTCCAGTCGAGTTGCTGGTCGCTGGCGGGAAAAAGATGAAATCCGCCGACGAGGGCGTATACGGGCGTTCCCGGAAATTCTTTTTCTGCAAAAGTGAGCGTGTTGACCACGCCCGCGTGACCGCATCCGGAAACAACGACCAATCCCTTCGCGGTATTGATGACCAGCGACTGATCCTCGGGAATGTTGTCTTCCACCAGTCCTGTGGGCGTTTGCACCTGGCCAGTTACAGACCAGTTTTTCTCAGGAAAAGGCCGCGGCACAGGGCCAGTGAGCCAGGCGCCGGAAAACAATTCCGCGAACGAATCGTGTTCGATGAATTTTCCGC
Source organism: uncultured Acidobacteriaceae bacterium (assembly GCA_963725295.1). GTDB lineage: Bacteria > Acidobacteriota > Terriglobia > Terriglobales > Acidobacteriaceae > Acidiflorens. The sequence goes on from CAVRYB010000033.1 coordinate 6,593, forward strand.
CAGTCGCTTCGTAATCCCTGCGCAAAGCGAGCATGACGTTTCCTTCCTTGCCATGCTCAGGACGGCTGTAGAAGATTCCTTTGCCGACATGCACGATCGAGAGCGCTGCCGGGTTCTTTTTCATGAACTCCCGGCGCAGAGTCAGTAAACCACCGACGTGATCGTCATGATTGTGCGTGAGCACAACCTCGCGCACATCGCTCAGATCGATATTCAGGTCGCGGACGTTCGACAGTACCGTGTCAGGCCTCGCGCCGGTATCGACCAGAATGCGGTGGCCGTCCGCTTCGACAAGCGCCGCGAAGCCCCATTCCCCTATACCTTCATCGGCAAGCATGGTCGACAGAATTGTGATTTTGAGATTCTGGACGGAAGAATGGGTAGCAGATTGCGCAAGAAGTTGCAGGCTACTCAGCGCCAGCGCGATTGCCAGCGCGACCCTCGCGATTGTCGTAGTAGGCATGATAGTCGGCATGCGAAAGAGTATAGCGGGAAAGGAAATTCCTAAACCGTAACTTTCTCTGCTGGAAGTTTCTCCACAGGAACTGCGGCCCGCATCTGGCGCACGCGATCGTAAATCTTGCCGTACTCGCGAGCGGATGCTCCCCAGGAGAAATCGCGCGCCATGCCGTTGCGCATCAGCGTCTGCCATGATGACGGATCCTGATACGCGAGCAGCGCTTGTTTGATGGTCGCGAGCAGTGCTTCGCCCGTATAGTCGGTGAACTTGAAGCCGGTGCCTTTGCCGGTCCGCGCATCCCATGGCTCGATCGTGTCGTCGAGTCCGCCGGTCGCACGCACGATGGGAACCGTTCCGTACTTCAGGCTGTAAATCTGGTTCAGTCCGCAAGGTTCGTAGCGAGACGGCATCAGGAACATGTCAGCTCCGGCTTCGATCTTGTGGGCGATGCCGTTATCGAATGCGACCTTGATCGCGATCTTGTTCGGAAACTGCTTGGCCAGCCGCTGGAACATTTCTTCGTACGGCTTGTCACCCGACCCCAGCACAACCATGATCATCTCTTCGCGAGCGAGGCGGTCCATGATCTGCGTGATCAGGTCAAAGCCCTTCTGCGCGGCAAAACGCGAGACGATACCGATCACCGGAACCTTTACGTCGGCATTAGCAATACCGAACTCTTTCAGCAGATCGGCTTTACACTTTTGCTTGCCACTGAGGTCCTGGGCGGAGAACTTGGCCACGCTGTACCTATCAACCTGCGGACTCCACTCGTCGTAATCAACGCCATTGAGGATGCCCGTAACCGTCGCCGCGCGATTGCGCAGCACGCCTTCGAGGCCGAATCCGTATTCGGTCGTCTGAATCTCCTGGCTGTATTTCTTGCTGACGGTCGTAACGTAGTCGGCGTGGACGAGCGCGCCTTTCAGGAAATTGACCTGCCCGAAGAATTCCATCTTCGAGATCGTGAGCAGGTCCCACGGAAGCATGAGCAGCGGCAAAGTCTCGGGAGCAAACAATCCCTGGTAGCCCATGTTGTGGATGGTGAACACCGTCCCGACTTCGCGAAAGGCCGGATCTTCAGCGTAGAGAGTGCGCAGCATGACCGGTATTAGTGCGGACTGCCAGTCGTGGCAGTGAAAGACGTGCGGAACGCCCAGAATCTTCGAGGCCTCGAGCACGGCACGCGAAAATAAAGCAAAGCGCTCGGCGTTGTCGGGATAATCGCCCGCAGGCGTTCCGTAGAGCGATTCGCGGTCGAAGTAAGGAGGGTATTCGACGAAATAAGTGCGGACTCCAGCCGTGGTTCCGGCAGTGGTCACGGAACAGAAGCGGTATTTGTCATCGAAGGGGATAGTCACGCTGCGGACAACAGTTTGCGGATCGGACAATTTCGTCTGGCGATAACGGGGAACGTAGACGCTGACCTGGTGCCCGAGAGCGGCGAGCGCCCGCGGCAGGGCGCCGACCACATCGGCCAGTCCACCAGTCTTCGAATAGGGCACGCACTCGGATGCCGCAAAAGCGATATGCATTAGGAAAGAGCCTCCTGAGCGCGAACTCGTTTGACCTCGCTCACGTTATGATGACTATGGTCGAGATGCAAGGAGCTGCGTCTCGGTTAAGAGCAGAACTCCGTCAGTCTAAAGCCGGAAAGAGAGAGGGTCAACGTGCCTAAGGGCGCAACCGTACACACGGGTTCCCACAAGCCAAAACTGGGGCAACACTTCCTGGCAAGCGATGCCGCGGCGTTGCGTATCGTGGAGGCGCTCGGCGACGTGTCGCAGGCGACGGTGCTCGAGATTGGGCCGGGACGCGGCGCGATTACGGATCTTCTCGTAAAGAAAGCGCGGCGGTTGATCGCCGTGGAACTGGACCGCGTGCTTTCGGCGCAGTTGCGCATGAAGTTCAGCCTGCAGCCGAATGTCGAGATCATCGAAGGCGACTTTTTGAAAATCGAATTGGACACGGTGTTTGGTCTGAAGCCGGGAATGCTCCACACGGGGCTTAGCTTTTCTCCGGAACCGGCGCGTGTGGTAGGCAATCTGCCGTACTACATCACGTCCGATATTTTGCTGCGGCTGTTTGAATATCACCGGTATTTTTCGACGATTGTCATTATGGTGCAAAAAGAAGTTGCCGATCGCCTGGCGGCCACCGCCGGAAGCCGTGACTACGGCCTGCTTTCGGCGACCGCACAGCTCTACGGACGGATCGAGAAGCTGTTCACCTTGCCGCCGGGAGCATTTGCTCCGCCTCCAAAAGTGCATTCCAGCGTCATCAGAATTACGATCAAACCGCAACTCGAAGCGCTGCGGGTTCCTGAGGCTGAGTTTATTGCGTTCTTGAAACTATGCTTCGGGCAGAAACGAAAGACACTCTGGAATAATCTGAAGGAGAAGTACGACGGGACGGTGCTGAAGAAAGCTCTGGCGAAGAGCGGTGTGAAGCCCGAAATCAGGGCCGAGGCGCTGCCTTTGGAACGAACCGCGGCACTATTCCGAGCGCTACACAACGAACTTTCTTAGTCTACCCACAACTTATTATTGCGAGTAGACTTTTCGCGGGCAAGAATGCCCGCGCCACACGAGCCTTTGCCACACGAGTCACTCATGACTTCCGCTGTGCGAACTCCCGCAGTTGCTGGCCGGTTTTATCCCGGCCGGGCCGATGAATTGCTGTGCGAAATCCGCGAATTCAGTTCACCTAGGACTGCACTCGTAACCGCAATCGGATGCGTTGCCCCTCATGCCGGATACATCTACTCCGGCGGCGTCGCCGGTGCGGTCTATTCACGTATGGAGATTCCGGAGCACTGCGTGATCCTTTGCCCGAATCACACCGGACGAGGGCTGCCGCTGTCAGTCATGGCCGGAACTAGGTGGCAGACTCCTCTGGGACAGGTAGAGCCCGATCCGGAGTTAGCCAACCGCCTTATGAAGCGCTTCCCTGCCCTCGAAGAAGACGACGCGGCGCACCGCAGCGAACATGCCATCGAGGTGCAATTACCTTTTCTACAGGCACGGCAACCGAAATTGAAGATTCTTCCCATCGTGATCGGCACCAGCAATTTTGAGGTGCTGCAGGGACTGGGCGAAGCTCTCGCGGATGTGATTGCGGCGCAAACGGAAAAAGTGCTGATTGTGGCTTCGAGCGATATGAATCACTACGAATCGGACGCCATCACGCGCGTGAAAGACCGCAAAGCAATCGACCGCGTGCTAGCCCTCGATGCGCGCGGGTTGTGGGAGACGGTGACAACGCAAGACATCAGCATGTGCGGATTCGGGCCGACTACGGTCATGCTGACGGCGGCGAAACGTCTGGGCGCAACCTCCGCCACTTTGGTGAAGTACGCAACTTCAGGCGAAGTCTCCGGCGACTTCGATCAGGTGGTTGGATACGCCGGAATTATTATTAGCAGTTAGCACTTAGCAATAAGCGGATTCAGCCCGCGCTACGTGGTTTTGCTAATTGCTAATGGCTAACGGCTAAATGCTAAGAGCTGTTTCATTGTCCGCTCGCCTGCTCTAGCAGTCGCTGGGCGCGTCCTCGGGTTACGTTGATCACCGACTGATCGGCGATGATCTGCTCCAGAATCGGACGAATCGAAGCGACCTCGACCAACTGATTGCTGCGCGCCATCTCCTCCATACGCTTGAGTTCTTCGTCGAGCGCGAGCTTCTGGTAGCGGCGGTCGTACTGCAGGCGATGACCGAATTCGAGCGTCTCGGAGAGGTTCTGCATCAGGCTGGTCAGGCCCTGGACTGCGCCGTTGGATGAGTAGTTGTAGGTACACTCCCCGGCACGCCGGTCGTCTTTGTAAGCCAGCGTCTTCTTTCCTGTGAAAGCCAGACCCTTCTGGCGGGAATCAACATCTTTCTTGAAATAGCCAGCTTTGGCCGCAAGATCGAAGACCTTCTGCCGGGTTTCCGCCGTGACCGTGAAGTCGAGATCGAAACTGTCCGTCTCATCGGAATCAGCAGAAATGCGTCCAGCGGACTCGTAATGAGCCGTGCCATTGGATTGCAGACGGATCGCGTAGTGTTCGGGCTGCGAAGCGGGGAAATCGAGCGTAAAGGTGATGGTTGCCGGGGGATCGGTCTGCGAAACGGCAAACAAAGCGGAAAAGACGACGACGCAAACAATCTCAAATGAACGAGGCATGGGCCGCTGTAATGATTGGGGATGCGGCGAGCAGTGTCAAGGGTGGAACGCTGTTCGCTGTTCGCTTTTCGCCTACTTGCAGGCGGCGGTGTAGCCCAGACTATTCGTGCTGCTCAGAACGATCAGGCCTGAGACCAGACCATTGTTGTTGATGCCTCCGGCCATGGTGTAGCTTGCGCCGGAGTAGACAATGTTCTTGAAGACGCCATTCACATAGATGAAGCCGAAAGTCTTATCCGACGAAAGATGATTGCCGACGATTTCTCCGGAGTTGTTGACGCCGCTCAGAACGGTGCCGTACTTGGCTTTCGGATAATTGATGCTGGTGAACGTCCCGTTCTGCCATGAGAAGCCGTAGTCCACGAAACCGCTAGCGTAAGACCCGACGACTTGACCGTTGTCATTGAGGCCCAGCGCGTAGGTGACCTGCGCGTTGGGATAGGCAATCGTTGTGTACTTGCCATTGACGAGCATGAATCCCTTGACCACCGAATTGCTCGCACTATAGCTGCCCGACGCGGCCCCTAGTTGATTGACATCGAAGAGCCACGTATTCGTCGATCCGGAATGATTGACAGCGCTGAAAGTCGAGCCCTGCAGCAGAAACCCGTGCATGTGTTCGAGGTTTCCGTTGTCCTGGTAAGAACCAGCGCTCACGCCGGAGGCGTTACGCCCATACAACCAGGTCGTTACCGATTGCGGGGCAGTGTATTCGGTGAAGACTCCGCTGGCGGAGCGCATGAAGGCCACGCTCTGTTGTGTGCTGTTGTCGAGCAACTGGCCGACGACGGTTCCGTCGTCGCTGACTCCCTGCACCGTGTTGAATGAGTATCCAGATGGCGCGGAGAACGTGCTGAAGGTACAAGTCGCGTTCTGAGCGGCATGCAGGACGGCTGTCTGCAGGAGAAACGTAACGATGACGGCAGAAAAGTGGCGAAGACCCATAAAACCCCTAGGTTGATGTTTTTGCTTGATTTCAGGATAGCTTGAGATCGGCCCGTCGTCTGCGGGTTCTGCCCAAACGAGTGGAGCAGTGCTTGAGGATTTTCGGGCGAGGACGAGGGTAACTTGACCGGATCTCTTAGCGGGCGGCGATCCTGCGATTTCCAAGTTCTCTCGAGCTGGGCTCCCCCTGGCGCTCCCGTGTTGCGGCCGTGTGCAGGTGGCAGATTGCGATGGCCAGAGCATCGGCGGCGTCGGCGGGTTCAGGGATCTGGTCGAGATTCAGCAGACGCGTCACCATTTCCTGCACCTGATGTTTTTCGGCGCGGCCGTATCCGACAACCGCCGACTTGATGGAGAGCGGCGAGTATTCAGCGACTTCGAGTCCGGCGGAAGCGGCCGCCAGCATGGCCACTCCGCGAACCTGGCCGAGTTTCAGGGCGGACTTCACATTCGCGGAATAGAAGACATCTTCGATGGCGACTCGGTCGGGGCAATGTTCAGCAATCAGCTTCTGCAGGCCCGTCGAAATATGCGACAGGCGGACCGGCATTGGATCACGCGGAGAAGCCTTAATTGCGCCGCAGATGATGCAGATCAGGCGGTCGTTCCTGCGGTCATCAGAGATGAGATCGACAACGCCGTATCCGGTGTATTCGGTGCCGCAGTCGATGCCGAGGACGCGCATGAAGGAAGTGTAGCAGGATGGCTCTCAGCTCTCAGCTGTCAGCTCTCAGTTCTGCCCTTTCAGCAGCATCTTGGTCTTCGACACTTGGATTGTTCATTTTCCCGGAGAAATGTCGCGTAGGCTTTGACGGAAGATTCGAGGCGGCTTCTCTGCAGGAAGCGTTCGTAGGCGGATTCGTCGAAAATTTCCTGGAGGGTCGCGATCAACAATGCAAACGACCGGACGACGGCATCGACAATTGCCTTTGCTCTCCCATTGGTTACTCTCGCTTCCGGCGTTTCGCGGACGAGGGCGCCCGCGCCACACTCTTCTCGGTTCATGCTCGCTCCTCAGCCAGTTTTGTCATCACGAACGGCGCTTCTCTGGTTGCGGCGGATTTCTGACCCGAAATGATTCGCATGCATTCCAAGCTTGATTCGATCAGGATCGTCGCCACCATCACGACCAGAACTCCTGTAACCGCGGCGTCGAGGCGATCGTTGAAGATCAGGCGGGGATTCGCTCCCGCAGCAGCAAGTTGGCGGGCATGAGCCAGAAAACCGACGCGCGGATTGGGATCCAACACTTTGTGCCATGACGCCGTGAAGGTCACGGCCACCAGCCAGCTCAACGGAATCAGCGTGACCAGCACATAGCGGACGCGGCCCATCTTCACGATGATCGTGGTCGCCACGCAGAGCGCCACCGTGGCCAGAAGCTGATTACAGATACCGAAGAGCGGCCAGAGCGAGTTGATTCCTCCTAGCGGATCCTTGATTCCCTGCCACAGAAAATTTCCCCAGGCGGCGACGACCACCGCGCTCGTGAAAAGAATCGACGGATACCAACTGGTGCGTCCAAGCGGCTTCCAGATGTGGCCGAGCGCGTCCTGCAACATGAAACGGCCGACGCGGGTGCCGGCATCGAGAATGGTGAGGATAAACAACGCTTCGAACATGATGGCGAAGTGATACCACAGGGCCATCACAGCCTGTCCGCCGAGCGTGCTGGAAAAAATCTGGGCCATGCCGACCGCAAAAGCGGGTGCACCGCCGGTGCGATTGAAAAGCGTCTGCTCACCTACGGCGTGAGCCAGCGTTGCCATCTGGGTGGCCGTCACGGGAAATCCCCAGGAACTGATCGCTGCCGCGGCGACGTCAGGCGCCTGTCCAACGACGCCAGCCGGACTGTTGACCGCGAAATAGACTCCCGGCTGAAGCACCGACGCCGCAATCATGGCCATGATCGCGACCATGGACTCGGCCAGCATGCCGCCATAGCCGACCATGCGAGTCTCCGGTTCGCGGCGAATCAGCTTGGGAGTGGTGCCGCTCGAGATGAGGGAGTGAAATCCGCTGACCGCCCCGCAGGCGATGGTGATGAAGGCGAAGGGAAAGATGGTTCCGGCAAAGATCGGCCCGGTGCCGTCCACAAAGCGTGTCAGAGGCGGCATGTGCAACGTCGGCCGCATGGCCACGATGCCCACGGCTAGCAGAGAAATCGTGCCCAGCTTCACGAAAGTACTCAGATAGTCGCGCGGCGCCAGCAGCAGCCACACCGGCAATGCTGAGGCTGCGAATCCGTAGATGATGATGAGAATTGCCAACGTAGGACCGGTGAGGGTAAATATCGTCGCCCACGAGGGCGTTTCCGAAACCCACTGCCCACCAAAGATGGCGGCTAGAACGAGCACAAACCCCAGCACGGAAGTTTCGAGAACTTTTCCCGGCCGGATGCGCCGCAGATAAACGCCCATCAGCACGGCGATCGGCATGGTCATCGCGATCGTGAACGTTCCCCAGGGGCTCGACTTGAGCGCATTCACCACGATCAGCGCCGTGGCTCCGAGCAGAATGACGATGATGCTCAGCACCGCGACATAGGCGACAATGCCGCCGACCCGTCCAATTTCCGACTTCGCCATTTCGGTCAGCGATTTGCCATCCCGCCTCACGGAGAACAGCAGAATCACGAAATCCTGCACGCAACCACCAAGCACGGCGCCGGAGATGATCCAAAGCGTGCCGGGCAGGTAGCCGAACTGCGCTGCGAGCACAGGCCCAACCAGCGGCCCGGGGCCAGCAATAGCGGCGAAGTGATGGCCAAACACAACCCATTTGTTGGTGGGGACGAAGTCGCGGCCGTTGTCGAGACGCTCCGCTGGAGTGGCGCGCAGGGGATCGAGCGCCAGCACCTTCGCCGCCACGAAGCTGCTGTAGAAGCGGTAGGCGACGGCATAGGTGCAAACGGCAGCGGCGACCAGCCACAACGCGTTGATCTGCTCGCCGCGATGCAGAGCAATAGTGGCGAGCGAGAACGCTCCGAGCAGGCTGACAGCAATCCAGAAAGCGAAACGCAAGATTTTCGGCATGGGACTGGTTGTTCTTAGCAAGTTCGGTGATCCGGTGGCGAGTATTGTGTCGAAAACAGCCGGGATGCGCAAGCGGTGCATCTGGTTCTGATGCTGCGGGAAAGCCTGGCGCGGATGCGGTGTCGCAGCGTGATAATCTTATATTTCCCGCGGTACTGAAACGTTTCATGAGGGCAATTCAGTCGTTGCAGCCGCATAGCTTTTATTGATCCAGGAACTCATACCTCAAGGAGAAGTGATGAAAATCGGAATGTTGACGGGCGGAGGCGACTGCCCAGGACTGAATGCAGTCATACGAGCGGCCGTGCGTAAGGGCACGTTTCACTACGAAGATGAATTCGTAGGATTCGTCGAGGGCTGGCGCGGGTTGCTGGAAGACAAGACAATGGACCTTGGCCTCTCGTCCGTGGGTGGCATTCTGCCGCGCGGCGGCACGATTTTGCGTACCTCGCGTACCAATCCGGCAAAGAAACCCGATGGCCTGCAGCGATGCGTTGACAATCTGAAGAAACACGGCTGCGATGCGCTGATCGCCATCGGTGGCGACGACACGCTTTCGGTGGCAAAGAAGCTTTTCGATATGGGAGTGAAGGTCGTTGGCGTTCCGAAGACAATTGACAACGACCTTGCAGGCACCGACTTCACTTTCGGTTTCGACACGGCGGTGAACATCGCTACCGAGGCCATTGACCGCGTCCATACGACTGCCGAAGCGCACAATCGCGTGATCGTGGTGGAAGTGATGGGGCGCGATGCCGGCTGGATCGCGGCGTACAGCGGGATTGCGGGGGGCGCCGACGTCATTCTGATTCCGGAAGTTCCTTTCGATATCGAACAGGTCGCGGAACTGATTCGGCAGCGACACGCACGCGGAAGATATTTCAGTATCGTGGTCGCGGCAGAGGGAGCCAAGTTCGCTGACGGCATCGAGAAGCATGGTGGGGTCGGAGGTGAAGGACGCGACGAATTCGGCCATCTCAAACTCGGTGGAATCGGCGCGACCCTGGCGGCGGAAATCGAAAAGCTGACGGGCTTCGAGTCGCGCTCAGTCGTGCTCGGTCACATCCAGCGTGGTGGGTCGCCCAGCGCTTTCGACCGCGTGCTGGCGACCCGTTACGGCTTGGGCGCCATCGACATGGTGCACCGCGAGGAGTGGGGCAAGATGGCGGCTTTGCGCGGCAACAAAATCATTTCCATCCCCCTGGCGGAAGCCATCGCCTCGAACCGGAAAGTCGACAAGGAGATTCTTGACGCCGCCATCGGGATTCTCGACAAACTGGATTACAAAGTCACGAAGAACTCCTGAAAAAGATCCTGACGCGGTACACACACCGGGGCCAGCCTGCTATTGGGCAGGCCCCTCGGCCCGGTAACAGGCGGCCCTTACGATTTCGTAGGAATGGCTTGCCCAGTGTTGGATTTGCTTGGCACAAAATAAGTTTAGGGGCATACTGACCCAGTACGCTGAACCGGTTTCTGCTGAACCAGTTTCAAGGATGCTCCGGTAATGTTCCACAACGAGACGCAGCCCGAAGACCAGATTGAGCGGTCAGTGCCGCTTCCCACGCAACCGGCGTTGCCGGACGCGGAGGTGCAGCGCAAGCGGATGCTCATTGCGCTGGGAATCCTGCTGCTGGCACTGGTCGCGGTGGTTCTGCGGGACTGGGATTTCTGGTTTCCTCCCGAAGGTGAAGTCCACGAAGCGGTTTTTCGCGCTCGGAGTAAGAGCAGCGTTCCAGCGACCGTGAGCACGCCCGCCGCCGCGGCGAAGGACAAAAAGCCTGCCAAGACTTCCACACCCGCTGCATCGTCAGAAGCGCCGCCTTTTTCAGCAACTACCGAGCGCACCACGCTGCCGCCTCTGCAAGTGGAGGTGGTAGCCGGGAACCGACACATGAATGTGCCCGCCAAGAGCAGCGCCATTCACCTGGATGTGGACTCGGGCTCAACCAGTTCCGCCGCACCAGCGGCTAGTGCGAGCGTGGATCGCACCGTAGCCGACGCAAACCACATGGCGCTCTCTCGGCCAGCCGCGCAGAATGTGACCGTTTCGGTCCCGCCTGATTACCCGCTGCTGGCGCGGCAAATGAAGGTGCAGGGCGCGGTCAGTTTGCAGGCCCTTATCTCACGTGACGGATCGATTCAGGAACTGCAGATTCTCAGCGGCCCCGGAATTCTGGCAACTGCAGCGCGCGAGGCCGTGAAGCAGTGGCACTTCAAGCCCTACCTTCAGAACGGGCAGCCGGTGGAAACGCAGGCGCGCATCACCGTCAACTTCACAATCTCAACCAACTGAGATCATTGACTCACTGAATCATTGAGACATTAAATCATTGGAAACCAACCTATCCCGATGGCTCTTGACCTTTAATGCCTCAATCACTCAATGATTCAATCGCTCAATGTATTAATGTCCCAAAAATTAAACGGGCGTCCGGATTCTTTCGAACCCAGGACGCCCGGGCAGCCCTCCCCCAGAACTGCTCAATGCCAAGGTAGGTCCAAGCCAGCACTTTGAAAATGGCACGCGGGTGCCAAATTTATTCCACCAAAGTGCCAACCCTCAACCGTCAGATTACAATGGGGTTACGCCGTGAATAGCGCTATTCCAAAAGCACCATGGCACCCGGAGCTCCGGTGGAAAATGGTGAGCTCGTAATCGCCGTCAGTACTCCGGTGGAGGTGTTATACGTATAGCCCACGATGTTGGACCCGGCCTGATTGCCGATATAGAAGTAGTTGCCCGTCAGGTCAAAAAGAGCGAACTGTCCGCCTGAACTCAAACTGAATGGCGAAGCGGTCACCGCCGTCGGTACTCCCGTGACCGGAGTGATCGAAAAACACCAGATGGAGTAACTTGACCCCGGAGTCGTTGCATAGAGGAACCTATTGCTGGGGTCGACAGCGAGTGCCGACGGCCCGGTACCGAACGAAGAAGTAAAGGGCGAACCCAGCATTGGCGTCAGTGTTCCAAAGTTGGGATCGATGAGGAAACCCGAAATGTTTCCGATCGTGCTCAATCCAGGATTGATGGCCGTGGTATTCGCGACATATAGAAAATTGTCACCGCCGTCGACAGCCAGCGCGGAAGCCTGCGATCCGGAAAATGCCGGGGCGTTCGGCACCGGAGTGAGCACGCCGGCCGAGAACGAAAATCCCGTAACCGCGCCAATATTCGGATTGGCCACGTAGACGAACTTGCCCGAGTGCGTAAACAGAATCTGGGTTGGATCAGAGTTGGCGTAAATCGGGGAACCAACAGAGGTCAGCGCGCCCGTGCTCGAATTTATGGAGAATACCGAGATGCTTCCGTCAGTACCGGTAACCGGGTCACCGAGACTGTTCGTCACCAACAGGTATTGGCCCGAAGGATCGATGGCTGCCGCAAAAGGGGACGACCCGCCTTCCGGCATCTGCCCTCCCGTCTGGGTAAGGCTTCCGTCGCTGGCTACGCTGAACGTTGAAATCGTGTTATTCCCGGAATTCACGCTGTATAAGAACTTCTTTGAAGGCGCCAGAGCTATGCCGTTCGGCGAAGTATTCGGCACCTGGGGAGTCTGGCTTCCGATGGTTATTTCGCCGGTGGAATCGTTGATGCGCAATTGCGCCACGGAACCCTTGGCTGGCAGGGTGATGTATGCATTGTGACTGGGTGCGTTTTGATTGATGTGCTGATTCGTACCGCAAGAAAGCGAAAGTGCGACCAGAATCGCGGACGCGGCTACACGGACCCGGGAACCAACTTGACCAGATAGTGCGGCGCGCGCCGCCCTTAAAAAGCTCATTTGCAGACCTGCTCCTCAATCACAAAAATTAGAACGTGAAGTCGAATCTACTATCCTGCATGAGAAAGCGCATCGAGCGCAACTCCGTCGCAGCCATGAAGTTGGATGCGGGCGATGTCACTCCGGGCTGTGCCTGTCGTCTTTTGCCGTCGTTTATTGCTGGTAGGAACGAGAAACGCTCGCTTTCCACCCACGGCGGGATTGAAGGCCGTCGAGTATGTTCTAATCGAATTACACCGTGATCGATATCCACTGCCACCTTCTGCCGGAAGTCGACGATGGCCCAAAATCCTGGGACGTAGCCGTGGAAATGTGCCGAATGGCGATCGCCGACGGCATCACGCATAGTGTTGCCACTCCCCATGCCAACGATCGATATGTTTACGACCGCGCCTATCTGAGTGGACTGCTGGAGCAACTTAAGGAAAAAGTTGGTCCGGAACTGCAACTGACTCTGGGTTGCGATTTCCATCTCTCTTTCGAGAATCTGGAGCGCGTGCTCGAAACGCCGCACACCTACACCATAGGCGAGACGAATTATCTGCTGATCGAACTCAGCAACTACAGCGTCCCGACGCAACTCGGAGAGTGCTTTACGCGCCTCGGAGATCGCGGTCTGACGCCGATCCTGACCCATCCCGAGCGCAACCCGATTCTGCAGCAAACGCCGCAGCGCATCCTGGAGTGGGCGGAGCAGGGCTGCCTCGTGCAGGTGACCGCCTCAGCGCTCACGGGGTTCTGGGGAGAACGCCCGGAGGTCGTTGCTCGCTGGCTGCTCGACCATTCGGCCGTGCATGTTCTAGCGTCTGACGCTCATGAGACGAGGCGGCGCGTTCCAAATCTCTCGGCAGGCTATGCCGTAGCCGAGAAGATTGTGGGGCCGGAATATGCCGAGGCGCTGGTAGAAGGTAATCCAGGAGCGATCGTGCAAGGGATGCCCATCCCTTTTTGCCCGCGGCCGGTGGTGGAGTAGGCGAGTCGACTTAAAGCGCCGTCAGATCTTGATAAAGATCCGCTTGCGCCAGAGAAACCAAAGCAGAATCCAGCAGAACAATACGGCCGATAGTGAATAGACTAGCGAAGCGTTTGGCGTGCTCAATCCGAACGATTCGAGGTGCGCTTGGGCTGCCTCGTGCCAGACCATGCTGACTCCGTTTGGGCCTTTCGCAGTGAACGTGTACCCCGGCCCGTACACCAATGAGTCCGCGACAAATCCAGCGATCGCGTTCATGCCGAAAACCAGGATGGGCATCGTCCAAGTTCCGCGCCACTGTTTGATCTCAAGCAACCAATAGAGGAGGGCCAGGAAAGTGAGGGCAAATCCTCCGCTAAACAGGACGAACGAACTGGTCCAAAGATTCTTGTTGATCGGAAACCACCGGTCCCAAAACAAACCCGCAGACAGGCCAACCACGCCAACTAAGAGCATGCCCACAGCCTTGATCGCCGGCGCTTTCCTGGAGCGAAGCCAATGCCCGGTGAGGACGCCAATCAGCGTGGTCCCGATGGCAGGAATCGTATGGATAATTCCTTCCGGATCGCGATTCCCGTTGTACAGGTGGCCCATAAATAATTTGCGGTCGAGCCATGCCGGCAAGTTGCGGTCAGGGTCCATGAACGGAATGTCGTGTCCAGGCACGCCGCACCCCGGCACAGCTACGAACCGGAGGATCGCCCAGTACCCGACAATACACACGGCGAGTGCGATGACTTGTCCGCGGCGGCCCGACCACAGTTCCATGATCACTGCGGCCAGATAGCAGAGCGCAATCCGCTGCGTCACACCTTCAAAACGAAAAGTGTGAATGTCGAAACCGATGATGGGCGAGGCATTGACCAGAAGACCAACGGCAATGAGAATCAGGCTCCGCCAGAGAGCGTGGACGAAGATGTCCGAACGCGATTCGCCATGCTGCAGACGCGAGGAGGCGGAGAATACCAACGAAATTCCGACCAAAAAAAGAAACGAAGGAAAGATGAAGTCGGCGGGAGTCCATCCGTTCCATTGGGCATGCATGATGGGCCAATAGGCCTTGGTGTCGCTTCCCGGGTTGTCTACAACGATCATGCCCGCGACACAGAGGCCACGGTAGGTGTCGAGGCACATCAAACGCTTGGGGACTTGTGCCTCTGTCTCATTAGTATGCTCTAGCGCGGGAACGTCGCGAGAAGCTGTTGCCATGTCTCGACCAATATACTCGCAGACGTCCAGCGTACCTATGAGACGCCTTCGCCTACTGCGGTGGCGCGCTCTCTCCCGCACTAGCCTTGCCTGTGGCTTTCGGGTCGCCCGCGGCGGGTGCGCTTGTCATAGCGCTTTCCGGATTGAGAAGGTGATCATTGCTCGGCCCGAGGCCAAGCTTAATCAGTGCTCGCGAGTCTGGAGTGGTCTTCGACTGCCAGCCCTGATCCGCCTGAAACTTCTGCATAGCGGCTTGCGTGGTGGCATCCCAGGTTCCGCTAGGAGTGCCCTGCATGTAGTGCTCGCGAATCAGTGCTTCCTGAATCTGCCGGGCTCGCGTCGAATCGATGGCCTGTTGTCCGTGCTTCTTCGAGCCCTTCTTGCCACGCGAACTCTTACTGCTTTTCTGCGATGACGTGCGCTTCGTGGTCGCGTGTGAGCCAGTTGAATGCTTCGCGGTCGTGGTGGATGACTTCTTGGTAGAGGTTTTCGTGGCAGCGGACTTGGGAGTCTGCGTCGTCTTCTTCGTTGGACTCTTCGTCGGCGTGGAAGCATCCGTCTGCGCGCCACCCGACGCACACAAAGCTACGACGAGCAGGCTGCACATTGCGAGGCGTTCTGCCATCCGTTGCAAAATCCGAATTTGATTGTGTAAGCGCATTTTGCCGCAATAAAAAAACCGGCGAGACTGACTCTCCTATCGTCCCTGAAATGGGACGCCAGTGCCAGTCTCGCCGGAGTATATACCGGTTACGGAAGTGTGCCAGCCAGGAAGATCGTTCCATCCTGGGCTCGCGAGCCTCGCTGACGCACGAGGAACACGACATCCTGCCCGCTCTTCATTGCCGATTCGATCTTGCCGAATTCCTCAGGATTGTTGACCTGCTGCTTGTTCACTTCGAGAATCACGTCGCCGCGATTCAAGCCGAGATCCTCAGCGAATCCTCCCTGCTTCACGTCTGACACTACTACGCCTTTGCCGGACGAAATACCCAAGCGATCGGCAAGGTCTGGCGTGATAGCGCGAACCGTGATCCCAAACTTGCTGGCCTTGGGCGCTTCCTCACTCTGGTTTTCATCTTCTTCACCAAGACGGGAGGCAAACAGTTTCGAGCGGTCCGCGATGGTCACGGTTGTTTCCTGTTTCTTGCCATTGCGGAAAAATGCGACTTTGGCTTTTGATCCGGGCTTGCGGGAAGCGATATCGGCCACCAGTTCGTCGCCGGTCTTGACGTCTTTGCCGTCGACGGAAGTGATGGTGTCGCCGATCTTCAGCCCCGCTTCTTCCGCTGGACTACCGGAAGTCACGTTTTGAATCGTGACACCCGACCCGTAGAGACGTGCGATGGCGGGGTTCGGATAGGGCGAGAACTCAATCCCGATCGAACCACGCGCCACGCGGTGCTCCGGACCAATCAGCTGGTTGTAAACCTGCGCCACGGTGTTCGAAGGCATGGCAAAACCAACGCCTGCGTAGGAACTGGTCTCGGTCAAAATGGCGGTGTTGATCCCGATGACTTCACCGGCCATGTTCACGAGCGGCCCGCCTGAGTTGCCGGGATTGATCGCCGCATCGGTCTGAATGAACGACTGAAACTGACGGTTGGGAACGATATTGCGCCCCTTGGCGGAAACGATGCCGGCGGTTACCGTCTCCTGCAATCCGAAGGGGCTGCCGATGGCGAGTACCCAATCACCGACTTGCATCCCATCGGAGTTACCGATCTTCGCGGCGGGCAGCGGACGATCCATGTCGATCTTGATGACCGCCAAATCGGTTTCCTGGTCCATGCCGATCAACTTCGCGTCATGGCCGGGAGAGACAGGGTCTTCATCCTGCAGCTTCACGCGGATGCGATCTGCTTTTTCGACAACGTGCCGGTTGGTAACGATGTAGCCCTTGGAATCAACGATTACACCGGAACCGAGGGAACGCTGACGCACCGTGCCGGGGTCGGGACCGCCTTGGCCACCTTGTCCACCGAAAAACTTGTCGAAGAAATCCTGGAATGGCGTGTCGTCATCCCCGCTGCCTTGATCCTGATCCGGATCGGGACGAACCGAGCGGCGGCGATGCGGATTCTTGATCGTCGATTCCGTGTTGATGTTCACCACGCTCGGCTCGAGCTGCTTCGAAATCTGTGAGAAGGTATTCGAGAGCTGCTGCGGCGCTGGGATAGTCAACGGCGTGGCATCGGACGACTTCTGTCCCTCTTTGCCTTTGACGCCATAGGAAATGACGGTGCCGATAAGAATTCCGACAGCAAGAGTCGCCAGAATCGTAAGAGTAGAGGCCCAGCGGTTGGCTTTCATCCGGGACCAAACAGCGCTTTCGCGCGAATCCATTTCTTTCCTCCTAAGAGAGCCTAATTCTTAATTATACCTTCGCCCCAAGACGGCCGGTTCGCAGAGGTGCTAGGTCATTAGACGCTGAAAACCGGGTTCTGGTTATAGAGACTTGCAACTTGTAGGGACGGAATAGCACGGATCGAGTGCGCCATTGATTCGTATTCGTGGGCCGAGATACATCAAAGAAAGGCGATTCGTATCAGGGCATTGCTTTAGCGATGCCGAAAATGGCACCCTCTGGACGCGCCTTTAGGCGCTCGGGCGGCGGGTCCAGTTCCAACTTTGAATTTGCTGAAGAATGCGGATAATCTGTGCATACCGACACCAGGAAACGCTTGACCGGGTTCTCATGAATGTATTTCTTCACCTTGAGGAAAGCATCGCGATCATTCACCCGGACCTCTGAAAATCCCTTCTGCCAAACCGGAGCGTGGAACCCAAGTTCGCGTCCGGCGCGAAACGCAAAACCTCCCTTGATCAACTGGACCGCTTTCTCCACGGTCATCTCCGCACCCACCGTGATCAGCACGTGGAAGTGGTCGGACATGACCACAAATTCGTGGAGGCGATATTCTTGCCGCTGGCGATAATGATAAAGCACGTCGATGAACAGGCTTGCCGCACGAGCGGACTGCAGTAGTCCGGTTTTTCCCCACGTCGAGGAAGTGACGAAGAAAGTACGCTCGCCCGCGATGACATGTGACCGATCAGCATTGCGAATGGGAATCGACATTCGGCCCCCAGCGCCTAAAGGCGCCTTCTTGTGGGTGTGTTGGCGTCATCGCTAAAGCGATGACCTGATACGAATCTCACATTGTCCAAGGGTGTGCAGTGATGATCGAACATTCCGTTAGTGACGATTCCCTGGCGGCGAACGGCTTGCGGCAGCCCATCGTCACAGCGTTCTACAGTTTCAGCGTTATCCAGGCCAGGAACATCCCGGTGTAACCGGCGATCACCAAAAGGACGAACAACGCTCCCACATTGAGCACGTTGAAAATTCCCCACGGTTTTTGCACGACGCCCATGGCGAGCTTCCAGAGCCCGAACATGCTGGCGAGCGCGCATGCGGGGATCGCAATGGCTCCGATCACCCTGCCGTGAGCGATTTGCGGCGCCACGATGAGAAACATCACCGCCGGCAGAAAAACCAGAGCCGGGACAATAGCCAGAGGAGCGCCGATCATGAATGTGTGTTCTCTTTCCTGGGGGGTCATGGAAACCTGCAGGGTGATTCGGGCCATCTGGACCTGATTCCCAGATCATCAGATCGTCCGATGACCCGATGGTCAGATGTACCGATCTTCACTTAGCTACTTCGCCTCGTACACCGTCTTGCCTCCGACCACAGTGCGCAGCACCTTTGTGTCGAGAATCTTCGGGGGCAGTGCTGCCGTAATGTCCTGATCCAGCACGATGAAATCGGCGAGCATTCCCGGCGCGAGTTTGCCTTTCTGTTTCTCCGCGAACTCGGCAAACGCCGATCCTGTGGTGTACGCGGCGATGGCCTGCTCGATATTCAGTTTGTGCGCCGGATAGTAGCTCTTCTTGCCGTCTTCGCTTTCCCGCGTGAGGGCCGCGTAGATGCCGCGAAAGGGAGTGACCGGTTCGACCGGATAATCCGTGCCAAAGGCGAGAACGACGCCCCGGCGAATGAAGTCATCCCACGCGTAGGAATTCGCGGCGCGCTTCGGCCCCAGCCGAGACTCCGCCCAGTTCATATCGGTGGTCAGGTGGCTGGGTTGCATCGAGGCTATCACTTTGAGTTCTTTGAAGCGCAAAATCTGCTGGGGCGTGGTGACCTGCGCATGTTCGACGCGCAAGCGATAGTCGGAGCCACCGTCGGCGGCCTTCACGTTGCCTGCCTTCGCAGCTTTCTCGGCCTCTGCAAAAGCGTCGAGCGCCATCTGGATACCTTGATCTCCGATGGCATGAAAGCCGACCTGAAATCCCGCGAGCACGCGCTCCTTGGTCATCGCGTTCAGTTTGGCGACGTCGTATTGCGGAATGCCTTTATTCTGCGGATCGTCGCTGTAGGGTTCCAGCAGCGCGGCGGTTTTTGAACCGAGCGAGCCGTCCATAAAGCCTTTGAGCATTCCTGTGTGCAGCATCGTGTCGGACGCAGGATGCGAATTGCGTTTGCTGTTCAGATCTTCGAGCGACTCATCAAAGGGCAGCCACTCGGAGATGCGGGCCGTCAGCTTTCCACTCGTTTCCAGTTCTTCGTAAATTTCAAAGTCTTCCCACTGGGAAAAGTCCTGCGCTGACGTGACCCCGTGACTCGCCATATCCGCTAGAGCGAGTTCGATCGCCGCGGTTCGCTTCTCGTGCGTGGGCTTCGGAATCACGGACTGCACCAACTCTTGCGCCTTCTCTCGCAGAACGCCATTGGGCGTGGCGGAGTCGTCGCGGTCGATCTTGCCACCATCCGGATCTTTACTGGCGACTGTCACGCTAGCCAGTTGGAGCGCGCGTGTATTGGCCACGCCGATGTGCCCGTCCACGCGGGTGAGATACACCGGATGTTTGCCGCTCACTTCGTCAAGGTCCCAGCGTGTCGGCACCACTTTGACTGGCCACAGAGTCTCATCCCAGCCTTCGCCAACGACCCAGTCTCCAGGCGCGGCAGAGTCGCACTTCGCCCGCAGACGATCGCGGAATTCGTCGAGCGTCTTCGCGCCGACCAGGTTCACGTTCATCTTCTCTAGCCCGGCGCTCGCCAAGTGCATGTGGGCATCGTTGAATCCGGGCATGACGAAGCGGCCGTCGAGATCGACAATCTTCGTCTCCGGGCCTTTGGTCTTCATCACTTCGTCGCGCGCACCGACCGCGAGAATCCGGTCGCCGAGAACAGCCATCGCTTCCGAGCGTTTGCCGGCGCCGAGCGATGCCGTGGCATCGACCACGCCGGTGTAAATGTTGCCATGGGTAAAAATCACGTCCGCTTTCGGCTTCTGGGGGGCAGTCTGCGCCGACGCACCCGATACCGCAGCCAACAGCAGGATGGGCATGATTCTGGTCTTCATTATTCTCCAACTCCCGACAGCGTGAGCATTGTTAGAAGAATGCGCCTCAGTCCGAGGTCGCGTCCATTACAGTCGAACCATTCTTGCAACGTGTGAGCGCCGCCTCCGGAGCCTCCGCCGCCGATGGCGATGGCCTCGCGGCCGAGAGAAAGTGGTATGTTGGCGTCGGTCGAGGCGCGCTGCACTTGTGCTGTGTTGCCCAGATGCAAATCGACGGCGCGCACTACTTTCAGCAGCCGCGCATCCGTCGCCAGTTCGCCTGCCGGACGATTTCCGATCTCGACAAACTCGCTTTGCACGACCTGCGGCCTTCTCGCTTTCTGCTGGGAGGCCGCCAGATTTTCCATCGCAACGCCTTGCTCAAGTGCCAGACGCAGAGAGCGTTCGAGGCGGTCGATTTCCGACATCGAGGTGGAGCGGAGATCCACGCGCATGCTGGCCGATTCCGGAATCGAGTTCACGCTCGTTCCGCCGCGAATCACGCCCACGTTAAATGTCGTCTTGGGCGAAGTTGGCACTGGCGTTTGACTGAAAATTTCGATCGCCCGCGAAAGCGCAAGAATCGGATGAGGTGTACCGAAATCGCTCCACGAGTGGCCGCCGGGACCACGCACAATCACTTCGAAGCGGCGGCTGCCCAGGGCTTCCGCCACAACCGTGTCGGAGCCAGCACCATCGACGACCACGCTGTACGCGATCGAATCACGCCAGCGGGGTGTCGCGAAAACGTGACGCATGCCGCGCAGGTCGCCTTCCCCCTCTTCGCCGACGTTCCCGATAAATAGAAAGGGCATGCCATGCGCGATGCGGGCGCGACTCAGCACACTGGCGATGGCCAACATGGCCGCGATGCCCGCACCGTTATCGGAGACTCCGGGGCCGTACAATTTGCTACCCTGCTGCCGGATGTTGAGTGGAGTCGCCGCTGGAAACACCGTATCGATGTGTGCGCTAAGGGCAACAAACTGGCTGCCCAAGCCGGGAAGAATGCCGAAGACATTGCCGACCTCGTCCATCTGCACGTCGTGAAGGCCAATCTCGCGAAAACGCTCTGCCAGCCACGCGCCCCGCGCTGCCTCTCCGAAAGGAGGTGCAGCCACACGCGTTGCCTCCATCTGCCACAGCGCGAACTGGGACTCCTGCGACCGGAAACTTTCAAACGCGGCGCGCACCTCGACAGAACTGGCGAGACGCGCCACTTCTTGCTGCACCGGCGGATAGGAAGGCACTTCCCTTTGCGGACTGGACTCCATGCGTTGGCCTGTCTTGTTTGGGATATCTTATAACGTAGCGCGCACTACCGGAGCAATACGTGATCGCCGGACAGACGGACAGTCTGCGCGCATGCCCTCCTCGATGCGGCATACTCTCTCCGTTTGGTAGACTGTTTGCTAATTCTCATCCCTTCTCACCCGTGCCAGGAGGTTCACCATGAAAACCGGAATCAAAGTTGCCGGCATTGTAGTCGCGCTCTTAATCGTCATCATTGTCGCGCTGCCGTTTCTGATCAGCGTGAATAGTTTCCGCCCGCAGATTGAGTCGGACCTCAGCTCGGCTTTGGGGCGTTCGGTAAAGGTGGGCAACCTGAGCCTCAGCGTCCTTTCGGGCAGCGTAGAAGCCGACGAACTCTCGATCTCGGACGATCCGAAGTTCAGCAACTCGCCATTTATCCAGGCAAAATCTCTGAAGGTAGGCGTCGAACTGATGCCTCTTATTTTCAGCAAGCGGCTCAACGTGACGCGGCTGCTGATTGACCACCCACAGATTGCGTTGCTGCGCAATCGCGACGGCATTTGGAATTTTTCTTCACTGGGAAATTCCTCCGGACAAGCGGCGAAACCTGCGGAAAAATCGACATCCGGTTCCGCGGCAAATGTAAGCGTGGCCAAGCTCGACCTTAATGATGGGGCAATCACGGTCGGCTCCATGACCGGCAAACGCAAACCCATCGTCTATGACCAGGTCAATGTGGCCGTGCGCAACTTTTCGTTTACCGGCGCATTTCCGGTGGTAGCCTCGGCGCGCCTGCCCGGCGGCGGCAGCCTGAAGATCGATGGCAGCGCCGGCCCCATCGACGCCAACGACACTTCCCTCACGCCGGTACAGGCAAAGGTCACTCTCAAGAAGCTTGACCTTGCCCAGTCGGCGCTCGTTGATCCTGAACTCGGAATCACCGGCTCGGCGGACTTTGATGGCAATCTGGCCTCCGACGGCCACATCGCCAAAGCCGACGGAACTCTGAAGGGGACGTCTCTGAAGCTTGTGCCCAAGGGTTCTCCTGCAAGCGTGCCGGTTCAAGTTGTTTTCACGGTCTCTCACGATCTCAAGAACGAATCTGGAAAGTTGACCCAGGGAGACGTCTCGATCGGCAAAGCGCTAGCCCGGTTGACTGGCACGTATGACATGAAAGGCGAGACCACCTCCGCCAACATGAAACTGAACGGTCAAGCGATGCCGGTCGACGACCTTGAAGCAATGCTGCCGGCTCTGGGTGTGATTCTTCCCACCGGCTCCAAGCTCAAGGGAGGAACGCTCTCCGTTGAGCTCGACGCCGTCGGTCCACTCGACAAGCTCGTCTCGACGGGCTGGATCAAGATGAGTAACGCGACGCTTACCAACTTCAACCTCGGATCGAAGCTGTCCGCAATAACGGCGCTCACCGGCAAGCAGACGGGCAACGACATGACCATCGAGAACCTGAGTTCCGATGTACGCTATGCGCCCGATGGCACGCGTCTCGACAAGATCAACGTAGTCGTACCGTCCCTTGGAACGGTCACCGGCGCTGGCACCGTAAGCCCGAACAACGAACTTAACTTCAAGATGATCGCTAATCTCGCCGGCATCGGCGGCGGTCTCACAAAAGTCGTAGGTGCGGGATCGGGCGGAATCCCCGTCTCCATCGGCGGCACGACCTCCAACCCAACCTTCGCGCCCGACATGAAGGGAATGGTGGGAAATCAGCTCAAGGGTCTGATCCCGGGAGGCAAGAATCCCGTCAGCGGATTAGGCGGCCTTTTCGGCAAGAAGAAACCGTAGCAGGGGCAGAGGGACGGGCAACTCGCGCGTCCGCCTCGCAATTCGCACAAATCCGCTGTTCATCCATCACAGCGAACCTGAGATATCGTAAGAGATCATGCGAAGGTCCCCGTAGGGGACGCTGCCAATAGCCCGGCGCATACGCGCCGGGTTCGCTTGGGCATGAGGAGGCAGTCCCGCCAGGGACGACTGCGATCGTGGCACACACCTACGTTTCCTCATTCTTCCACTGCGTATTCTCCACCAAGGGACGCCGGGGGCTAATTCCCATCAACAAACAACCAGACACATGGTCCTACCTCGGCGGAATCGCTCGCAAGAACGGCTTCAAACTTCTCGCCGCCGGCGGCACCGACAATCATGTCCATGTCCTTCTTTCACTGCCATCAACGGTGCCTCTGGCAAAGGCCATTCAATTAATTAAAGGCGGCTCGTCGAAATGGATGAACGATTCCGGGGCAGATGGTTTTGCTTGGCAGGAAGGATACGGCGCATTCTCGGTGGGAATCTCGCAGCTGAGCGCCACGATTGCCTACATCAATTCTCAGGCGGAACACCACCACAAGCGTGGATTCGAAGAAGAGTTTCCTGGCGTTTTTGCATAAGCATAGGATTGCCTACGACACGAAATACATCTGGGGTTGAATTCAGTCGTCCCTATTGGGACTCATCTCCCTCCGAACTCGCTACCCGGCGCTGAAGCGCCGGGCTATTGGCAGCGTCCCCTCCGGGGACATGGAGCTCTGGCTGGAACATGGAGATTTGATCACCCCGAAGGTGCCGCTGGGCAGAAAGGTCCGATCACATCCCAGAATGACAGAAAAGAAGTTGGGACCCGGGTACTCGTAATGTCAGCGAGTGCTGTGGAGAGTCGCTTCTGCAGGGCGCGCCTCGAGCATCTTCATGCCATTGAGAATGGCTTCAAGGACGTTCTCGTCGCCGATTCCGGTGTTGATCATCAGGTGATAGAGACTGCGCTTGGGCCACTCGACATTGAAGTAGTGCTTGATATAGGCACTGCGTTCTTTGTCGACATTCTCCACTAGATCTTCTGCTTCCTCGCGGCGCTTGCCGAGCTCCAGCAGCCGGCGAATCTTCTCGTCATGCGAAGCAAAGGTGAAAACGCGGAAGGTGTCCTCGCGCTGACGCAGAAAGAACGGGCCACCGCGGCCGACGATCACGGCGTTCCCTTCTTCCGCGATCATGGTCATGATTTCTTCGACCATCGTCATCATGCGGTCGGTGTCAAAGGCGTGCGCTGATGTCATGGGCATGCTGCGTTCATAACTGCCGCGCCAGAAGGCTTTCGCCAGGCGATAAAGGCGGCTGTCGACCCGTTCATCGCACAAAGCTACGGCCGATTCCGTTACACGCGCACGCTTCGCTATTTCCGAGGTTAGTTGCTGGTCCCAAAGTTTCCAGCCGAGATGGCGCGCCAGTTTGCCGGCAATGCATCCGCCGCCGCTGCCAAATTCGCGTTCGATTGTGACGATACGAAACACCGCGAGCCCCCTACCTATGTCCCGGAGAGCGGAACCCCCACCAACAGATATTCTAATGAACTACCATCCCGGTCGCCTTCGCCTTCTTGATCAGAAACACACACGGAATCAGACAGGCGATCGCGATCCCGAGCACCCAGAAATTATCAATGTACGCCAGCATGGTCGCCTGCCGCATGACATTTGCCTGCACCAGCGCATAGGCGTGCTGCAATGCAGTTCCCGCACCAGAACCGGGTCCGGCGCCGTTGCTCGAAAAAAGGCCGGTCAATCCCTGTAGGCGGGCGCGAAATTGAGGATTGGCGGCGTTCAAGTTGCCCACCAGTTGCGCCTGGTGAAACTGCGCCCGGCGCGCCAGTCCCGTGGTGACAAATGAAATCCCAACGCTGCCACCCACATTTCGCGCCAGGTTCATCAACCCGGATGCGGCGTTGTTTTTATCTCGCGGCAGCCCCGAATACGCGGCGGTGTTGATGGGCACGAACAGGAATGCGAGTCCCAGCGCCTGATACACACGCGCCATCATCACGGTGTGAAAATCTACACTCAGGTCGAACGCCGTCATATGAAACAGCGACCAGGAGAGCATCGTCAAGCCAAACAGCATCAGCCAGCGTGGACTATAACGCGAAAGCAGAAACCCTACAATCGGCATGGCCAACATGATCGTGAAGCCACCCGGCATGAGCGCCAACCCCGACCGTTCGGCGGTGTAGCCCAGCAGCGTCTGCATGAAAAGCGGCAGCAGCAGCGTGCTGCCAAGCAGCGCAAACCCCAGCATGAACATCAGGAAGTTGGCGGCGGCAAAGGTGCGGTTACGAAACAGATGCAGGTCGATGATGGGATCCTTGTGACGCCATTCCCAAAACACGACGAAAATCAGCGATGCCGCCGAAATCACCGTCAGCCATACGATGAAGTGCGATTCAAACCAGTCTTCACGCTGCCCTTTATCGAGAATCACTTGCAGCGTTCCCAGGCCCAGCGCCACGAAACCCGAGCCGGTGTAGTCAATCTTAGTTTCGCTCAGCTTCCTGCGCTTCAGGTACGGAGGATCCTGAATCAGCCGCGACGTCAGCAAAAGCGAAAGAATGCCGACCGGAATATTGATAAAGAAAATCCAGCGCCAGCTGAAATTGTCGGTGATCCAGCCTCCGAGCGTCGGGCCGATGGCCGGCGCCATCACCACTGCGATGCCGTACACAGCAAAAGCCATGCCGCGCTTGGCGGGAGCAAACGTGTCGGCGAGGATCGCCTGCTCGCTCGGCTGCAAGCCTCCGCCGCCTGCTCCCTGGAGAATACGGAAGACGATCAACATGGCGAGATTCGGTGCGAATCCGCAGAGGAACGAACTGACGGTGAACAGCGCGACGCAGCCCATATAGAAGCGCTTGCGGCCCACGATCGAAGACAGCCAACCACTCAGCGGCAGAACGATCGCGTTCGAAACGAGATACGACGTAAGCACCCACGTGCTTTCGTCCTGACCCGCGGAAAGACTGCCGGCAATATGCGGCAGCGCCACGTTGGCGATGCTGGTATCCAGCACCTCCATGAACGTCGCCAGCGTCACCGTGAGAGCAATCACCCACGGATTGATCGCCGGACGCCATTCGGCGGCCTCATTCATCGTGATGGAAGCTGCACCCATGCTCGTCTCAAACCATCCATCATTGAGTCATCGGATCATCGAGCCATCGAGCCATTGAAAAGCTAAACCGTGAGTCGCAGGTTTTCCAATGATCTAATGCCTCAATGACTCAATGATTCGATATCTCTATTTAATCCAGACTTTCGGCACAACCGACATCCCCGGACGCAGTTCATGCTCCTTGTCTCGCCTTTTTCAAAAACAATCTTCACCGGGACGCGCTGCACAACTTTCACGTAGTTGCCGGTGGCGTTCTCGGACAGGTAGCAGGCTGAACCGATCTCCACTGGCGCCCGCAATGGAATCGACGTGACCCTTGTAGGTCTTGCCGGTCGCATCCACTGCAATCTCCGCTGATTGGCCCGCCTTGATGTTCTTCAGTTGCGTCTCCTTGAAGTTGGCCGTGACCCAGATGATCGCCTTCATCCAGCGGAATGACTTTCATCATTTCCTGGCCGGGGGGCACGTTTTGACCGACCTCCACGGTGCGGTTGCTGACAATCCCACTGACCGGCGCAATCACCTTCGTGTACTGCAGATTCAGTTCCGCCTGATCGAACTGGGCATTCTTGCGCTCGGCGATGGCTTCGGCGGAGGCGGCGCGGGCACGCGTCGCACGGATCGTTTGCGGAGCCGTGTTGGCGTTACGCAGATCGGCGTTGGCCTGCGTTATTTGCTCTGCGCCTGATCAATCTGCGCGGCAGCGGCGTCGGCGCTCGCGCGCGCGGCCTGCACGGTGGCTGCTGCAGCCTGGGCGCCGGCGACCGCCTGGTCGTATTGCTGCTGCGAAATCTCCTGCTTATCGATCAACTGTTTGTAGCGGACCAGGTCGTTCTGCGCTTTCGTATTGTTGGCTTCCGCTTCGGCCACTTGAGATTTCGCTGCCTCGAACTGCTGGCGCGCCGCGGCAACTCCCGCCTTGGCGCCCGACACGCCCGCCTGGGCACCGCTCACCTGGCTCGCCGTGCTCACGTCCGTAATCGGCACGTTGATGCCGGCGGCGGAAGCTTGCGCCTGCGCGTCCGCAAAATCCGCCCGCGCCTGTGCGACCGCAACCTGATAGTCGGCGGGGTCAATCTCCACCAGAACCGTACCCTTCTCGACGTACTGGTTGTCTTCCACGTTGAGCTTCAACACGTGTCCACTGATGCGCGCGCTCACCGAGTTCACGTGCCCGTCAATCTGAGCGTCGTCGGTTGACTCGTAACTGCCGAGATAGCGCCACAGAAAAAACCCCGCAACCGCGATCACGAGGACCACAAAAATCAGCCCCCACTTTGTGCGCGGATTGCCTAGAAACTCGGCGCGTCGCTGGTAGCGGGCCTCGCTATCATTCTGCGGCGATGGCTGGGGCGATGGCTGAGCGGAGGACTCCGGCGCTCGCGTTTCCGCTGGCGGTTTGGATTCGGTTGCGATTGTCTGTTCCATCGGGTTACTTCCCTTTCAAGTATTCGCGAATGCCCTCTTCGGCTCGGCCCAGGGCGCGGGCAAACGAAACTTTGGCCAGATTGTTAAGGTACAGACTGGAAATCAAACTCTCATGCGCGGCGGCCAGGGCTTCCTGTGCCTGAACCACCTCAAGGTTATCGGTCACGCCAGCCGAGAAGCGATCTTGCGATTGCGTCAACGCCTGCTCGGCGAGGTTCACGGAACTCTGCGCGACTTCGACCTGGTCGCTCGACGACTTGAGATCCAGCAAAGCATTTCTGACATCCTGATCAATCTGCGCGCGAACATCAGCCAATTGCGCTTGTGCCTGCCGCAAGGTCGCCTCCGCTTTCAGTTCGTCGCTGTGTACCTTGCCGCCCTGAAAGATCGGAATATTGAGTGTTGCAACGACCTGATAGGTGGGCAACACGGCATTGGGGACATCCCCAATTTCGCCGTAATTCCCCGCCACATCGATCGTCGGATAACGCCCCGCCGTCGCCGCGCTCCGTTCGAGTTGCGCTGCTGCCAGACGATCGCTGGCTGCTTTGTAGTCGGAGCGCAACTTGTAGGCGCGCTGCACCGTGGCTTCAAGATCGGGAATGGGGAAGGGGTCGTATGGTGCTTTGTCGGCCAGTTCGAACTCCTGACGAGGCGCAAGACCGATCACGCGGGCCAGCGAAATCTTCTGCTTGGCATAGTCATTGGTGGCGGAAATCAACTGCTGCTGCCGCGACTGATATTCGACCTGCGCGCGGAGCGTATCGATCGCCGGAGCCACGCCGGCTTGCTGCTGTGCAAGCGCTTTCTGGTAGAGAGCCTTTGCCGTTTCCACCTGAGCCTGCGCCGTTTCCACGCGAGCTGCTCCGGCAATGGCTTGCAGATAGGCGTTGCCGGTCGCGAGAACAACAAGGTCCCGCGCATCTTTCAGATTGAACTGAGCGACGCTCTCGCCAATCACGGAGGATCGGTATTTCTGGATTGCTTTCCAGTCGAAAACACGCTGCGTCGCAGATGCGCGAATATCCAGGAATGAGTACGGGCCAATGACCGGGCCCACCTTGCCAAAAGGTCCGGAGCTGCCAAATTTCTCAAAACCCAGGGCTTCGAGGTTTGTTTTTTCGACATTTTCAGCGACCGAACCGTTGACGTGCGGCAGCAATTCGCTGAGTTGTTCCCATTTCGCACCGCGGGCCTGGATGGTGTTGTACTCTGACAAAAGACCAGCCAGATTCTGCCGCAGCGCGCGCTCAATTGCATCAAGGAAGGTCAGCGGCAGAACCCCGGGCGTAGGCTTTGCCTCGGGCACGCTGCCGAACACCGGATTCTGGGCCGAGGTTTGAACTTGAGAAGCCTGGACTTGTGAAGCCTGGACTTGCCCGGGAACACCCCCGCCCGAACTGGCGCTTTGCGCAAACAGCACACCGGGGAGAACAATCAGCGCCATGATTGCCAGAACAACGCGAAAAATAACGGCTCTTTTCATTGTAATTAACCAGTTAGTTAGATTCTAACCAAGCACACCGCGTTGAAGCAAGCACCCAACCGCTTGGAAAAACGGCCGCCCCTTGGCGGCAACGAGCCGGCCCGAAACCTGGAATCCGGGGGCTTCCGAAATGCCCACAAGTCAACAAGACAATGGACTCAGTTCGGAGCCGCCGCGATGCAAAATTATCCTTGGCCATCCCCCACTGCCGCAAAATGCCCGTCTTCTTGTGGGCGCGTTGCGGCGCGCGGAAGGCCGTCCGATCAGTGACCTTGGTCACTTGCAGAACCCCTGACCAAAGTTCAGTCTAGGATGCAAGAACTTCCTCACGACCAACCAATTCTTGAGGAAGCCCCGCGTATGAGCGAAGTTACGAAACAGACGCCCAAAGGGTCGGACTGGACCCGCCTGCTGACTGATCCGGACTTGGTCAGTCACCTCGGGCAACTGCTCCAAACCTATCGCGAAGTGCCACCCGAGCAACGCGAAACTGCCTTGCTACGGGCGATGCGCGAAATTAAAGACGCTGCTGTTAAGGCCCGCGAAGAACGGGAGAACCTGCCCGTTCCCGCGGCGCCAGCGCCTCCGGCACCGCTTCAGCATCCAGAGCCAGTGGAGGAAGCTCCTCCTTTTGAACCGGACTTCACTCCTCAGTTTGAATCGGACCGTCGCCGGTTTCAGCGGATCAAATGCTATGTGGCCGTGGAAATCCGGGTCGTCGGCACTGACGAAACTATCTGGGGAAACCTTGCCAATGTCGGTCGCGGTGGGTGCCTGGTCGAAACTGCCAGCGCCGTACCCGCCGGCAAGGAGCTCGAAATTGGTCTTTGGGTCGCGAGCGGCAAGATCTGGGTGAAGGGCGTCATCATCAGCGGTGTAGTCACACGCAGCGCGCCCTCGTTCGGCGTGCGCGTCAAGTTCTCCGAGTCGGAACTGTCGGAAAAGGAACACCTCCGCGAATTTCTGAAGTTTGTCGAGAGCACCGCCCGTAAGTCGCAGGCTGGTAAGGCCTATGTCGCGCAACTCAAGGGCTAACCTGCTTCCTATTTGACTGATCATTCCAGCAACTTTTCCCCCAGTTTGGGTTCATTCTTAGATGAGGCCAGCCAGATGAGGGCAATCAGCTTGGGAATGCCTTTGCGCCAACGTCTCGTCGTCACGATCACTGCCGCTCTTTTGGTGACCGGACTCGCTACCCAGGTTGCCTTCGGCCGGAAAAAAGAAAAAGACGCAAAGACGACCGGACAGATGACCGATCAGCAACGCGCCGTCCACGCGCTGAACCGGCTGAGCTTCGGCCCACGGCCGGGCGAGGTTCAGCGAGTGGCGCAGATCGGCGTCGATCAGTGGATCGAACTCCAGCTTCATCCCGAACAGATTGATGATTCCTCGCTCGAGTCACGGCTCTCTCCGTTCCGCACTCTGCGCATGGACACCAAACAGATCGTCGAAAATTTTCCTCCCAACGAGGTCATCAAGCAGATCGCCGACGGAAAAGCCGGCCTCCCACGAGACCCCGTGAAGCGGGCCGTGTATGAGGCGCAGCTTCAACGCTACGAAGACAAGCAAGACCGCAAAGAAGAAGCCGCCAAAGGCGACGATAACGGTGCCGCCGCCGACGCGGCAGAAACGAAACGCCGCGTCGAGCGGCGAAATGCCAATCTGAAGGCGCAGGAGCTCCTCGATCTTCCACCCGTCGACCGCATCCGGGCGATTCTGCAAATGTCGCCCGAGGATCGCCGCCTGATCGCTGCGACCGCCAAAGGCGCCAATGCCGACGCGTTAACCGAGGGCATGGATCCGCAGCAAAAAGAAACCGTGATGGCGCTCAAGAATCCTGAGCAGGTCGTGGTCGATGAGCTGATGCAGGCCAAGCTCGTGCGCGCGATCTACAGCGAACGCCAGCTCGATGAAGTGATGACCGATTTCTGGATGAATCATTTCAACGTATTCATCAACAAAGGTGCCGACCGTTTCCTGCTGACGAGCTATGAGCGCGACGCGATTCGTCCGCATGTGCTGGGAAAATTCGAGGATCTGCTGGTCGCGACGGCGAAGAGCCCGGCCATGATGTTCTATCTCGACAACTGGCTGAGCGTCGGTCCGAATTCGGATGTCGCGCTCAATATTCCGGCGCATCCGCAGCGCCCGTGGGGACCTGGCCCGCAACGGCCTAAGGGAAAGGGCAAACGGTCGAGCGGCCTGAACGAAAATTACGGCCGCGAACTCATGGAACTGCACACGCTCAGCGTCAACGGCGGCTACTCGCAGAAAGACGTGACCGAGGTAGCAAAGGTCTTTACCGGCTGGACCATCGAGCGCCCCAACCAAGGTGGTGACTTCCACTTCGAGCCGCGCATGCACGAGCACGGAGACAAGACCGTCCTCGGACATCGCATCAAAGAGAACGGCCAAAAAGAAGGCCTCGAAGTGCTCCGCATGCTGGCGCGCAATCCGAAGACAGCACAGTTCATCTCGCAGAAACTGGCCATGCGCTTTGTCTCCGACGATCCTCCGCCCGCACTCGTCGATCGCATGACGCAGACCTTCTTGAAAAAAGACGGCGACATTCGCGAAGTGCTGCGCACGATGTTCCAGTCGCCTGAGTTCTGGTCGACCGATGCGTATCGTGCCAAAGTGAAAACGCCGCTGGAGTTCGTCGTTTCCGCCGTTCGCGCCAGCGCCGCCGACGTCGACAATGCGCGCCCGCTGGTGGGCACGCTCAACAACATGGGCATGATGCCCTACGGCATGATGCCGCCGACCGGATACTCGATGAAGGCCGAGACCTGGGTGAACTCCTCGGCGCTGCTGGCGCGCATGAATTTTGCGCTGGGACTGGCAGCAGGAAAAGTACGCGGAGTCAAGGTAGACGCTGTCGGCCTGTCGATCACCGCAGGGGAAGTGCCGACCGACGCACAACAAGCGTTAGCCATTCTTGAAAGTACACTGCTGTCGGGAGACATCTCCCGCCAAACGCACGATACGATCGAGAAGCAACTGGAAGACCCGAAGATCAGCCAAAGGCGACTGGATGATCCGAAGCGTCCGCCGAACGTGGCCGCGATTGCCGGGCTGATTTTGGGGTCGCCAGAGTTTCAGAAAAGATAGCTACTAGCTATTAGCTTCTAGCTCCTAGCCTCTAGCTGGACCCTTTCGATAGAGAGGTTTGGGTTGCTAGAAGCTAGTAGCCAGAAGCTCGCGGCTGGAGGTTAAGAACATGTCGACAACCCGTAGAATATTCCTTCGCAACGGCGCGCTGGCAGTTGTCGGCACGACCGCGCTTCCGAGTTTCCTGACCCGTGCGGCCTTTGGAGCGGCTGATCCCGGCCTGCGCAACAAGCGGCTGGTCGTGATCTTTCAACGCGGAGCTGCCGACGGTCTCAACATCGTCGTGCCCCACGGCGAAGCGAGCTATTACGCCATGCGTCCGACCATCAACATTCCCAAGAAATCCGTGCTCGATCTCGACGGCTTTTTCGGCTTGCACCCTGCGATGGCGTCGTTCGAGCCGCTCTGGAAGCAGAAGCACCTCGCCATCGTGCACGCCGCCGGATCGCCCGACCCCACGCGCTCGCACTTCGACGCGCAGGACTTCATGGAATCGGGCACTCCGGGCATAAAGGCCACCGACGACGGCTGGCTGAACCGTGCGCTGCACGACCTTGCTGTCTTACCTGGGAAAGACAAATCTGCATTTCGCGCGATAGCTCTGGGCCCGTCGCTGCCGCGCATTCTCTCCGGCAAAGAGCCGGCGGTTGCGGTCAACAACGTCAATGATTTTTCCGTGGGAGGAAAAAATCCCAACGCCGCACCGATGTCGAACACATTCGAAGCCATGTACGACCAGTCGGTGGACACCGTGTTGCACGGCACCGGCCAGGAAACGTTCGACGCGGTCAAGACGCTCAAGGCGGCCGATCCGTCAAAGTACACGCCGGCCGCGGGCGCGAACTATCCCAAAGGACGCTTCGGTGACAGCCTGAAGCAACTAGCCCAGCTGATCAAAGCAAACCTGGGCGTGCAAGTAGCCTTCGCCGATATCGGAGGCTGGGACCACCACGTCAACGAAGGCAGCACCCAAGGCCAGATCGCGAACGTCTTAGGCGATTTCTCACAATCGATCGCCGCCTTCTGGACCGACCTGGGCGATCTCGGAGAAGACACAGTCGTCGTAACCATGTCTGAGTTCGGACGCACCGCCCGCGAGAACGGAAACCGCGGAACCGACCACGGCCACGCCAACGTAATGTTCGTCCTGGGAGGCCCAGTAAAAGGCGGCAAAGTCTACGGCCGCTGGCCGGGACTCGACCAATCACAACTCTACGAAGGCCGCGACCTGGCCGTGACCACAGACTTCCGCCTGGTGCTTAGCGAAGTCGTGCAGCGCTATCTGGGAAACAAAGATTTGAAGACGGTGTTTCCGGGATTTGAAGGAGAGGCGGGCCAGTTTCTGAGGTTGCTGGGCTAAAGAGCTTGTTACGATGCCGCTGGATTCCGATCGCCTTGTGCTGTTGAATCCGGGCGCAACTCGCATGACTCGATTACTGCGATGGCTTCTTCTGCATATAGTTCCAAGTCCTCTGTTTCCCAGTGCTCGCCACCTCTGACGACGTGGAACCGCAGCGTACAGCCGTCCTCGTTCACCGCAATGATGAAACGGAAAGCCGTACCCGGCGCAAATTCCCGAAGACGCTCGTTGAGCGAAGCCGCAAGCACGAAGCTTTGTTCCACCAAGTGTTCCGAATCACCTTCAGATACGAAGTCGTCTAAATGAATGTGATTGGCAAAACTCTCGTATCCCGTTGCGTCAGGAAAATCATTCCTACTCAAATGCGCTTGTCGTGAGAACACAATGCAATGCTCGATCCGAGTGAACTCGCGACCGGCCACAGTCGCGAGCGCAGGATGCAGCAAGCGCGCATGAGGTGGGACTTCCGAAACCAGAAGCTTCATTCGGGAATTCAATCGCATAGGCAACGACTCTACCGCCAATGGAGGCGGACTTCGTGCGACCCGCTAGATCTCGATCAGCACATCCCCGCCCTCAATCTTCACCGGATACACCGCAATCTTCGCCCCCGGCGGACCAGCCTCGCCCGTCTTCGGATCCCACTCCCACCCATGCCAGGGACAAACACTTTGCCGCCTTCGACCACGCCCGGCCGAGCGGCCCTCCACGATGCAGACAGATGTTATCCATCGCGCAAATCTCGCCATCCACGTTGGCAACGCAGATGGTCTTGTCACCGCAGGAGAATTCTTTGGCTTCGTTGTTGGCAGGAAGGTCGGATTGAGAGGCAATTCTTGTGAATGGCATGATGACTGCAGATGAGCACCGAAAAGCAGGTCCTTCGCTTCGCTCAGGATGACAAGAGTATATAAGCTTCAACTGAAGGCTGAGAGCTGAAAGCTGACAGCTATTTCGGCTCCATCGTCTGCGCCACCATCACCTGGCGCTTGAAATCGTCCATCATGTGTCGACTCGAGCCGCACTTCCGTCGGACGCTTGGCCAGCGTCATGGTGTCGATCTTGTCCTGCAGCTTGAGCAGCGCGTAGAACAGATTCTCCGGACGCGGCGGGCATCCGATCACATACACATCCACCGGCACGATGCGGTCGACGCCCTGCAGCACGGCGTAGGTATTGAACGGCCCACCGACCGACGAGCACGCGCCCATCGAGATCACCCACTTCGGCTCGGGCATCTGGTCATAAATTCGCTTCACCACCGGCGCCATCTTCAACGTGACGGTGCCTGAAACGATCATCAGATCCGACTGCCGTGGGCTCGGCCGAAACACCTCCGACCCAAAACGCGCGATATCGAACCGCGCGGTGGAAGACGCGATCATCTCGATGGCGCAGCACGCCAATCCAAACGTCATCGGCCAGAGCGCCGATTTGCGCGCCCAGTTGAAGACGTAGTCCACCGTCGTGATCATGAAATTCTTTTCGAACTTGTTCTGCAGCCAGCTCATGGGTTCACTCGCCGTACAGGATAACTTACCGATCATACGCCGGGGCGTGATCCAGGTCACACCTAGCTACTAGCTGCTGGCTACTAGCTTCTAGCGAGCCAACGCCACTCACCAAATCGCTCCCGCCCCGTCTAACCCGCCACGGGAGGCATTATGACTCAACAAAACAAGCTCGGCCTGTGGAAAGCCTTGGCTGCTGCCGCCGTCGTCGCGATTTCTCTGATCCCCGCCGCTCAAGGCTCCGACCGCCAGGGCAGCGTCACTGAAGAGTTCCACAAGGTCTATCCGCTTTCTGCGCAGGGGCGCGTCTCGATCAAGAATATCAATGGCGCGGTCCACATCACCGCATGGGATCGCGACGAGGTCAAAATCGACGCCGTGAAGAGCGCCTGGAGCCAGCAACGCCTCGATGAAGCTACGATCGAAGTGAGGGCTGAATCGAATGACATTTCGATTCACACCGAATATGCGGACCACGGCCACAATCAGACTTTCAACTTCGGTGGCGACGGTGAGCGTAACAATCCAGCCAGTGTCGAATACACCATCACGGTTCCTCGCAACGCCCGCCTCGACGAAGTCAAGCTGATCAATGGACGGCTCGATCTGCAGGATGTCGCTGGAGAGGTCCATGCTTCCAGCATCAACGGCCGCGTCGAGGCGCGCAATCTACAAGGCCCGGTGGAGCTGGAGACAATCAACGGTGTACTCGATGCGAGCTTCGATCATCTGCCGTCATCGGCGATTAAGCTGTCGTCGGTCAACGGCCGTGTGCGCGTGACTTTACCCTCCGACGCCCAAGCCGAGATCAAAGCGAGTGTGGTCTCGGGAAGCATTTCGAATGATTTCGGCCTGTCGGTGACGCGCCATCAATATGTCGGCAAGAGTCTCCACGGACAGCTCGGCGGCGGCGGAACGCTGGTGAAGCTCTCGAATGTGAATGGTGCCATCGAGATTCACCACGCCAGCGACAACCGCCCCATCAGCTCGGTGCGCAACCTGGAACACGAGCGCAGCCGCGGCGGCGACGATAAAGACGATGATGATGACGAGATTTAGAGGAGTCCGCAGTTGCCAGCGGCTAGCTACCAGCAACTAGCCGCTAGTAGATCGTGTACCCCGGCGCCGCATTCCGTACATCCGGCTTCGATGCCGTCAGCAGCAAGGCGCCCACGCGCTTGAAAGCCTTCAGGTCGTCGAGCGAGTGAAACGAAGTCGTCTTGTAGTTCTCCGGAGTAGGCGTGTCGTCGGGAATCAGCGCGTACTCGATCTTCTCGAACGCGTGCTTCTTGAGCAGATCAACATACTCCGCCGCCGAGCGAACATGCACCGGCACTTTGAGCTTCGGCACCCACTGCAGCGAATACGGATTATCCGTGTAGAGGTTAATTAAGATGAACAGCCGCCCGTGCGGCGCCATCACACGAAATAACTCAGCCAATGCGCGGTCCTGATCCGGATAATAGTAAAACGACTCGACCGAAAGCACTTTGTCGAAGAAATTCTCTTCCCACGGAATCTTCGCCGCCGATCCGACCACGAACATCACGTTGTCGAAGTCTTTCGATTCCGCCCGCGCCTGCCGGACCATTTCGTCCGAAATGTCGACTCCGACCACCTGCCCAAATCCCTGCGGACCCTCGCCGACCATGCGCGCGAGCAGTCGCGTCGCCCAGCCTGAGCCGCAGCCGAGATCAAGCACGCGCTCTCCCGGACGCAACTCCATGCGCCGCATCGTTTTTTCGGTGATGTCGAGGTGATGGTTCTCCATCTTCGGGCCTTCGCCTTGCTCGGCCCAGCGGTTGAATTCCTGCTGCAGACGTTCGTCGGGAGAGATGGGTTTTTCTGCCATAAAACGCTCTTCTTCTAGTTTGAGTCTACGTTAGTTTGAATCTAGGCCGCGGTCCACGGATTCACAACCTGTATCCCGCAGTCTTCGAAATCATCGGTGTCGCGGGTGGCAAGTGTGGCCCCGCTCACTCTCGCAATCGACGCAATCTGCGCATCAGCATAGCCCACCGGCCGTCCGAGCGCCCGGCGATGAGCCACGATTCTCGAAAAAGGACGCGCGGCGCCGCTCTCGAAGGCGAGTACTCGACCCATGAGCAGTCTTGTGAACAATTTCTCTGCAGCGGTCAGCAGGGCTTCCCGTCGTTTGCCGGCCGCAAGTAACTCAATGCCGTAGAAGATCTCTGCCTCGCTCACCGAAGTTGTGAACAATTCCTCCTCACGTTGTTTCGACACCCACTGCATCACACGAGGATCAGGCGAAGTCCGCATCAACTCGGAAAGCACGTTCGTATCGAGGATGATCACTCGTCGAACTCTGGTGGGGGACCGACGGGTTCCCTCTTAGGCAACTCCAGTTCGACACCACCGAGCGGCGCAAACAGCCGACGAACCTTCTCCGCGAAATTTTCGTTCGCAGACGACGAACGTCCCAGCGCCGTGCGCAGAATCTCCCGCGCCTCCTCCTCCATGGAACGTCCATGTTGAGCGGCGCGGACGCGCAGCCTGCTCTTCGTCGTTTCGTCCAGTTTCCGAATTGTGATCGCTGCCATGCTGTCAATGATAGCATTGATATCATCGATAGCAAATGATAATAGACCTCTTTCTTTGCAATTAGTTAGTGGACAGCAATGCTTTCGAGCTCGCTGAAGAACATCGGATACGAGACCCCCGCCGCGTCGGCTCCCAGAATCGTCGTCTCGCCATCCGCCCGCAATGCCGCCACGGCGAACGCCATGGCAATGCGGTGGTCGCCGAAGGACTCCAACTCCGCGCCATGCAGATGCTGGCCACCCGGAATCTTCATCCCGTCGGGATGCTCTTCAATCTCCGCACCCATCTTCCGCAAGTTCGTCGCCACGGCCGCAATCCGATCTGACTCTTTGACCCGCAGTTCCCTGGCATCGCGCACATCAAGGCCACTCGATGAGTACGGAGCAATCGCCGCCAATACCGGGATTTCATCGATCAGCGCGGCGGTATCGGCTCCGGCAATCACACCGCCAGTCCAAGTCGCCCCACGCGCCTCGATCGCGCCAATCAACTCCCCGTGATGCTCTTCCAGGTGAGCGACTGAAACCTTCAGCCCCATCCGCAGCAGAATATCGAGCAAACGTGCCCGCGTCGGATTCATCAGAATTCCCGGCAACGTGATCTGCGATCCAGGAAACAACGCGGCTGCGCACAGGAAAAACGCCGCGCTCGACAAGTCGCCCGGCACATGCGCTTCAATCGCTCGCAGCCTCTGGCCTCCAACAATTCGCGAAGCATTCCCCGCCCGCTCGATTTCCGCGCCAAATGCCCGCAAAGCAATCTCCCCATGATCACGGGTGCGGATCGGTTCATCGACCACGGTCTCACCATCCGCAAACAGTCCAGCAAACAACACGCAAGATTTCACCTGCGCGCTCGCCACTTCCGGCTTGTAATGAATCGCCTTGAGGGCGCCGCCATGAATCTTCAGTGGGGGCCGTCCGCCTTCGCTCGCCGAAATCTTTGCGCCCATTTCCGACAGAGGCTTCATAATGCGCGCCATCGGACGCCGCGAGAGCGATTCGTCTCCGCACAATTCGCTGGTAAACGGCTGCCCGGCCAGGATGCCGCTCAACATGCGCATGGTAGATCCGGAGTTGCCGCAGTCCAGCATCTCCGTCGGAGCCTTCAGCCGCGGCCCGACTCCATGCACCTCAATCGTTCCATCGTCCAAGCGCTTCCACTCGCAACCAAGCTTGGCCACGCAATCAAGCGTGCTGGCACAATCCCGTGCCGCCGAAAAATTCTGGAAACGGCTCGTGCCCTCCGCAATCGCCGCCAGCATGGCATAGCGGTGCGAGACAGACTTGTCCCCCGGAATACGCACAACTCCGCGCACTCCGCGCGCAGGTCGCACCACGGCCTTCGAATCGTCGCGCTTCGAATCCGGCATGAATTTAATATAACGGAGATGTTTGAACGAGGTCAGAAGTCAGAGGTCAGAAGTCAGAGGTAAACACCCGGAATCCGGCATCAAAGCCGGGATCGAGGTTTTCACCTCTGACCTCTAACCTCTGACCTCTGACCTGCTATAAGAATTTCCTGCGGAACTTCCTGCAGCTTGACGCAAAACTCAAACATCGGAGTCGGTGTTCCGCGGCCCCAACGGCCAACTTCCCAGTGCGCGCGGATGAACTTAACCTCGGGCCGGGCGGTCAGATCGAGCAACAGCGGGGACTCTTCGCGATAAAACTTCTGCGGAAACGCCGTGATCGGCTTGGCATCCCAGGTCGCACCATCGGTTGATCCGAAGATGCTCACGTCGAGCGATTCCTGTTCGATGATGTTGGTAATGGCCAGCGTGAGCAGAAAAATCCGCCCCTCCGCCCGACTCACATCGAGCGCGGTCCCATCGCCTTTAGCACTGACCACCGTATTTTCAGGAACAAGATAGGCTTCCATCATGACGCGGAGATTCTAGCAGAGAGATGATGTTGCAGGCTGTGACATCGTGTCAGCATTGCCTGGCTTTGCCCCGCTGGACGGACGAATGCGTCCGTCCCTACGTGGTCTATCTCAACGCCACGTCATCCAGGAACTTCCTGAGAACTGTCCCCACCGCTTCCGGCTGCTCCCATGGCGCATAATGCCCTGCCTTCGGGAATCACCTTCAACTGGCTGCCCGCAATATTCTGCCGCATCAGTTCGCCGTCCGCTACGGTGGAGAGCACGTCTTCTTCTCCGATCACCACCAGCGTCGGCACATTGATGGTCTTCAAATCCGCGACCGAGTCAGGACGCTCCGCCATGCCTCGCTGCACCAGGCTGATATCTTCGGCCGACATCAAGCGCATCATGGCGCGCGCCCCAGCCACCAGATCCGGACGCGTCTCGACCGTCGTGCGTCCCATCAGTTTCGGAATCATGGCGTCAAGAAACGGCTCGGTTCCTTGCTCCAGAACCGAGGCCGCGGCCTTCAGCCGGTTCGCGCGGGCCTCCGCGGTATCAGCCTGAGGGCGCGAATCGACAATCACCAGCGCATTCACTCGCTCGCGAAAACGCCGCCAGAATTCAAAAAGAATGTACCCACCGATCGAGCATCCAACGAAGGCCGCTTTGCCAATGCCAGCCGCATCGAGCACGCGAGCCAGGTCGCCTGCGTGCTTGGCCATCAGCGCCGGCCCTTCGCCAATTTCCGAATTGCCATGCCCGCGCAGGTCGGGAAGAATCAGGCGGTAACGGGAATCGAGCGCCCCCACCACCGGATCCCAGAAATCGTGATCGCACGGAAAAGGATGGAGAAGAACGATGGGTGGGCCGTCTCCGCGAATATCATATGAGATTTCGGCGTCGTCACTGCGTACGGAAAACAAGGTGTCAGGTCTCAGGTGTTAGGTGTCAGGCTACCAGAGCCGAGGCATTGTCGTCTGCTAGCCGGTCACCGGATGTTGCGTCGCGGCCACTGGCAGTAGCAATGGTTCCTCCGGAATGATGATCCATCCCAGGATGTACGCGATGACGCCCGGAAAAATTCCGCACGCCAGCGCGATGAAGAACCAGAGAATGCGTACGAGCGAGACATCGAGGTCGAGATACGAGGCCAGTCCGGCGCAAACGCCGCCGATCTTACGGTCTGTGCGCGAGCGCATCAGTTTCTTCGGCACCGGCAACGTGCCGACCACATTGCCGCAGTGCGCGCAATAACGGCTGTCTTCCCCAATATTCTTGCCACAGGCATTGCAGTACATGACGTGTCTCCTAATCTAAGGATACGGCCAGCGCCGGGAAAAAGTTCCCGACCCAGCTCTTAGCTCTTGGCTTTTGGCTAAATGCTAAGTGCTAACGGCTAAGAGCTGTTCTCCTACTCCCTATAAGCCTCTTTGATCCTCTTCCGCGCCATGTCGGCCACGGCGTTACCGGAATTCGTAACCACCACGGCTTCGTACTTCTTCACCGCCAGATCACGATTTTGCAGCTGGTCATACATTTCGCCAGCTCCCAGGTTCGCCTTTTGCAGGAGTTCGGGATCGGCGCCGGCCACTTCGCCCACAAGCTCATACGCAGCGGCGGCGGGCTGATATTTCTTCTCGCTGCGCAGCAGGTCTCCCAACGCCAGCGCCGCGATCTCATAATGCAGACTGCCGTACTTTCCCTCGCGGCCGTTTTGCCACACGCGGCGATATTGCTCCTCGGCCTCAGCGTTCTTTCCTGACGCCCGCAGCAGGTTCGCCTCTTCCAGAGGCAGCAGGTAGTTCCGCGGAAGACGTGGCGCAATGGTCCTCGTAATCTGCAGCGCCTCGTCATAGCGGTGCTCGCGCCGCAAGAAGACCATCAGCACAATCCCGGCGTCGATACTGGTCTCCCCATTGGAGTGGTAGGCATCCCGCAGGTACTGGAGCCCTTTCTCCTTGTCCCCACTCAGTCCCGCCAGAGCAACCGCGACCTTGACCGCAAAAGACAGGCTTCCCATCACGTAGTTATGAGCACCCACAACCAGCTTGGCGTCGGTGTACTTCGGATCCAACTCGAGCACCCGCTCATGATCACGCCGTGCTCCCACGGCGTTCCGCAGAGACGAGAACCAGGCGCGTTCGAGCAGCGCGGTATACAAAGCAAATTGCCCGCGCGTCACGCCCCGAGCGTAGAGGGCATCCACGTCGTTCGGATTACGCGCCAACTCCGCCTCTTCCAGTTTCTCCGCCTGCTGCACGAGCTGCTTAATCCGCTCTTTCTGCGCCGGATCAGCTGGCCGATGCGCCTGCCCGATGAAACTGTCGTTTGCATATTCCCCGGTGTTCATCGCCCCCATCCGATAGAGTTCGCGTACCTGAATCGCCGATAACAGGTGATTCACGGCAAACGGGTCACTCGGATGCCGCGCCAGAATCCTCTCAAAATCCTGGATCGCCGCGTCGTAATCGAGGTTGTAATAGTGCTCGAAAGCGGCCTGGTTCAGAGGGTCAGGGGGCCGAAACGGAACCGGAGGCGCAGGGTCGGCCGCCAGGCACGCACGAACGAGAGCCAGCACGATAACTGCAGCCAGAGCGGGGCGGTGCCGGAACAGGGTGAGGAGCAAGCAAGATCAGTTTAACCGATGAGAACGGGGTTGTAGACACATCAGGGCAACCCTGGCTCGGCCGGGTACTTTGGAGTGCCCGTGAACCAAACCGAGTACGTTCCCGGATCCTGCGATTCGTGCAAAATGAAAATTCGGCAGTAGGTAGAGTAATTCTTGCCTTGGAAGCAGCCTCCTTCCCCCCAGGCTCGACTATAAGTGCATTGTTTGCATTCAGTTGCTTTGGTGATTCGTTTGCGTTCCGACTAACGGCGGTGGAAGGTTTTTCTATGGCAGAAGCAGCCGATCAAGCACAGCATGAATTCTGGCGACCGCCGATGGCGTCGGCTGCAACTTCGAGCACGCTAGATCGAACTGAGACCTGCCGCTGCGGAACCGAATTCATCGTAAGTTCTCTCTTCTGTCACGCCTGCGGAGCGAAGCGTCCCGACCTTACAACCGCGCGCATCCTGGAAATCCCCGGGTTAGCCGAGATTGTCTCCCTTGGCGAACGCCTCGGCCTCTCGACGGCACCGCTCGTAGCTTTTTTGTTAGGCCTTTTCTGCCTGGTCGGGGCTATCTCGGTAAGCGTCTTTTTTAGTGCGCGAACCACACTCGACTGGCAAGCCATCCAGCTTTGGCGGATCGAGTGGTTGCTGGCCGCAGTGGCCGCGTTTGTCGCCGGTTGTCTGCTAAAGAAGCCAGCCGACCGCTAGGGACCTCCCCTTTAATTTCTTGAATGCGCGTGCTCGGGCTCTGAAGCCGCCTGACTCTGCCGCCTCTGCTGATTCATGCGGTAGTGGTGATGCAGCGGACCAATGCCCTTACCCAGCGGGTGTGCGTTCGTAATCGCGGCCGAAACGTAGGCTTTCGAGAGCAGAACTGCCTCCGGTAATCCGCGCCCATGCGCCAGGTGGCAGGCCAGAGCGGTGGCAAAAGCGCATCCCGTGCCGTGCGTGGAGTTCGATTTTTGACGGTCGGCCTTGAACACTTCCTGCTCGAAACCCCTCGCCGTGCTGAAGCTTAATAGGTCGATGGCCTTATCCAGATGGCCGCCCGTGACCACTACATTGGCCGAGCCCATGGAGTGAAGACGGCTAGCCGCCTCCCGCATCTGGTCTAAATTCGTGACCGGCATTCCGGTCAGGACCATCGCTTCGTCGAGGTTGGGCGTGACCACTTCCGCCAGCGGTAATAGCGTTTTGATCAGCAGCCGGGTTCCCTCCGCGTCGAGAAGATCGGCTCCAGAACTCGACTTCAGGATCGGGTCGAGCACCACATGGGGCGGTGCCACCCGGACCAAAAAGTCGGCCACCACCTCGACTACCTGCGCATTCCCCAGCATTCCGAGGTGGACGGCATCCATCGCTATGTCCGCAGCCAATTCCTTGAGGGTCTCGGCGATGGTCTTCGGGGACACAGCTTCCACCCGGCGCACCCCCTGAGTGGATTGCACCGTCAGGGCGGTGATGCACGAAACGCCATAGCATTCGTGGGCTGCGATCGTCTTAATGTCGGCGGTAATACCCGCCCCCGAGGACGGATCAAAGCCAGCGATTGTAAGGACCACGGGCGGGGTGATGGGCATTACGCCACTCTAAACTGAAAAAGCCACGCGGGGAACGGCACCTTCCGGCGATGCGGGTGGGGGCAGCGTTCGCTAGAGTCATGCTGCAAAGACAACGGGAATGAGATCGGTTGTTTACTATAAAGTTAGCGTACTTCTGTTCAAATCATTGATTATAAGCTGGTTATCGTCGCACTGCGTAACTACAACATTCGACAGCAACTTGCCGGAATCCAAGCAAAGCCCAATCCAGACGATAACTAATGAGTC
This sequence comes from uncultured Acidobacteriaceae bacterium, assembly GCA_963725295.1. GTDB lineage: Bacteria > Acidobacteriota > Terriglobia > Terriglobales > Acidobacteriaceae > Acidiflorens. The sequence goes on from CAVRYB010000033.1 coordinate 50,503, forward strand.
ATCACAATCCCATGACTAGTTTCAACGACATACGCTCACAAACCCATGTTTTTCATAGTGCTAAGTCATTGATTAATTACCACTTAGTTAATTACAGAGGAGGGATTTCCGGTTGACAGGCCCCCTCCCCCTCGGTAGCATTGTGAGATTGTTCGTTTGACCAAAGGAGCATACGACCAAATAACGACTTTCCACGATGAGAGGTAACTGAATGCGACGACGTTTAGCCGAAGGCCTGGCGGTAGTTTTATCAGTCGCCAGTCTGGGGGCCGGAGCCGCATCCGGGCCAAGCAGCCTGGAAGCCGCCAAGGTCACACAGCCACCGGTAATTGAAACCGGAGGGCACAAAACAAGCAAGACTAACCGCCCAAAGTCGAAGGCCTATCAAGTCGGCACCGCGTCCTGGTACGGAGAACAGTTCCAGGGCAAGCAGACCGCTAGCGGAGAGCCCTTCGACATGCGCGATTTCACGGCCGCTCACCCCAGTCTGCCGCTGGGAACGTTGGTGAAAGTCACTAACCTGGGAAACGGCAAGGCCGTGGTAGTGCGAATCAATGACCGGGGTCCCGTTGTGGACGGCCGGATCATCGACGTTTCCTACAACGCCGCGCGCACCTTGGGCTTCAAGGATCGCGGTTTGCAGGGGTCCGCCTGGACCTCTACCAGCCCACGGAACGAACCACCTCCGTGGCCATGCTGCATCCCGTAGCCAAGCTGAACTAAAACCGATACACTCTGCAGCGATGGAGATGAACCCGCGAGAGCGCCTCATCGTTGCTCTGGACGTATCTACGGCGGCGGCCGCCCGGAACATCGTGGCGGCCGTCGGCGATTCTGCTCATACCTACAAAGTCGGCATGCAACTCTTCACCGCCGAGGGACCGGCCGTTGTCCGTGAGTTGGTCAGTTCCGGACGTCGCGTATTCCTCGACCTCAAATACCATGACATCCCGAATACTGTTGCCGGGGCGGTCCGGGAGGCTGCCGCGCTCGGCGTGAGCATGCTGACCGTACACGCCTCCGGAGGCGGCAAGATGTTGCGGGCCGCCGTCGAAGCCGCCGCTGTCAACCCCAACTTGCTGCTCCTGGCGGTCACCGTGCTGACCAGCCTGGATGACGTGGAATTGGGCAAGATTGGCCTTCGCGGCGGGGTGCTCGATCAGGTTCAGAGGCTGGCTGCCCTCGCGCTCTCCAACGGCTGTAAGGGAGTTGTCGCTTCGGCCATGGAGGCCGGCGCCCTGCGCCACGAGTTTGGCCGGGATTTCGCCATCGTCACTCCAGGAGTCCGTCTGGCCGGCAGTGGGCCCCACGATCAAGCCCGCGTGGTCACTCCCGCTGAAGCGATCGCGGCTGGAGCCTCGCACATCGTCGTAGGCCGACCCATCACGGAAGCATCGGATCCGGCAGCGGAAGTGCGGGCAATCCTAGGGCAGTTGGCGGCCTAGCCGTTCGCGTCAGTGCGCTGCGGGTGCCCGTGACCGCGTTGGATTGAAGCTGATTCCTTGCCTGCGCATCGGCCCGAATACCGCTGACCGCGATCGGCGTCACTTGCACGATTCAGGAACAGCTCCGTCACGCTTCTTGAGCGCCGTTTTCAAACCAGCGTAGCAGTTCTGTACCTGTGTGATCGAATGGTTGGCTTTCCAATTTCCAACGAGCACTGTCTGCAGTACTGTGAGCGATCGCTCTTCGGCTTCGGTCCTGGCTTGGACATCCGCTTCGTTGATCAACTCCCATGCCTTTACCGCGCTGAATTCGGATCCAGTGTTGAACGTCTGGGCGTAGACGACGGCGCGCAATGCCGCTACCGCATAGTCATCGCTGACGCGCGCGGTCTGGGCAAAGCTCAGGGTGGGGAACAAGGCGAGCGACAAGAAGATTAAGAGAGTCTTCATGTTCTATCTCCTGCGGATCGATTCGCAATTTATTGAGAGTGGCAGAATCGTGAAGCCGCGATATTCCTTTGATGGATTACCGGAGCCCCGACATTCTTTTAAGGGACCATATTAGGAACGGGGAACCTGCAAGCTCTTGCGTGCGGGTTCCCCGCGTACTGCTTAGAGTTTCTCGAAGAATTCGCAAGCCGAACACGAAATATAAATCCCGCCCGGCACGCCGCGGTCGCGGTCTTTCACTCGCTTCACGATGCGGGTTTCCTTACCACATTTCGGACACGCGGTTGATTTCGTGGTATCCATGACCTTTTTCCGGTCGGCTGTCTTTGCAATTTTCGCCATTCAGTTTCTCCTGACAGGAATGTGCCGCCGGCCCCGGACTGAAGGCTGCGGTTCTACCTGGTAATTGGGGAGTATCTAGGGATGCCGGTCTGGTTCGCATCGACCGGCAGGTTTCAACACGCGCAGAAGCGGTGCACCTGACTCGCCAGAAGAATTTTACACGATTCAAGCTCGTACGTAACCTTGACCGCATGCGGCACGGCATGCCGGTATCCTTCAGAACCCGTCATTGAGCCCGAAATCCTCAATAAAGGATGCGAGGAAGTCCGTTCTCTTATTTTTACCGTAGGCTCGTTCCTCGACCTCCATCTTTGCTACACACCGTGCGAAAGTCTTTCGATCCGTCAGGGAGAGGTCTTTCAGCATGGACGCAAGGCTCTCCAGGAGATTCACGGCAGCATCTGGGTCTATGACTTCATCGCCGCTCAACTCGACAAATGCGATGCAGTCCACAATCGCGCGCATCAATATCTCGTTCATTATTTAGGCACTACCTTGGCGGCGATCTTACACGAATACAGCCCATCGGCTGTCTCGGACAAAAAAACGGGGCTGCTTGCGCAGCCCCGTCGTACAGCCCTCGTTACAGATTACTTGCCTGTGCCCGTCAGGCCCACTGTCTGCGGACTGTTCGGCGCATTATCCGTAATCGTCACGGTCCCTGTGCGCGTCCCGGTCTGCGTCGGGGTAAACATGATCTTGAGCACGCAGCTGCCACCCGCTGCCACCGGCTTGGTGGTAGAGCAGGACTTGGCTGCCGTCTTTAACGCGTAATCCCCGGTGATCGCGAGGCTGCTGATATTCAGCGCCGCGGTTCCCGAGTTTGTGAGAGTGACTGTCTTGGTGGAGTGCGCTCCCACCGCGATCTTGCCAAACGTGAGCGAGGCTGGCGTCAAAGTGACGGCCGGACCACCGCCGCCGCCCGCGCAACCGGTGAAGGCGAACGAAGCAATGTTGGTGCTCCAGTTGAAAGTGCCATTCGTTTTCTCGTACTGATCCACATACCAGAAAGTGCAATCGTCGCTGGGATCGACCTGCATCGCCGTGTAATCGCCCCAACGCGCCAGGCCGGTGGTCTGTGATCCCGTACCTTCCACAATGCTGGCTTCACCTTCCATCGTGCCCGCAGCGTCGCTCGGCACGCGCCCCGTGAAACGAATCGCCGGGTGAATGCTGCTGCTGGACGCACTGTAGCCAAGCCCGATATCTCCGTTCTTGTCTTCCGCGATGCTGCCCATCCAGCGATAGGTCGAATCCGGAGCGAAGGTACCTTGTTGGTTTAAGGTAATGCTGCCCGCTGGGTCATACAGTTCATACCAGCGCACTGCAACCTGGCTTCCGTTCGCCACCGCATGGTTGACGACAGCCCGGTCGTGATCCGCGAAGTGACGAATCGCGAAGCGATACATCATGCGATCGCCAAGAGTATCGAGCGTTTCCGTCGTCCCACTCTGCGGAACGCACTGGCCTCCGCTGCCATTGCAGCTGTAGCTGGTGTTCGCCGTGCTGATCGTCGTCGGCGACGACATGGTGGCCTTGCCGGTGGCGAAGTTCAGCGTCAGCTTACGCAGGTACAACTGGCCGGGGCTGGCGCTCTGCCAGGTAATAAACAGACCAGGCGTACCGTCCGCCGGTGTCGTCGGTCCGTCGATATCCGAAGGAAGATATCCGCCCTCGGTATTCGGAGTCCTTTGGCAGAGCATGGTCGCGGTGGAATCGCCTGCCTGCATCTTCGTACGGTCAAACCCGCAGAGGTCCGCGCCGCCGAAAGACTGGCCGTTGATGAAGATGTTATACGTCGCCAAATAGGCGGCGTTGGTGGCCGTGGCCCACGTGCTCAGCTTGGGATAGTCGTTGAGGTTCGAGCCGAACGAGTAGCCGTAGAGGTAATACGCGCCGGTCGGATCGTTGGTCTTCGAGACAGCCACGCATTCCGCTGCGGAAGCGCCCGAGCCAATGTAGCTGATCACCCAGCGGTCAGCCGGACGATCATAAAGAACAACCGGATCGCCATAAGTGCCGGCGCAATTGCCACCGAGCGGCTGAAACAGAGTTTCAATATTCGTCGGGCCGGCAAGCAGCGTGCCCGTCTTGCTGTACACCGCAAACTGCACGTTGACTGTCTCTACGATGTGATTCGGACCGACTGCCATGTTCGAATCCGACGGTGCATAGCCGGGCGAAGGAATGCCATCAAAGCTGATGCCAACCGCCGCCGCAACCGCCGGTAGTGCTTCTTTCTGCACCACGGGATCTTCCTGACCTGCCGGACCCGTCTGTTTCTTGAAATGCATCGGGAGCGGCTTCGGCTCCGGTGCTTCGTGGTTCACGAAAACCGAGTAATCGATGGGTAGTTCCGACACCGGCTGCGAGATCGCGAAACCCGATGGGTGGGTCACACTGGTCTTGTTCTCGTTGGTTTTGGCAAAGGCCAGCGTCGAAAGCGCCAAGCCACACAGAGCGAAGGATCGTACTAGCGTCCCTACACGAACCATGGTTTCTGTCCTCGTAAATTTTTCTTTCTAACTGCATTTGACCGTCTCGCTGGAGTCGGCTGACACATCAAGCATGCAAAACACTGTGCTGGTCGTTGGTTCTTTGTTTTTTGGTCTTTGAGTTCTTTAGTCGTTATTTCTTTTCCGTCATATCTGATGGGTCATAGACGCCATCAAATTCAATGGTCAGTACATCGCCGGCTTCGAGCTTCCCTTCATAGGTGCCGCCGCCTTTAATTCCCTTGAGCTTTCCCGTCCCGCGCATCAGACTCCAGCGTCCTTTGCCGCCAGCCGGAGCTTTTGTCCCATTCACCTGGCCAACCGTCTGCATCGTCCACTTGTCGCCGTTGTCGAATGTGTCGACTTCAAACCCGTGCTCGTGGAGGGTGCCTTCCATTTCTTCACTGAAATTGATGACCAGTCCGTCTTTGCCCTTCAACCCCATCAGTTCGATGGGTTCCGTCCAGGAACACTTCCTCTTGCCGAGCCACAGAACATGCCCGGGACGATCCGGAACCTCGATGGAGTGCATCGGTTCCGGCTTCTCGCAACGAACCTTGCCTTCCACCTTGACGTAGTTGCTGTTGGTTTTCTTCTCGTCCTTGTCTTTGTCTTTATCTTTGGCGTCCTTATCCTGAGCAAGGGCTGCCATACACAGAGTCAAAAGGCACAAAACAAGAAGATGGAGGGGGGCGCCGTAGTTGAACTTTCTTACATCAAACATTGAGTGATCTGACCTCGTTCGCTGGTTTTCTCAAATAAAGGCGTTCTCAATAAAGTTGTGGAGGCAGCACGTTTGGGACAATAACTTCGCGGACAACAACGTGGTCATTCCGCCTGTTGTTTAACACCCGCATGGGGTCAAGCGGGAAGCCTTGGAGGAGACTACTAGGTTGAATAGTTTTATACCTGCCTTTGAGAAAAAAGGCAAAGAAAAATCGGTACCTGGAAGGGCACAGCTTCGATTGCATCAAGGCTGAACTTCTTTGCACATATGGCTTCGCAAGAATCAGGCCAATTCAGGCGGTCCCTTCCATCGACCTGTCTCAGATTCCAACCTGGCCGCCACGGCCAGCACAACCTCCTCTTCCCATGGACGGCCCACGATCTGCACGCCAATCGGCAGACCCTCCCCGGAATAGCCCATCGGCACAACCACTGCGGGGAACCCAAGAAGGTTGAACCATTCGCAGTAGCTCCAGGCGTCCAGATACTTCACCGTCTGTCCTTCCACCTGCCACTCACGCTCACCATGACGAAACGCAGGGATCGCCGCCGTCGGACAAATCAGTACTGGATACTTCCGCATCTGAATCAGAATTTTCTCCCGCACTTCGTCGCGCCCTAACCATGCTGCGAGCAGCGATTCGCCAGTGTGCGGAGGCACGGCGTCGGTCCACGACTTGAACTCCCGCAGAATGGGGCTCAATTCAGATTCTTGTCCACGGAGCATCGGACCAAGGATCATCCCTCCCGCTACGCCGAAGAATTCCCACCAGCGCTGACGAGCTTCTTCAAGCCCTTCGGGACGGAACGGATCGACGTGAAATCCACGGTTCGATAAAAGCGACGCCGCACGTCGCACCGCCTCTCGAGTTTCTCGAGTAACCGGAGTTCGCCCATCGTCTTCAAAGAAGCCTACGTTGATACTCTCGACCACCTTTTCATGAAGTTCGCGAACTTCGACCGGCGCGGCGCACGGATCCTGATCATCCCACCCCGCCATCACTTCGAATAAGATCCGCACATCTTCGATCGTGCGTGCCATCGGTCCGACCACGCCGATCAGCGCAAAAGGGCCGCCAGATTTCGGAAAGTGTCCCGTCGACGGAATCCTTCCCGGAGTAGGCTTCAATCCGCAGATGCCGCAGAAGTGTGCCGGTTCGCGAATCGATCCGCCGCCATCGCTGCCTACGCCGCCGGCGGACAGTCCCGCAGCAATCGCAGCCGCTTCCCCGCCGCTCGATCCGCCCGCGGTGCAGGAAAGGTCCCATGGATTATTCGTCCGCCCATAAAGAAGATTGTCGGTCTCCCACGCCATCAGCAATTCAGGCGCATTGGTGACCCCAAGAACCACCGCTCCTGCGGCGCGTAGACGCTTCACGAGCGGCGCATCTTCCGCGGCGATGTATCCCGCGCGCAATCGTGTTCCCGCTTCGCAACGATGCCCGGCAACATCAATCGAAGACTTGATCGAGAGCGGCACGCCGTGCAGTGGGCCAAGTTCATCTCCATTCCTGCGCAAAACCGCTTTCTCCGCTGCGCGCGCCTGCGCCAGCACAGCCTCGGGCTGCCAATCAACGAACGCGTTGAGCTTGGGATTAAGCCGCTCGATGCGATCAAGGTGAGCGCGCGCCACGTCCACGGGCGAAATCGCTTTGCGGCGAATCTGCGCAGCGATCTCGCAAGCGGAAAGAAGATGAAAATCTGAGGTCATCAGAGCCGAAAACAACTCGGCGTCAGAATATCAGCCCTTGGCATACTCCTTTTCCAGTAAAGTAGGATTTTCAGTTATCCACCAGGATGAGGACCAATCCGAGCTTGAAGATTCGTTTGAAGCTTCTCTTAGCGGCGCTCCCTCTTTTACTGGCATTCTTTTTCGCGATCCCGCTCTCGGCAGGATCGCACAAAAATACTCCCAAGCCGGAAGTTCCGCCCGATCCCGGCTACGTATTCGCTCTCGGATCCGCCAACCGTTTCCTGCACGCGTGGCAGTCGGCCGACCTTGAAAACGGCACTGTCCTTCTCAGCGACGGCATTCGGCACTCCCAAAACGCCGACAAGCTTGAAGAGTTTTTTTCCAGCGGGAAAGACCGTGGCTTCGAGATCGGACGCGGCCATGGACATGCCGGCCGCTACAGTTTTCCTGTGGTGCTTGTCACAACGCGAGGTTCACACGTCACACGCAGATCCTCCGAGATAATTCTCATCGAGACTGGCAAGAACGACTGGGTGGTGGATAAACTTCCCTAGGAGTACTTTGTTTGCGCGCCTTGCAAGATTCCTTCATCGCATCGCATTTGATTTTGGGCGGCGCAGTTGTATTCGTTTTTGGGTGGCGCAGCGCCGGGGTCCCCAGCACGCCCGGGTTTGGCGTGATGGGGTGGAACGCTTCAGCGCTGCAATTGACGGTTCGCTTTCATCGCGGCTTTAGCCGCTGAGGTCCTCATTTATGAAACGCATCCATAAAGTTGCTGTCCTGGGCGCCGGCACCATGGGCGCCCGCATCGCCGCACATTTTGCCAACGCCGGAGTCCCTTCCCTTCTTCTCGATATCGTTCCTCCAGACGCCGACGGACCCGCGCGTAACAAAATCGCCGCCGCCGGACTCGATGGCGCCCGCAAGTCGAAACCCGCGGCCTTCTTCGATGCCTCGCTAGCGAAGCTGGTGACCATCGGAAACTTTGACGACGACCTTAAGAAGTTAGCCGACGTCGACTGGATCATCGAGGCCATCGTTGAGAACCTTGACATCAAACGCTCCTTATTAAAGAAGGTAGACGCAATCCGCAAGCCCGGAACAATTGTCACCACCAACACCAGCGGCCTTCCCGTTGGAAAAATCGCCGAGGGCTTCTCTGCCGACTTCCGGCGCTCGTGGTTTGGCACACACTTCTTCAACCCGCCGCGCTACATGCGCCTCCTCGAACTGATCCCGACCCCGGACGCCGATCCCGCGCTCATCGCCGCCGTCACTCATTTCTGCGACACGCAGCTCGGCAAAGGCGTTGTCATGGCAAAGGACACTCCCAACTTCATCGGCAACCGCATCGGCACCTTCTCTGTGCTCAACGTGATCCGGCTCATGCAGGAGATGGACCTGACCGTCGAGGAGATCGACGCGCTCACTGGACAAGCAGTGGGCTGGCCGCGTTCGGCCACCTTCCGGACCATCGACCTCGTCGGCCTCGACATCCTGGGCCACGTCGTCTCCAACATGACGCAGAACGTTAAAGACGAACGCAGCGAGCTGCAGATTCCTCCATTCTTCCGGCATATGGTCGAACGCAAGTGGCTCGGTGACAAGACCAAGGGCGGCTTCTACAAGAAGGTCAAAGGCGGCGTCGGCAAAGAAGACGAGCGCATGGCCATCGACTGGAAGACCCTCGAATATCATCCGCGCCAGAAACCGAAATTCGCCGCGCTCGACATGGCGAAAAACGTCGAAGACACCGCCGCCCGCGTCCGCATGCTGCTAGGCATGGATAGTGCCGGCGGCGCCACGCAGAAGCCCGACAAGGCCGCCACTTTCCTCTGGACCGCGCTCTCTGAACTCTGGACCTACTCCGCCAATCGCATTCCCGAAATCTCCGACTCCATCGTTGAGATCGATCGCGCCATGCGCATGGGCTTCAACTGGGAACTCGGCCCCTTCGAGCTCTGGGATGCCGCCGGCGTGGAAGCAACGGTGGCTCGTATGAAGAAGGAAGGCAAGCCGGTCGCGGCCAATGTAGAAAAGCTGCTCGCCTCCGATGCGAAGTCCTGGTACGAAGACGACCCGAAGACGTCCTCGGGTCGAGCCTACTTCGATATGGATCACGGAAGTTTCAAGCCGCTCGAAGTGCCCGCCGGAGTCTGGTCGGTCGCCGTAGCCAAGAAGTCCAACTACGTGGTCAAGAAAAACTCCGGAGCCTCGCTCGTCGACATCGGCGATGGTATCGGCTGCATCGAGTTCCACTCCAAGATGAACGCGCTCGGCGCCGACATCATTTCGTTGATTCTGCAGACGCTGAAACCCGGCGGCCCCGGTGACAATTTCGACGCCTTTGTCATCACTAACGACGCCACGAACTTCTCCGTTGGCGCGAATCTCATGCTCCTTCTGATGTCCGTACAAGAGGAAGAGTGGGATGACGTCGACCTCGCCATCCGACAATTCCAGGGCATGACCCAAGCCGTCAAATTTTCCCCTAAGCCGGTCGTGATCGCGCCCTTCGGGCTCGCACTCGGCGGCGGTTGCGAAATTTCGCTCCACGCTGCCGCACGCCAGCCGCATGCCGAACTCTACATGGGATTGGTTGAAGTCGGAGTCGGTCTTCTTCCCGGCGGTGGCGGCTGCAAAGAAATGCTGCTCCGCGCTGTTGATAGCGCTTCATCGATCCGCCCCGATGGCCGTGGCGAATCGGTTGAGTTATTGGAAGCGATGAAGAAAGCTTTCGAAACCATCGCCACTGCGAAAGTCGCGACCTCGGCCCACGAAGCGCGCGGTTTCGGATTCCTGTCGAACTCCGACGGAATCACCATGAACCGCGAGCGCGTTCTCTCCGACGCGAAAGCGGGCGCCCTGGAATTCGTCCGCACCGGTTACAAGCCGCCAGTCATGCGCACCGACATCCCCGCGCCCGGCGAGAACATCCTCGCCACGCTCAAACTCGGAGTCCACATCATGCGCCAGGGAGGCTTCATCAGCGATCACGAGCAGAAGCTGGGCACAAAAATCGCCGAAGTCCTCTGCGGCGGAAACATCACCCCCGGCACGCCCATCAGCGAACAATACGTACTCGATCTGGAGCGCGAGGCTTTCAAATCTCTCTGCGGCGAGAAAAAAACGCAGGAGAGAATTCAGTTCACGCTGAAAACCGGCAAGACACTGAGGAACTAGCAAATCTCGTGTGGGGACGGGGCTCTGCCCCGTCCAACCGAGCAAAACTCGGCCTTCGCATCCACCACGCCGATTCTTCCGTCGCCATCCGGCGCCGAATTTCTTACTTCGACAGCGCCCTATCCACCGAAGCCGCCCCTGCCCCCCTCAGCAGCAACGCCGCAGCCATCGCAATCGCCAGCAAATGGTATTCGAAACCCTCACCCTTTTGATTTCCCGCCCAGTTCATGAAAAACCCGTTCGGAAGATGCACCATGAAAATCGCTCCGATCATCTCGCCGGCAATTCCCAGCGCGGCAATCCGGGTTAGCAGCCCGACGATCAGCCCGAGCCCGCCGAAAAACTCTGTGCAAATCACCAGGAAGGCCAACGGAGCAGGCATGCCCAGATGTTCGAAGAATCCCATGGTTCCGTGAAAACCATACCCGCCGAACCAGCCCAGCATTTTCTGCGCGCCGTGGGCAAAGAACACAACTCCCAGAACCAACCGCAAGATCGTCAAGCTCACATCATCACTCGTACCCATCAGCCTCTTCAGCATAGTTTCCTCCACGGGAGTTAACTCTCCCTATTGTCGTTATAACGACATTCTACTCAGATTCACCTCTTGTTCCAAGGATTCTTTTTTCCTCATACCGTCCCCCCACCGTCTCTCCGGCCCTCCCAAAATGCGGCGTATAATTTGTGAACCACATTCGATCGAAGGACGGTCCAACCAAATGTCAGGCAACGGCGCGAACGGCAACAGCTTGAATGAAGTTCTGAAACCGCGGGCGGAGTGGCTAGCCAAACGCAAGGCCGAGAACAAAGACGGCAACTTCTCCCAGATGCATTACGCGCGCCAGGGCGTCATCACCGAAGAGATGGCCTACATCGCCCACCGCGAAAAGATTACGCCTGAATTAGTCCGCGATGAAGTCGCTCGCGGCCGCATGATCATCCCCGCGAACATCAACCATCCCGAACTTGAGCCGATGGCGATCGGCGTCGCAGTCGCTCTGCAAGATCAACGCCAACATCGGCAACTCCGCCGTCACTTCCAACGTGGACGAGGAGCTGAAGAAGCTGCACACCGCCGTTCACTACGGCGCCGACACCGTCATGGATCTCTCCACCGGCGGCGAAATCCACACCATCCGCGAAGCCATCCTCCGCCACTCGCCCGTGCCCATCGGCACGGTGCCGATTTACGAAGCCATCTCGCGCGTCAAGCGCGTCGAAGATCTCAACGCCGACCGTAATGCTCGAAGTGATCGAAGAGCAGGCCCAGCAGGGCGTCGATTACATGACCATCCACGCCGGCGTGCTCATTCAATATGTGCCCATGGTTTCGAAGCGCATCACCGGCATCGTCAGCCGCGGCGGCGCGATCCTGGCCCAGTGGATGACCCATCACCACAAGCAAAATTTCCTCTACGAGTGCTTCGACGACATCTGCAAGATTTTCAAAAAGTACGACGTCAGCTTCTCGCTGGGAGACGGCCTGCGGCCCGGTTGCCTCGCCGACGCCAGCGACGAAGCGCAGTTTGCCGAACTCAAGACTCTGGGTGAACTGACCGCGAATCGCCTGGAAGCACGACGTGCAGGTGATGATCGAGGGTCCCGGCCACATTCCGATGCACAAGATTAAGGAGCAGGTCGAGAAGGAAAACGAGTGGTGCGACGAGGCTCCGTTTTACACGCTGGGGCCGCTGGTCACCGACATCGCCCCCGGCTACGACCACATCACCTCGGCCATCGGAGCGGCGATGATCGGCTGGTATGGCGCGTCGATGCTGTGCTACGTCACGCCCAAAGAACATCTCGGGCTGCCCAATGAAAAAGATGTGAAGGACGGCATCATCGCCTACAAGATCGCCGCCCACGCCGCCGACGTTGCCCGGCAGCGTCCGGGAGCGCGCGACCGGGACGATGCCCTGAGCTATGCCCGCTATAAGTTCGACTGGGAGAAGCAGTTCGAACTTTCGCTCGATCCGGAAACGGCCCGCTCCATGCACGACGAGACTCTGCCGGAGGAGGAATACAAGTCGGCGGCCTTCTGCTCCATGTGCGGCCCGAAATTCTGCTCCATGAACTACTCCAGCAAGGTGGACGAATACAACAAGCAGGTGCATGGCCTGGAGAAGAAAGACTATTCGGGGCTGGTCGAGAAGCTGGTTACGATCAAGTAACCAACGACAGGGATGACCTCGACGCTCCGAGCCACCGAACAGAACGATCTTCCGGCCCTGTCGCGGTTCCTCGTCCGTGTGTACAAGTTTGAACCCTCGGATTTTCACGCCGACCCACGGCTGTTGCAGTGGAAGTACCTCTATCCAATATCCACGTGGCAGGGTGGGCGCAGCTTCTTGCTTGAAAGAGACGGGAGCATCGTCGCTCACGCTGGCGTGTGTCCGGTGTCGTTTCGTCTGTCCTCCGGGCAAACCGTTAACAGCCTTACCATCGTGGACTGGGCCGCCGATCCTGCCATTCCAGGAGTCGGTGTCGCACTTTACCGCAAGCTGATGGCGATGGCTCCCACATCGTTTGTCATCGGCGGCGCACCCGTTACTCGCCAGGTCGTCCCCCGCATCGGGTTTCGTCCAGCCGGGGAAGCAACGACATATGCCGCCTGGTTACGCCCGTGGCAGGAATTTAGGGCACGCCCCAGCACCGGAAGATCCGTCCTCCGCCTCTTGCACGGATGGACACATCGCGTGCCCGCCCACCGCCGACTCAGCCAGGGCTGGGACTATGTCCCGGTCAACGAATTCGACGACTCACTCGAGTCGACATTGAGCACCAAACGTCCGTGGACTTTTTGCCAGCGAACGGTTGCGGACTTGAATTACCTACTGCGGTGTCCTCACTTGAAAATGAGAGGTTTTTTGCTGCGGCACCAAGGGCGCCTCCGTGGTTATTTCATCCTCGGAAGTTCGAACTGGGAAGCAAGGGTACTCGACCTGGTGGTTGACTCTGACGATGACAGCGATTGGAGACTCGCATCTGCAGCAGTCACGAACGCGGCTTTGCTCGATTCGAAAGTCTGCCGCGTTCGCGCCCTCTCCACTCTGCCGATTCTGAGCCAGGCGTTAGCGTGGAACGGGTACTGGTGTCAGTACAAGGAACCCATCGCCCTCCACGATCCAGCCGATCTCTTGAGTCAGGCGTTTCCTGTGAATTTCCAACTCTTCGACGGCGATTCCGGCTATTGACGAGTACTCACACCGGCGGCCGAGTCGTGCGGTACAATTCTGCGGAAACTTTCGAGGGGTCATCTTTGAGATTTGTCAGCCCGGCTCTGAAGCACATCGTCTTTCCCGCGCTGTCCCGGAGCGGGTACCTTCGCTACGCGGCCGGTGCCGGTCCAGCGATCGTGACTTACCATGGCGTGTTCCCATCCGGATATGAAGCGAGAAGTCCAGCGTTGGACGGCAATCTGGTGCGCGCAGATTCGCTGCGACGCCAGTTGCAGCTTTTAAAGAAACGCTATCACGTTATCTCCCCTGAAGATTTTCTCCGGTGGAGTAACGAGAAGCTGTCACTTCCCCCTCGTTCGATCTTGCTGACCTGTGACGACGCCCTGCAAAACACCCTGACGGAAATGCTTCCCATACTGCAGGAATTTGGTTTGTCCTGCCTCTTCTTCGCTACCGGCGCGTCCGCGGATGAGACACCGTCGATGCTCTGGTACGAGGAACTCTACCTGATGCTGTTAGATGGAGGCGAGCCCATGGCGCTCGACCTTCGTGAGGCCGGCGTCAGCGTCCGCATCGCTAGAGGGCAGGCGAAGCACGCGGCTTGGTGGAGCTTAGTCGAACAGCTTTCGCAGTTCCCCGGAGAGCGGAGACGCACATTCCTCAATCAAATCCAGAATCAGCTCAAGCTCTCCGAGAACTGGAGAAATCGTCTTGTTCAGGACCCAATCCTCGCAGCCAGGTTTCTCGTCCTGGATCGAGCCGGGCTGTCAAGACTAGCCGCTGCCGGAATGAGTATCGGAGCCCATTCCCTCTCCCACCCGATTCTCGCGCGGGCCCCGGAAGAGTTGGCTTGGCGTGAGATCTCCGAAAGCCGGAGCATGCTTGAGAAGGCTTTGGGACAGACGGTTTGGGCATTTGGGTATCCCTTCGGCAATCCCGCGACGGTCACGGGCCGAGATTTGCAACTGGCGGAGCAAGCTGGTTTCCGGTGTGCCTTTATGAACACGGAAGACGAATTTGGCGCGAAGATCAATCGCTTCGCCCTGCCGCGCGTCCATGTCACGGCCGACATGACCTTGGCAGAGTTTGAGGCCCACGTCTCGGGTTTCTACGGCTCTCTGCGCAAACGACTGCTAGCCAGCAACGAACTGAAAGCCGCGGTAGTCGCGATCAAGTAGGTCACACTCAGTGCGGCTAGCCGCCGCGTCTCGAGTGTCCAATGCAACCCTCCAGGAAAAAGAGCTATCCGCGGTTAATCGGGATGTAGCCGGGAAACTTCTGCCTCCGGCGATCCACGAACTCCGCGCGGTACAATCAATGTGGCCGGATACGGGCAAGTATTTATTTCCGCAAAGTAGATCTACCGATGATGGATCATGCTAAGGCGCGCGCCATACTCGTGGCGGCGATCTGCTGCTTCACTCTGCTGATATCCGGTTGTGGAGGCGGTGGCGGGAGCGGCACTCCACCTCCTCCGCCGAGCTTCACGCTCACCGCCTCGCCGGGTTCGGTGCTGGTGTCGCAAGGTTCCACGAGCGTACCGATTCAACTTAGCGTGCAAGGTGCGAACGGATTTCAGGGAACGGTCAGTGTAAGCCTGCAAGGCCTTCCCGCCGGAGCCACGGCCACGCCAGCATTCCCGCTATCAATCGGCTCGGGCAGTAGCCAGTCAGCGACCCTGACCCTCGCCAACACGGTCGCGCGGGGAAACTACAACGTGACCTTTGCCGGCAGCAGCGGCGATCTCTCCAGTAGTGCCCCACTCCTGCTCACCGCCAGTGGCGCCGCGATTAACGGCCCTGCGCAGGATTTCAAGAAGCAGGTCATCTACCAGATCGTGACCGACCGCTTCTTTGATGGTGACTCCAGCAATAACAACCCGCCGCAGAGCCCGGGGATGTACGACTCCACGAAAACCAATTGGCAAATGTACTGGGGTGGAGATCTCGCCGGAATTCAACAACAGATGGCTTATCTAGCGGGCATGGGAATCACCGCAATCTGGATCTCGCCACCCGTGGACAACATCGACGTCCTCGCCAACCTGAGCGGCACGTCCTACGCTCCTTACCACGGCTATTGGGCGCGCGACATGCAGCAGATCGAAGAGCACTTCGGCGACGTCAACAACACCTGGACTGCTTTCGACAACCTGATCACCGCCGCTCACCAGAACGGGATCCACGTGATCGTCGATTTTGCCGCCAACCATAGCAATCCGAACGATGGCGGTGAACTCGGCGCTCTGCTGAACAAAGGCCAGCCTTTCGCCAGCTATCAGAACGACCCCGCGCCACCGAACAACCTGTTCCACCATAATCCAACCATCACCAACTTCAACGATCCTTTTCAGTTGCAGTACTACACGCTCGTCGATCTGGCCGACCTGAATCAGGAGAACTCACAGGTTGACAGCTACCTCAAGACCGCAGTCGTGCAATTCATGCAGCACGGAGCAGACGGGTTCCGTCTCGACGCGGTCAAAGACGTCACCTGGGGATGGGAATATTCACTGGCGAACACTGCGTTCACTGCCGGACCGACCTTCCTCTACGGCGAGTGGGATATCGGCGGGACCAGCGATCCCACCTATCCCGACTCCGTTGAGTTCTCCAAGCGGAGCGGGATGGCTCTGCTCAATTTCCGCTGGCGAACGCCATGCGCGACGTGTTCGCCAACAACGGCGACTTTCATGAAATCGACGACACCATCAGCCAGGAAGACAGCGATTTTGTTTCTCCGAATGACCTGAGTCACGTTTGTCGACAGCCACGATCTCCCGCGTCTGCTCAGCGTCGACAACGACCAGAACCGCGCGAATGAAGCGCTGGCGCTGCTGCTCGCCTGCCGGGGGATCCCGGTGGTTCTCTATGGCGATGAGCAATACCTGCACAATGACACCAACGGTGGAGGCGATCCCTATAGCCGGCTCTGGATGTCATCGTTCGCCACCAACACCACGGCGTACCAACTGATCGATCAGATGGCCAGCCTGCGGCAGGCGAATCCAGCGCTCGCCTACGGCACCTCGCAACAGCGCTGGATCAATAGCGACGTATACATTTTGGAGCGGCAGTTCTTCAGCGACGTCGTGCTCATCGCCGTGAACAAAAGCGAGACGCAGGCCTACAACATCTCTGGCCTGTTCACCGCGCTCTCGCCCGACACTTACCCGGATTATCTAAGTGGCTTGATAGGCGGCCTCTCCATTCAAGTGAACGCCGGCGGCGGAAATAACCCGGTCACAACCTTCAGCCTGCCAGCCCACACCGTTTCCGTGTGGCAATCATCCGCATCGGCAACTTCTCCGGAGCTGGGATCGCTGGGCCCGCGGGTTGCCCAGGCCGGAGTCACCGCAACCGTCGGCGGCGATGGCTTCGGCTCGCAACCGGGCGCGATTCTCGTGGGAACAACTGCGGCGACAGTGCAATCCTGGTCTGCTTCGTCGGTGACGTTCACCGTCCCCACTGTGCCGCCCGCCAACTACAACGTCACGGTGCAGACGAATGGCGGAATCTCTAACGCCCTTCCAATCGTAGTTCTCACGGGAAATGAAATCCCCGTCACCTTCACAGTCAACAATGTCACGCCGCCAGCGGGTGCGTCCGTATACCTGACCGGAAATGTCCTGGAACTGGGGAACAACGTTCAAAGCGCGACGTCAGCCGTCGGACCGCTCCTGGCAGTCCCGACTTCAAGCTCTGCGTCGTTCATTAATACATCGGTGCCGGCCGGTGCGCAGATTCAGTTCACGTTCTTCCAGGTGCTGTCCGATGGCACCATTGTTGGGGAAGGCGCCACTCATTCCTACAGTGTTCCCAGTAGCGGCGTCGGAAGCGTTTCAGTGACCTGGTAAGGAAGCGAACGCCGCGCTCTTATTTTTCGAGGTAGTAATCGACCGAAGTGACGACACGGACGGTTTTCATGATGCTGCTGTCGGCCGTCCCGTAACCCGGTTCGCTGTTGTCGCTTACTTGATCCGCTGGCAGAATCGTAAACACTCCCTGGTTCGCCTGCCGGATCGATCCCACTTTGCTGCCCGAGTCGGACGCAAAACGATCCGCCGCAGTGCGGGCATTGCGAGTAGCTTCGGTGATCATGTCGGGCTTGATGGAGTTGAGCCCGGTGAATTTGTACGTCAGCCCCTGACCCGGATTGCCGCCCAGCACAATTCCTTTTTGCAACAGCAGAATCGTTTTCTGCGCCGCGGCAGCGACCTGGTCGACGCGAGTGGTCCGCACCGTAATCTGCTGTTCGACAATGTAGCGATGCGGTGCCCGATTGCCTCCGCCATATTCCTGCGCCTGCGTGTCAACCACGCGAATCACCCCGAGCTCGACTTCCGACGACTCAATGCCCTGGTCGGTCAGAAATTGCAGAACCGTTTTCTTGTCGGCCTCGGTTTTGGCATAGAGCGCAGCAAGATCATCGCCAGCCTCTTTATAGGTAAGCGGCCACAGCGCCAAGTCGGATTTCACCTTCCGTTCGACGAGTCCTTTGACCGTCACATATCGGTCGCTGAGACGAGTCGCCTTGATCTGCGCGCCTAACACCCAACCGCCAATGATCAGCCCAAATGCAAGGAGCATTCCCAGCACGACACTGGCACGAAAGTTTTCGTTTGCTTCGTTCATAGGAGTTACGGCTGATGGAAACTCCAGTATAGGACGGTGGCTCCCTTTTGCGATGCTCTTTAGAAGAAAATGGGGATGCCCCACTTCTCGCGCCTTTCGAGAAGTGGGCTTGTCCCCTGCGAACTGCCCCACTCTCTGAGTCTCCAACGAGGCGGAGAGAATGCCTTGTAATACACAATAATACATATTATTATTCGTGTATTATGGCCACTACAGAGAAAACCATCAGCTTCCGCGCCGACGCCGAAAAGATCGATACTCTTGATTCTCTCGCCGCCGCGCAGGACCGCCCACGCAGCTATCTCATCAACGAGGCCATCACCAACTACATCGAACTGCACGCGTATCAGGATGCGCTGGTCCTGAAGGGCCTCGAAGAGATGCGGAGGGGCCGCGTGGTAAGCCATGATGAGGTCGCAAAGCGGCTCAAAAGGACGGGACGCGCGAGCCGACAGCCGAGCAGACGAAATCCATGACCCGGTCGACAATCAAATGGACCGACCAAGCGACCCAGCAACTCGATCGGGCCCGCGATTACATCGCGCTATCCAATAGCGATGAAGTTGCCGAACGCATTACCTTGCAGATCGTCACGACCATCCAGCAACTCACAGCCTTCCCAATGTCGGGCCGATCAGGCCGGGTTTCAGGTACTCGTGAATTGGTCATTTCGAACGTACCCTTTATCGCAGCCTACGCCATCGATCGCGATCGGATCGTGATCCTCGCCATCTACCACGGCGCCCAACAATGGCCGCAGACCTTCTAAAGGGCGTGGCGCACCTCTACTCTTTTCCCAAAATGAACACCGCCTGCTTCACGCAGATCGAAATCCGTTGACTTAAGCCACGTCGAGCGGGACCATAGAGATCTGATTGGGGCAGTTTCGAGGGATGTCCGGTCCACCAGGGACGACCCTCGAAGCTGCGCCAAGACAATTTTCAGCATTCTTTGACAACCTAAGTCATTATTTGTGAGGACTTTATCTCTAACCGCAATCCGCTCAGGACTTTACCGGGAATTCCCCCTAAAGTATTGATTCCAATATACCGGGGGGGAGGGGGTAGGGGGGTACAGGTACAGGCCGGGGAGCATACCTGGCACTGCCAACGGCGGCAGGCGCAGTTCTCCCCGGCTAAATGAAACGGGGGCAGGTGGTCAGATCTAGGCGCGAACCTGTACGGACACTAACTCAGGAACGCATCGGGAATTTTCCATGGACTTGACAGCGTCTTCCGCCGTCAGCCTTCCCATGATCAGTGCCAGTTTGCGATTGGTGGTTGTCTGTATCGGATCCCGATCGATCCGCTGCACGTATACAGGGAGGGAAGTGCCGCGATTCACCTTCACCAAGAACTTTGTATTTTTCACTAATTTCATTGTACGCCCTGCGCCGGTTCTCCGCTTACTCCTTTTGATCCTTGACTCAAGAGACCAACTCTCATCCCACGAAATTCAGCTTAGAATGAAGTTTCGGCCAAGCTACAAGGAGACTTCCTCTCGATGTCCAAGTACGAGGAATTGCTGCAGGAATTTGAAGCGAATGGTCGCTCTGCCCAGAATGCAAAAGCTCTCATGCAGCACATCTCTGATCGCCTGCACGAAGAGATGACTCGCTACAACTGGGTCGGTTTCTATTTGATGGAAGAGCCTTCCCGCCAGGCTCTTGTCCTTGGACCGCACGCTGGCAGCTTTGCTCCAACCCTGCGCATCCCGCTCGAAACAGGACTTTGCGGAGCTGCTGCGACCTCCGGGAAATCCGTGGTCATCAACGACGTGAAGGCCGATCCTCGCTACATCGGATCCGATCTCGTGAAGTCGAACATGGTTGCGCCAATTTTTGCCAAGCGCCGAGTCGCGGCCGAGATCTGCATCGAGAGCTACTTTGCCGACACGTTTCCTCCGGCCGAGCAGCAGTTTCTGGAGTCTTGTGCCGCGATCGTTGGGCGATCCTTGGAGAAAGAATCGGAGAAAGAATCCGCCGCACGTTAAGAGGGACTGCGGAAGTCCATCGCGCCGTTCCAAATCAACTGCACCGCGATCGCCAGAATCAGAAATCCAAAGATGCGGTTGATTGCGCCCATCGCGCCCGGTCCAAGTCGCTTGACGAATGGGCCTCCGAGACAAAGCACCAGATAAACCGTCAGACCAAGCGCAACGATTCCGACCACCATACCAACGTAAGAGAGGAAATGATCAGCGTGCGCAGCCAGTCCCATCACGACTCCGATTGATCCCGGACCAGAGAGCATCGGCATCGCCATTGGCGTCAGCGAAATATCTTCCTTGGTCATCGCTTCGCTGCTTTCTTCGGTCGTCACGCGACTTGAACCAGTTACCATTCCCCAAGCCGTGTTCGCCACGATCAAGCCACCAGCGATCTTCAGCACAGGCAGAGAGATACCGAAGAAGTTGAGGACAAAGCGCCCAAAGAGCATGAAGGTAACAAGGATCGCGATGACATCGAAGGCGATCTTCAACGCGCTGCGACGTCGCTCTTCTGTGGTGTAATCGCCAGTCAGACTGAAGAACATCGGCACGCCGCCGAGCGGATTCACGATGGGGAAAAGCGCGAGGAACGTGGCTGTTGCCGCCGAAGGCAGGTCGTGCACCAGGTGCTCAATGGCTATTTGCGGGTTCATTGCTATTCGGAGTTTCCGCGAATTCCAGTATATCAACGGGAACAAAACAGTTCGGGATCGATTGACGCGGCCTTCTACTTCGCCGGTTTGGGAGCGGGCTTGTCGAGATAGGTCACTTTATTGGCGGCAACTACTTCGCCGCGACGCGAGTGCGGACTCCGATGATGGCGCGCAAGATGCGTAACCGGCTTCCGTCGTTTAGCGGGAACAGTGGCAGTTTGCGGCGCAAAGCGCTTGTCAAGATATGTGACGGTGTCGCGGGCGACGACAGCATCGTTGCGCTGAGGCAAAACCTTTCGGGTGATTTCGACCGCTGGAGTTGGCTTTGCAACCGCCGTCTGCTGAGGCGCTTGAGTTGCGTTTGTGCCAGCACTCACGGCTGGAGAGTTTGGCAGTGCTGGAACCGGTCTTGCGTCACTCGCTGAGACTCTTGCTGCATCTGCAACGCTCACAAGATTCGCTTCGTTGGAAACCGTTGCGCTCTTATCGGGCAAAGCTGCCACGTCGTTTTGCCCATCGGCTCGGCCAATCCGACGCGCACCGAAGGCAAGGAGCAGCGCAACCACCATCACACTGCCGAAAGTGATCGACGTCCGCCAGAACCATCCTGCGGAACGTCCATGCCAACGACGCTGCGAACTTGCGTTTTCGCGCGAACCTTCGTCCATCGTCTCAGCACGGGCAACGGAAACATCTGGCTCTGCGATCGGGAAATAGCCAGGCACTTCCTCTGCTGCCCGCACTTCAGGTAGTGATACCGCGCTCGCCACCATCATCTCCGTCGGAGCTTCGGTAACAGTCGTAAAGGCCGTGAGTTGCGTTGGCTCCGCGGGCAGTTCGATAGTTTCGATTGTCGGCTCTTTAATGCTGGTGCCTGACGTCTCCACGAGAGGCGCCGATTGGAGAGATTCCATTGGCCGGCGGACAAACTCTGGCATCGGCGCTTTGAGATAGTGCAGGAATTCAGAGAGGCTGTCCGACCGTCGTTGTGCGCTTCGACGGTTGCTGCCAGCTGATTTCCAGGATCCTCCTCGACGCGCAATTCCAAGTCAGCAATATTGTCGGGAACTGCATCGGGAGAGACGATTTCTACGGCGTACCCGCGGGAAAGCAGATCCAGAGCCAACTCTCGTGAGCAGGCTTGCGAGCGCGTGATGATTCGTGCCAGTGCCATAACTCGTGTCGCCTCGGCGTTACTCAGCCGCACGGTTGCGGCGCGACCCTATCGGAGCTTAGCGATACTGTTCGAGAACCAGCGCCGAGCGATTCAATGCTGCCGCCAGCGCCGCGATCTGCTGCTCGGTTCGGCGAAGATCCCCACGATCAATCGCCTCGTTCACGCCCGGAATCACCACGGCGGCATAGCCTGTGTACTGTCCGGGTGCGTAAATCGCGTGGTGATACCAAGGGCGATTCGGCAGCCCTTCGGGAATCAGCAACGCCCGCTCTGCTTCTCGAAGTTTAGCATTCAACCGTTCCGGTGCCGCGGGAATCTTCCGCTGCTTTTGTAAAATCTTCGCTCCCGCATCCTGCAGGTGACGCGCGCCTTCGATCGCCGCCGAAAAGTCCGGTACGTTGTGGCTGCCTCCGAACCGGTCTGCCGCTTTACTCTTCGCGGCGTCGAGATAGACCAGAATCTCCTTGCCGTAGTTCTCGTAGTCATAGGGAAGCACGTCCGCACTCGACATTCGGATCGCCTCTAGCCCGTACACGCAGGCCATCTGCCGCTCATAGCGAAAATCCGGATCACCGAACTTCTTGAACCAGGCGAAGTTATCGAACACCGAGTGATACACGCCGTAATCGCCCGTCGAACTGACATCCGTCGAAGGCACTCCCAGATGCTGCAGAAAGACGGTGTAATCAGACCCGCTACCCAAGTCACCCACCGGTACATCGTTGCGACTTGCTGCGGGCGCCGCGCGGAACGTGCTGGTTTCCCCGGAGCGATTGCCTTCATTCGCCTGACTCGTCTTTCTCCAGGCTTCGTAAACCGTTCCCCCGTCAGGTGAAGGCACCGCTTTCGCAATCTCGCGGATGAACTCTTTCAAGCTGGGCACACCGGACGCCCCAAACTTCTTACCGGACACGGCTACATCCATATTGAAATACGCCGCCGCGTTGCCGAGTTCCTGAGCGTGATCTTCGCCCCACTCGGTTGAACCGATCAGTCCTTCTTCTTCGGCATCCCAACTGCCAATGACAATTGTCCGTTTCGGCTTCCAGCCCGACTTCAAGAGTTCGCCCAAACCGTGCACCGACTCCAGCATTGCGGCCGTGCCGCTGTTGGGATCGACCGCGCCATAGACCCAGGCATCGCGATGATTACCGGCCACGACCCACTCGTCCGGAGAAGACGTCCCCTTCACTTTGCCAATTACATCCCAAATTGTTCGGAACTGGTAGTTCTGCTTGAGGTGCATCTTCACTTTCGCCGGTCCCGGACCCACGTGGTACGTGAACGGCAACGCTCCCTGCCACTCTCGCGGCGAAGCAGGACCGGCTAGATGTTCGAGAATCGGCGAAGCATCGGCGTAGGACAGCGGCGTCACGGGAATCTTGGGCAACTGCTCAGATTCGGCGGGAGACACACGCTTCGAATCCGGCAAATTCGGCGTTGACGCGAGACCAGGAGTTGTCGGGTCACCGGCAAACTGGAACATGAATCCAACCGAGCCTCGCTGCACTCCGCTGGCCGGCCGCCACGGCCCCTTCGGATAAGCATCTCCGCGGTAGTAGCCGTCGTCTTTTGGGTCGGAATAAATAATGACGCCGGCAGCGCCACGTTCCTGAGCCACGAAAGCTTTTACGCCGCGAAAATTTTCCCCGTAGCGGACAATCACGATCTTGCCGCGAACATCGACGTTCATTTGTTTCAGTTTGTCGAAGTCAGCTGGCGATCCATAGTTGGCGTAAACAACATCGGCTTCGGCGTCGCCCGACGGCGACATGCCGTTATAAGCGTTCACGACGCGAGGGTCGTCCTGAAACGGATCGCCGTCGACATGCTCGCGGCGCGGTCCGTGCATTTCCACGCCTTCAGGTGCCGTCAGATCGACCTTAATCTCAGTTGGATAGTTGAGCCACACTTTGTACTCGACAATTTCGGTATCCAGCCCGGCTTCGCGAAACTTCTTTGCCACGTAGTCGGCCGTCACTTTGTCCTCGGGGGATCCAGCAATGTGCGGAGCCTGCGTCAGAATCCGCAGATGCTCTTCCGCCAATTTCGCGTCGGGCACCGCCATAAACTTCTTCTCGATTTCGAACTCGGCAGGAACGTCGCGGAAACCGCTGATCACCCAGCTTTCCGGCTGCTCGCTGCTTCTGGTAGCCCCTTTCCCGGCATGATCGAATGCCTGCAAATTGGATCCAACCAGCACGAAGAACAGCAACGCCCCCGAAAGAACTTTCATGAGACTCCTTGTCCAGGCAATCAAGTATTTAGATCGTGTGTCTTCTGCCCACAAAAGGAAGATTGTATCGCGCTTAATGGAGGTCCATTGGACGCGTTACACTGAAGGATGATGACTAAGTCGCCAACCGCCCGCTTTTCTGATCGAGTAGAGAACTACGTCCGCTATCGCCCCGGTTATCCACCTGAAGTGATGGACCTGCTTCGCGCGGAATGCGGCCTGCGGCCGAGTCACATCGTGGCGGACATAGCCTTCGGCACTGGCTTGTTTACCCGCCTTCTCCTCGAGAACGGAAACTCGGTTTTCGCGGTTGAGCCGAACACGGAAATGCGCGAGGCCGGAAAGCATCAGCTTGAGAAGTATCCACGCCTCGCCGCCGTCGCGGGAACGGCGGAAGAAACGACTCTGGGATCCGCTTCAGTCGATTTCGTTACCGCAGCTCAGGCGGCACACTGGTTTGACCTTCCCCGCGCGCGAGCCGAGTTCGTCCGTATTCTGAAGCCCGGCGGGTGGTGCGTGCTGATCTGGAATGAACGCGAGACGTCGAGCACACCGTTTCTCCGGGACTATGAAGAACTCCTACTCACTTATGCCATCGACTACAAAGAGGTGCGGCACGAACGCACGACCGACATGATTCCTGAGTTCTTCGCTCCGCTGCCGTGCCAGCAACGTGTGTTTTCGATGCAACAGCGATTTGACTATCAAGGCTTGGCCGGGCGGTTATGGTCTTCTTCTTATGCGCCCCTCGAAGGCCATCCCAACTATGCGCCGATGATGAGAGAGCTTGAGCGCATCTACCGCTTACATGCCGAGAATGACACGGTGGCGTTCGTATACAAGACGCGTGTGTACTACGGCAAGCTGTAAACGTTCTGGAGAACTTGCACCTTATGCCCGCAGAAAAATCGTTCCACATGTCGCCCGAGGAATTTCGCCGCCAAGGTCACGCAGTCGTCGACTGGATCGCCGACTACCAAGCGCGCATCGAAAGCTTTCCCGTTCTGTCGCGCGTGAAGCCCGGAGAAGTTCGTGCCCAACTCCCCCCGAACCCTCCGCAACAGAGCGAGGCTTTCGACCAGATTCTGAGCGACATCGATCGAGTCATTCTGCCAGGCGTCACGCACTGGCAGTCACCGAACTTCTACGCTTACTTCCCTGCCAACGCCTCCGGACCCGGCATCCTCGGTGACCTTGTTTCTTCCGGGCTGGGCGTGCAAGGCATGCTCTGGTCGACGAGCCCTGCCTGCACAGAACTCGAAACCCACGTTCTCGACTGGCTGGTTCCCATGCTCGGTCTGCCCGAGAAGTTTCTCTCTACCGGCACGGGCGGCGGCGTGATTCAAGACACCGCGTCCAGTTCCTCACTAGTCGCCCTGCTGGCCGCCCGCGAGCGCACCACGCAGTTCGCCAGCAATCGCAAAGGCTGCGATGGCCGCCTGATCGCTTACTGCTCGACGCAAACCCACTCTTCCGTCGAAAAGGCAATGAAGATTGCCGGCATGGGATCCGACAACCTGCGGCACATTGAAGTCGACGAGAGATTCGCCATGCGTCCTGAAGCTCTCGCACGTCAGATCGCACAGGACATTGAGGCCGGCCTGGTTCCCTGCTTCGTCTGTGCCACTGTAGGTACGACCTCGTCGTGTGCGATCGACCCCGTCCGAAAAATCGCTCGCATCTGCCGCGAGCATAATCTCTGGCTGCACGTGGATTCCGCCATGAGCGGCACAGCCGCACTCTGCCCCGAGTTCCGTTTCATCAATGATGGGGTGGAGTTCGCCGACAGCTATACCTTCAACCCGCACAAGTGGATGTTCACCAACTTCGATTGCAACGTCTTCTATGTTGCCGACCGGAAACAGCTGATCCAGGCGCTCTCAATTTTGCCGGAGTACCTTCGCAACCAAGCCACTGAATCCGGAGCTGTCATCGACTATCGCGACTGGCATATTCAGCTGGGACGGCGTTTCCGCTCGCTCAAGCTCTGGTTCGTAATCCGGCACTACGGAATCGAAGGCCTGCAGCACCATATCCGCGAGCACGTTAGACTGGCACAGCAATTCGCGGCCTGGGTGCTCCAGGACGCGCGCTTTGAAATCGCCGCGCCTGTCCAACTCAACCTCGTCTGCTTCCGGCTGCGCGGAGGTGACGAAGCCAACCAGCTTCTGATGGAACGGCTGAATGCCAGCGGCGACCTCTTTCTTACCCACACCAA
This sequence comes from uncultured Acidobacteriaceae bacterium, assembly GCA_963725295.1. Lineage (GTDB taxonomy): Bacteria > Acidobacteriota > Terriglobia > Terriglobales > Acidobacteriaceae > Acidiflorens. The sequence continues at coordinate 76,923 of CAVRYB010000033.1, forward strand.
GCTCGACGGCAAGGTGACTTTGCGCCTCTGTGTCGGCCAAACCAACACCCAGGAACGTCATGTACAGCGCGCCTGGCAGCGAATCCAGCAAGAGACTGGAAAGCTCGCCAATTCCTGATACCGTGTCCGCATGGCGAGAGAGATTTCAGCGGGTGGCGTGGTTCTCCGGCAGATTGCTGGAGTCTGGCATGTCGCTCTGATCGAGCCGCAAAAAGCCGAGGCGCATCCGGACCCCTCCGCGCCCAAGAAACCCACGCGGAAACGCACGCACGCAGTTCTCGGCCTTCCCAAAGGTCTTGTGGATCCGGGAGAGAAGCCTGAAGCTGCCGCCGTTCGCGAGGTGTTCGAAGAGACCGGGGTCGTGGCCAAGCCAGTAGTCAAACTCGGGGACAATAAATACGTCTACGTCCGCAAGTGGGGCGATGGCGCTCGCGTCTTCAAAATCGTGAGCTTTTATCTGATGAGCTATGTCTCCGGAGAAATCGACCATCTCAAGGAAGACATGCGCATTGAAGTCAAGCAAGCGGTTTGGGTGCCCTTGGCGGAAGCCGTGAAGCAGCTTGCCTACAGCAATGAACGCAAGGTCCTGCGCCAGGCCGAGAAACATGTAGAAACGAGCGGCCTCTCAGCCTAGGACAAGGACAGAGCCCGATCGATCGCCCGCTGCTCCTCCGAGGACAGCCACCGCACAGTGCCCTTCTTCAGATCGCCCAACTTCAGCGGTCCAATCGAGACTCGTACCAGCCGCAAGACACCAACATTCACCGACTCGAGCAACCGGCGGATCTGCCGGTTCTTGCCTTCGTCGAGAGTGATCTCGAGCCAACTGTTTTTGTCGCCGTGCCGCAACAGACGCGCATTCTTCGTGCAAAAATCACGATGGCGGTCAGCATCAGAGTTGTCCGGGCCCACGCGACGATGCCGCGTAATCTTCGCCAACAGATCGTCGTCGGCTACGCAATCCACCTGCACGTGATACGTCTTGTCCAGGTGGCTCGACGGCTCGGTGATTCGCGCAGCCCATTCCGAATCATTGGTCAACAGCAGCAATCCCTCGCTCGCCTTATCCAACCGTCCAACTGGACCGACCCACGGCAACTCAGGGTCGAGCAGATCATAAACAGTCGCCCGACCTTTCTCATCCGATGCGGTGGTAACCACACCGCGCGGCTTGTTCATGACGAGGTAAATCGGGGATGCTTTCTGCAGCGGTGAACCGTCAACCTCGATCCGGTCCTGCGGACTTCGCACTGCCCGTTCCGGATCGCGCGCGACCTTCCCGTTAAGACGCACCCGTCCTTCAGCAACCAGCAACATTGCCTGCGACCGTGAGCAATAGCCCATCTTCGAAAGGACGCGCGCCAGTCCAATCCGTTTCTGCCTAGTCATGTCTCTATGCTAAACGGACATGCGATGACTTCGACCACCAGATAAAGGACTCCTGAAAATGGCCGAAGTCCGGAGCAAGTAAAAACCGGCCGAAACCTGTAAGGGTCTCGGCCAGTTGATTGATGTGTTGCGTGCAGTTGTTGTCAAACTTATTTATTGTCTTCTTTGACTTCTGCGATATGAGCTTGCTGGCCTGCACCTGACACAGCCTTCAAGAATGCCTCGGCGCTGCGGGGAGTTGCTGCCTTCCCCGACAGGATATTTCGGAAGCTCATGTGCTTCCCGTAGATGGCGTGGGTCGAGTCGTTGTCCTGCTCCACAACTGCGCCTTCGAGCGTTAGGCCGGCGAACACGCCTTTCGAGCGCGAATAGGTCAGCACTTCAGTGTTCATTTTCCAATCGGTTCCAGCGGAAGCGTGACGACCAACCGGGCCAGCCGCAACCGATCCTTCGCCCGTCAGTTCGAACTTACTGGAAAGCAAATGTTGCAGGCCGCGGTCGTTCATGACCAACATAACGAGGTCCACGTCTTCGATTCCGATCTGTAATCCCCAACTGCCGCCGCCGACGGAAACGAATGCAGGCGCGCTCCAACCCTCGGCCGTGCGACACGTTGCTACACCGCGTCCGTGCTTGCCACCAAAAACAAAGCCGCCTTTGATCAGGTCCGGTACGACGAGAATGCACTTTGCTCCATTCAACACCTCGTCCGGAATACCTTTGTCCGGTGCGGACATGACTGCATGGATGACATTCACCGATCTTTCCAACCGGTCGACGGAGTCTTCCCGCGCCGAGCCCGCCCATGCGAGGGTTCCAACCAGGCCGATCAAGCTCATCAGTACCAGAGACATTAACTTTTTCATTTTGTTCCTTTTGGGTTTGCGGAACTAAGAGGAGAAAACTTCAGATGGGCTGACTTAGCTCAGATAACCTGAAAGAGAAGAGAAGAAGTGCTCGTCTCAAATGTCATGATCGCAAAAACTCCAAAGCAAGGCTGGTCTATATTGCTCACTCCTCCCACATTGCACTGGGCTGACGACATTCTCGTAGCGCTGTGAGCAATCTTGCTCAGAATAACCCGCTAGATCTGTCATCTTCAATAAAGTCGACCGGTCATGAAACCTCTTATTTATCAGTTCCGCGATCGTCTTCGAAGGCAGATGGGCAAAGTCGCGGCGTGGGGATCGAAAGTATTCGAGTCGCTTTCGCCAACAAGTCGCGGTTTTGCATCGGCGAGGATGTGCCCGTTTTGCGGTTTAATCACGCCTCGGGCGAAACCGTCTTGCCTGGAGTGCGGGAAGTTGCTCGTTCCGGTTCGCTCGACAAGATAAGAGGAATGAGTCTTAGGGAAGCTTTTTAACGGCCTTTAGGGCAATTCAGGAGATCAGACATGCTTTGGACCATTTTCGTAGTGCTTTTGATTTTGTGGCTTCTTGGTTTTAGCCTCCATATCGCCGGCGGGCTGATTCACTTGCTGCTGGTGGTTGCGCTGGTGGTGCTGGTGATTAACCTGGTGAGCGGGCGCCGCGTATAGTTCACTACCGGTGAACGACACATCCGCCATTTCAGAACTGCGTTGACCAGGGACTGCGAAGCATCATTTCCCTGAGCGCCCACCGGCAATGCTCAGCGCGATTCCACCGGCGATCAAGACAATGCTCATGATCGGCGAAATGCGCTCGCTATGGCTGGTCTGAATACCCAGGTTCGCACTCCCCACCTTAATGCCTTCGGTCTCAGTGTGAGGAATTGGCACGATCAGAGATGCGATGCCAAGCACGATGAGAAGCAGCCCTGCGTAAAGCAATACCTTCATATCTAATCCTCGCAATCGGAATTGGCTGCCAAAAACTGCTAGTCGTGCAGAACAACGCTGAGCAGCGAACTGTGGACTTGCAGCCCGCCTTCCGGGCCACCGGAATAATCCACGAACCCCAGCTTCCTGAATCGGTTCATGAAAAAGCTTACACGGGAACGAGTGGTGCCGACCATCTCAGCCAAACTCTCCTGGCTGATCTTGGGGACGACGGTTTCCGGTACACCTTCCTTGCCGAAATGAGCCAACAGAAGAAGAACTCGCGCCAGTCGTTTTTCGCTGGAGTTGAACAGCTGGTCGACCAGATCTTCTTCGTAGCGGACATTCCGGGCGAGTAGATATGCGACAAACAGCTCGGAGAACGCCGGCTCGCGGTGAAGAGCAGCCATCATCGCTTTTTTGTCGATCCGCTGAATTTCGCAATCCGTCATCGCGGACGCATATCCCATGCGTAGGGTCTGCCCAGCCAGCGCCCCTTCGCCAAAAAAACTCTCCACCCCAAGAATGCCCAGTGTCGCCTCTCGTCCGGTCTTGGAAACAACGGTGAGCTTCACTTTGCCCTTTTGGATGTAAAAAACCGCGTCGGCGTCGTCCCCTTGGGCGAAGATTCCCTGCTTCTTGACGAAGGTCAGGTTCTTCCTTCCCTCACCGATCGTGGCGAGAAAGGTATTGGGATTGAAGTCGCGGCTCTTTTTGTCAACGAGTGCCAAGAGATAATCTTAGTCTCAAAAAGGCTAGTCTGTCCCCACAGACACTGCCTGCGGGCCGGTTCCAAGATTGGGCATGGATCAAACGGGCTATTCTTTTTGAGCCACTTGTTCCTTCGCGCTCTCAGACTCAATGATGCGCAATTGCCCGAAAGCAAGAGCGCCAACGCGAACATCATGCTCAAGTTGCCCCCAAAGACTCGGCGGCATCCCGTTGATCTGATCAATTTTGACCAGTCTCTAACCATGCTTTCGTTAAATACTGACGAGAAGGAAAGCCATAGTGGACAACAATCTGCCAGAGACCTAATGTGGCACGTCCACCCAGCCCCTTTTCAATCAAATACACTGCAAGGAAATGGAGGGACCAATGGCGCTACCAATCACCATATTTCCGGATGGACCGCTTGAAGTTGCCTCCTCACGATCCGCAATACAGACGCTTCCGGCAGGTCGGCCAAGATCGCAAGCAGAGCCATCACTACCGAGTCGAATCGCGGTCATCGGAAATTATCTTCCCCGACAATGTGGAATTGCGACGTTTACCACCGATCTTTGTACGGCGATTTCAGCGGAGTATGGAACCGCGCGATTGATGGCCCTACCGGTGAACGACACCGAAAAGGGATATGACTATCCCGACCGCGTGCGCTGGTCGCTCGCCCAGGACGAAGTCAAGTCGTATCAGGATGCGGCAGAATTCCTGAATTTCAACAACATCGACATGGTGTGTTTGCAGCACGAGTATGGAATCTTCGGGGGACCGGCCGGAAGCCATATTCTGCACATGCTCCGCGGCTTGAAAATGCCGGTCGTGACCACGCTGCACACGGTTCTGCGCGAGCCGAACCCTGACCAACTCATGGTGATGGAGGAGATCGCTGAGCTGTCGGATCGCCTCATTGTCATGAGCCAACTCTCGTCCCAGTTCTTGCAGGAAATCTTCAAAGTGCCCGGCAGCAAGATCGACATGGTTCCGCACGGCGTTCCCGACCTGCCTTTTCTCGATCCCAATTTCTACAAAGATCGCTTTGGCGTTGAAGGGAAGGCGGTGCTGCTTACGTTCGGCCTGCTCTCGCCGAATAAGGGAATCGAAAACGTCATTCAGGCGTTGCCCCAGATTCTGTCGAAGCACCAGAATGTCGTCTACATCGTCGCCGGCGCCACCCATCCCCACATCCTCCGCCGCGAGGGAGATAGATATCGTGCGAGCTTGCGAGATCTGGCGAAAGAAGTAGGAGTGGAATCGCAAGTGATCTTCCATGACCGCTTCGTCAGCCCCGGGGAAATGGCCGAGTTTATCGGGGCTGCCGACATTTACATCACACCGTATCGTTACGAGGCACAAGTCGTCTCCGGAACGCTTGCCTATGCA
>CAVRYB010000034.1:0-18274 GCA_963725295.1 uncultured Acidobacteriaceae bacterium
CCGCCTCTTCGACGGTCTCCACCTGCCGATACCCCTGCTGCAGCAGCGTACCGACCACCTTCTCGGAATCGTGCGCATTCATCTGGCAGCCGAAGGTTTCGAGATAAAACGTCTTGGAAGCAGACCCCGACATTCACTCAGTATAAACCAGCGAGAGCGGAGGCCCTACGGTTAGAAAACGTCAGTTTTATCACTACAAGCGAGGCAGTTTCGTCCATCAAAGGCAGCGTGGGTAGTCAAATTGAAGTATCACTGAGGCAAGGAAACTCGATTGTATACTCGGGATCGAAGTTGCCCGCAGCGCTTCGAAAGCCACTACCAGATCGAGATTAATGGATGTCCAAGCATCGCCAGACCGCGATCGCCGCAGCGGCACTATTGACCGCTGCACACATCGTGCTGCTCGCAGTTCGATATGGCACGCACGTTGCTTCGCTCTGGGGAGACTGGATCGGTGCGGCATCAGTTCTGCTGGCGGCGATGGCTTGCTGGTCCGCTTCCGGCCGTTCCGGATCTTTTGGCAAGCGGGTTTGGCGGCTCGTTTTCTTCTCGCTTGCTCTCGCTCTCCTCGGCCACGTTTCCTATACCTACTATTTCGATTACTTGCATGCTCCCACCAGCACACTTTGGCCCAGCGATGTTCTCGTATTCTTCTGGGCTGTGCCCGCCATGATGACGCTGTTTCTGAGCCCCCGGGATCCGAACAGCGGATACCGGTGGTTGCGGGTCTGCGATTTCGTGCAAGTCTGCACCCTCATCCTCGCGGTCGAGCTTTCGTCACTCTACGTTCCCTCCCGCTGGCAAACCTCGGAAAGTGCCATGGCCGTTCGGGCCTTTCACGGTGGCTTGGCCTTCTTCGGAGTATTGGCGGTGAGTTTTCTGGTTCGAGGAGTGCTTACTTCCTATCGCGCAGCAAAAGCGTTCTTTCTCCGCCTGGCCGTGTTCTTTTTCGCGTTTGCAATTACAACCAACTCCACTTTGTTCGCTCTGGCATACGGAAGCTATCGGCAGGGGACTTGGCCCGACCTGATGTGGACGGTCACATACTGCGTGCTGGTCGTGATTGCGGCCACGTGGGATGGTCCCGAGGGAGACAGTCGCAATTCGGTCGACTCCTTCGCTCCCAGCATGCAGCTGCTAGCCCAGTTCTCCCCCCTTCTGATTCCGGCCATGATTTTCCCGCTGGCTTTGCAGATCGCACAGGAGCAGTTCTTCTGGTCGGTTGTGCTGGTAATAGTGTCATTTGCCGCTGCCAGCGGGCGTTTGATTCTGGTACAGAGTCAACTACTTCGCAGTGCGGAGGAATCTCAAAAACATCTTTCTCTACTGACAGGCATCACCGAGGGGACCACCGATGCCGTCTACGTGAAGGACTTGCAGGGCCGCTATCTGATGATGAATTCCGCAGGTGCTCGTTTCCTGGGAATCCGCGTCGAACAGGTGATCGGCAAGAGCGAAAGCGAAATTTTCACTCCTGAAGACGCTCGTGAAATAACAAAAGTCAATCAAGCTGTCATTCAGGCAGGTGAGACTCTCACCTACGAGGAGGTTCTAGCTTTGGCCGGCGTGACCAGGACCTTTCTCAGCAGCAAAGGTCCGTATCATGACGCAACCGGCCGCGTCGCCGGTCTGATCGGAATCTCGCGTGACATCACCGATCGCAAACGCGCCGAAGAGGAGATTCGCAAGTCGCAGCAACGCCTTAGAATTCACGCCGAACACACGCCTCTGGCGGTGATTGAGTGGGACCCTCAATTTTGTGTCGCTGCCTGGAATGCCGCCGCCGAACGCATCTTCGGATTTTCACGTGAGGAGGCGCTCGGCAAGCACGCTTCATTTATCGTGCCGCTTGCCTTTCGTCAGCATGTCGACCAGGTCTGGAAGAGACTTCTCCAAGGCGAGGGCGAAACCCGCAGCACCAACGACAACACCACCAAAGACGGGCGCACCATTTCCTGCGAGTGGTACAACACTCCCCTGGTCGATGGAGCCGGACGTATTCTCGGCATCGCTTCGCTCGTTCAGGATGTGACCGAGCGCGTGACACTCGAAGAGAGTCTCCGGCAGTCCCAGAAAATGGAGGCAATCGGCCGTCTTGCTGGAGGCGTTGCCCATGACTTTAACAACATGTTGACGATCATCATGGGCTATGGCCAGATACTGGCGGAACACCTACCCCCGACCGGACGCCTCGCGGACGCAACCGCCCAAATCCGAACCACCGCCGACCGCGCCGCCGGAATCACGCGCCAGTTATTGGCATTCAGCCGAAAGCAGGTCCTCTCGCCTCGCTTGATCGATTTGAACATCATCATGATGAATCTCGACACTATGTTGAGGCGGCTGATCGGCGAGGATATCGAAGTTCTTGCCATGCCGGGGCGCGATCTGGGTACGGTCAAAGCCGATCCGGCCAAGATCGAGCAGGTCATCATGAACCTCGCCCTCAATGCGCGTGACGCAATGCCCCGCGGTGGGAAGCTCACTCTCGAAACGGAAAATGTGACCTGGACGAGGTTACGCACGCGACCATACGCCGCTCCAGCCCGGACAGATACGTAATGCTGGCGGTGAGCGACACCGGAACCGGCATGAGCCCCGAGACCCAGGCGCATATCTTCGAACCATTTTTCACCACCAAGGAAATTGGCAAGGGTACCGGGCTCGGACTCTCGATGGTGTACGGAATCGTGAAGCAAAGTGGTGGCTACATCTGGGTGTACAGCGAACCGAATCGCGGGACTACATTCAAGATCTATCTTCCACGGATCGAGCAACCTGCGGAGACATGGCGCGCTGAGAAGCGATCACGGCGTCCAGCACGGCACCGAAACGATCCTGGTAGTCGAGGATGATGTATTGCTCCGGGAATTGACCTCCTCGGTGCTAAAAGCACTGCGGGTATAAAGTGCTGGCCGCCGCGAATAGCGAAGAAGGTCTTGCCCTGTGCCGCGCAAATCTCCATGACCTTCACCTATTAGTCACGGACGTCATCATGCCCGGAATGAACGGCCGGCTGCTAGCCGAACAGGTGAAACACATTTCTCCACGAACCAAGGTCTTGTACGTTTCCGGCTACACCAGTAACGCGATCGTCCACTACGGCGTACTGGACACAGGACTATGGTTCCTGCCGAAGCCCTTCTCCTTGTCCGCACTCGCTGCGAAAGTGCGGGAAGTTCTGGACGCCGAGCCTTCCCAGCAAGAGCGGCCGAACTCGGAATAGACGCCGGACTTCCTGCCGCACATGGCTACGAAGGAGGCGCCGGACGTGTCGCCACAGTCTCGCCCCTCTCGACGAACGCTTGCATCCATGCGGTTACGCGCAGCCAGCCTTGATAGTGTCCTTGCACCGCCCCCGCCGCTCCTGCGAATCCGCTGTGCCGAACCGCACCTTCGTCCCGCCCTCAGCCTGTTCGAGTTCCCAGCGGACCAGCGTTGACAGCGGCCCCGACCAACTCGCGACCCATGTATACGAGAGAAGCCGTGGCGGATCAACCTCCACATACTCTCCGCTAACGTGGTACGGCTTGCCATCCACATCGCTCACACCTTCAGATCACCACATGCCTCCCGGACGCACATCACTCTTCCAGTCCGTGTGATGATACATTCCGCGCTGTCCCCACCACTGCATCAGTTGCCGAGGATCGGTCAGTGCCTGAAATACGCGCTCCACCGGCGCAGCAATGTGAACCTCGCCCTGGATCGCGTCTTGGTCGTGAGAGATTGTTGCGGTCGCCATGATTTCTATGCCTTTCCCAATTCTGCAAATTGTTTAAGTTTTTGCACCACGCCCGGCCAGCCGCCACTGTAATCACGACGAGATCCGGGATCATCGGCCAGGCCGCTGTGTGTGACCTTTACGTGTGTACCCGAAGCTATCGGCGTCAACTCCCATCGCACGATGGTTTTCTTATCCGAATACAGGTGCCAACTCGCGATCCACGTATAGACAAGCAAACGGGGCGGATCAAACTCCAGAATCTCGCCGCGGCACTTGAATTCGTTCACGCCGTTGACCGTCAAGTTGCCCTGACTGGTGGCGTAGCTGTAGCTGCCTCCCAGTCGCGCATCCATCTTCCATGACTTCACCGGACAGCTCTCATTCCTGAACCAGAGCATCAGTTCGTCGGAATCCGTCAAGGCGCGAAACACGCGCTCCGTGGGCGCCGCGATCTCAATCTCCGAGATGATGGCGTCCTGGTCAGGTGTGATAACGGCCTTTGCCATGGATTTCTCGCTTCGGGAAATTGACGTCCGCGCTATTTCACCCGCTCGAGCGTGAATAGCTCTTTCATCTCCTTGCCATGGTCGAGAAACGCCCAGTCTTCCGTGTGGTGATCGGCGTCCGGATAGGTGAAGGTTACGTGCTGCATATGGCCGTCGCCAGGACCGATGTTGGTGCCGTCGAAGAATTCAAAGCTCACGGACTTCGCGTCCGACGCAATGACTTTCATGCGCGGCTGGTTTCCGGCGCCGCAGTAGTGCGTCATCAAGAGCCGGTCGCCGTCCATGTGGAACATCGAGATCATGTTTTCGGGGCCGTGGCCATCGAATTTCGCTCATCAGTGCCGAGCCGCCGGCGGTCGAACGGAACGTCACTTCAAGAGTCTGGCCTTGGGAATTCTTCCCAACCCACTTCCCTTCCAGTCCTTTCAACTGGTCGAACGTTTTTCGTGCGTCCGATTGGGCCGTGGCAAAACAGGCTGTGAGCATGATGGTTAGCGTGGCGATGGCGATAGTGAGCTTCTGAAGTTTCATCGTTGTTTCTCCTGTGATTTATTTGGTTTTGCCGGGGCCCTTGACTGTCATCCCGCGCGTTTCGCGGACGTACTCCTGTTCCACGAACGACTTCAAACTGTTGAGGTTCATTTGCCAGAACTGCCGGTATTGGCCGAGCCAGGTGTCGACTGCTCGCAGCGGCTCGGCGTTAAGTTGATAGAGGCGATGGCGCCCGCTTCGTGATTCCACCACCAGCCGCGCCTTTCGCAATTGGCGCAGATGCTTGGAAATCGCCGGACGGGAGATCGGGAAGGCTTCTGCAATTTGTCCGGCAGGCCGCGACCCGCTGCGGAGAAGATCAAGAACGGCGCGCCGTGTAGGATCGGCCAGCGCTTGAAAGGTCGCTTCTGGCAAATATGTAACCGATCGGTTCCGCATAATGCGTAACTATACGGTTACAGGTTAGGTGGCGTCAAGAGGAAAATTTCGATTCTCCCCACCTAGCGTCTGGCTGAGGTGGGCGGCGATCAGTTTGCCGTGGAACCGCCCATTCTCAATGAAGATTTCATTCGTCCGCGATCCAGCCACGATCACCCCAGCCACATAGACGCCCGGAACATTCGATTCCAGGTTTCAGGATCGCAGACGGGCCGCAGTTGCTCTGGCGACAACTCGATTCCGATGCTGCGCAGAAAGTCGTAGTCCGGATGGTAGCCAGTAAGTGCAAATACGAAGTCGTTATCCTGGCGGATTGGCCCCTCGGGTGTGCGAATCACCGCGTAGTCAGCGCCAACTTCCTGCACCGTGCTGTTGAAATACGCAGTTATCTCTCCCGCCTTAATGCGGTTCTCGATATCCGGACGCACCCAGTACTTCACATGATGATGCATCTGCGCCCCGCGATGGACGAGAGTGACTCGCGCTCCGTGCCGCCACAAATCCAGTGCCGCCTCAGCCGCCGAATTCTTGCCGCCAATCACCAGCACATCCGTATCGAAATAGGGATGGGGCTCGCGGTAGTAGTGGAATACCTTTTCGCTGTCTTCTCCCTGGACGCCGATCTTATTCGCAAGATCGTAGTAGCCGGTTGCCACCACAATCTTGCGGGCGCGGTAGTCGTGGATCGAATCATGCCGGTCGCTCGTCGTGACGCGGAACTTGCCGTCGTCGCCCATGATTGTCTTGACCCATTCATACTGCCGAATGTTCAAGTGGTAATGTTCAGCAACACGCCGGTAGTATTCGAGGGCTTCCAGACGGTTGGGCTTCGCCGATGCCGTCGTAAAAGGAACATCGCCGATCTCAAGCAACTCTGGCGTCGTGAAAAACACCATGTTGTTGGGATAGTGATAGATGGAATTGACCAGGCATCCCTTATCGATTATGAGAGCCTTGAACCCCGCCTTCTGCGCTTCGATGGCACAGGCCATGCCCGTCGGACCCGCGCCCACGACCAGGACGTCCGTGGAGGTCTCCGGCCGCGACAGGGACTGCTTACGGGTCAGAGTTTCTGGAATCTGTTGGACAGACAAGAGTCGGGGCCCCTATCAAGCGGGATGAAGACTCACGATTCTAGCACTGCACAATTATGGGTCCAGTGTGTTCGACCGCTAGCTCTTGACGCAAACCGAAACGCCATCCCGAATCGGCAGGATGGTTGTGAACAGATCGGGCGACTCTAGAATCAGCTTATTAAATTCCTGAATTGCCTTGGTCTCGGCATCGGGATTCGGTTCCGAAGGCTTCCGCTCCACAACACGTTATCGGTGATAAAAAGTCCGCCATTCTTCAGACGAGGGAGCGCCAGCCGAAAGACACGGGGATAGTCGGTCTTATCGACATCGTTGAAGATGATGTCGTATTTCTCTTTTTCCTCGGAGAGAAATTCAAGCGCGTCGCCCACGCGAACCGTGATTCGGTCCGCACGCCGGCGCCATCGAAGTACCGTCGCGCCTTTTCGGCGCGTTTCGGATCGCCATCCGTATAGATCACGCGTCCGTCTTCGCCGACGGCTCTTGCCCACCAGATCGTGGAATACCCGATCGCAGATCCCATCTCAAACACAGTCTTCGCCCGCTGATCCGGCCAGTTGATAAAGAACTCGTGCTACCACTGGGCCAACGATCGCATAGCCGTTTCGGGTGGCGTCGATTTCCATCTCCGCCAGCACTTCATCGCGGGGCGGTAGCGTGTCGTAAAGATAGTCCTCAACTTCGGGGACGGTGATTCCGCCCATTCGCCATTCAGGATGAACCGGCTTGATCACTGATGAATTCTCCGTACGTCTTGCAGAATGTCGCTGCAACTTGTCACGAAATCGTTTCGCCGGGCCTCAGATCAAGTACCTTCACATCGGGCACGAGTTTCTGCAACTCGCCGGGCTTTCCCGTCAGCACCGGAAACGTGCCGAAGTGCATCGGAATGACTGTCTCCGGTTGCAGCAGTTTGCAGGCATAGGCCGCCTCGCGTGGCGACATCGTGAAATGATCGCCGATCGGCAGCATCACGATGTTTGGAGCATAGAGATCCCGAATGATCGCCATGTCGCTGAATACGTTTGTATCGCCTGCGTGATAGATCTTAACGCCGTTCGAAAACTCCAGCACGTAGCCGCAGGCTTCCCCACCGTAGATGATCTCGTCGCCATCCTGAATGCCGCAGGAGTGGACCGCATGCACCATCGTGATTTTCACGTCCGCGACCGTCTGCGTGCCACCCTTGTTCATCGGTGAAATCTGCTTCACACCTTTCTTCTGCAGCCAGAGACAGAGCTCGAAAATCCCCACCGCGATTGGATTATGCTTTTTGCCGACTTCGACCGCATCTCCGATGTGATCACCGTGCCCATGCGTGCAGAGCAGGACATCTGCCCGCTTGACGTGCTTTTCACTCTCCGGGCACATCGGATTTCCCATAATCCATGGATCAATGTAGAAGGTCTTCCCTTCCGGCGTCAGGATGCGAAACGTCGAGTGGCCGAGCCATGTGAGTTGGATTCCGTTGAGTTTCAAGACATCCTCCTGGCGGGCGAACTAAGCATTCTAGTGACGTGGAGAAAAGGGCGCAATGAGCACTCTTTGCTACGCCCTATTTCCCCGCAAATTAAGCCGTTCCGGTTGCGACCAAAGTCGTGTATAAAATGAGTCCCGATGCCTGATCTTAAAGTTTTGCTCTCACGTGAGACCATTGCCAAACGTGTTGCCGAGATAGGACAACAAATTACCCACGATTTTCACGGCCAATCGATCATCTTCGTCGGTGTTCTCAAAGGCGCAGCCATCTTTCTGAGTGATTTGGCGCGGCAGGTTCCGCTCGATGCCACGTTTGATTTTATCGGCGTCTCCAGTTACGGCAATCGCCCCATTGCGAAAGAAGACCCGGCCGGTCACGCCGCCTGGGATTCCCTGGGCGAGGTTCGTCTGACAAAAGACATGGATCAGTCCCTGGCCGACCGCAACGTGATCCTCGTCGAAGACATTCTCGACACCGGTTTGACGCTGAACTATATTTCCAAGCTCGTGCGCGCCCACCAGCCGCGATCGCTTCGCATCGCGGCCTTGCTCGATAAGCCGTCACGCCGCAAGCAGCCGATTGATGCGCAATATGTCGGCTTTACTATTCCCGATGCTTACGTTGTGGGTTATGGCTTGGACTACGCGGAGCGCTATCGGAATCTCCCCGACATCTGTGTGATTGAGAATCCCGAGGAGCCTTCCAAAGCGTGACCGCAGTTCAAGCAGGCTTATTAACGGTGTTCTGCCTGCGGAAAAGGCGCTCTGATCGGCTGCTATGATGAAGCCTGTGAAACCCACCGCCTCGCCAACGCAACGTCCTTCCGAGGTGGACCCGCTTCTGCTCGAAGTGGCGGACGTGGTCAACACCACGCTCGACCTCGAAACCACGCTGCGCCGGGTGGCCGAAATCGTTCGCAAAGTCATCGATTACGAGATCTTTGCCATCCTCCTGGTCAACGAGCAGCGGCAGGAACTGTACGTCCGCTTCAATGTCGGCTATCCGCCGGGGCTGGCGGAACGTCTCCGCGTCAAGATGGGCCAGGGTGTCACGGGAAGAGCGGCCGAGACGCGGCAGGCAGTTCTGGTCGCGGACGCCACCAAAGAAGACTTCTATATCGACGCTCTGCCCAACGTTCACTCCGAGTTGGCCATCCCCCTGATTGTAAAAAATCGGGTGATTGGTGTGATCGACCTTGAAGCACGCGAGCCGGGGTACTTCACCGAGGAGCACAAACGACTGCTGACGCTGATCGCCTCGCGCATGGCAGTTGGCATCGAAAACGCCCGCCTGCACACGCGGATTACCCGTCAGGCACGCACCCTTCTCCTGTTGAACGAAATTGCCCGGGAACTGACGTCAATCCTGAATCTCGATGAACTACTGAAGCGGATCGCCGAATTGCTCAACCGCTTGATCGACTATCAGATGTTCAGCATTCTTCTGGTGGATCAGACGGGCGAAAAGCTCCAGCACCGCTTTTCCCAGCGCTTCGAGGAACGGCTGCACCTGAAACATGACATCCCGCTGGGACGCGGTGTGGTCGGATACGCAGCGCAGATGAAGGAAGCGATGCTGGTTCCTGATGTGGCCAAGAGTGAACGCTATATTGCGGTCAATCCTGAAACCCGCTCGGAACTTGCGGTCCCCTTGATCTACCAGGACCGCGTCATCGGCGTTCTTGATCTGGAAAACACCAAGCGCGGCTACTTCACCGAGGATCACAAGCGGACGCTCACGACCCTCGCGGCCCAGCTAGCGATCGCCATCGAGAATGCTCGGTTGTACGAGGAGATTGCGCGCCAGGAACAGCGACTCGAACGCGACTTGGCCCTGGCCCGTGAGCTGCAGTTTCGGTTGCTCCCGCATTCGCGTCCGAAAATGCACCATCTTGAGGTCGAGGCGAAATTCGTTCCGGCCCGCGCCATCGGGGGCGATCTCTACGACTTTGTGGGCTATTCTCTGTCGCGCCTTGGCATTGCAATCGGTGACGTCAGCGGCAAAGGCGCACCGGCCGCCATCTACGCAGCCTTGGTCAGCGGCATACTACGTTCGCATGCGCCCATCGAACCTGGACCGGCCGAAATGCTGTCGGCGGTAAACCTGTCGTTAGCGGAACGGCGCATCGCCGCTCAGTTCGTGTCGGTCATTTACGCCGTGTGGGATGACGAACGGCGGTCGCTGATCGTGGCTAATTCCGGATTGCCCAAGCCGCTCTACTGCCATGAAGGCAAGATTGAGACGATTGAAGTGACGGGTCTGCCCCTCGGACTATTCGACGAAGCCGACTATGACGAAGTCAGCTTCAAAGCCAAGCCCGGCGATCTGTTCGTGTTCTTCAGCGACGGAATTCCTGACGCACGCAACCGGCATGGTCAGTCGTTTGGATCGGAGCGCGTCGAAGCCATCGTGGCGGGCTGCGCCACCAAGTCCGCCGACTGTGTAGTCAACGAGATTTTCAAAGCCGTTACCGAACACGCCGCTGGAGTCGAGGCTTTCGACGACCAAACCGTCGTAGCCATCAAGGTCAAAGCAGGACCGGGCAAACGCAAGTGAAACACAGTCGCGCGATGCAAGCTTTAAGGCCTCCGGCGTTTGGATACAAGGCCACGCCGGCCAAAACAGAACCTCACGAGCTGTGTTGCGAAGACGTGGCGCTTGAACACTTGGCGGAACGCCATGGCACGCCCCTCTACGTCTACTCCGCCGCGATAATCCGTGCGCGGGTCAATGCCTTTGCCCACGCCTTTCGATCCATTCCGCACACTTTGTGCTACTCGGTGAAGGCCAATTCGACCCTTGCAATTCTGCAACTCCTCGCACGCCAGAATGCAGGCTTCGACGTAGTCTCCGGCGGCGAACTACAGCGAGTTCTGCGTATCAGCCGTAAAGCCGCGAAGAAAGTTGTCTTTTCTGGCGTCGGCAAGACGGCTGCTGAAATGGAGTTAGCGCTTCGCTCCGGCATCCTGCTCTTCAATGTCGAAAGCGCATCGGAGTTGCGATTGCTCTCCGCCACCGCTGCCCGGCTCAAGAAACGAGCGGCGATTGCCGTCCGCGTGAATCCCGACGTTTCCGCGAGGACCCACCCGTATATTTCTACTGGCCTTCATCAGCATAAGTTTGGCGTGCCGATCGCAGAGGCCATCCCTCTCTACGAACAGGCCGCCCAGCAGCCATTTATCGACGTGGCGGGAGTCAGCGTCCACATAGGATCGCAAATCACAGATGTCGGCTCGTTTCGCTCTGCACTCGATCGCGTAGCCAGTCTCGTCCGTACCCTGCGTCGACAAGGTCACGACATCCGTTATGTCGATGCCGGCGGTGGCCTCGGAATTTCCTATGAGGGCGTCCAGCAGAACTTTGACAAACGTCTGGCTGCCTATGCGCGCGCGTTGTTAGGCCCGCTGCGAGGACTGAAAGTTCATCTTTTACTTGAACCCGGACGTTCCATCGTCGGGCCAGCTGGCGTTTTACTGACACGAGTTCTTTATCGCAAGACGAATCACCGTAAGCGGTTTCTGATCGTCGATGCTGCCATGAATGACTTGGTCCGGCCATCGTTATACGGCGCCTATCACGAAATCGTTCCGGTACGTCTAGGGTCTGACGAAATAGAGACCACCGACGTGGTCGGTCCCATCTGCGAAACCGGAGACTTTTTCGCTCGCGACCGTCGCCTACCAGCGCTCAGCGAAGGCGAACTCCTCGCAATTCTCGACGCTGGCGCCTACGGTGCCGTACTTTCGTCGAACTACAACACGCGCGGACGCGCGGCAGAAGTGCTAGTGGATGGTGCCCGGGCAAAGGTTGTACGGCGTCGTGAGACGACTGCGGATCAATTGCGAACCGAAGTGTTGTAACCGACGGTACGAGAACTTTCCCGCCTTTCGGTTCACAATAGAAATGGTCTCAGGCAAGGAGATCATCATGAGCCAACTGCACTCGTTTCGCGGAACAATCTCTTTCCGGTCGGCAAAAGCGATCCTGGCGACTCTTCCGCTATTCGTGATATGCATGTCGTCAACCTCGGCCCAGGAAGCTCCCGGCTACGTCGTTCACCCCAATCGGGAGGTTCGGGTGGCGGATCTGTCCTCACCAACTTCACCCTCGGCGAATGCCATTGCTGGGGATCTGGAGATCATTCTCCATGATCCGGCCATCTGCTGCGGCAAGAACTCAGCGCTGGAAAACGAAGTGACGTCGCCATCCTCACTGCAGGAACTGAGCAGCAAGCTGCAAGGGAGGCATGTCCTGGGCGATGGCCGCTCCGTTGTTCTGAATGCCGAATATACGGCGCGAAGCTCGATGACGCCCGACTTGATCATCAGCACTTTGCTCGACCAACGCGCTCCGATCCTCGAGTGGAAGTTGCACTTCTACGTGCTGTATGGGGCGGTCTTCGACGAAACTCGCTACGATGATGGCCGCCGCCAATATGCGATCAAACGGCTCCTGCTGCGGGACCCGAGACACTTAGACGAGCGCGGCGAGGTCAGTTTCAATCGAGAGTCGGATGATTGGAATGAAGTGACGGGATTCCTTATAGTGTCGGTCGCGAGCCGCTGAGCCCGAGACAGCCACGCGCTTCACGCTCGGCTACAGCGACTCCAGAAAGTTCGTCACGGCGCGCAGCACCGGCTCCGGCTGCTGAATAAAAAGCGCGTGCCCCAGGTTACGAAACTTCACATGCGTGTGATGCGGCAACAACTGCGTAGCCAATGCCACGTCTGCGTCTGACATCAACCCGCCGAGCTCCGGCGTTCCCTGCAGTAGCAGCGTCGGACATGTAATTCCCCGCAGCATCGCTTCGCCATCCCAGCCTTCGATCGATGAACCGTCAAGCGTCATCTCGTAGGTTTCAGGATCGGCCTGCACGACACAGCGTGCCCAGGCTAGCAGGTAAGGCTCATCATTGCCGGGAAGTTCACGGATGCGCACGGACTCGTTGGTTCCCGGCACGGGGAGCACAATTCGCCCAATCCCCTGCGCAATCTGCTCCACCGATCCTCCAGCGCGTCCAAGATCGCGCAATCCCGAGAACAGCGCCGTGTACATCGGGTTGCGAAGTTTCCGGGCGACGATAATGTTGTCCCCAAGAACCAGCGCGCGCACCAGTTCCG
The DNA here is from genome assembly GCA_963725295.1 of uncultured Acidobacteriaceae bacterium. Lineage (GTDB taxonomy): Bacteria > Acidobacteriota > Terriglobia > Terriglobales > Acidobacteriaceae > Acidiflorens. The sequence goes on from CAVRYB010000034.1 coordinate 12,858, forward strand.
GATGATGCGCGGCCACATACATAGCCAGCATTCCGCCGAGCGAATGTCCGAAAAGAACAGCAGGACCCGGAACGCGCTCACGTAAGAACTTCGCGATATCTTCAGAATATTGCGGGCCGCGATATCCGCGTGCGACATGCGTTGATTTGCCATGCCCGCGAAGGTCAGGAGCAAAGATATGCCAGCGCATGCTGAGCGCCGGAATGATCGGGAGGAAAACCTGCCAGCGCCGCCCGAGTCCGTGGAGCAGTACCAGGGGCGCACCATTGGCAGGCCCCTCGGCATAGTTCAACTGAACGCTCAAATGAACATCGCCGGCATCGAAGCTACGCTCGATGAGACCTGGATGATTTTCACTCACAACCGAATCGCCTCGTCAGCTACTGCTTTGCAGCAGTGGCATCGTACGTCAATTTGCCGCCAACCCACGTCTTTAGCACCTTCACATCCCGGATCTTCACCGGGGCAATCGTCAGAACGTCGTCGCTCAGCAACACCATGTCCGCCAGTTTCCCCGGAGTGATCGATCCTTTCTCGTTCTCCTGAAATTCAGCATAGGCCGATCCCATCGTGTAGGCCTCGACCGCCTCCTTAATAGTCAGCTTCTGTTCGGGAAACCAGCCGTTCGGATTCTTGCCGTCGAGCGTCGCCCGCGTCGTAGCCGCATACAGGGTCAGCATCGGATCGAGCGGCGCGACGTTCCAGTCAGTCCCTAGAGCGAGCCGGACACCATGGTCAAGAAGAGTGCGGAAGGCATAAGTCCGGCTCGCGCGATTGTGCCCAATCCGCCGCTCCGCCCAACGACCGTCGTCGATGGCATGATACGGCTGCACCGACGCAATCACATGCAGTTGCGCCATACGGTCGAAGTCCTTGGCCGCCATATGCTGCGCGTGCTCTATGCGCCAGCGGCGATCCGTCTCGCCGTGCTCTTTCTCGATTTCCGCGTAAATGTCGAGAATTGCCGAAATTCCGGCATCGCCGATTGCGTGCGTACAGAGCTGCAGTCCCGCAGCGTCGGCGCGCATCATGCGATCGCGCATCAGCGAAATCGGCTGCATTTCGTCCGATAGCAAACCGCGATTCCCGGGCTGATCCGAGAAAGGCTCGAAGAAATATGCCGTGGCCGAGCCCAGTGATCCGTCGGCGTACGCTTTTACTCCGCCAATGCGCAGGTACGGCCCGCCAAACCCATGCCGGATGCCGACCTTGATCTCATCGTCCACCTGCGTAATCAGCGGCGCGGCATAAATCCGTGTCGTCAGCTTGCCCTCATCGAGTAGTTCGTTATAAACGGCAATATCGGCGAACTCCGGATTCATGTGCTGCACGCTGGTCACACCGAGCGAAGCCGCGTGACCAAGCGCGCGCTCGATGGCATGGCGCCGCTGATCGTGCGTGAGCGGCGGCACGGCCTTGAACAGGAGATCCTGCGCGGCATCTTTCAGGGCGCCTGTCGGATTGCCCTTCGCGTCCCGAACAATGACTCCACCCGCCGGATCGGGCGTTTGTCCGGTGATTCCCGCGAGCTTCAACGCCAGCGAATTCGCCAGCACCATGTGGCCGTCGTAGCGATTCACTGCCACCGGAGTATCCGGGGTGGCCGCATCAATCAGTTCCTTAGTTGGAAGGTCCGCGGGCGTCCACTTCGTCTCATCCCAGTCGCCGCCTAACACCCACTCACCCTTGGCAGTCTTAGCGGCTCGTTCCCGGATGCGGCGCGCAAACTCCTGCGCGCTGGTGGCATCGTTCAGGTCCACATTGTCGAGCTGCGATCCGCCATCGACGAAGTGGACGTGTGCGTCGTTGAAACCTGGAAGCAATCGCTTGCCGCCGGCATCCACCACGCGTGTCTTCGCGCCGCGCCACTCGTTTACCTGCAGGTTTGATCCAACCGCCACGATTCGGTCGCCAAGAATGGCCACCGCTTCGGCTTCAGGAAGTGAAGAGTCAACCGTCCAAACGTGAGCATTCTGGATGATGAGATCCGCAGAAGGCTTATTCTGCGCACCGATAAGGGATCCAGAACCGAGAACCACGAAGACTAACAGGAGCCATCGTTTCATTGTCACTCCTGAGACCTGACGACTGAGACCTGAAACCCGCCCCTCACCGTTCTCCCATTTCAGCTTCGTGGCGAGCACCTCAAAAAATGTCTTCTGGAAACGCAGCAGTCGTGCAGGATGTTCGGCCTTAACACAGCGCACAATGTCTCCATCACGAACCGGCATGCCGACTTGTCCGTCGAGGCTCAGGTACGCTTCCTCCTGGCCGGTCTTTACCTGGATTTCGATCTCAACCGTATCGCGGACCACTACTGGACGGTGGGTCAATCCGTGGGGCGAGACAGGAGTGATGACAAAAGCATCCACATCCGGCTTAAGGATCGGTCCGCCGGCTCCTAAAGAATATGCCGTTGAACCGGTTGGGGTAGCGATAATGAGACCGTCGGCTTTGTAGCTGGAAACGAATTCCGCGTCGACGAAAAGCTCGAAGTAGTTCAACCGGGCGATGGCACTCTTGCTAACCACCACATCGTTCAATGCCCGATGGCTGGCGAACACATTTCCCTTTCGCACCACCAAGCAACTCAACATCGACCGGATGTCGACGACATAGCGCTCTTTCTCGATTGCTTCCAGCGCCGGATACAAGTCGGCCAGGGCCAGTTCGGTCATAAAGCCAAGCGTGCCGAGGTTCACGCCGAGAATCAGCGTTCCTGCTTCTGCCACCGCGCGCGCCGCCGAAAGAAGCGTGCCGTCGCCGCCCAGAACCAGTGCCAGATAGGGTTTCCGTGCTGCAAGATCCGTACGGGGCAATACGTCGGACGCGTCGAAATACCCCGCACTCTCCCGATCCACCACAACGGCGTAGTTGTGTTGCCGCAACCATGTCTCCAGCGCGGGAAGCGCCGTGCGCAACTCCGGCCGATCCGGCTTGGAGATGATGGCTACCGTTTTCTGTGGGGCTGAAGTGTGGACAGTATCAGACATGAGTTCAGGCTTGCGTCCCGCCATCGGAATTCCGATTGTACAGAATCAACCAGAAACTGGCCGCGAAAACTCCGCATGCAATAGAAATTCCCGATTGCCTTCACCGCCAAGGATCGGCGACTCGATGGATCCCGCACGCTCGCACCCAAGTTTTGCAAGAGCAGCCTCAACCTTCGCCACCGACGCAAGCTGCGCCGCCTCGTCGCGGACAATCCCGCCCTTGCCCACCTGTTCCCTGCCCACTTCAAACTGCGGCTTCACCAGGACCACAATCTCGCGAGGCCGTGGAAACCGGGATTGAGACAGCCCGAATCACCGCTGGCAGTACCAGCGTGGCGGAAATAAAAGAAACATCCATGGCGATGAAATCGACCGGTTCGCCGAGGTCGCTCGGGCTCGAGATAGCGGGCGTTCTTCTTCTCCAGAAGCCGCATCCGTGGATCGTTTCGTAAGCGAAAATCCATCTGCCCGTATCCGGTATCCACGGCAATCACTTTGGCCGCTCCGTGTTGCAGCATGCAGTCGCTGAAGCCGCCGGTTGAGGCGCCGACGTCCAGGCAGGTTTTTCCCTGCAAATCGACACGCCAGTGCTCTAGAGCTTTCTCCAGCTTGAGTCCTCCGCGGCTGACGTAGCGCAGATCTTCACCCAGCAAGCGCAATGGGGCCTCAGAATCGACGGACGCCCCGCTTTTTCCACCTTCTGCTCGTTGACGAGCACTTTCCCCGCGAGGATCATTGCCTGCGCGCGCTCACGCGACGGCGTCAGCCCGCGATCCACCAGCAACCTATCAAGACGCATCTTCACGGAGACTCCATTGCTTTTGCGACGATCTCTCCCCGATGCATTCCGCACCCGATGCGGTGCAGAGTGTTGAACCAGTATCGTTAACAGGAGGTTACAAACCCAGGCGCCCGCTTTTCCACAAACTTTTCCTCACAGGTGTTGAAAACTCGGAACGATTGCCGACAATGCCGCCGGTGTCAACACAAAATCCGCCTCTGCGCAAAAAACAAGCCGCCTCGAAAGGCGGCTCACAGATTTCATAAAGATTTGCTTCACGAAACGCTCAGCCAGCAACCTCTTCCAAAGTCTTCTGGTCGATATCGAAGTTGGCGTGCACGTTCTGCACGTCGTCGTTATCGTCGAGCGCTTCCATCAAACGGATCATCTGCGCCGCCTGTTGCCCTTCCAACTTGATGTAGGTATCCGGAACCATCGCGATGCTCGATGACGCGGGTGATGCCCGCCTTTTTCACCGCTTCGAGCACGCCATCGTAGGCGGAAGGCTCGGTCAGGATTTCCCAATTCTCCCCATCATCCTTCAGATCTTCGCCACCCGCTTCGAGAATGATGTTCATCAAATCGTCTTCCTTGGCCGCCGACTTGGAGATGAGATTTCGCCCTTCTTATGGAACATATAAGCGACGGCGCCAGCCGAGGCCATGTTGCCATTGTTCTTGCCAAAGACATGGCGGATTTCGCTGACGGTACGGTTGCGGTTGTCGGTGGAAATTTCTGCCAGCAAAGCCACGCCGCCAGGGCCATAACCTTCCAGCACAAATTCTTCGTAGGTCAAGCCGGGGAGTTCGCCCGTGCCGCGCTGGATCGCGCGCTTCATATTGTCGGCAGGCATGTTTTCGGACTTCGCTGCCAGGATCGCCGTCCGCAGCCGCGGATTCATATCCGGGTCGCCGCCTGACTTCGCCGCCATCCCGATTCCGTTAATTAGCCGCGGAATAGCTTGCCGCGCTTCAATCGAGCCGCCCCTCTTATGCTTATTTGTTGCCCATTTGGAATGGCCGGACATAATTTTATGAATTTGATTTTCTATAAATGAATCAAAACTGTGTTGATTCTCGGAATTCGTGGTTCCGCCCGCGGAGGAGGTCACAGGATCAGCCTCGACCTACAACGTTCAGGCGAATCAAGATTATAGCATGGGTGAATATCCGCCGTCACCATGAGATAAGCCCAGTTGCCCCACCGTGGGTCGCGATCGCCTGATAAAACAAAAGCGGAGAGCTGGCGCTCTACGCCTTTTTCCTCGTTTACACAAAAGTAGGCAGACAGCTGTTGTAGTTGTTGTCGATCTCCTCATCAAAGCCAACCGGTGTGCCGAGGACAGACGGGCAAAGATGAATGTGAATGCGGAATGACGGGTGTGTTACGGACCTGTTAAAGAACCGGCCCATGGACCCAACGCATGAGGTACCCTTGTCGGGAATCCGCTATGACTGCGAAATCCTCGAGCGCCAAATCTCTCGACCATCTTCTGATTGATCTCGAAGCCGCGCGATACCGCTTCGGCCGCAACGAGGCAAGAAACGTTGTGGCATTACTGAAACAGCTGAACGCCGCGCACTTCCCTGCTCCAGCGTCGCTGATCCGCTTCCACGAAGCGCTGCTTTTTTTGCGCGCCTTTC
>CAVRYB010000035.1:0-80151 GCA_963725295.1 uncultured Acidobacteriaceae bacterium
GAAGTGCGCTGGTTTTCCGCCGAAACGTCGAACTGGAACAGCATTCCATACACATTTGAGCCGAATGACATGTACGTGGCTGAGATGGTTCACTTTCTGGAGTCGCTGGGGAGTAAGACGGGGCCGATGGTGGACTTGGAACAGGGCCGCGATGTGATTCTCGTGGTGGAGGCGGCGAAGAGATCATCGCAAGAAGGCCGGCCGCAACCACTGAACTGGACGACCAGCACCAGCGAAGGGCCGGTCGTAGCGATTATTCAGGCGCGGATGGGGTCGAGCCGTTTGCCGGGAAAGAGCCTGGCCCAGATCGAAAACAAACCGATGCTGTGGCACGTGGTCGAGCGGGTGAAACGGGCCACGCTGGTGGTTCGCGTGGTGGTGGCGACGTCAAGCGCTGAGGTTGACAACTCGATCGAAAAAATGTGCGCGGAGATGGGCGTTTCCTGTTACCGGGGCAGCGAAAACGATGTACTGGACCGTTTTTATCACGCTGCACGCGCTGAAAAAGCGGCCCAGGTCGTACGGATTACCGCGGACTGCCCCCTGGATCGACCGGGAAGTGATTGATCGTGTTGTACGGCGCTTCCAGCGTGGCGATCTCGACTACGCTTCGAATGCCATGGTGCGGACCTACCCCGATGGTCTGGATACGGAAATCTGCTCGTTTGCCGCCCTTGAGCGGGCCTGGCACGAGGCGACGAAAACGTCGGAGCGCGAGCATGTGACGCCATACTTGCGTTCAGAGAAGTTTCGAACCGCGAACGTGGAAAGCGATTCGGTATCGATGTACCAGCATTACCGCTGGACCGTCGATGAAGTCGAGGACCTTGAATTTATTCGCGCTGTGTATCGTGCATTAAGAGCAAAGGAGATGTTTGTGATGAAGGATGTCTTGGAGTTGATTGAGAAGAATCCCGGGCTTGAAAAGATGAACTCCGACATCGTTTCCAATCGCGGATATTACAAAAGTCTCTATGAAGAGGCGCAAGCCGTGGCGGCTCCGCGGCGGCCGATTGAAAAGTCAAAGGCATGGCTGGAACGCGCGGCCGAGGTCATCCCGGGTGCGTCACAGACTTTCAGCAAAGGTTCGAATCAGCATGTACGCGGAGTTGCGCCGATATTCCTTGCGAAAGGCAAGGGATGCCGTGTTTGGGATGTGGACGGGAACGAGTATATCGACTATATCCAGGGCCTTTTACCGAATAGTCTCGGATACGCGCACGAGGGATTGAATCTTGCGGTAGCTGCGCAATTGTCGCAGGGCCACAGCTTCTCGCTGCCGCATCCGGTGGAAGTGGAGTTGGCGGAGCGACTCACGAAAGTGATTCCATGTGCCGAGAAAGTGCGATTCGGCAAGAATGGTTCGGACGCAACTTCTGGTGCGGTTCGGGCGGCGCGGGCATTCACAAAGAGAGAGAGAATCGCCTGTTGCGGCTATCACGGCTGGCAAGACTGGTTCATCGGCAGTACGACGCGCAACGCGGGCGTGCCGCAAGCTGTACGGATTGACGCATCCGTTCGTGTACAACGACCTCGAATCACGCGAAAGCTTCTAAACGAACACAAGGGTGAGTTCGCGGCGGTGATCATGGAGCCGGTGAACTTCTGGCCGCCAGCGGACGGGTTTCTGGAAGGCGTGAAGAGTCTGGCACACGAGCATGGCGCTGCGCTCATCTTCGACGAGATCTGTAGCGGATTTCACTTTGGGCTGGGCGGCGCGCAGAAGCGGTTTGGCGTGACTCCAGACATGGCCTGCTTCGGCAAGGCGATGGGGAACGGATTTCCGATCTCCAGCATTGTGGGAAAGGCCGAAGTGATGAGGGTATTCGAAGATATTTTCTTCAGCTTCACCTTCGGAGGAGAAGTGGCGTCGATGGCGGCGGCAATGAAGGTGTTGATGTGCTCGAGACCACGGATGCGCTCTCGCGGATCGAAGCGAACGGAAGGCTCCTTCAGGAAGGGCTCAATGTGCTGGCGCACGAGGCCGGATTGCAGGACCGCATCAAGTGCATCGGTTACCCATCGTGGTCGCTCATTCGGTTTCTCGATGCTGATGGCAAAGATAGCCTGCTGGTACGAGCCTGTTCACGCAGGAATGCGTGAAACGCGGTGTGCTGCTATTGGCGACGCATAACATGACGGCGGCTCATGACCCCCTGGCAATCGAGAAAACGGTTAAGGTCTATGCTGAAGTTTGCAAGACGCTGGGAAAATGGCTGAGCGACGAAAGCCCCGAAGGTTTCCTGGAAGGACGAATCATCGAGCCGGTATTTCGTGTCCGCTAACTATCGAGAACCGAGAGCGGCCGTGGCCAAGCTTCGCGGTGATCTACTTTTGATTCGTGCCGATGCTTCGGTTTCGATTGGAACCGGGCACGTAATGCGCTGCCTGGCGTTGGCGCAGGCATGGCAAGACGCGGGCGGTTCGGTGACATTTGTAATGGCCGAATCAACGCTGGCGATCGAGGAACGGCTGCGTCGTGAAGATGTCGGGCTGATCGGATTGAGGGCGCACCCGGAAGCGATATCGATCTCAAGCAGTTCCGGCCACAGGTCGCGACCTGTCGTCCATCGTGGAGCGCACTGGACGGCTACCAATTTATACAATTACGAGCGCGCCCTGAAGAAGAACCGATCAAAGTCGCCTTGATCGATGACAACGACGCCCCGGAACTTACGCAGTAGACGTAGTGCTGAACCAGAATGTCCATGCCCAGGAGTCGTTGTATAAGAATCGAGAGAGTCACACTAAGCTGCTTCTAGGCACGAAATATGCGCTTTTGCGGCGCGAATTTGTTTCCGCAAAGCCCGGCCGCGAGTTCTCATCGGTTGCCTGCAACCTTCTTGTCAGCATGGGTGGAAGCGATCCGGACAACGCGACAGTTCGAGTCATGGAGGCGATTGAACAGGTTAATATCGAGGGGCTACGGGTAATTGTCGTTGCCGGAGGAAGTAACCCCCATCTTGCAGTCGTTGCTGAGGCAGTTGCGAGGTCCAACCACAGTTGCCGCATTTTGAATGATGTTACAAACATGGCAAAGTTGATCTCCTGGGCTGATCTCGCGATTTCTGCCGCAGGAACTGCTTGTTGGGAATACTGTGCTCTTGGTCTTCCTGCACTCCTGGTGGCATTGCGGAAAATCAGATCGCAAATGCAAAGGTCTTGCACTCTTCCGGTGCTGCGAGACTGGTTGGCGGCGGATCCCAATTTGTTATTCGCGAGATGGCGCAAGCGATCGAGGCCTTGCGACGCGCCTTCGGAAAGACAGGATTTGTCGAGGACCGCGCGTGCGCTTGTGGATGGGGGGGGCGCGGCCCGCACGGTCGAAGCACTTTTGTCTGAAGAAATTTGTAAGTTCCTAAGCAGGGACCGTGACATCACTACGGGATGTCCGTCCGCAAGCCGGGACATGATTCGGGAATGGCGCAACCTCCCAAAAGTGGCGGACTATATGTACACCGACCATGTGAATGCCCAGAGGAGCACGCGCTCTGGTTTTCGCGTGTTCTCGATGATTTGCGCTGCAAGTATTGGATCATCGTGTGCGATGGCGAGGATGTCGGGCTCGCCAATCTGTACGCAATCGATCGGGAGAATCGGCGATGCTACCGGGCGTTTTATGTTGTGAGCCCGAATGTCAGAGGTAAAGGCGTCGGGAGTTAGGTCGAATATACGGTTCTGAACTACGTGTTCGACGAATTGAAGTTAGAGAAGCTCTGTTGCGAGGTTCTGTCGTTTAACGAGGGTGTGGTTGAAATGATCTGCGTTTGGGTTTGTGCAGGAGGGACTGTTCCGGAAGCACATCCTCAAGCGAGGAGCGTTTCAGGACGTTGTTTGCCTCGCGATACTGAAGGAGAGTGGGAGACCCGGCGATCGCAGCAAGAACAGAAGTTGCGGGCGAAAGGGGTTCTGTAGGCGGATACACATGGTCCTGAAAATTGGTGATACAGCGGCGCAAACTCTTGTTGTGTCGGATGAAGTTGTCCGGCGTTTCTCGGACTTAACTGGGGATCGTAATCCGGTTCACCTGGACGACACATTCGCACAGCGAACCCGCTTCGGACGGCGGATTGCCCACGGTATGCTTGCTGCTTCACACATTTCAGCCGTGATCGGCAACACTCTGCCAGGTCCCGGCACGATCTACCTCAGTCAGACCCTGCAATTTGTCGCTCCAGTTTTTGTCGGAGACACAATTAAGACAATGGTCACGGTCAAGAGCATCAAGGAAGGGAAGCCAATTGCAACCCTCGAGACAATATGCGAGAACCAACAAGGTGATGCAGTTCTAAAAGGTGAGGCAGTGGTCCTCTTTTCGCAAGATTGAAAGAATTAGGGGCGGGTCTGAAGATCAGATGGCGGGACACTTAAACATCGCGGGGCGAGAGTTGGGAGCAGGGAAGCCCGCGTATATCGTTGCTGAGCTTTCCGCGAATCACAATCATGACCTCGAGCAGGCGGTTCGCATTATCCGCGCAGCCAAGGAAGCTGGGGCGGACGCGGTCAAGTTGCAGACTTATACGGCGGATACGATCACGCTCCGCAGCGACAAAGAATGCTTTCGGGTCTCGGGTGGAACGCTTTGGGATGGTCGAATTCTCCATGACCTTTATCAGGAGGCATTCACTCCCTGGGAATGGCAGCCGAAGCTTAAGCAAGTTGCCGAAGACTTGGGCATGGATCTGTTCTCGAGTGCTTTCGACGACAGTGCGGTTGAATTCCTGGAACGGATGAACGTTCCGGCGCACAAAGTGGCATCGTTCGAACTGGTCGACATCGGATTGATTCAGAAGATGGCTCGCACCGGGAAGCCGCTGATTATGTCGACTGGGATGGCAAGTGAAGAAGAGATCTCCGAGGCAGTGAACGCGGCGCGCGCGATGGGTGCAACACAAATTGCGCTCTTGAAATGCACGAGCGCTTACCCGGCACCGCCGGACGAGGCAAACTTGCGCACAATACCGGAACTGGCGCGTCGGTTTGATTGTCCTGCGGGACTCTCCGATCACACGATGGGCGTTGCGGTTCCGGTTGTGGCGGTGGCGCTGGGTGCGTGCATCATTGAAAAGCACCTTTGTCTACGACGTTCAGATGGTGGGCCAGATGCAGGGTTCTCGTTGGAGCCGCAAGAATTCAAGGCTATGGTGGAGGCAGTGCGTTCCGCTGAAAAGGCTCTTGGGGTGGTGCAATTTTCGCCAGGGCCGCGCGAGGCCAATAGCCTCAAGTTCCGGCGTTCGCTGTTCGCCGTGGAAGACGTGAAAAAGGGCGAACTGTTTACAGAGAAGAATGTTCGATCGATTCGTCCGTCCAATGGGTTGCATCCGAGGCATCTCACTGAGGTCGTAGGAAAGCGTGCGGCTAGCGATATCGAGCGTGGCACTCCACTGAGTTGGGCGCTCGTGGAGCTCTGAGACCAGTCCCAACTGTCTATCATCCATCGTTATTATCTATGCGAGTTCTTCTCTTACACCCCGAAGATGATCTCCGCGGATCGTGGATTGGGCAGCGTTGGGATACGGTGATCGACCTCGGACGGGCACCGAGGTCCTTTTATGAAGAACGCAGTGCAGCACTGGGTTGTCCGGTCTGGAGCATCTTTGACCTTGCGGCAGAAGTCGCGGACTTGCAGAGCTTCCGTCCAGACATCGAACTGGGCCTGGGACACGTCGTGGATCGGTTTGGGATCGACTGGTGGGGTGTAGTCAGCCTGCCGCTGCAACCGGAACTGCAGAGAATGCGATTGGCGATTCGGCTGGCGGAGAAGCTTCGAGGATGCCAAACGCTGGTGGCGACTCGTCCCTCGCTCACTGCTGAAGCGGTGTGTCAAAAGCTTGGAGCCCGGTTGCAATTGGTGTCTGGCGGGTTCCGCAGACGGCTGGTGCATGGGGGATTACGCCGCGCTTCGGCCCTGGCAAACCTGGAGCTTTCCACAACTGCGACAGGTCGTCTTTGATAAGTACGATCCGCACTATCAGTGGCGGAGAAAGCGGGCCGTTCGCCGAAGTCCAACTTGCGGCATGGGATCGACCCGTCGTGCTGTTGCCGTCGGCGTACTCGAATGTCACGAAGACGGCGGTCGGCTATCCGCAGATTTGCCGAAACAACACTTTCTGCTGGTGCTGGCTCGCGAGTCTGGGGCGGTTCCCCCGCTGCCAGAAAATGTCGAAGCCACACCACTCTCCAGATTTGCGCCAAGCGAGGTTGACCGGAGGGAATTGCAGTGCCTTGAAGAGAAATGGAAGCAACTCGAGCGTTCGCTCGGAGAACATCCGGCCTTTCAGATACCAAACAAGCTGAGAGTATTAGAGAAAGCGTCACGATATTTGCGCTGGGGAATTACCATCCGCGACGCTTGGATGCGGGTCTATGAGGAGCATAACATTGTCAGTTGTTTGAGCGCGGATGACTCCAATCCCTACACGCGGATCCCGCTTCTATTGGCGCAACGACGAAATATTCCTGCGGTGGCAGTCCATCACGGAGCTTTGGATTGCTTCATGGCATTCAAAGAGCTGAGGTTTTCGGACTACATCGCTAAAGGGGAAATGGAGCGAGATTACCTGGAGGCGTATCTGCCGGGTCCCCGCCGATCGCATTCTCGTAGGCGCGGCGTCGACGCCCGATCGAAGTACTCGCGTTTGGAATGATGATGCGCCGTGGATCACATTCTTTACCGAGCCCTACGACACAGATTCGTGGCGGGTGGAGGAAGTTTACCGAGAGTTGCTTCCACGTCTGCTTGCTCTTGCCCGCAACGCCGGTAAGACACTCGTGCTCAAACTGCATCCGTTTGAGAGCCTCCGGCAGCGAAAGAGTCTCGTGACACGATTGCTGGGCGCCACTGAGGGAAAGTTCGTCACGGTGTCCGATGCGCCAATGTCGAACGACATAATGAAGCGGACGTGGTGCGCGGTGACCGTTGAGTCAACTGTGGCATTCGATTGTGCGGCACGCGGGGTCCCGGCGTTTTTGTGCGGATGGTTGAGGCACGCTTATTCCGGATATGCTCCGCAGTATGCTCGTTTCGGCGTCGGACGGATGCTCACCTGTGCGGATGAACTGCTATCGATACCGGACATGCTGAAGGAGACGATACCGGGGCCGGAGGTCGCGACGAAATTGGTAGAGGCAATGTCCCCGGATGCGTTGGCGGATGTTTTACTGGGCTCGAAGAGCGGCAAATCTCGATCGCACAGCGACGCGCCGGTGACGAGCGGCCGGACGAGTGGATAAACCTCCTTCATGATCACGATATTCACTCCGTCGTTCGCCGACGAGGCCAACACGAATGCGCAGAATCTGAGCGCTAAGGAAATTGTCAGCCGGCTGCCGGCGGATCGCTTTCGCGTGATCATGATGGCGGAGGGCGCGGTTGATCCGCGGATAGTTGCGCGGGGAAATACCGAGATTTGGCGCTGGTCACGGCGGGGAAATACAGCGAGGTTGCTGGCTCGTCTGCTGTTTTCAAAGATCGATATCTACTTCTTCCCACGGCCGGGTCCGCTGGAGACCGCCTTTCTTTTTTTCCGGCGCTCAGCTGGTCTTTCTATTTCGCTGGTGACTTATATCGTGATGGCGCTGGATGAGATCGAGGTGGAACCGGGGCTGGAGCGGCTGATCCGGGAGGCGGACTTCGTTCTCGGCAACTCGCAATTCGTATCGCAGACGGTTCAGAACCGTTTTGCTGTGCCCGTCGCTACCATTCATAGCGGGATCAAGCGCGACGTTTTTTATCCTCCGTTGGTTGCGCGAACCGGCGATCCACTGCTCACGGCGCTGTACGCAGGTTCGTTCCAGGCGCGGAAGAGAGTGGAACTGGTGATTCGCGAAGCAGCGAAATGGCCTGCGGTTGAATTTCGCCTTGTCGGCAAGGGAGAAGAGGAACAGAAGTGCCGGGATTTGGTTCGCGAGTCAGGCTGCAGCAATGTCACCTTCGTCGGACACCTTCCCCAGCAGGGACTGGCTGAAGAAATGCGGAGAGCGGATTTGTTTCTTTTTCCGAGCATTCTGGAGGGACACCCGCAGGTCCTGGGCCAGGCAGCATCATGTGGGTTGCCCGCGATTGCCATGGAGAAGTACCGTCCTGACTACGTCGTGAATGGTGAGACCGGGTACTTGGTAAAATCGGACATCGAATTCTCAGAAAAACTCGGTTTGTTACTCACCGATCACGAACTGCGGCGGCAGATGTCTGCGGCTGCGGCGCGGCATAGTTTGCAGTTTGATTGGGACAAGATCACGCACGATTGGGAACAGGTGTTCGTGGAGGCGGCCTCGAAGCGTCGCGAAAAACAGTAATGTGCGGGATCTATGGTGTATTTGGCGGCGATGGCGTCGCGCAGTATAAGTCGTGGGCCGCGCAGGCCGGGCAGTTATTGCAGCATCGTGGGCCGGACGGGACCGCGTGCCTGGAGTTGATGGGGGGGCGTTGTCTCCTCGGACATCGCCGCCTGTCAATCATCGATCTCGAGGGTGGCGCACAGCCGATCGCGAATGAAGATGAAACGATCTGGGTGGTTCTGAATGGCGAGATCTATAACTACATTGAGATTCGCGAAAGGCTGATCGCCAAAGGGCACACGTTCCGCACTCACAGTGACACCGAAGTTCTGGTGCATCTCTACGAAGCAAAAGGCCATGAACTCGTCGACGATCTCGATGGCATGTTTGCGTTTGCCATTGTTGATGAGAAGAAGGAAGAACTTTTTCTGGCTCGCGATCGATACGGCGAAAAGCCTCTGTATTATTCGCTCTTAACCGATGGAAAGCTTGCCTTCGCCTCGGAAATGAAGGCGCTGCTGCCGTTGCCGGAGCTGGATCGTGCCTTAGATGTCGCCGCGATCGCTCAGTTCCTGGCAGTCGGATACGTGCCGGCTCCGCGAACGCATTTTGAGGGCGTAAAGAAGTTGATGGCTGGCGAAGCGATATCTTTCCGAGCGAGCGCCGGGTTGCGAACGTGGCGTTATTGGCAGCCGAGAATCGAGCCGGGAACAAAGCCTCCGAGTCGCGAAGCGGCGGTGGAGGAAGTGCGGGCGCGCGTTTTGGAATCAGTCCGGCTGCGACTTCGGAGCGACGTTCCGGTTGGAGCGTTTCTTTCGGGAGGCGTGGACTCGACGTTCATTGCCAGCACGATCCGCGAGTTGGAACCGGCGGCGAAGTTCAGTACCTTCTGCGCTTCGTTCGACGACCAAATGTTGGATGAAGCGCCCTACGCACGCCTGGTTGCCGAGCATCTGGGCACCGATCACCACGAAGTTCACTTTTCAACGCACGAGCTCTTGGCGATCTTCGACGAGTTGATTGATCACTATGACGAGCCTTTCGGCGACGTCTCGATGTTCCCGACTTTTGCTGTTTGCCGCGCGGCGCGCCAAGTCTGCAAAGTCATGCTCTCCGGTGACGGAGGGGACGAGGGCTTCGGCGGTTACACGGAGATGTTCGGTTACTATCGCTGGAACGGTGTGCGGCGTGCGCCTGTGGTGAATGCCGCCGCACGGGGGCTACGGAAAATGTGGGGACAGGATTGGCGTGGGATCGGGCTGCTGGAGTTCTTATCCAAAAGTGATTGGACCCTGCTGCATCCGTCTCAGCAACGAGGTGTGGTTGCATCTTGTTTTCTTCCTGATCATCGCGGCGCGGCTGAGCGTGGGTTGCAGGAACTTGAAGAGCGCGAGTTGGAACATGCGCGCTTGCCCTACCCACTCTCGGCTTTCGAGGCGACGGTATCGGCCTATCTGCCAGAGCAGATCATGGTGAAAGTGGACCGCGCGAGTATGTCGGCTTCGCTGGAGTGCCGCGCGCCATTTCTGAATCCTGATCTGATGCGATTTGCCACGAGTCTCCCGCTTGATTATCACTTTGCAAAAGGCATGGGCAAAGCGATTCCGCGGGAGGCGCTTCCGGAGTGGGTCCCTGACGAAATTCGGTGGCGGCAGAAGCGCGGATTTACGCCTCCGTTGTGCGCGTGGCTTCGCGGCGAGATCAAGAAAGAAATGGAAGAGAGCCTGGGCGAAGGGATGGGAGAACTGAAAAGGCTATTGGATCCGCGCCAGGCGAAAGAGCTTTTCCGCCAGCACCTGGCTGGTGCGGATCGCAGCGGGGCACTGTTTCGCTGGTTAGTTCTCAGCCGCCGCTGCCACGATGCCGTTCTCAACTGAGGATGAGTAATTGAGCATTTCTAAATCTCTTCTGCGATATGGCGGATTTGTGCTGTCGGTCACCACGGCGCGGGTGGTGGGCACGATCCTTACAGCCGCAACTTTTCCATTTCTGGTGCGGCGGTTGGGCGTGGATATGTATGGGCTGTGGAGCTACGTGGTGGCGGTGTGCGGATTCACGGCATTGCTCGCAAATCCAGGACTGACAACCTACGCGGCGCAGCAGGTGGCGGCTCGCCGGAAGGCGGCGTTTGAAACTATTTCTGATGTGCTTATCCTGAGGCTACTCGCTGCCGGAGTCGCGGCGATTGCGGTTGTGATCGTGGCTCGGGTTGAGCCGCGGCCGGACGTCCGGCTGCTTCTCACTTGGTACGGCATCGCTTCGGTCTTTACGGGAAGTTTGTCACTGGACTATCTATTGTCTTCGCTGGAACTGTTTCATGTGCAGTCGTCGGTTTCGATCGTGCAGCAGAGCTTGTACGCGGTGGGCATTTTCACGCTGGTCCGATCGCCGAAAGATGTGATTTGGATTCCGGTAAGTATTCTCGGGTCTTCATTCCTAACCAGCGTCGTAGCCTGGATTGTTCTGTGGCGGCAGGGCTATCGATTCCACTTTTCGATTGCACCACGGCGCTGGGGAGCAATTCTGAACCCGAGCCTGCACTATGCCGGTTCTGCGTTGATGTCGAATCTTTATCATCGCAGCGGCCATCTCGCGGTTCGCTGGTACCTGGGTGAGCACGCCCTAGGCTTGTACGCGGCGGCGGCCCGACTGGCTGACGTGCTCCGGAACTTTCTCTCGGTGACCCAAAACGTGTTGATGCCGCGAATGGCACTGCGGGCGAGTACTGGCGGCGATCTCTCCCGGCTCACGAGAATCTCGTCGTCGATTCTGATTTTGTTTGGTGCACCGCTGGCGATTGGTGGAATCGTGACTGCTCCGGTGGTTGTTCCCTGGCTGCTTGGATCGCAGTTTCAGGAGGCGGTGCGGGCGTTCCAATGGGTTGCACCGTATGTGCTCACCGCTCCGGCTGCGACACTGTTTGCGGGAACGATTCTCTATGCGATCGGGAATCATCGTGCCTATTTGCTTTCGACGTTGGCAGGAGCCGTGACCGCTGTTGCGCTTAACCTTCTACTGCCGCCGTTCTTTGGGATTCCAGGAGCGTGCGTGACGTTTGTGTTGGGAGAGCTGGGAGTGGCGCTTTGTGCCTTCTTCCTGTGTCCACCAGAGGTTCGGGCGGCCGCGAAGACCCCATTGCTAAATTTTGCCATCATCGCGAGTCTGGTGATGGGCTTGTCATTGTGGATCATGATGCCGCGGCACTTGCCTCCGCTAGCGCTGGTGGGCGTCGGATGTGCCGTCTACGCGATCATCTGGGCCGGCGGAGGACGTGGTTTACTGAAGAGGGAGACCGAAGGGATCGCATGAGCACAAAATCCGGTGAGATCCGCAGGTCGATAACGGAGCCGAAAGACAGTGGGATGGATCTGATCCACCCTTCGATCCGCGACTTTAGCTATCTGGATTGCCGGCGGCGGGCCGAATTGATCGCTGAACACGCAGCGAAACTGCCGGCGGCTGCGAGCAATTTGTTGGATGTGGGCGGTAAAGGGAAGCCATACGCGTGTTTCTTTGACGGCCGAGTCGCCCACCACTATGTACTCGACGTCGCGCTGGCAACGTCGGTGGACGTCGTTGGCGACGGACGCCGCATGCCGTTTGCAGATGCATCAATGGACGTCGTATTGATTACGCAGGTTCTGGAGCACATTCCGGAGCCGATCGCGGTCATCGCCGAGATTTTTAGAATCCTGAAGCCGGGTGGAACGTTGCTGTTGAGTGTTCCGTCGATCTTTCCCCAACACGGCGCACCGGGCGATTACTGGCGCTACATGCCGCAGGGACTGGAGTTCATCTTGCGCGATTTCAAGAATGTGAAGGTTCAGGGAGAGGCGGGAACCGTACCGTCGATTTTTCTGGTGATCAACGTCTACCTGCAACTTCTTACGGGACCCGTACCCTGGCTGCAGTCGTTTCTGCGCTGGACGATTTGTCCGCTGAATAATGTTGCCGGTCTGCTGGCGGGCAAGGTGTACCGGGGCAGCCAGTTTGCAAGCAATTATTTCGTGGTGGCCGTACGCTAGAATCATTGTTTCGTTCTCACGGACGCGGGGCGTGATTAAGTGGCAGAGTCAAAACGGATCCTCCTGACTGGCGGTGCGGGTTTCATCGGATCCCACCTGGCCGAAGCGCTGATTGGGCGCGGTTGCGAGTTGAGTGTCGTGGACAATCTCGATAGTTTCTACGATCCCGGCCGCAAGCGGCTAAACCTGCAGGAAATTCGATCGACTGGGGAATTCTGCTTCTTCGAAGCCGACCTATGTGATTTGGCGGCGCTGCGGAGGATCGTTGAACAGGCGAGGCCTGAGATCATCATTCACCTCGCTGCGCGCGCGGGAGTGCGGCCTTCGATTGAGCAGCCGGCTCTGTATGAGCGCGTGAACGTTGGCGGTACCGTCAACTTGCTTGAGATCGCTCGGGAATTCAAGGTGCAGCGTGTGATCTTTGGCTCCTCGAGTTCCGTTTATGGTGCGACGGACCGCGTGCCTTTTTGCGAGGACGATTCGCAGACGCGACCAATTTCTCCTTATGCGGCGACGAAGCTGGCGGGAGAGTTGATGTGCTATACGTATGCACATTTATATGGGCTGACGACAATATGCCTCCGATTTTTTACGGTCTACGGTCCACGGCAACGGCCCGATCTTGCGATCCATAAATTCACCGCGCTGATTGAGTCAGGCAAGACAATTCCCGTATTTGGGGATGGTTCCATGGGGCGCGATTACACGTACGTGGACGACATTGTGGCAGGAGTCATTGCGTCTCTGGAGTACGAACCGCAGTCCGCTGTTCCGTTTGACGTGTTTAACCTGGGAAACTGCAGCCCGGTCCGGCTGTCGGAGCTTATTTCGAAGTTGGAAAATGCCACGGGAAAAGCAGCGCGGCAGGAACGTCTGCCCGAACAGCCGGGAGATGTGCCCATTACCTGGGCGAATATTGAGAAGGCAAAGCGTCTGCTGGGCTATTCACCGACTACGCCCATGGAGCAGGGTCTGCGGAACTTTGTGTCCTGGTATCGTTCGACTCTGATAAGTGCGGGCGGCCGGAGATCGAGTTGATGGAAAAAGCCGGGATTGCCCGACATGTCCGGGGCTCAGCAGTGGAATATCAACAATGAGCCGCAAGCTCGTCATTCTCACCGAAATTATTGCGCCCTATCGCATTCCGGTATTCAATGCGCTCGCAGGTCAGCCGGGCGTTGATCTGCATGTGATTTTCCTGGCGGAGACGGATGAAGCGCTCCGCCAATGGCGGGTCTACAAGAATGAGATCAAGTTTTCGCATCAAGTTCTTCCGTCGTGGCGTTGGCGGATGGGAAAGAGAAATATTCTCGTCAACCGGGGATTATTATCGGCCCTGAGCAAAGCGAAGCCGCAGGTGATCATTTGCGGGGGATATAACTATGCTGCCTCGTGGTTCGGTCTATGGTGGGCGAAGCGTCATAAAGCCGAATTTGTGTTGTGGTCAGAAAGCAACAGCCAGGATGCGCGTTCCGGAAATCGTCGGGTCGAATCTTTGAAAATGTTTTTCTTGCGGCACTGCGACAGGTTTGTGGTGCCCGGGAAAGCCTCTTTTGAGTATCTGACGTCGCTCGGATGCCCGGCGGCGAAGATCTGGGCTGCACCGAACGCGATTGACAACGATCTGTTTGCCGGGCGCGCAGAATCCGCGAGAAGCCAGGCCGCGCAAATTAAAGAGAAGCTGGGACTGCCCGCACGATTTATTCTCTTTGTGGGGCGACTGGTACCAGAGAAGGGCATTTTCGATTTGCTCGGAGCCTATGCCAAACTTGAGGGTGCATTGCGATCCGAGGTAGGCTTGGTATTTGCAGGCGACGGCATCTCGCGAGGGGAATTGATGGAGAAAGCGCAGGAAATCAGTCCGGGTGCGGTTTTCTTTCCGGGTTTTGCGCAGCGTGACGATTTAGCGAATCTCTATGCGCTCGCGGAGGGACTGGTCTTGCCGACGCACACCGATACCTGGGGATTAGTAATCAACGAAGCGATGGCATGCGGGCTTCCGGTGATTGTGAGTGACGTGGCGGGATGCGTGCCCGATCTGGTGGAAGATGGATGGAACGGCTACGTCGTGCCGGCGAATGATCCGGAGAAGCTGAGCGTCGCCATGGATGCTCTGTTGAGAAAACCGGAACTTCGCCAGTCGATGAAGGCGCACAGTTTCGATCGAATTCGGAACTATTCTCCCCAAGCTTGTGCCAGCGGTCTAGCGGCAGCCGGGTTGTCTTTGGTGGGGACGCGATGAAGATACAGCACTGGATAGGACTTGCCCTTGGCGCTTGCGTTGCGCTCTACCTTCTTTATACAAATCTGCAATTCTTCGGCGATCTCAATTTTCTGGGCGGAATCCTGCTGCTGGAAGTACTGATCGTCTGTATCTGGAAATACGAACAGCGTTTTTTTGTGTTCCTGTTAATCGCGTTTGTATGGGCGGGCATGCACGTTCCATTGCAGGGCACATGGACAGCGGGACGGTGGGCTGTTTTGGCGGGGGGCGCCGCGGCTGGCTATGCGGTTTGGCTGAAGAATCCGCGGAGGCAGTTCGGAACCATGCATTTGCTGGCATTCTTCTGCGTCAGCGCTGCATTTGTCTCCGCGACTGTCTCTCAGTACGTGCAGATGGCATCGTTGAAAGCCTGCAGTCTGTTTCTTCTTTTTCTGTATTGCTCGTCGGGAGGACGTCTTGCCGTCATCGACCGCGAGGAGCGCTTTTTTTCTGGGCTGGTCTGGGGAAGCGAGATCGCGGTTTACGTTACGGCATTTTGCTATCTCGTGCTGGGGCAGACGATATGGGGAAATCCTAACTCTCTCGGCGCCGCGATGAGCATCGGACTATTTCCCGTTCTGCTGTGGGGATGGATCACTAGTGAGGGACCTGGCGTACGGGCCCGCCGGTTGGGCGCTCTCCTGCTCTGTACCTATTTGGTTTTCTTCAGCATGGCGCGGGCCGGAATCGTCTCGGATCTCCGTGGTGACCTTGATCTTCTGCGTGTGCTTGCGCCAGTACAAGCTGCTGGTGAAGGCAGTGGCGATACTTGCGGTTCTGATCACGGTGACAGGAATCTACGATCCAGCGGCATTGACCACCCGGCTGGGGAATTTCGAAGAGGCGGTCATTTACAAAGGACACAAGGGCGAAGGAATGCTGGGCTCGCGGAAATCACCCTGGGAGAAAACGATTCAAACGATCAAGGAGCATCCGTGGTTTGGAACAGGATACGGAACGAGTCCCACCGGCGAGGATCCCGGAAATTCGTTTGGTACGATTTCTTCGAGTGCAGAGACGGTTCGCGAGCACGGTAGCAGCTACATGACAATTGCCGAATGGGTCGGCCTTTTGGGTGTGGCTCCGTTTGCCGCGATCCTGCTACTGACCTTCTCAAATGTGTGGAAAGTTTGTAAGTGGATGAACCGGACTTCCGATCCGCGGAACTACGCAATCCCGTTGGCGATGGTAGTGCTGTCAGGACTTCTCCACGCGAATTTCGAGGATTGGTTGTTTGCCGTTGGTGCTTACCCTAGCATCTATTTCTGGTTTTTTGCCTTCATCCTGGCGGATCTTGTTCCCGCAACTGCTGCAGCCGACGCTCCTAGTGCGGTTTCAGGATATCCGGCACCGTTGCCCGCCCAGTTCAGAACTGTTTCGCCCAAGCCCGCGTTGTCCAATCGATGATCCGACTGTTTATCAACGGCCTCGCGGCGAGCGCCGGTGGAGGCCTGACCTACCTTCGCAACGTAATACCACATTTATCGCGGCGGCAGGATGCGGAAACCACGGTTGCATTGAGTCCTGCGCTGCATGCCGAGTTTGGGGCGCTGCCGCGGATTTCGTTGGTTGAGGCGGAGAGCTCCGGGGCCTTGGGACGTTTTGTCTGGGAGCAGATGCAGCTGCCAGAGATGATCCAACGGAGCAGTGCACAAGTATTGATTTCCGCGGGCAACTTCGCGCTTTGGAATTCCCCGGTGCCGCAAATACTGCTATCGCGCAACTCACTCTACACTTCGGCTGACTTTCTACGCGATGTGCGCAGTCGAAAAGATTACGCGATTTGGATCGATACGCTCGTAAAGGGCTACCTGGCGCAGCGATCCATTGTCCGTGCGAACGTGACCGTCGCCCCGAGCGAAGCCTTCGCGGCGGAGTTGAGCCGTTGGAGTGGGAAAAACGTGGTTGCGCTTCATCATGGATTTGATTCAGACGCTTTCTCATCCGATTCCACGCCATTACCGCTCGCAGCGCGAGCTGAGTTAGAAGCAGCCGAGGGCGATTTCCGGTTGCTGTTTGTCAGTCACTACAACTACTACCGCAATTTCGAGACGCTATTTCGGGCGCTGCCGATTCTGAGCAAAAGCTTGGGCGGAAAGAAAGTGAAGTTGTTCCTCACCTGCCGTCTGAATTCAGGTGCGAATCCGGGATCGTATCGAGCGGAAGGCGCTTCGTCGCTGGTGGAAAACCTTCGGAGCAGCGAGAGTGTAGTGGAACTTGGAACGATTCCTTACCGATCACTGCATCATCTTTATCGCGCATGCCACGTCTACGTGAGCCCCGCCTATGCAGAGTCGTTCGCGCACCCGCTGGTCGAAGCGATGTCCAGCGGCCTGCCGGTAGTCGCATCGGACCTACCGGTGCATCGCGAGATTTGTGGGGATGCGGCAGTTTATTTTCCGCGGTTTGCACCCGAGGAGTTGGCAGAATGGTTACTGCAAGTGCATCAGTCTTCCGAATTGGCAGAGAAGCTTTCGCAAAGCGGCCTGCGCAGATCGGGAGATTTCCGCTGGGATACTCACGTGGCTCGAATGGTGGAGTTGGCCCATGAACTAGTGAGCTCTGCATCTGTACGAATCTGAGCCCAAGTCCATGCAGGCCGCGCTTTCCCTGTACTATACTGTGATTTCACAAACCGACTTGCTCTTGATTCGGTAGCTCGAGAAGAAGTATCCGCTTCGAGTTTGCGCATGAAGACGGGCGAAGCAGCCGAGCCGAGGGTAACCGACGTTGAATCCGGATCCAGTTTACCGAGCCAATTCCGTTGCCAGCCGAAGAGATGCTGAGAACTCCGCAGTGCACATCCTGACGCTTACGCCATTCTTTCCTTCAACCGCGCACGAGGTTCAGGGCTGCTTTGTTGCCGAACCCCTTAGGGCACTCGATGGAATCGGAGTATATTCTTCGGTGATCGCAGTTACTCCGCTCTACTATCCGCGCATGGAGCCGATTCAGTCGAGCCCTGCATTATGGATGAGATATCCGCAGATTCCGGGGAACATTGGTCTGTCGAACGCGGGGCGGTGGCTTTATGCGCGACTACTTGCCAAAGTATCGCGGCTGCACAAGGAAAATCCGATTGACGTGATCCATGCTCATGCCGCGCTGCCCTGCGGCCAAGCGGCGGCGCTGATGTCACAACGTTTGAAAATTCCTTTTGTTGTGACGCTGCATGGACTTGATGTGTTCAACACGTGCTTCAGCGGCGGAGCCCCCGCAAAATGGCGGCGCAAGGCTTCAATGAAGGTATATCGGGCCGCTCAGACGGTGATTTGCATCAGCGACAAAGTGAACCGGCTATTGCTGGATGGAATGCAAGGTGGCTTTCACAGTGCGACTGTCTACAACGGGACAGACACGGAACTTTTCTCACCCAATATCCGGGAAGCACATCCGCAAGAATCAACAGAGATTTTGATCGTCGGTAATTTGGCGGTTGGTAAAGGGCATGAACTCGTTTTCCGCGCGATGCATCGGCTGAGAGTACTGTTCCCAACTCTGCGTTGCCGAGTGATTGGCGACGGCGCGGACCGCGTGCGATTTGAAGAATTAGTCCGTGAACTTGGACTTATTGAACGTGTGCGGTTTGAGGGCTCAAGAAGCCGGAACGACGTGGCGGAGGCCATGCGCGCGTGTTCGGTGTTTGTGCTGCCCAGTCGGAATGAAGGTCTGGGATGTGTCTACCTGGAAGCCATGGCGTGCGGCAAGCCCGTGATTGCCTGTCGCGGGCAGGGGATCGACGAGATCATTGAACACGGCAAGAACGGGTGGCTAATCTCGAGTTGGGCGGAACCTGACGATGTAATCAACGAACTCACGCAGGGGCTTTCCGACTTGCTTCAGTCAGCCGATTTACGATCGAAGATTGGTGCTCTGGCACGCGAGACAATTCTTGGCCAGTTCACCTTGTCTCATCAAGCGCAGGGCCTGGCGCGGATTTATCGACAGGCGATCACGTGACCGACTCTTGCGGTTTTCGGCAAAACCTTGCAATTCCAATATAATGACGATCACTGCCTGCGGAGGATGGGTTGCTTCACCAGCGTTATAAAGACATTGTATTTTGGGGTATCGGTAAGGCCACTCTTCCCAATTACTACCTCCACCGCTATGTCACCAGTGGTAATCCTCGGAGCGGTGCTCGCCATTTGCATCTCGGATGCGGCCCGAAATACTTACCCGGCTTCATCAATGTAGATGCAAACCTTTTCAATAAGCTCGATCTTTGGCTCGATGTGCGTAACGGACTCCCATTTGCGACGAACAGCGTGGATTCGATTTACTCCACGCACATGTTCGAACATTTTTACCCGGACGAGCTGCAGAGGTTGCTGCGCGATTGCCAGCGCGTGTTAAAGCCAGGGGGAGGCGTCCGCCTCATTGTGCCGAATCTTGCAAGCGCAATTTCGGCATACTCCCAGAGGCAGATTGATTGGTTCGAAGCTTCTTTCCCGCGGCATTTCGACTCCCTGGGCGGGCGTTTCTCAAATTTTGTGTTCTGCGATGGGCAACATCGAACCGCCTTTGATCACACACATATGGACGAGGTGCTTCGACAGGCGGGTTTCCGCGAAGTCGAAGAGTCCGCGGAAGGAAAGAGCCGCTTGTACGGGGAGAAAGTTCCTGCGTATGAGCCCGATGATTCGCGCGATCAGCCGCATTCACTCTACGTTGAAGCATTCAAGTAACTGTTTTCTGTGAAGCAATCGGTGACGGTCCATATTCTCGATGTGCGGCATCTTTGGCATAGTCACGCGTAAGGCTCCGATTCCTCCTGGAATCCTGGAGCAAGCCACGCGCTCGCTCGCGCACCGCGGACCCGATGATTCAGGCACGGTTTTGTTGAAAGAAACCGAACCGGAACCGCTTGAGATCGGCCTCGGCCACCGGCGATTGGCGATCCTCGACCTTTCTCCTCTTGGACGTCAGCCCATGCAAGATCCAGTCACCGGGAATTGGATCGTCTTCAATGGCGAAATCTATAACTTTCGCGAGCTTCGCCGTGAGCTTGAAAGCGCGGGGGCCGAGTTCAAGACGCATTCCGATACCGAAGTGATTCTGGCCGCTTACCGAGTGTGGGGCGAGGCGTGCCTGTTGCGGCTGAGCGGGATGTTCGCGTTCGCTCTGTGGGACGCGAGTCGAAAACGCTTGCTGCTGGCGCGTGATCCCATGGGGATCAAACCTCTGTACTACTACCACGATGGGCGGACATTCATGTTTGCCTCTGAAGTGCGGACGCTACTGAAGACGGGTTTAGTTCCGCGAAAAGTTGATCCGACAGGAGTTTTTAGCTATCTGGCCTTTGGCTCGGTCTCTGAGCCGTGGACCATTGTCGAAGGAGTGAAGGCAGTTCCGGCGGGCCACGTGCTCACTTTGGAGAATGGCTCGGTGGCCTCCCGGGAATACTGGAACCCGTTGCGGGCGGGCGAAGCAGTTCAGGCAGATCAATTGTCGGTGATCCTCCGCGACGCAGTGATGTCGCACCTGGTGAGCGATGTGCCTGTGGGCGTGTTCCTCTCGGGAGGAATCGATTCCAGCGCCCTGGTCGCGGTGCTCAGCCATAACGGAGTACAGGCAAATACTTTCTCGCTGGTTTTTGCGGAAGAAGAGTTCAATGAGGGCGAGTACTCGCGGGCGGTGGCGCGGCGGTTTGGCGCCGAGCATCACGAGATAGCCGTCTCGCAACGGGACACGCTAGCGGTCTTGCCGGACGCGCTTTGTGCGATGGATCAGCCCACCATTGACGGCCTCAACACATATCTGGTGTCGGCGAAGACACGGGCTGCGGGAGTGAAGGTTGCTCTGACTGGCCTGGGCGCGGATGAGATGTTTGCCGGATACTCGAATTTTCGTCGCGTGCCGAGAATGGAGGCGCTCGCAAATCGCTTTGGGCGCTTGCCCCGGCTGGCGCGGCGTCCACTTGCGTCGTCAGTAAAGTTGTTTGCCGGCAGGGGAGATCGCGCGAGGAAACTCGCCGATCTGGCGGTTGGCCAGGATTCGGCGGTGCATCCCTACTTTCTCGCACGTATGCTGTATGGGTTGGAAGATCGCGAGGCGTTGTTGGGGACGGGTTTTTCAGAAGCCTCGGAACGCGAGCTTGGAGCAGTTTTGGGCGAGTCTGTCGCGCGGAGTTCGAGTTTGGACCCGGTCAATCGCGTCTCCTATCTCGAGTCTCAGTGCTACATGCGCAACACGCTGCTGCGGGATTCTGATTTCATGAGCATGGCCCACGGCTTGGAGTTGCGCGTGCCCTTCCTGGACCGTGCGCTGGTTGAGGCATGCTTTCGCATCCCTGGACCGGAGAAACTAAAAGGTGATTCTCCGAAGAGCTTGCTGCTTGCGAGCCTCGGCGTGGAGTTGCCGCGCGAAGTCGTGAACCGTCCGAAACGCGGATTCACCCTGCCGTTCGAGCACTGGCTTCGCCATGAGATGCGGCCCGTCGTCGAAACTGCGCTGTTGGCGGACGATTGGGGCCGGAGCGGAATATCCCCCCTCGCAGTGCGAACCGTGTGGAAGCGGTTTCTCGCCGGGGAGACATCATGGTCGCGGCCGTGGTCGCTCTTCGTGTTGAAGCGATGGTGCGAACAAAATCTTTGAGAGCTTGGCAGCCTGCGTCTGACGGGCGAAGTCGGGCTTCCCCTGATCTTTGTGGCTGAGCCTTTGCTGTCAATCCCTATGCACGATCGGCGTTCAGAGTGCCGCTTGTTCAGCTAACATAGTAAGACCTTCTATTTGCCCGCAAAATGAGTGTGACCGAGACAAAGCCAGAGGCTGAAGTGTCGCGCGCGCGCGTCACAGACTTGCTGCCGGTCAGCGTGATTGTTCCGGTGCGTAACGAGGCGCGCAACCTTCCGCGCTGTCTGGAGTCATTGTCGGAGTTCGGCGAAGTGTTCGTGATTGACTCGCAGAGCACGGACGAGACTACGGCGATCGCAGAGTCGCATGGCGCGAAGGTGGCGCAGTTTCATTACGCCGGCGGCTGGCCGAAGAAACGCCAGTGGGCCATGGACACCTTGGCATTCGCCCATGAGTGGATTTTGCTGCTCGATGCGGACGAGGTAGTGACCCCGGAATTGAAAGATGAAATCCGAAGCGCGTTGCGGCAGCCCGAGATCGCGGGATATTCGATCCGCTTGCAGATGTATTTTCTGGGGCGAGTTTTGCGGCATGGCGATGCGAGCTTCTGGAAGCTATCGCTCTTTCGCAAGGGACGGGGCCGGTTCGAGTGCCGATTGAAGGACCAGGACACATCGATGGCCGACATCGAGATTCACGAACATGTGGTGGTCGACGGGCAGACCGCGTCATTGAGAAATTCCCTCGTTCACCACAATGTCGACTCGCTCTCGCGCTACATCGTGAAACACAATGAATACTCAAACTGGGAAGCACGGGTGTTGTTGCGGCCGGGGGATGCTCCCGAGGAAGTAAGCGCCGATCTCTTCGGGACGCAGGCACAGCGCCGAAGATGGCTCAAGCGCAATCTGTACCGCTTGCCCGGATCACCTGTGCTGTTGTTTTTGTACCGGTATTTGTTCCG
This sequence comes from uncultured Acidobacteriaceae bacterium, assembly GCA_963725295.1. GTDB lineage: Bacteria > Acidobacteriota > Terriglobia > Terriglobales > Acidobacteriaceae > Acidiflorens. The sequence continues at coordinate 22,109 of CAVRYB010000035.1, forward strand.
TCTTGGATTTCTCGACGGCACTCCTGGATTGATCTACTGCGCGTTTCAGGCCGTTCAGATGTTTCATTCCAAAGCGAAGATCTACGAGTTGCGGAACACGGGGAACTAGTTATGTGTGGCATCAGCGGACTGGTGAATTGCGGCGATAGCGAGACACTCGTCCGAATGACGAACGTGCAGACGCATCGCGGACCCGACGACTCTGGGGTCTGGGAGCGGCATTTCCCGGATGGCGCCTACATTGGGCTGGGAAGCCGCCGGTTGGCAATTCTCGATCTTTCCGCCGAAGGCCACATGCCGATGAGCAACGAAGACGGCACGGTGTGGATCACCTACAACGGCGAGATTTACAACTTTGCCGATTTGCGCCGCGAACTGGAGAGCAAGGGCCATCGCTTTCGCTCACACACGGATACCGAAGCGATTGTTCATCTTTACGAGGAATACGGTCCTGATCGTTTTAGTGATTGCCTGAATCGCCTGGATGGAATGTTCGCGCTGGCAATCTGTGACTTGCGCGGCGCCTCGCCAAAGTTATTTCTGGCTCGCGATCATTTCGGCATCAAACCTTTCTATTACTACGAGCGCGGCGGAAAGCTCGCCTTCGCATCGGAAGTCAAAGCCCTGCTCGAAGTGCCGGGGATCGAAGCGCGCATGGATTTGGACGCGCTCGATAAATACCTGACATTTCTTTGGGTGCCGGACCCGATGACCATGTTCGAAGGGATTCGCAAGCTCCCAGCCGGGAACTATGCGGTTTGGCAGGGCGGCGAGTTCAAGGTCACCCAGTATTGGGATTTGACGTTTCCTCCGGCGGACTACTCGTTTACGAGGACGGAGGCGGATTTGGCGGACGAGATTAGGGAAAGATTCTGCGCCTCGGTCGAGCGGCAGATGGTTAGCGATGTCCCAATTGGAGCGTTTCTGAGCGCAGGGCTTGATTCATCGAGTATCGTCGCGGCGATGGCGCGAAAGCAGCCGGTACGGACTTATACGATCACGTTCCCGGGAAAATATCGGGTGGGTGAAAGCACAATTGACGATCCGGGCGTTCCGAAGCGGCTCGCACAGAAGTTGGGTTGTGAGCACCATGAGATCGTGGTCGAGCCGGATGTGGTTGACTTGTTGCCGAATTTGACCTGGCACATGGACGAGCCCACGGCGGATCCTGCGATCATCACGGCATATCTTGTCTGTCGCGCGGCGCGAGAGCAGGCGACCGTACTTCTGTCCGGCGTTGGCGGAGACGAAATATTTGCCGGGTATCGAAAGCATGTGGCGAGTGCGTGGGCACAAGACTATCGAGGTCTTCCGGAATTCGCCCGATCGGCGATCGAGCGAACATTGCTGGGCGTGCCATCCATGCGCGGGACTCGTCTGAAAGGATCGGTGCGACTGGCCAAGAAAATGGCGCGTAGCGCGGCGCTTGGCCCGAAAGAGGCGTTCATCAGGAACTGCACGTATCTGGATGCTCAGCAGAAGGCGGGTTTGTATGCTCTAGAATCGCAACAGGGCAATCCGGCTGAGCAACATTTGGCGGCCTTCGATCGAGTGCGAGGGGCGGATTTCCTGAACCAGATGCTTTATTTGGATACGAAAATCTTTATGCCGACGCTGAACCTGACGTACAACGACAAGATGAGCATGGCGTCATCGGTTGAAGTTCGGGTGCCTTTTTTGGATCGCGAGTTGGCGGAGTTTGTCGCATGGAACGTGAAGCCGGAGTTGAAGCTGAAAGGGAAATGGCGTCCGGTGACGAAGCACATCTTTCGGGAAGCGATGCGCGGCATGCTGCCCGAAGAAGTGATGCGGCAGCCGAAAGCCGGTTTCGCGGCGCCCGTAGATTACTGGCTGGCAAACGATTTGCGGCCGATGGTGGACGATCTTCTGTCAGACGAACAGGTCCGGAGGCGGGGATTGTTTCGTCCGGCTGTGGTGCGTCAGTATATTGACGAACATCGGAGCGGCCGGGAAGACTGGTCGATGCAGATCTGGCAACTGCTGACGCTGGAAATATGGATGCAGCTGTTCTTCGATGGGGGCGCGAAAAAATTGGCCGAGCAGCAAATCAATCTGCCACAACGTTCTCGACAGTTGGCGACTGCATGAAGCAACTTCTACAAGATGCGCGCACGGGCGAATTGAAGGTCGCGGAGGTTCCGGCGCCGCAGCTGTTGCCCGGCTGTGTGCTGGTTCGAGCAGCCGCCTCGCTGGTTTCGGCCGGCACGGAGCGGGCCTCGGCCGAATTCGCGGGCAAGAATTTACTGGCGAAGGCGAAGGCGCGTCCCGATCTTGTGCGCGACGTGACGGCCAAGATGCGGCGCGATGGACTAAGCGCGACGCTGCAAACTGTGCGATCGCGTCTCGATCAGCCGCAGTCGGTCGGCTACAGCAGTGCAGGTGTTGTCGTGGCGGTCGGGGATGGCGTCACCGATATTAACGTTGGCGATCGAGTAGCCTGCGCGGGAGCAGGGTATGCGGTGCACGCCGAGATCGCGTGTGTGCCACGCATGCTGGTGGCGAAGATCCCTGGCGATAGCGGTCTCAACGTTTCGTGGGAAGAAGCTGCCTTCGGTACGTTGGGTGCGATTTGTCTGCACGGGATTCGTACATCCGAAGTAGCACTCGGAGATACAGTCGCAGTGGTTGGCCTGGGATTGCTGGGACAGATTACGGCGCAACTGCTGACGGCTGCTGGATGCCGCGTGTTTGGCATGGATCTTTTGCAGCAGCGCGCTGATCTGGCGGTGCTCAGCGGTGCCGAAACAGTATGTACGGATGCTCGAGAATTCCGCGATATTTGCTTTCAGCAAACGGGCGGCGTGGGTGTGGACTCGGTATTGATTACGGCCGAGACTCCAGAGCAGCGAACCCGTGAACCTGGCGGCGGAACTGGCGCGCGATCGGGCGATCATTGTCGCCGTCGGTACCGTTGGGATGGAGCTGCAGCGCAAACTCTATTACGAGAAGGAATTGGATTTTCGCATCTCACGTTCGTATGGGCCAGGGCGCTATGACAGCGCGTACGAGCAAAAAGGGCGCGATTATCCGATCGGGCATGTGCGCTGGACCGAGACGCGCAACATGGCCGCTTTTCTGCAGTTGATTGCAGATGGAAAACTGAATTTGCCGGCGTTGATCACCCACCGTTTTCCGATGGAAGAGGCAACACGCGCCTACGATTTGATTACCGGAATGACGCGAGAGTTCTTTCTCGGGGTGATGATCAAGTACCCGGAGATTGAGTTAGCCAACGCTTCGATTTCGCCGGAGAAGATTGCGATCCCGACTGCGCCCGTGTCCACCGGCGCGCTCGGTCTGTGCGTACTCGGCGCGGGGAACTTCGCACAGAATACGTTGTTGCCCGCGCTGAAGGAGATCCCCGGCGTTTCGTTCGTTGGCGTTTGCAATGCAACTGGTCCACGGAGCCGGAACGCGGCTGAGAAATTCGGATTCTCCTACTGTACGAATTCAGAGCTGGAACTTCTGCGCGACCCGAAGATCAGCGCCGTCGTCATAGCCACACGACACAGTCTGCACGCCAGCCAGACGCTGGCAGCGCTCCGGGCGGGGAAGGCGGTCTTTTGCGAAAAGCCGCTTTGCCTGAACGAACGTGAACTATCCGAGTTAGTGAGCGTGTCGGCGCACGAAAGTGGGCCGCTGCTGGTGGTCGGGTTCAACCGTCGATTCGCGCCGATGGCGGGACAGATGAAAAGGTTTGTCGACGAAATTCACGAACCGATAGCGATGCATTATCGCGTGAATGCCGGCTTCATCCCCGCCGATCATTGGGTGAACGATGAAGAGCAAGGAGGCGGCGGATCCTCGGTGAGATGTGCCATTTCGTTGACTTTCTGTGCTTTCTTGCTGGCGCGTGCCCAGTCGAAGTGCAGGCGCAGAGTTTGGGCAACGCTGGACAATACAGTACGGACAACATAGTTGCCACGCTGAAGTTCGCGAATGGCGCGCTGGGGACGATCAGCTATCTGGCGAACGGTGATAAGTCGGCGTCGAAAGAGCGGATCGAAGTGTTCGGCGGCGGCTCGGTGGTGATTCTCGAGGATTTTCGATATCTCGAACTGGTTCGCAACGGGCGCAAGCAGATCACGCGCGCTCGCTGGGGACAGGACAAGGGGCATAAGGCAGAGATGCAGGCCTTTGTGGACGCGCTGAAGGGGAAGACTCCAGCGCCGATCCCTCTGGAGCAGATCATTGGTTCGACACTTACGACGTTGCGGCTAAAGAACTCCTGTCAGACGGGACAAGCGCTGACCATCAACCTGAGCGAATTCGTGGATGCGGCTTTGGACGAAAGACCGCACTGAACAGTCTGCGGCAAGACCAGCGCAAGATATCGAAGGGAATAAGTCGTACATGCTGATTCTGGGCCTAAATATGTTTCACGCCGATTCCTCGGCGGCGATTGTCGATGATGGAAAAATTTTGTTTGCCCGTCGCGGAGGAGCGGTTGAACCGGCACAAACATTACGGCGGCTTTCCGGCGCTTGCGGTGAAAGCATGCCTGGACGCAGCGGGCGCGAAGATCACCGATGTGGAGCACGTTGCAGTTGGGCAAGACAGCGATGCCAATCTCGCGAAGAAAGTGCAGTATGCCTTGGCAAATCCCGCCAAAGTGCTGAACTTTATCAAAATGCGGCAGCGCAAGGAGTCGATGCGCGACGTGCGCTCACTCTTGTCGAAAGCGCTGGACGTTGATGTTGTCGACCCTGAAATTTCGGGAACATCATTTCAGAACATCACATCGCGCACATCGCGAGCTCGTACTACTGTTCGCCTTGGGAAAGGCGGCGGGCTTCAGCTACGACGGCTCGGGAGATTTTGTTTCCACGATGACCGCGCGTTGCGAGGGGCCCGAAATTCAGGTTCTCGACCGCGTTTTTCTCCCGCACTCGCTCGGCAGCTTTTACACCATGATTTGCGACTTTATCGGATACAGGAAGTACGGCGATGAAGGCAAGGTCATGGGGCTGGCTCCATACGGCAAAGATACATATGTGGAGCAGATTCGGAAAATCGTCGCGCTCAAAAATGGCAGCTTTCAGCTGAACATGAGCTACTTCAAGCCGCTGGGGAGCAGCCAGGGAATGCAGGTTCTACCAGACGGAACCGTGCGGCTGGCGCGGCATTTCTCTGACAAGATGGAGAAGCTCTTCGGTTCTCCGACGGAGCCGCACGCTGAAATCACGCAGCGCGACATGGATCTCGCGTACGCCATGCAACATGTTTTCGAGGAAGTGTTCTTTCACCTTGCCAACGAACTGCACAAGAGTGTTCCAAACGAAAATCTTGCCATGGCCGGAGGGTGTGCGCTCAACAGCGTGGCAAATGGAAAGTTGTTTGCGCGAACACCCTTCCAGCGAACCTGGATTCAACCCGCTGCAGGCGACGAAGGCTTGGCGATTGGAGCGGCGCTGCACACTTATCACTCTGTGCTGAAGCGCCGCGCCGCGAGCAGATCGATCATGCGTACTCGGACCGGAATTTTCCGAGTCGCAAGTCAAAACCGCGTTGGATAGTGCCGGCGTAAAGTATCAGCGCCTGGATCGCGAGCCTTTGCTGGATGCGGCTTCCGAACAGATGGTGAAGGGCAATGTCGTCGGGTGGTTTCAGGGTCGCATGGAGTGGGGGCCGCGCGCTTTGGGCAATCGATCGATTGTGACGCATCCGGGACTGCCCGATATGAAGGACGTACTAAACGCACGCATCAAGCATCGCGAGTGGTTCCGGCCGTTCGCTCCGGCGATTCTGGCCGAGGCGCAGCACGAGTATTTTGAACACGATCACCCATCGCCCTACATGCTTCATGTTTACAAGATTCGTCCAGAAAAACGAAAGAGTCTGTGCGCGGTCAATCACGTTGACAACACCGGGCGATTGCAAACGGTGGCACGTGACGAAAACCCGCTCTACTACGATCTCATTCAGACGTTTGGCCGAAAGACAGGCATTCCGGTCATTCTCAACACCAGTTTTAACGAGAATGAGCCGATCGTGTGTACGCCCCAGGAAGCGATCGATTGCTTTCAGCGGACCAAGATGGACGTGCTTGCGATCGGGCCGTTCCTGGCGTGCAAAGGTGATCACAAGGCCAAGGCCTGACAACATCTCACATGGCTGAGATTCGAGTGGCGACAGCGTCGTCGACGATCAAGCTCCGGCGGATCGCCGCGTTCCCGGACATTCGGGTGCTTGCATGGGACGGTGACGTTCTTTACGGCTGCCGCGGATACAAGATTGTTCGTCTGCAACCGGGCAAGAGTTTGGAGTGGCAACAAGCCGCACGTTTTCAGCCAGTCGCGTGGAGGAATTTCACCTCGCGCAACAAGCTGAGCTATCGCCTTGTGCGCGATGGGTTCCACGCACTGGCGGTTCTTCCTGACCAAACCATCGTCGGAGCAGTCCCCGGCGCTCTCGTGACCCGGACTCCTGACAGCGACTCGTTCCAGGTCTCCCATCGCATCTCTCGTGGTACTCGCCCGCTGCATATTACCGCTATCCCGTCAGGAAATATCTATTGGGGCGAATACTTCGATAATCGGGAACGCGCTGAAGTGCATATCTATGGTTCGAGCGACCAAGGCCAAACGTGGCAAGTGGCACATACATTTCCCGCAGGCAGTGTCCGGCATGTGCATAACATCGTTTACGACAGATGGGAAGACTGCTTATGGATTCTGACCGGCGATGACGGCGTCGAATGCAAGGTGATCCGCGCGTCGTGCGATCTGCAATCGGTAGAGATTGTGCTCTCTGGAAACCAACAAACAAGAGCTGTAGCTGCGATTCCCGCTCCAGAGGGGTTGTATCTATCGACCGACACGCCGTTTGAAAAAAATCACGTGTACCGGTTGGATCGGAAAGGGAAATTCGAACTGGTTGGCGATTTTGCCAGTTCCTCGATCTACGGTTGCCGCGTTGGCGAGGCGATGTTTTTCTCCACGATGGTCGAACCGAGTGCAGTGAACGCGAGTCGTGAAGTGCATTTGGCGGGATCGCGTGATGGCAGGAACTGGCAGCGGATGGCTCACTGGAAGAAAGACCGCTGGCCGATGCGCTATTTTCAGTATGGCAACGCGTTTCTCCCAGACGGCGAGAATAAGACCGCTTATCTCGCGGTGACAACCATTGCAGTGGAGGCCGATGATCTGGTGACAACGTTGTGGGAAGTTGAAACATGAGTCTGGCCACACGTTGGAATTACTACCGGCGCATTTTCAGCGCTTACCTGGGCTCCGGCCGAAGCCAGTTAACGTTCTGGCACGAATCGCCCGAAGAAAATCGGCGAGCCAGCATCGCTAAACTTGGCGAGTATTACATGTCATTCCGCGAGAAGGCGGACTACGCCGGGCACCACGACGCCAGCGGTATTCCCATGCTCGACTACCGCGGAGTGATCGGTCTGCAGTACAACCCCATTGCGGTCGCGCAGTGGGGGCTCGCAAACTACAACCTCTTGTGTGAGACCAACGACGGCGATCGCCGGCAGAAAGTTCTCAAGGCCGCAGACTGGCTGGTCGCAAACCTCGAACAGAATGCGCGCGGGATTTGGGTCTGGAATCACCACTTTGACTGGGAGTATCGCAACACGCTGAAGGCGCCGTGGTATTCCGGACTTGCGCAGGGACAAGGCGTTTCGCTTCTGTTGCGGGCGCATTTGCACTCTGGGGCAGAGAAGTATCAAGACGCAGCCGAACGGGCGTTTGCCGCCCTCACGATTCCTATCAGTGAAGGGGGCGTGCTCTTCGAAGATGACCAGAAAGATCTTTGGATCGAAGAATATCTTGTCGATCCTCCGACGCACATTTTGAATGGGTTTATGTGGGCATTGTGGGGAGCGTTCGACTATTGGGTGGCGCGGACCGATTCAAGCGCAAAGAACATTTTTGATCGCGGTGTCGAGACGCTGGTCCGCAATCTGCCGAAGTACGATACTGGCTACTGGTCTCTTTATGAACAATCGGGCACGCGTTTGAAGATGCTCGCGAGCCCCTTCTATCACAACTTGCATATCGTCCAATTGCGCATGATGTCGAAGATGACGGGCAACGTTAGTTTCGCGACATTCGCCGGTCGATGGGAAGGCTATGCGCAAAGTGCCAGAAACCGTCGCCGAGCTCTTCTTGAGAAAGGTATTTTTAAACTGCTGCACTATTAATAGCCTGAAACAGCGGCTCCAAACATCGTGAAGATTCTCTACGTCTCACAATATTTTCCGCCGGAAATGGGAGCTCCTGCCGCGCGCGCGGTGGAGTTGTCGCGGCATTGGGCCCGGATGGGGCATACCGTCACAGTCCTGACGGGCTTTCCGAATCATCCCACAGGCGTTGTTCCCGAGGAGTGGCGAGCGCGATTGCGCGGCCTGCATCATACCGAGACTATCGATGGTGTGCGAGTCGTCCGCACGTGGCTCTGGCCACTGCCGAATCGCAAGGCGCACGAGCGGATTCGCAACTACGCGTCGTTCTGCTTTTCCGCAGCGATTAGCGGTCTGTTCATCGCCCGACCTGATGTCATTGTTGCAACTTCCCCTCAATTGCTTTGCGCGCTGGCCGGATGGTGGCTGGCTTTCTGGAAGCGAGTTCCCTTCGTGTTTGAGGTGCGGGACCTATGGCCGGAGTCACTGGCTGCCGTAGGAGCGGGCGGCGAAGGCACAATGTTGCATCGTACGCTGGGCGCCATTGCGGGGTTTCTTTACCGTCGTGCTAAACGCATAGTCGTGGTTTCGCCCGCTTTCAAGGACCACCTGATGCGGTACTGGAATGTTCCGGCCGAGAAAATCTCCGTCGTTGAAAACGGAGTCGAGACGGATCTCTTTCGGTCTGATCCGGCAGCGATCGAAGTGCGAAAGGAACTGCATCTCGAAGGACGATTTTTGGTTTGCTACATCGGCACGATGGGGAACGCGCATGGACTGGAAACACTGATCGATGCGGCGGAAGACCTGCAGTCCACGCTTCCCCAAGCGCTCTTTCTACTGATTGGCGAAGGGGCGGAAAAGGAACACATCGTGGACCTGGCGCGGGCCCGAGGGCTAACGAACGTTCAATTTCTTGGACAGCAGCCGCGAGAACGGATTCCCGCTTATGTTTCGGCGGCAGATCTCTGCCTGGTGATGCTGAAGAAAACGGAGTTGTTCAAGACAGTGATTCCGACAAAGCTTCTCGAATACATGGCGTGCGAACGCCCGGTCATCGTTGGCGTCGACGGACAGGCTCGCGCAATCGCGGAAGAGGCCGGCGGTGGTTTGTTTGTAGAACCGGAGGACAGCCCTGCTCTAGCGCAGGCGATTCGCAACCTGGCGAACGACGAGCAACTGCGGCGGCAGATGGGCGCCAGCGGGCGGCGGTACATTATCGGCAAGTTTTCGCGTGAAAAAACGGCGAGAGACTATATTGCCGTACTGAAATCGCTGTAACCCGGCGCTAAGAAATTGTCGTGCCTAGCAGCACCGTCGTGTGATGCTTGCCACCGAACTGCCTACGGCCCGATCGATCGTTACGGGTGCACAGCCACTACCGCTAGAGCTGTCGACAGCGACATGGCCGCGTCGGCACTGCGATAGGCGGCGGCTTTGGCAGCGCTTCCGGGAATGAAGAGAACGTCGCCCTTTACCAGAGCCATATCTGGGGCCTTGGCATACAACACCTTCTTGAGATTGATGGGAATTTCCTGGACGCCGGTGGGTGTCTGCCGCAGGATCCTGGTCTTGTTTAAGGCTGATGTACGAGTACTCCCACCGGCCAGCGCCAGCGCCTTGAGAACACTGAGAGAACTGTCCTCGATCAGAAAACCGCTCGGTCGCTGTACATCGCCTACAACGTAGACTATTCCCGCGCGCGAAACGATGATGGTATCTCCGGGGAAGACGTCCACGTTGTTCTTGGTATCCTCTGCAAGATTTGCGGAGAGTTGAAGTTCGACTCTCTGTTCCGGATCTCCGCGGTGCTCGATGGTCACATTGCGGCCTGCTTTATCACTCAGGCCTCCGGCGGCGGAAATTAGATCGAAAAGACGGCGATCGCCGATTGCTGGGTAAGGACCAGGGTGATTGACCTCGCCAACCACTGTGATGGCTTGCGACGCGGATTCGTCAACAAAAATGGAAACGTGCGGATCGCGAACGAAACCGCCGTCCTCCAGCCGTTTCTGGATCAATTCTTGCGCTTCGTCGCTGCTTAGGTCGGCGACGTGAACGTAGTCAATCAGTGGAAGGTAAAGATCTCCGGAGCCGCTGACTCTCGATTTGGTGGAAAGATCGGGTACTCCGAACACGCTGATCTCGACCAGATCGCCAACGCCCAGTTTCACGTTGGAGTTCGCAAGGGCGCGGTGGTTTTGGGGTGTGGCGGGGTCTTTGGCTGGAGCGGGTTGGGACGTTTCGCCAGAGACCGACGTCTGGGCCAGCAACTGCAGGCTGCAGAAAGCAACCAAAAAAATGCAAACACTTTGGAAAAGTACGTGACGGTTGGGCCCGGACATACCACGACTCCTAGATTTATGCGTGCCATGAGTTTAACACAGGAGGTACGGTGGAATGTGCGCCAAACGCTCCGTTTCGACCGTCGCACGGGCATGAAGAGTTAACGCAAAAGTGCATGCCAAGGCGCCGGAGCGGTTGCTCCACGGCAACCACGGTTGTATCATTTTAGAAAATCAACATTCGATTTGTGATTCGCCACTGAATCGGGAAGGCCCGTCTGCAAGACGTTTGACTGAGCTTCTGCGCGCGCCACAAAAAGTGTGACGTGTCAGATGTTCCAGCCGGAAGGGAACTCTGGTTTTGACGATTTTGTTTTTTGGCTTGTTCGCATTTTCGCTGGCGCTGTCGTTCGTTGCCACACGTGAAGTGCGAGATCTGGCGACGCGCCGTGGTTGGGTTTTCTTGCCGCAGGGCGGACGTCATCTGCATGAGTCACCGCTTCCCCGTTTGGGAGGGGTTGCAATCTTCCTGGCGTTTTCGGTCAGCTTAAGTATCTGGCTGGCGCTCTCTCTGATATTTCCTCGACTGGTTGCGGGCCTGGCTCCCGCGACTCTTCTTCGTATTTATGTTCCGGCTTGCCTGATTTTCTGTCTGGGCATCTACGATGACATTCACGGGGCGGGGCCGTACCTGAAGTTCGTGGTGCAGGCGATCGCCGCGGTAATGCTGTTTGCGGGCGGTATGCGCGTTCTCGATCTGCCGCTGATTTTTGGTTCGCATTCGCTGCCGTGGTTCGTTGGGTTACCTCTTACCGTGCTTTGGGTGGTGGCCGTTACCAATGCTTTCAATCTGATCGACGGACTGGATGGCTTAGCCGCAGGCTCGGCTTTGTTTTCGACGATGGTATTTTTTGTCGTCTCCCTGGTCGACCATTCCTGGCTCGGTTCGCTGATGAGCGTAACCCTTGCCGGCGCGATTCTGGGTTTTCTGCGGTTCAACTTCAATCCAGCCACAATTTTTCTGGGTGATTCGGGCAGCTTATTCATCGGTTTCATGCTAAGCGCGCTGGCTTTGGCGGGAGCGCAGAAGGCTCCGACGTTCGTTGCCGTCGCGATCCCGGTGGTTTCATTTGGATTGCCGATTCTGGAGACATTGCTCTCGATCATGCGGCGGCTCATCAGCGGGCGGCCGATTTTCACTGCCGACCGCGAACACATTCACCACAAACTGCTGCAGATGGGTTTCTCACATCGCCAGGTAGTGATCGTGCTTTATGCCGTTTCTGCCGTCTTCGCCATGCTCAGCCTCTTCCTTCTGTGGCCGACGGGGAGCACGCTGGGATTGGTACTGGCAGTCGTCGGCACCGGGATCTGGTTAGGGGTGCAGCACCTCAACTACCTCGAGTTTGGCGAACTGCGACGAGTGGCGCAACGCACCATCGACCAGCGGCAAATCGTGATCAATAACCTTGCTGTGCGTCGCGCGATTCAGGAACTGAAAGCGGCCAGTGATTTCGAACAAGTGCGGAGTGTGCTGATCGCGGCTTTCGAGAGTAACGATTTTGACGCCTTCGAGCTCAATTTGAAGGCACTTCCCGGCGATCAAGCAGCTGGCGGGGAGACTGGCCATCCGTTCCACTGGAGCAAGTACCCTCACATGATGGCGATTTCGAGCCAGCCTTCGTGGAAATTGACCCTGGATCTGGTAACGGCGTCAAATCAGCGCCGCGGTACGCTCATCGTCTATCGGGTATACACCACTCGTGACTTGCAGCTGGATGTGAATCTACTGACTTCTGAATTCCCCGCGACTCTGGCGAATGCGCTGGACAAGGTAATAACAAGTCCTCAGGTCCTCGAGCCCGCCGGAGAGGCTCGTACCCAGTATCTGGCCGCCAATCTATAGCAGAAACCGGATATACGCCATCTGGCGCCTGTGAAAAGCTTTTCTGCTTCCTGAAACCGGCGGTTCGCCGGGTTTCTTATTCTTACTGCTCTAGGTTCGGTGCCTGAGTTAATATTGTGGCAACTATGGATCGGAGCATTGGCCGATTGCCGGATCCACTTGCAGGGCCTCCCAACCGAGAGCGTCGCCGCTGCGTTCGTCAGAAACTGCACACGCCGGTTTACGCCAGTTTCAATGGCCCGCAGACTGGAATCACCGTGGATCTGAGCGAGTTGCTCGATCTGAATGAAGAAGGTTTCGCCGTTCAAACTGCCCAGCGGTTGGAGACCAATCACGCGGTAAACATCTGTCTGGACCTGCCTGAAACAAGAGCTTTCGTCCACGGCAGCGGGCAAGTCATTTGGAGCGATGAAACCGGCCGTGGGGGGATTCGCTTTTCGCAGCTGGGAGAGAATTCTCGGAAAGCTCTTCAGGAATGGCTCTTTGCCAACTTGTTGATCGCCTCTGGGAACCATCAGGCGCGAACCGCGCAACTTGCGCTGCACACACAGGAGAAGCTGTCTGAGCCGGCGCCGCCCCCTGAACTGACCAACCTCGCGCAGATATTCGATCACGCATCGCATCTTTCCCCGCTGGAAACGGTTCGAAACGAAGTTCGCGAAATTGGGGATGACGTTGACGAGATTCAGCAACTCATCACCGATCGTGCTCTGACTCTTACGGGAGCAACCGGAGCGGCTCTGGCGTTCTTGAAAGATGACAACATGGTCTGGCGAGCCCGGGCCGGAGAACCATCCCCACCGGTTGGGGCGGCGGTCGACATTGCACAGGGAGTTTCGGGCGAGTGCGTGCACAGCGGTCTGGTTGTTTCGTGCGGCGACACGCAGAACGATCCGCGAGTGGATCCGGAGATTTGCCGCGTACTGGGCATCGGGTCGCTGATGGCCAGTCCGATTGTTTCTGACTTCAGGGTGGTTGGGCTGCTGGAAGTTTTCTCCCCGCACCCTCACTGTTTTGCGCGGGCGCAAGGCACGATTCTAGAGCGGCTCAGTGAGTTGGTTCCGAAAGCGCACGTTGGCAAGGCGCAGGTTGAAACATCGGTGCCACAAGTTTCCCCCGTGCCGGTTGAGGCAGAAAGATCCGACGCATCGGAAGGGGTTTTACCGCGGGCGACGTCTGATTTAGCGCCGGTTGAGCCAGTCCTGATGATGCCGACTGCCGTAGACGTTGGGGCGGTTCACGGCATCCGCCAGCCATTATGGGATCTAGAACCGGAACCTCGGAAAGAGGTTCGAAACGAAATTCGAAAAGAAGTTCGAAAGGAAGTCGCTCAGCCCGTTTCGGTAGCAACATCGTCGGAGCTCGTGTCGGAGCCGCAGCTCGAGCCGCTTGCCGAGCCCGAGATTGCATCGGTGCGACGATCTCGTTTGCTCTACCGCGCTCTGCTCGGACTGGCGATAGCTGTCGTGGCGCTGGCCGTCGGGTATGTGCTTGGGCCGATCGTTGAAAAGCGCTGGCCTTCTTCGCGACGATCATCATCGGCTGCGGTGGAGGCGGCTTCTCCGAGTTCCCTGAGAGAGGCGGCCGATCGAGCCGCCGTCGATGGACGCAATCAGGTGAGATCGCTTGCGGACTTGCAGAAGCTTGCCGATCAGGGAGACCCGGAGGCGCAATGGCAGATGGCTGTGCGCTACCACAACGGTGAAGGCGTCCCGCAGGATGACACGCAAGCCATGAAGTGGTTTGAGCGCGCCGCCGAACAGGGTCACGTGGACGCCCAGTCTCGTCTGGGAGCCTATTATTGGGCGGGTCGCGGCGTTCCAGAGGATCTCTCCAAGGCGTACTACTGGTCGGCGATCGCCACGGCTCAGGGGGATGAAATCAGCAAGTCGCGGCTCGAAGGCCTGACCTACCAAATGACGCGAGCGCAAATCTCCACTGCCCGCCAACAAGCCGAAGCGTGGCTTCATAACCACAACCATCCGATAAAGCCCGACGCGAACTGAACCTTTTCCGATCACAGACAGAGCCAACCCCTCAGCCGTAAAATAAGGCTGTGGCCTCTCTACGCGACATCTTGACGGCTGACGCTCGCGTTCGCGAAGGCGACCCTGCGCTGTGGGAAAAGCTGGATCGCAATCGCATCCGTTGTTTTGCCTGCGGCCATTGCTGCCCGATTCCGGAAGGACAGCCCGGCGTCTGCAAGGTTCGTTTCAACCGCGGAGGTACTCTCTACGTTCCCTGGGGCTACGTTGCGGGCGTGCAATGCGACCCGATTGAGAAGAAGCCGTTTTTCCACGCTTATCCCGGGGCCCTTGCCTACAGTTTTGGAATGCTCGGCTGCGATCTGCACTGCTCCTACTGTCAGAACTGGGTCACTTCGCAGGCGCTGCGCGATCCAGAGGCCGTCTCGGCGCCGCTTGCCGCTGATCCTGAAATTCTGGTCAAGGACGCTGTGGCGCTGGGTGCCAAGGTCGTGGTCAGCACCTACAACGAGCCGCTGATCACGAGCGAGTGGGCGGTCGAGATTTTCCGGCAAGCACGTGAGGCAGGTCTGCAAACGGCGTTCGTTTCAAACGGCAATGGAACTCCGCAGGTGTTGGAGTATCTGCATCCGTGGATCGATCTGTACAAAGTGGATCTGAAGAGTTTCGACGATCGTCACTATCGGCAATTGGGCGGCCGCCTGCAACCGATTCTCGATACTATTCTTGCCCTGCATCAGATGGGCGTATGGCTAGAGATCGTGACTCTGTTGATCCCCGGTTTCAACGACGGTGACGACGAGCTGCGCAAGTTGACGGCATTTCTGGCTGATGTCTCGCCCGATATTCCCTGGCATGTCACCGCGTTTCATCAGGACTACAAGATGACTTCGCCCTCCGACACGCGTCCTGCGGACTTGCTACGCGCCGCCGGAATTGGCCGCGATGCAGGACTGCGCTACATCTATGCCGGCAACCTGCCTGGACAGGTCGAGGGCTTGGAAGATACTCACTGTGGCAGTTGCGGCGAACTGCTGGTTCAGCGCCGCGGATATTCGATACAAGCTTACAAACTCACCGAGCGAGGGGAATGTCCTGCTTGCCAAACTCCGGTTCCGGGGCGCTGGTCAACGAAGTTTGACGGGCAGATCGCGACCTCGCCTTTTCTCCCCCGCAAGCGCGCACAATTCGTTAGAATTTCCTGACGACCAATCAATGTTGATGCGCGCCACAAAAACCTTGCTGCTCGCGGTCTTGTTGTGTCTGGGGATTGCCTGTTCTCCACGGGATTTTCTGACGCGCCGTCTCGCCGCGGACTTGATTTCGGCTTCCGAGTCTTTCAAGGCACCGCAGATGTTTTGGCTGCGTCCGGGCATCGTATCCAATAAAGACTTCAGCTCTCCTGACTTTATGGTCTTGCAGCGCCGCGGGTGGATTCTCGGAACTGAGGCGAAATGCCCCGCTGGCATGGAGCCGCCGCCGTGCTGGGACGTAGTGCTCACACCACTGGGAGTCGACGCGATTCGTCCTCTGATTACAAGCGCGTTGCCCGATAACGGGCCGATAGGAATCCAGGTGGCGCGGCGGGAGTTGGTCAGCATTACCGGAATCAGCAAAGCCGGGAACTTTGCCGACGTGGAGTTCAGCTGGCGCTGGGTTTCGCTGAATCCAGTTGGCGCCGCACTTTACGATAGCGGAGTGCGCTATCACTCGACCGTGGCGTTCCGAGGGTACGATGACGGCTGGCGGGTTGTAGAACAGGCCATACCGAGCAACCAGACGCTGGAAGAGGCGCTGCACAACGCACAACCGACCGCGCCGTAAGGGTTCGCGGCAGTTATCTGATACTTGCTTTTGGGACAAAGGGGCTATGCGACGATTCATTGGATTCTTCTTTCTGGCATCCGTTCTCTCTGCTTGTTTGATTCAATCGACTGTTGCCGACGCCGAGAGTGGTAAGCCAAAGCTCACGCTCGATGAATTCTTCAATTCCGTCAGTTTCCCGTCGGTGAAAGTCTCTCCCGATGGAAACTCCGTTGTAATTGAAACCGAGAGAGCCGACTGGAACCAGCAGATCTTTCGCAAGGAGCTTTGGCTCTATCGCGTGTCTACTGGCAATCTGCTGCAACTAACCCAGTCTGGACATGAAAGTTCGCCGCAATGGTCGCCCGATGGGCGCTGGATCGCCTTTCTGTCGGAGCGCAAAGGCGGCGATGCGAAAGAGGGAGACGAGGGCGACAGCAAACAAAAAGGCTTAGTGAAAGACGACGACAAGGACAAAGAGAAGGAGGCCGCGCAGCTCTACTTGATTTCGCCCGAGGGTGGCGAAGCGTTTGCCATTACCTCCAGTGATGAAGAGGTCCACGCTTTTGCCTGGACAAGTGATTCGAAGGAAATTGTCTTCGCCAGCCGCCAGCCGTGGAGCAAGCAGGAGAATGACGATCACAAACGGGAATGGAAAGACGTGATTCGCTACCGCGGCGATGAGCGCGGCGATGTGATTTTCCGTCTCACTCTGCAAGACGCCTTGGCGCGAAATGCGGCAAGTGGATCGAGGGAAATTACCGACGCGGAGAAAGACTCGGGCCAGATTCTGGGAGCGGTTGCTATTTCGCACACGCCTTTGCGCGTGCAGCAGATGACTGTCTCGCGCGATGGCCATCGGCTCGCGTTCGTCACTTCGTCGGTGTCGGAACGGCAGGAGAAGGTTGAAGACGTCGAACTCTACCTCCTCAACCTGACCGATAGCGCAGCGGAAGGCGAGCCTGTCCGTTTGACTCGCAACGAAGCGGTCGAACTCAATCTCGAATGGGCTCCTGATAATCGGCATGTTTTTTTTCAGGTGAACCTCGGCTCGGCGGAAGGGAAGTATGAGGATCCGCAGCCGCGACTCTACTGGGTCGACACCAATGCCACTGCGGCCAAATACGAAGTCCAGCGCTGGTTTGCCGACTATCCCGGCGAGATCGTGCACTACACGCCGCTCTCCGATGGCTCCGTGCTCTGCGCTTGCCGCATTGGGACCGAGGTGCAGTTTGCAACGCAGGCGAGTCCGAAAGCTGCCACTGTCAAGCGTGAAGGCTGGGCTGGAGCCTACGAATCTCCCGCAGTCTCGTCGCAATCGCAAAGTCCACGGATCGCGTTTGCATACTCAGCAACGACGCGTCCTACGGAAGTCTACGTTGCTGATAGCATCGAAAAACTCGCGCAGGCCAAGCCAATTACGGCGTTTAACAAGCTGTTCGCCGAACGAGATCTTCCGCTCGCGAAGCCGTATCACTGGACCTCCGATGACGGGACACAAGTTGAAGGCATGCTGATGTATCCGCCAGGAAAATTTGAAGCGAAGAATCTGCCGATGTTTGTCTTTATTCATGGCGGTCCGCAGGACGCCGATGGCAACCACTTCGAAGCCGACTGGTATCAGTGGGATCGTCTCGCCGCGACAGCGGGTTGGCTCGTGTTCGAACCGAACTATCGCGGATCGACTGGCTACGGCGACATGTTCGCGCTCCAGATCGTTCCGGAAATTGTGTCGCGTCCGGGAAAAGATATATTGACTGGCGTCGATGCGCTAGTAAAAGACGGAATCGCCGACGCGAATCAGTTGACGATTGGCGGTTACAGCTACGGCGGCTACATGACCAACTGGCTGATCACGCAGACCACGCGCTTCAAGGCCGCCGTGACCGGAGCGGGCGCAGTCGAGCACGTTTCCAACTGGGGCAACGACGACACAACCTTTGATGACGCCTATTTCCTCGGAGGACTGCCATGGGAAACTCCCGACCGCTATCGTACCGAAGGCGCGATTTACCAGCTCAACAAAGTGAAAACTCCAACTCACATGGTTGCCGGAGCGGACGACATCAGAGTTGCTGTCTCCGAGGACTACCTTCTTGATCGCGCACTTCACGAGTTAAATATTCCAAGCGATCTTCTTATCTTTCCCGGTGAGGGGCATTCGCTGGATAAGAATCCGTGGCACGGAAAGATCAAAGTGCGCGAAGAGTTGAAGTGGCTGGAGAAGTACGGCGGTCTGAAGGCTGCGAACTAGGGTTATCGGGTGTTAGGTCTTTGCAACTGTGCGATTTTTGCGTGCGGCGCGGACTGCTGGTAGCCTGCTATGCCTTTGTACAGAGCTTCGGCAATCTGCTGGCGATAGGACGCGCTCTGCAGGTTGTGCTCGTCTTCGGGGCTGCTGACGAATGAAATTTCCGTGAGGATGGCGGGCATGGTCGTCCCGGTCAGTACGACGTAGGATGCGTCTTTGATGCCGCGATTGCGAATGTCGGGATTGTTCGCGGCCAGCGTCGCGTAGAGCGAGCGCTGCACACTTGAGGCCAGGCGGCGCGACTCTTCGATCTTTTCGTGTAACCCTCCAGCAGTGAGAGAAACAGTTGTCAGCTTGGCGGACGTGCCGTCTTCGTGTTTCTCGGCTTCTTTCGATCCGGGAGCGGAGAAACTGTTCGTGTAGTAGGTTTCGACTCCGCGAGCCGTTGCCGAACTGCTGTAGTTGGCGTGTACCGAGACGAAGAGATCGGCTTGCGCCTGGTTGGCGAAATCGGCGCGCTGGTCGAGCGGCAGATAAGTGTCCGCGGAACGCGTGAGCATGACTTCCGAGCCGAGGCGCGCTTGCAGTAATTTGGCCAGCCGCTGCGTTACGTCGAGCACCAGATCTTTTTCCAGCAATCCCTGACGCCCAACTGTGCCGAGATCCCATCCGCCGTGACCGGCATCGAGCACGATGCGGAACTTGCCGGTCTTGGCAGGCAGAGGCTGATCCGATGCCTTCGCCGCTAGATTCGCTGTAGAAGCGGCTTTCGCGGCAGCGGGCTGAGTGCTTACAGACACTTGCTGGATCGAAGTCGTGTGGCTGGGAGAGACGCCGTTTCCGGCAAACAGGCGTCCGTTGCCGCTGCGCAACTCGACTACCAGTCGATAAGGACTAGTTTCCATGCTGACGGAGAAGTTCGAGCCGTCTTTGGTGTCGAGCACGATGCGCGTTACGCCCGCTACGGGCTGTGCGACGCGCACGCGGCTCAGCGCGGCATCCCCGACGTCCATTGTTTTGCCGTCCAATTCCGGCGCCAGGACTGTGTCGTGCAAATCAAAATAGATTCGCTCTGGCGACATGAGACGGTGCACTTCGTACGGAACCTGATCTTCCATGTCGATCACGACCGTGCTTCCCACAGAAGATGACCAGTGACGCACGCCAGTGATTTTCGGCAAGGCAGCGAGTTTATCTGCAGGGACCGGAGTGAGTGGCGCGGTATCTGAGGCGACGCTCGCCGGGCTCATCAAATTATCGGAGGCGGCCACCGGCAAAACATTCGCCGGAGGCACCGATGGGGCAGTTACTGGGTGCGGCGCGGGCTCACTTTTTGTTGTGACGCTAGCGGGGAGCGTCTTGCCGCGCTCCTGCATGCCCCACCACAATCCGGCGGAAAACAGGGCAGCAACAGCAACCACGCCCAAGACCACACTTAGCCCGGGGCGGGACTTGGTCGCGACGGAAAACCGCTCTGGGAATGACAGGACTCGACCGGATACGACGGGAGCGGGCGGCTCCTCGAAATCGAAAGCCTCGTCCGCCTCGAGAAAATGCTCATCGGTGTCCGCTTCCGGTAGTTCGATGGCGTTGACCGGAATCGATAAAGGTTGCGAGAGCGAGGACAGGTCATCGGCTGTCGCCAGCGTCGACTCCGGAGCAAAGGCCACAACCTCCTGTTCGGGAATCGTGACGGTTGCAGCCGCTGCCTTCGCGACCGAAACAGCGGTTTCCGGAGGCTGGACCGCAGGATTCTCATTCTCTGCTTCTTTGTCAGCGACTATGGCGGCGACGACAGGCTTCGCTTCAGGCTTTGCTTTGAGAATGTCGTCTGCGACTTCGGAAAGCCAGTTGATGCGGCGATCCTGATCTTCCGGCTTGAGTGCGGAGAGCACCAGTTCCGAGAACAGATCGAAACGCCGAATATCATCGTCGGTGAACGCCCAGGCGGTGTTGGAAAACGCCTGCATCACTCCAAGCTGCTCGCGGCGCCCGCGCAACGGGACCAGCACGGTGGAACGGGCTCCGATAGCACGCGCGAAATCCAGTTCCGTACGTACGTCGATGGCACAATCGTCGCATCGCAAGATGCGGCCCGATTCCATGCAGTCCTGAAGAAATGCCGATTCGCCGATCAGGCGCACTCCACGCTCGACCGAGAGCAGTCCGGAAGAAGCACGGCAAACCATGGCCGACTGCCCGGTCTGCAGTCCATTTCCTGAGGATTTCTCGGCGAGGGCGATGACGATGCCATCCACTTTTGTGAGGACTTGCAGCCGGTCGCAGATCAGTTGCAGCACTTCATCGAGAATGAAGCGCTCGGTTTCGAATAAGTCACGACTGGCAGACTCGCGCCCGGCCAAACGCCGGTTACGGATCTGGTCATGAAGGTCGGAAAAAGCAAGCAGGGCTCGGACGGCTTCGTGCCGGGCAATCGACTCAATGACGCGGTTGCCCTCCTGGGAAGGAGAACCA
Organism: uncultured Acidobacteriaceae bacterium; assembly: GCA_963725295.1. GTDB lineage: Bacteria > Acidobacteriota > Terriglobia > Terriglobales > Acidobacteriaceae > Acidiflorens. The sequence goes on from CAVRYB010000035.1 coordinate 42,969, forward strand.
TCTGGCATCAATTCACAGTCGACTCTGGTTGGACTGGCACTCATGCTTGCGTGTTCTCTTTCGCGAAAAAGGCTTTATTTATCGTATCCGGCGCTTGCCGGAAGCTCGTTGCCGCTCTTGGTTCGGAGCCAGTGCAACGGAAGCGCCGAACTAGTGTTTTAGCCCGGACGCTTCGAGCCCCAGGTGGTTCTGGCCGAGGCTTTTTAATGGATTTCGGCCGCAAAACGCCGTCACCACGCCACTTTTGAGCCTAATAGTCTTTGGGTGGGTGCCGCAATGTCCGTTAGTACACGTCCGTTCGGGGGTATGGCTACAGCAAGCCAACTTGGACGGCTTCGCGGAGTTTCAGGTATGACCCTTCAGATTTTGCGGGCCGCTTTGATTCGTCCTATGGTGAAAGCAGCAAGACCGAAAGGCGGGAAGAGACGATGAGCGAGCCAGTCGTGGCACCAAAGTCAGAGGGAATCCGGAAATCCAGCTGGTGGCTGCCGGGGGTAGTGATGACCAGCTTGGCGGGAGCGGCGGCAATGGTGTTTCGGGGATGCTGGCACTCAAACATGAGCTGGCCGCTCAACGTGAATGGATTCTCATACCAGGTGTGTCTCAACTGCGGCGCCATGCGACTGTTCGACGAGAAGAATCTCAAGGCGTATGGACCGGTCCGCTACAACTTGGCCGCACTGATTGCCTGGGAAAGATCGGCGAAGGCGGCACGACATTCCGTGTAGTGTGCGGGAAGTTCTACTTCCACGATGAGCCCTCCAGAAGCCGGAGACTTTCCTTAAGCACTCACCGGCTGGGCCTGACTTTTGTACCACTCGACGGTCCGGCGCAGACCTTCTTCGAAATGCACCAGAACTTTGTAATTCAGGTGCTTTTGCGCCAGCGTGATATCCGCCAGTGAATGCTTGATATCGCCGTCCCGCTCTGGCGCATACTTGACCGCGCCTTTGAATCCCGTCAGTTGTTTGAGCGCTTCGAAGGTCTGGTTCAATGTGGTCCGTTGACCGATGGCGCAGTTGAAAACGCGTCCGGCGCATTCTGCGGCCGGGGCGGAACAGGCCAGCAGGTTGGCGGAGACGGCGTTGTCAATGTAGGTGAAATCACGGCTGGTTTCGCCGTCACCAAAAATGGTTGGCTGCTCACCGCTCAGCATTTGCATGCTGAATTTGGCGAGAACGCCCGAGTAAGGCGAAGACGGGTCCTGCCGCGGGCCGAAGATGTTGAAATACCGCAGGCAGACGGTTTCGAGCCCATAGCAGCGGAAGAACGACACCATGTAAAGCTCGCTTGCGAGTTTCGCGACCGCGTAGGGCGAGATCGGATTGGGCGACATGTCTTCGCGCTTCGGAAGCGTGGGAGTATCGCCGTAGGCCGAGGATGACGCAGCATAGACAACGCGCTTCACCTTGGCGTCGCGTGCCGCAACCAGCACATTGACGGTGCCGTCGACGTTGGCGCGGTTGCTTCCGAGCGGGTCGATCACTGATTTCGGCACCGAGGGAATCGCTGCCTGATGCAAAACGTAATCGACGCCGGAGCAGGCCTTGTGCATGGCGTCGAGGTCGAGAATGTCGACCTCGCGAAAGTCAATCTGCTTCAAAACTTCGGTAAGATTTTCGCGCCTGCCGGTGGAAAAATTGTCGATCCCGCGGACTTCGTCGCCGCGTTTCAGTAGGGCGCGCACGAGAGATGATCCAATGAATCCGGCCGCGCCGGTCACCAGGTATTTCGCCATAGTCCTTTCATGATACCGGATGGATTGCTAGATCCAGAGGGGTGGGCCATCACGAGGGTAACTTTCTGAAGATGTGACGAAAGGGGGATACGGAAGGGTTTGTCGAGCGGTCGGGAGCGATCAGATGCGACGAACCCTTTTAGCCATCCGATGAAACTCGTCTTTGGAGAGCAGCCTGTTTTTGCGGAAAAAATCCCTGATCTCAGCCAGAAAGGATGTCGGATCGGCGGATGTTAGAGCATTGCGTATGGCCGCCTCCTCCAGGTCAGCGTCTCCATCTGTCGGCACACTGAGAGGGGCCGAAGCGAGGCCGTTGAAATGGGCCAGAAGCTTCTGGAGTTGCGATTGATTCTCCGGGTCGATCCGCGAGAAGCGTATACCCATGCCCAGTGCCGGGTACGACGCCCGCACGATGCCGTTGGCTTTGATCTGTATCCCGCACGATTTGAGCACGAGTTCCACTTTCGTATCGATCGGAAATGTCGTGTTCATCTCGAGGTAGCAACCATGCAGACTGATGTCGGTGAGCGTGCCCCAAATACGCCCGGTATTAGCCTCCGTGCGGAATTCGGCGCTTCCGGAACAGCGGTAGCGAGGACTGCCTCGGCGCTCCTTGAGGGTAAGGTTCTGCGAGACGGTCTCGGGCTGCGCCGCCGGATCTGGCGGAAGCGTTGCGGCTAAGGTGCCCTTCAGTCGGCGAAGATAGTTGACGCTATCCTCCGCGTTGACGGGGTCTTCTGGAGAAGCTGAGTGTTCGGCGTGGTTGTTCAAGTTCACGGACGTCTCTGACCAGATGCCTCGAACTTAGCATCGGCATATTAGTACGAGACTTTAGGCAATCGGGGACGGTGGCAGAGAAGCCCGGATTTGCTGCCACAATTCGTCTTTCCCAGCGCCGGTTTTCGCCGAAAACGGCACAATGGGCACTTTCCCATAGGCCTGCCCGAGGGTTCGCATGGCCTGTTGTAACTGGTTGCTGGACAACCGGTCGCACTTGGTGGCAACGATGGCGTGGGGGCGACCCTGTGCAGACAGGAATTCGATTAGCTGCTGATCACTTTCCTGCGGTGGAATATTTGAATCGATGAGCGCCAGGCAAAGGACCAAGGTCGGCCGCTGGTGAAGGTACGGATCAACGAAGCGCACCCAGTCGGCGGAGGTCTCGCGTGAGATCTTGGCATAGCCGTAGCCGGGCAGGTCGGCGAACACCAATTCTGGTTGCGGCTGGCCGGCGCGGCGAACTTCGTAAAAATTGATAGCGCGGGTACGCCCTGGAGTATTGCTGGTGCGGGCCAGCTTTGTGCCGAGGAGAGAATTGATCACACTGGACTTGCCGACGTTCGACCTTCCGAGAAATGCGATCTCCGGCACGCTGGGGCGGGGGAAGTGGGTCAAATCGGTCGCCGAAAGCAGAAATCGGGCCAGCATTCGCATATAGACAGTTTCCAGTGTTCTGGCGCACATGGCAAGTCGCGAGGTGAGTTGCTAGAGGCCGAGAGGGCGCTTGGTCTCGACGTCGTCTTCTTTGATGGGATGGGTCTCGTGCCACCAGGCGAGGCCGCCGGCGATGGCAAGTCCGATGAGGAAACTGAAGAGAAAGAACCAGCGATAGGCAGGCAGAGCAATGAGGAGAATCGCCACGACGGCGATGGCGACGATGAGGCCTGCCGATCCTTTCAGGCTGAAGCGAAGACGTTGGCTGGGTTCCTGCTCCATACCGCAATTCTAGCGCTGCCAGCGAGGCAAAGAAAAAGCCCGCCGAGCAGGCGGGCTGGAAATCTACAAAACGGATTAGCGCTACTGTCTCGCCGCAGGTCCTTCTGTTGGCGGCGTTGCGATTGGCGTCATTGTGTCCGTTTCGGGCTGGATCTGGGGCAGTGGCCCTTCGAGAGCTACCGCCAGCACCTGGTCCATGTTGTCGACAAAATGAAGCTTCATGGCGGTGCGGAGGTTTTCGGGAACCTCGGCGAGATCCTTTTCGTTTTCCTGCGGCAGAATCACTTCGAACAATCCGGCGCGATGGGCCGCGAGCAGCTTTTCTTTCAGGCCGCCAATGGGAAGGACTTTCCCGCGCAGGGTGATTTCGCCGGTCATGGCGATATCGCGGCGCACCGGAATCTTACTCAAAGCGCTGGCGAGAGCCGTGGCGATGGTGATTCCCGCGGACGGCCCATCCTTCGGAATCGCCCCTTCGGGAACGTGCACATGGATATCGAGGTTGCGATAGAAATCACGCGGCAGACCGAGCCGCAAAGCCCGGGAACGGATATAAGACATGGCCGCCTGCGCCGACTCCTGCATTACGTCGCCCAATTTACCGGTTAGCGTGAGTTTGCCTTTGCCGTCGACGACGGTGGCTTCGGTCGAGAGTATCGAGCCGCCGACTTCCGTCCATGCCAGTCCGGTCACGAGACCGACTTCGCTCTTTTCGTGGGCCAAGGTGTCGCGGAACTTCAGCACGCCGAGGTATTCGCCAATCTTGTCGGGCTCAATCGCCACGGTGAAACTGGCACCCTCTTTGACGACTTTGCGCGCTACCTTGCGGCAGACGTTGCCAATTTCACGTTCCAGGTTGCGCACTCCGGCTTCACGCGTGTAGCCGCGGATTATATGCCGGATCGCTTCGTCGGAGAACTGTACGTTCTTGTCGGTTAGCCCGGCCTGCGCCAGTTGCTTCTTGACCAGGAACTGCTTGGCGATCTCGACCTTTTCCGGTTCGGTGTAGCCGTGCAGGCGAAGCACTTCCATGCGATCCTGCAGGGCAGGCGGGATGGTATGCATCACGTTCGCGGTGGCTACGAAGAAGACCTGCGACAGGTCATACTCGACGTCGAGATAGTGGTCGACGAACATGAAGTTCTGTTCGGGATCGAGAACTTCCAGAAGCGCAGCCGACGGGTCGCCGCGGAAGTCCATCGACATTTTGTCGACTTCGTCGAGCATGAACACCGGATTCTTCGTGCCAGCCTTTTTCATCATCTGGATGATCTGGCCGGGGAGAGCGCCGATGTAGGTGCGGCGATGGCCGCGGATTTCAGCTTCGTCGCGAACGCCGCCGAGCGACATGCGGACGAACTTGCGTCCCGTGGCTTTGGCAATCGACATTCCTAGCGAAGTCTTGCCTACTCCGGGAGGCCCGACGAAACAGAGGATTGAACCTTTGGGGTTTTTCACCAATTGGCGAACGGCGAGGAATTCGAGGATGCGCTCCTTGATTTTCTCGAGGCCATAATGATCTTCGTTCAAAACTTTCTCGGCGCGGGAGATGTTGCGGATTTCCTTTGACCGCTTCTTCCACGGCACGGCCAGCAGCCAGTCGAGATAGTTTCGCGAGACGGTCGATTCGGCCGACATGGGCGGCATCGCTTCCAGTTTCTTGAGTTCCTGGATGGCCTTGTCGCGAACTTCTTTCGGCATACCGGCGGCTTCGATTTTTTTCTTCAGTTCATCGAATTCGCTCTTTTCGCCGCGGCCCAGTTCTTTCTGGATGGCCTTAATCTTCTCGTTTAAGTAGTACTCTTTTTGAGCCTTTTCCATCTGGCGCTTGACGCGCGATTGGATGGTGCGGTCCATGTTTAGCTTTTCGATTTCGACGTCGAGCACGTCCCCGACGCGGTTCAAACGCTCGGCAGGATCGAAAATTTCAAGCAGTCCTTGCTTCTCTTCAATCGAGAGCTGCAGATTTGCTGCAATGGTGTCAGTCAGCTTTGCCGGGTCTTCCATGCGCACGGCGGCGATCATGGTCTCGTAGTTCAACGACTGGCAAAGTTTTACGTATTGCTCGAACATGCCGGTAACACGCTGCATGCCGGCCTCGATCTGAGCGGTGGTCTCGGTCGCATAACGGGCGACGCGGACGGTGGCTTGCAGGTAACCGTCTGTTTCGACAACTTGCAGAATCTTACCGCGCTCAATGCCTTCAACCAGGACTTTAATGTTTCCGTCGGGCAGTTTGAGGCTCTGCACGATGTTGACGATGGTGCCGACCTGGAAAATGTCGTTGGCCTTGGGTTCATCGATGCTGGCATCGTGCTGGGTGGCGAGAAAGATCTTCTTATCGCTGGCCAGAGCTTCTTCGAGCGCGCGCACGCTGGATTCCCGGCCCACGACAAACGGAGTCATCATGTAGGGGAAGATGACCACGTCCCGAATGGGCATCATGGGCAGTTTCTTGCTCTCGAATTTTTCCTTAGGGTTCGACAACTCAGTCTCCCGTCTCTGGTCCCGTTTAGCTTGCCGCTTTTTCGATCATGGCCAGCGAGACATTCCGCTTTTCCACCATCTCGCGGGTTACTTCGAATTCCTTAACTTTCTTCTGGCTGGGGAGACTATACATCAGTTCCAGCATCAGTTCTTCAAGGATCATACGCAGTCCGCGGGCGCCGACTTTGCGGGCCATCGCCTGGCGGGCAATCGCGCGGTTGGCGTCGTCGCTGAACTTCAGGCGCACGTTCTCAAACTCGAACAGACGCTGGTATTGCTTGACGATGGCGTTCTTGGGGCGCGTCAGGATTTCAACCAGCGCGTTTTCGTCGAGTTGTTGCAGCACTCCCATCACGGGAAGCCGTCCGACGAATTCGGGGATCAGGCCAAACTTGATCAGATCTTCAGGCTGCGCCTCGGACACAAGTTCGAAGTTACGCTTGGAGGAGGCGACTGTCTGCTCAGTTTCCTCTTCGGCGCCCGTGCGGAAGCCAAGGGCTTTCTTGCCGATGCGGCGGCCGATAATTTTTTCGAGTCCAACGAACGCACCACCACAGATAAAGAGGATGTTGGTGGTGTCGACGGGTGTGAATTCCTGATGCGGATGCTTGCGCCCGCCCTGCGGAGGCACGTTCGCGATCGTCCCTTCCAGGATCTTGAGCAGCGCCTGTTGCACGCCTTCGCCGGAGACATCGCGAGTGATCGAGGGGTTCTCGTCCTTGCGCCCGATCTTGTCGATTTCGTCAATATAGATGATGCCGGTCTGAGTGCGGCTGACATCACCTTCCGCAGCCTGCAGCAGCTTGAGGATGATGTTCTCAACATCTTCGCCAACGTAGCCAGCCTCGGTCAGCGTGGTCGCATCAACGATGGCGAATGGTACATCGAGCATGCGGGCCAAAGTCTGAGCGAGCAGAGTTTTGCCGGTTCCGGTCGGGCCAATCAGCAGAATGTTGGACTTGGTCAGCTCTACGCCATCGCCAGTGCGCTGGCGGTTCATATAGATGCGCTTGTAGTGGTTATAGACGGCAACGGCTAACTTCTTCTTCGTCTGTTCTTGACCGATGACGTACTCGTCGAGGAACGTCTTTACTTCCTGCGGTTTGGGCAGTTGGTTGGGTACGGCAGCGGAGGGAGTCGCGGTGCGGTCATCTTCGAGAATCGAGTTGCAAACGGCCACACACTCGTCGCAAATATACGCCCGGGGATAGTCGCTGGGGGACGAGATCAGCTTCGCGACCGCGTCCTGCGACTTATGGCAGAACGAACAGCGCAACATTTCTTCCGAACCCGATCTGGTTTTCACTGGGCCCTACTCCCTTTCTGGTGGCCTGGCTGCCGCCTGCTGCCCGGTTTTTGGCTACATCAACCAATCCAACGCCAGCGCCAATTCCGTCGAGCCTAACCGTCTGCCCGATGCTGGTCACGAACGCCGATCATATCCTCTATCGTGTCTTATAGATGATATCGTCGATGATTCCGTACTCCTTGGCCTGCTGCGAATTCATGATGAAGTCGCGTTCTACGTCTTTTTCCACTTTATCGAGCTTCTGGCCGCTGTGCTTGGCCAGTAACTGATTAGTAATCTCTCGCATGCGGAGAATTTCGCGGGCGTGGATGTCGATGTCCGTGGCCTGCCCCGAAAGCCCGCCCATCGAAGGCTGGTGAATCAGGATGCGCGAATTGGGTAAGGCGAGCCGCTTCTTGGCCTGCCCCGCCGAAAGCAATAGCGCTGCCATGGAAGCCGCCTGGCCAATGCAAATCGTGGTCACGTCGTTCTTGACATATTGCATCGTGTCGTAAATCGCCATCCCCGCCGTGATCGAGCCGCCCGGCGAGTTGATGTAGAGCTGGATGTCTTTTTCCGGATCTTCCTGCGCCAGGAACAGCATCTGGGCGATAACCAGGTTGGCAATATTGTCGTCGATCGGGGTGCCGATAAAAATAATGTTATCGCGTAGCAAGCGCGAATAAATGTCGTAGGCCCGCTCGCCCCGGCCCGTTTGTTCAATCACCATAGGAACGAGCATCATGTGCGCGTCTTTGGAATTGGAATTGGAATTGGAATTCACGTTCGCCCTTTCCACACTCCTGCCCTTCAGTCGCTGTCTTTGCTTAAGGGGAGGATCGAAATTGTCCGCATCATGACTCCTTACCTACGCGGACTGGTGGTACAGAAAATCGAGGGTCTTCTCGTTGCGGATTCGTGTTCGTATCCTATCGAGGCCCCCATCCCGTGTCAAACGAGCTCTTACTGCTTCTGACGTCTGTTTTGCTTGTTTTGCCAGTGACTCGAGTTCCTGATTCAACTCGTCGTCGCTGACCTGAATATTTTCTTCCTCGGCCACCCGTTCGAGCAGCAGCGCAGCCTTTACATCGTGGACCGCCTGGTCATGTTGTCCGGAGCGAAGGCGGTTCAAGTCCATCTTCTTCATCTGTTCAGCCGTCAGACCTTGTGCCGCCAGCGCCCGTAGGCCACGCTCGATGCGGATGTCGATCTGCTGCTCGATCAGCGATTCGGGAACTTCGAAATCGTTCTGCTGGATCAGTTCGCCGACCAGTTTGTCCTTGGCTGCGTGTTCGGCTTCGTGCTTGCGCTCGGCCTCCATCTGCTCGCGAATCGTCTTGCGAACGTCGTCGACCGTCTGAAACTCTCCCAGCTTCTTCGCGAATTCGTTGTCTAGCTCCGGCAGGCTCTTCTGCTTGATCGATTGCACTTTGACCGCATAGCTGAACGTCTTGCCCGCAAGGCGCTTGTCCTGCGTATCTTCTGGATAGTTCACGTCGAAGGTCCGCTCATCTCCGACGACGGCGCCGCGCAGGTGTTCGGTGAATTCCGGCATCGTGTTTTTGCCGGCGACTTCGACCAGCACTTCATCCATGTGGACGGGTTGGCCGTCACCGGCCTTTTCTTCGCCAGTCTTTTTTCCTCCAGGCTTAGGCGTGCCGTCGAGCGAGACCTGAGCGAAATCACCATCAGCGAGAGCGCGGCCCTCCACCGGATCGAAACTGGCATGCCGTTCGCGCAGGTCGTTCAGCGCCTGCTCCACGTCAGCCTCGGAGACTGCGATTTCAGGCTTGTCGGCGCGGAGTTCTTTGTAACCCGACAGCTTGATCTCCGGCAGGACTTCAAACGCCGCCTTGAAGCGCAGCGGTTCGCCATCGTGCAAGTGCATGTCGGTGACGCGCGGCTGCGACACCGGATGCAAACTCAGGCGCTCGGCTTCCCGGCGAAAGAAGCGCGGGATCAGCGCCTCCACCATGTCGGTCTTGATCTCTTCGGAGAACCGCTGGCGGATAATCGATGCAGGAACATGTCCGCGGCGAAAGCCGGGGATACGGGCAACCTTCTGATATTTTTCGATCAGCGACTCGGTCTGCCGGGTGACTTCCTCAACCGGAATCTCAACTTCAATCTCGCGTTTTGTGGTGCTCTCTTTTGTTTCCGTGGGGCTCACAGTTACCTTTCCAAGTGCGGCAGCGGCCGACACCCGCGGAAGCAAAATAGCCCGCGTCAACACGGTGGTGCCGTATCTTTGAGTGTAAAGACTCTCGAAGAATAACGTCAAACGGCGGGAGGCTAGTTTTGGTTTACCGAGGTAACGGTGTAGCCTTTGGTTCCGTGTTCCGATTTCTGGAGGATTGGCATTTCGGAATTCGGCAATCTGTGGCTTCACGTTTTGGATGACAAGTTGGCGACTCTCCCATGGCTCTGCCCAACTGGCTCAAGGTTCTGAACGCCGAAGTGATCGCCTGTACTCGTTGCCCGCGTCTGGTCGAGTATCGCGAGCGGATTGCGCGCGAGAAGCGCCGGGCCTACCGCGACCATGACTATTGGGGTAAGCCCGTCCCCGGCTTCGGCGATCCGCACGCTCGCGTTCTCGTGCTTGGGCTCGCTCCCGGTGCGCATGGCTCGAACCGTACTGGGCGTCCGTTCACAGGAGATGCGTCGGGGAACTTTATGTATCCCGTCTTGTATGAGACCGGATTTGCCAGCCAGCCGACGGCGATCTCACGCGACGATGGGCAGGTGCTGACGGATCTCCATATCACAGCGGCGGCGCGTTGCGCCCCGCCTCAGAACAAGCCGCTGCCGGAAGAACTTGCCAACTGCGCTCCGTTTCTGGATCGCGAGATCGATGGACTGAAGGAGCTGCGGGTCGTAGTGGCTCTGGGACGGATTGGGTTCGAGGCCTATCTCAACTACCTGTTGCGCCGGAAGGTGATCACCCGCAAGAGGGATTACGAATTTCGCCACGGCGCGGAATGTGCGATGCCGGATGGGCGCGTTCTCTTGGCGACCTATCACCCATCCAACCAGAACACGAACACCGGCAAGCTGACGCGGCCGATGTTCGTGAAGATTTTTGAGCGAGCGAATCAACTGGCCGATCGGGCCTAGGAAGGGCTGGTCCACGAGGCCCAGTCCGCGCGTTCATCCTCGGTTTCTAGTTTGCCTTAGTCGCAGTTACATCCAGTTGGAAGCGCCGCTTGCTGGCAGGGTCCTCCATGCTGCTGACCATGGTTGGCGTGCCAGGACGGATCAAAGAACGGACATCGGATTTCATCTGACCGAAAACGGGGTTCTGACCGCTGATCGAGTTTGGTGCGACACGTGCATCCGCGACTTCAACATCGCTGGACTCGACGACCGCATTGAGTTCCAGATACCCACCCCGCTCCACTACACGGCAGTCAATGCTTACTCCAACATCCATGTACTGATACTGAGTGTTTTTTTCGGCAGTTCCCGTTGCTATCGGGTATCTCGCGCCCGAGCGCAGCTTGCTCATTTCGTCCTCGCGCGCGGTGACACTGTAGGTGCGCGTGTTGACCTTCTTGCCATCGAGGAATTCACTGAGCGCGAAATCCAACCGATATACGTTGAGAGGTTTCTTGGCCGCAGCGTTTCCGTTCTGGGTTGCCGCCTCTTGGTTCTCCGTTTTTTTGTCACCCTGTGCTAGCGCACCCTGTGACGCAATGGCCAGCATTACGAGCATTCCCAGCAAAGCAACTCGTCTTGCGATTCTCATGATCTTCTCCTTTTAGTTCGTTTGATTTTCCGAAATTTCAATATCAGGAATCTGGAGGGGGCGAATCTCAAGGCTATCGATGCTCAGGTCAACCTCCGCGCCGGTTGCAGTGACCTCGGGCAACGCCTCCGTGCTGGGCTGGTCAGCTAGGCCCCGAACCAGTAGGCGCCGAACCAGCAACGACTCCTCTTTCGATAAATTGCGCGGCGAAGGAAACTGATCCAACTTCGGTGCCGCTGCCACCGCCACGATGCGAATCGGTCCGCGCCTGAGCGTGTGCGTCACCACTCGCTTCGCGGGGTAGCTCTCAGGCGGGTGAATGGTTGCCACTTCATGGTGCGTCGTGTTCGCGATCCCTGCCGTATTTGCCCGTCTCGCTTCATTGCCTCTCTGCCAGACCCAGATCGCCGCTGCGATTAGCGCCAGGGCTGTTGCCATCCCCGTCACCCACCACCAGCGACTGGGCGCAGTCACCCGGGTTCGCTCAGCCTGCAGGCTCGACAGAACGCGGCCTTCCAATCCCGCCCTCGGCTCGACCTTGCCATATTGGTCGAGCGCCGCCTCAAGCCATTCATCAACCGCACGCTCTCTTTTGATCGGATCCATGCTCATATCCCCGTCGCTCATACGCCGTCATTCATGCCCACATCCCCGGCCCGGTGACGGCCAAAAGCCTGTCCCGCAAAATTTCTCGCGCTCGAAACGACCGGGAGCGGACCGCTGACTCGCTAATGCCAAGCATTTCCGCGACTTCTCGCGGAGCGATCTCCTCCAAGGTCGAAAGCACCAGCGCGTCTCGCAGTTGCGCGGGCAAGGCAGAAATCAGCTGCTCCAGAACTGCGCTGCGCTCCCGCTGCAGTAGAAGCCGGTCCGCCCCCTGGCTGCTTGATGCCAGCGAATCCGTAGCCTCCTCCGCTCCAGTGGCCGTTTTTGCCAGACTCTTGCGCCGCTCGACTGCCACCCGCCATGCAATCCGCGCAAGCCATGCTTTCGGGTCGCTAATTCGACCGATCTTTTTCCCGTACCGCAAGGCGCGCAGGAAGACTTCCTGGGTCGCGTCTTCGGCGTCCGCCGGATTGCGCAAAACCGAGTATGCGATGCGATAGACCAGACGGGCATGTTCGCGCACGGCCGTTTCCAGCACGTCGCCTTCTGGTTTTGCCAACGCTTTCTGCGCCAACTTCAGGGCCTCGCCCGGCATTGCAGATTCTGCAATCACGCTTGCTCCTGTTCATAAAGAACGGTGCCGGGGTGGATTCGTTCGCAATAAATTTCTTAAAGGGAATGGGTTGCTTTGCCGATGGGAATGGAGGGCGGATCCCGCGGTGACGGACACCTCTGGGCCGGCATGGGGGGAACGGTTGCTCCGGGATGCGCCGCCCTGATTTATTGAGTCATTGAATCATTGACGCATTGAATCATTAAGCCGACGGTGCCTCGGTCAAAATCCGACGAACACTGGCTCCGGCTCGAGCAAGATGCCCCAAGCCTGCTGGACTCCACGCTGAATCTCTTCCTTTAGGGCCACAATGTCGCCGGCCATCGCTCTACCGCGATTCACTAAGGCCAGCGCGTGCTTGTGCGAGATGCCGGCCGTGCCGGCGGCATATCCTTTAATGAATCCCGAGTGTTCCACCAGCCACGCCGCCGACACTTTGTGCTTGGCATCGAGGGCGGGGTAGCTTGGAATCTCCACTCCCTTCGACGCGGCACGCTCGGCGAGTTCTTTGAACTGATCCTCGCTGAGCACGGGGTTCTTGAAGAACGATCCGACGCTACGGCAATCTTCGTCACCGGGAACGATCAGCATGCCCTTGCTTTGCCTGATCCCGAGCACCGCCGAGCGCACTTCCAGCAGAGAAGGCGGACTTTTGCGGTCAGCGAACTGCTTTTGCAGATCGGCATATTTCAGGCTCGGGGACCCTCCGCGCTTCAGACGGAAGTTGACGCGCACGATGACGTAACGTCCGCGCTCGGTGCTATTGAAGATGCTGGAGCGGTAGCGGAACTGGCATGCCGGCCTGGGCAGCACCACCATGCGGTCCTCTTTTAGGTCGAAGGCGCGCACCGACTCGATGGTCTCGGACACCTCCTGCCCGTAGGCGCCCACGTTCTGCACCGGGGTGCCTCCGACGCTTCCCGGAATACCGCTCAGGCACTCGATCCCAGCACAGTTCTGGGCGATGACCTGGGCCACGAAGGAGTCCCACTCTACGCCCGCTCCAACTTGAAAGAGCACGGCATTGCTCGTGGGGTTCTGCGGGGATGGGCTGACTGTGCCGCCGATCGAGACTTTGAGCACCAATCCGGGCCAACCCGAATCTGCGATAACGAGGTTGCTGCCCCCACCGAGCACGAAAAGGGGGAGGTTGCGGGTTTTGGCGAACTGGGTCGCTTCGCTCACTTCGTCTTCCCGCTTTACTTCAACGAAGTAGCGTGCCGCTCCGCCCACATGCAGAGTGGTCAGGGGCGCGAGCGGAACATTTTCATGAATCGTCATCGGGCGAATTTCGCTCTATAGTAAGGTTCAGTCATTAAGTTAAATTCATTGAGTCATTAGATCATTGAATCAGTGAGCCATTGAAACTCAATTACTCAAAATACAGGAGATTGAATGTATCCAGAAATCATGGTCGTTCCGATGCGGGAAGAACTTACGCGTCTGGGAATTGAAGAGTTGCGAACTGCTGCTGATGTGGACCGATTTGTTACGGACGAAGCGGACGAGGGATCCAGCACGAAAATGGTGGTTGTGAATTCCATTTGCGGATGCGCTGCCGGACGTATGCGTCCCGCGGTGCGCCTGGCGTTGCAGAATGCCAATAAACCAACGCGGAGCGCGACGGTTTTTGCCGGACAAGATACTGAAGCGACAGCTCGTGCGCGCGCCCATTTCGCCGGATATCCGCCATCTTCGCCCTCGATCGCCATTCTGCGCAATGGCAAAGTGATTTACATGATGCATCGACACCAGATCGAAACGCGGGAAGCCGCCGCGATTGCTGCTGACCTCAAAGCGGCATTCGATCAGTACTGCGCTTCGCCAACCGAGACATATAAATAAGGACGTGGCTCGTGCGCGAGGGAAGGGGACGAGGGCGGGGAGGAATCCGCTCCTGCATGAGCATGTCATTCACCTTTGGTGGACAGTTAGCGTCTCCAAAAGAAGGCAATCCACCCTCCAGAATATTCCTGCTTCGTCACAAATCAGCGTAAGCGCCGTCACAGCCGGAAAGACTAAATTGCCGGATCATAACAACAAGTGCGGCGCTTCGACGGCGGAGCATTGCGATGATCACTGATACGAAGTTGCTCGTAGCGCATATTCAGAATTCGGACGAAGCGCTCACTCCGGAGCAAAAAGAAGGCCTACAGGCCGCCGTGGCGAAGATCGTGGCTTTGGGCGCGCAGAACGGCGTCACTCCGGAACAAATGATCGAGCTACTGAAGTCGGGGCTGACGGTTGGCGAACTGCTGGAATATCTCTCAGGGGGCGCGGGCGAGGTTGCTTGATTCTCGCTACGCGATCCCCGGTTTCAGCTCCTGGGAATCGGACCGGCGGCTCATTTTGAGAAACTTGAGCTTTAAGCGATTGCCGAGGCGCTCGCGATTGAGTAATCTCTAGCGATGCCAATTCGCCGGGAAATCAGCTTCCTTGAAAAAAACTCTGCCACCCGATCCACTAACGCTTTCCATTGGACGCCTGCTCTAGGCGTGTTTGTCGTTTTCGTTGCGATTGCGTGCTGTGCGCCGGGAGATGTGGCTGCCCAGGAAAACAAGCCACAACCGCAGACTCAGACTGACACTTCATCGAGTGGGCAGAATACCGGGGTGGTGTCGAAAGTCCCCGGGGTAGCCCCGAGCGTTGCTCTGTACAACCTGCTGCAGGAGAAGTCCATCGTTTTTCCTGACATTGCTGCCAGTACGCAGCCGTTGTCGCCGGGACAGAAGTTTCAGCTGTTCGTGGACAACAGCATCTCGGTGCACACGATCACCTGGGCCGCGTTGGGATCATCGGTTGGCCAGGCGGAGGACTCGCCCACGGGCTTTGGGCAAGGGTGGGACGCATACGCCAAGCGCTTTGGGTCGTCGATGGCGCGGCAGTCGTCGAGCGAGTTCTTCGGTACGTTTTTTCTGGCGTCCGCATTGCATCAGGATCCCAGGTTCTATCCGGAGAGCCACCCCAGTTTTGGCCACGCGATCAAGTATTCTATACAGCGAGTGTTCGTGACGCGCAGCGATGACGGACGCGATGTACCTAACGCATCCGGGCTCGGCGGGATGTTGATGGCGGAAGGACTGGCGAATGTTTACTGGCCAGACCGCAACCGGACGGTTGGCGATACTTTCTTTCGTTTTGGTTTGGATGTTGCCACCCGGGCCGGCGGAAACATGCTGCGCGAGTACTGGCCGGTGTTTTATGGCAAGATCAGCCATACCTCCCGACCAGATGCCAGGCATAATTAGTTTTACGCAGAAATGCCGCGTTTCAGGCTCTTAACGCGCATCTAAAATAAAAAAGCGCTGAGCACAAGGGCAGCACTTCCGGCCGTCGAGGAGGGCTGTGCAACGCGGCGCTCCCATACAGGAGAATTGAATTTTGAGTTATCGGATACTTTGGCTGCTTCTTTTTTGCGGACTCGTGGCATCAGTTTCGGCGCAAACCGCGGCGTCACCTTCGGCGCAATCAGCAGCATCGTCCACCCAGACAACGGCACCTGCTCCAGCTCCAGCGCCTGCACCGGCCCAACCAAATGAGGGCCAATCAAATGGGGCACAACCAAGCTTTAGGCGCTTCAACTTCAATGTGGGAGGGGGACTAGGCATTGGGAAAGACGACGTTGCCAGCTATGTGGGCAACTCGTGGCAGGGAGTAGCGGGCGCTGGAATTAATCTCAACCGCTGGTTCGGTGTCGACGGCGAATACATGTGGTACGACCTGAATTTCAGGCCAGAGGTGAAACTCAATCAGCAACTAACCAACCAGAGCGGCAATATGCAGTCGTTCAGCCTGGACGGGATCGTGACCGTCCCAAAGCATATTGGGAAGTTGGGCGCATACGGAATTTTCGGAGTCGGTTACTATCGGCGCACTGTTTCTGTTCCCAGCCGGTTTCTACAACCTGGCACCCTCTACGAGCCAGCTTGGAGATGGTGGGACATTCAACGGGATATTTTCGGAAATGTTCTCGGGCAGACGATGTCGTCCAATACAAAGGACGCGGGCGGCTTTAATTTTGGAGGAGGCGCCACTTATCAACTTAACCATCTTCACAATGCAAAAGTGTACTTCGAATGGCGTTACCATCGCGCTTATCAAAGCGACGGCAAGACGATCGTGATGCCCATCACGGTCGGACTGCGCTGGTGAACCAGCCGAGTCCGTTGGCAAGGAAATTGTTTGTGACGCGGATGCGCGTGATCCCATCCGCGTTTGCATTTTCAGTTGCGTGACATCGCCGGCGGCGCTCCAAAAACAGCAGCCACTAGAGTGTGGATTTCTTCCACGGCGTCATCGAGTTCGAAGGTGAACCTTACCAGATCGACGTCTTGCAAATCGCGATGCTCGCGCAGCAGAATTTTCCAGGCTGGGTCCGAGACAAGGTCGACTTTATGCCGTTCGTAGTAGCCGTATCCGAGGTCGCGCATGCGGCAGAGCAAATCGCTGAGGTGCACAAGAGCAACCAGGGGCTGCGCGTTCTGGCTTTGCTCGACGGCATGGTGATGCGCGATCACCTCGCGGATATCGTTCGCCAGGTTCCACTTCTCGGATATCGCCAACCCTGTTTCACAATGAGTGAATCCCATGACGGCGAGTTCCGCCTCATGAAGTGGAATGCCGTCCGCATAGGCCGACTCGAGGGCCCTGCCAAAGTCGTTCGGAAATGCGACGCAGCTGACGATGAACCCAATATCGTGCAATAGACCAGCCATGTACGCCGTTTCGTGATCGGCAGCGCCTAATTTTTCGCTTAGCTTCTGGCAAACCAGCGCGCACCCGAGCGAATGCCTCCAGAAGACGCTGGGATCAAGCAACCATTTTCCCGTTGGCAAGGCCTGACCGAGGCAACAGGTGAGCAGAATCGTCTCCACGCGCCGGAGGCCAAGACTGATGACTGCTCCTTTGATCGATTTAGGCGGCTGAGAAAGGCCGAACAGAGGAGAACCTGCCATTCGCAGGCACTGCGCCGCGATCGATCCGTCGTAGGAAACCAGCCGTGCGACCTCGTCGACGCGCACTTCTTCGGAGTTGCCGAGCATTTTCAGCAGCGGAAGAAAGACTGCCGGAATGGCCGGCATGGTCTCGATCCGGCCGACGCGATCGCGAATCATTGAATCGAGTGCGTTTGTCATAACTTTCCGCTGGTCAAGGACGGTTTCCAGTAGCCGATGGCGCCGGGAAAATGGACGAGATGGAACTTATCGTTCAAGTTCATCAGCGATTCGGATGTCCCAAGGAAAAAATAGCCACCGAAATTCAGGTTGCTGAAGAAGTGGTTAATGACTTTCGATTTGGACGCGGCATCGAAATAGATCAGCACATTGCAGCAGAAAATCAGGTCCAGGCCCTTCATGAAGAGCATCCTGGAGTCGTCTTGCAGATTGAGACGGCTGAACGTGATCAGTTTTTTTACTTCGGGCCGTACCTCTAACTTCTTTTGGTCGATGGCGGAGAAATATTTCCGCTTGAAGTAGTCGGTTGTCGCGCGCAGCGCATAATCGCCGTAGATGCCAGCCTTGGCGGTTTCCACAGAGCGGTCGTTCAAGTCAGTAGCGAGAATCTCGACGGTCCATCCTTTGAGCAGCCGCTCGCTTTCCTCGATCATGTTCATTGCCAGTGTGTAAGGTTCTTCTCCGGTCGAGCAGCCCGCACTCCAGATGCGCAGGCGCTTGGTGATCTGCTTGGTTCTTTCTGCCACCAGTTCCGGAAGAATGACTTTCCGCAAGGCATCGAGTTGCGGCTGGCTGCGAAATAGGCATGTTTCTCCGATGGTGACTTCGTTGAGCAGTTCCCGCATTTCTACATCGCGGTCAGGCGTGGCGGTAAGGCGATCCCAATATTCACGCAGAGAGCGCGCTTGCAGACGACTCATTCGCCGGTTACAGCCGTCCACAAGCAGGTAGAGCTTCTCTTCCGCTTTGTAGATTCCCGAGACTTTGTACACAAGATCACGAATCTGGCGGTACACGGGATCCATGGGCTCGCCACTCTTGGTGACGGTCCGCGCAGGAGGGATTTGGGAGGCAGTCGTCATTGTGCGCGAGGCTCCAGTGTGGAATAAGTTCTAGTCGCGCCGACGGAGTCGGATTTTCGGCTTTGCCGCACCCAGCGCTCGATCTCAACCACCAGGCGATCGAGCGGATAGGCGGCATCGGCCAGGCCAGAGGCATGCACCAGGCCGGGCATTCCCCACACTACGGAGGACTTTTCGTCCTGAATAATGATGTTTCCCCCGGCGTCGCGAATATCCTTTGCTCCGAGGACGCCGTCCGCACCCATTCCGGTCATGACAACGCCGAGAACGTGAGCGCCATAGACCTGGGCAACTGAGCGGAACAAGACGTCGACCGCCGGCCGGCAGGAATTTTCGGGAGGCGATTGGTTCAAGGCCACTCGACAATCCGCGGCGGACCGGGTGACCTGCATGTGAAAATTGCCCGGAGCGATCCAGACATGGCCGGGGCTCACGACTGCGCCAGCCCGGCCCTCCTCAACGGCGAGGGTGGATTGTTTGGCGAGACGTTCCGCCAGGAGGCGAGTAAAAATGGCCGGCATGTGCTGCACGATTACGATCGGAACGGGGAAGTCGGCGGAAATTCGGGGCAAGACTTCGGCCAGCGCGTTCGGACCTCCGGTAGATGTGCCGATGGCAACAATGTCGATCCTTGGATGCGACTGCTTACGTGGAATGGCAAGCGGGATCGCCGCCGGGATCGCGGTGAGAGTTAAGGTCGCGGCGCCACAGAGGGCTTTGATCTTGGGGATGAGTTCGGTGCGGATTCGTTCAATGGCGGCTGCCGGGCTCCCGGTGCTGCTCGGTTTCGTAGCGTAGTCGGAGGCGCCGAGGGCCAAAGCATCAAGAGTTGCCGCCGCACCTCGTTCGGTGAGTGTACTGAACATGATTACGGGCAGGCGCGGGTGCGTCTTCCGCAAGGCAGCCAGTGTTTCCAAACCGTTCATCACGGGCATTTCGACATCAAGCGTGACCAGATCGGGATTCAGCAACGGAATTTTGGAGAGCGCGATGTGTCCGTCGCCGGCAGTGCCCGCGATCTTTAGAGCGGGGTCGGTCGACAAGGTTTCGGAGAGTATCTTCCGAATGACGACGGAGTCGTCCACGACGAGGATGCGAATGGGTGTCATAAAAGACGAGCCGACTCGGTTGGCCACCCCGGCACTCCGATCGCGTCGTGGAGATCAGCCGGCATGAGCCGCTCCGGCAAGATGTTGCTCGGGGTCTGAGGAGTTGTCGTCAAAGCTCTGATCGCCACCGACTTTGAAACGTCCGACCAGTGCATGTAACTCGACAGACATCTCCACGAGTTGCCGGGCCAAGTCCTGCGTGGAACTGGCTCCCTTCGACGTACTATCGGCCGAACGCGACATTCCCGTGATGTTGCTGGTGATTTCCCCGCCGCAGCGCGACGCCTCGTTGATGTTCCGAGTCATCTCCTGGGTGGTGATGTTTTGTGCTTCCACGGCCGTGGCAATCGTGCTCGAGATGCCATTGATCTGGTTGATCACGCTGCTGATGGAAGCGATCGCCGCCACGGCTCCGCGGGTGTCGGTCTGAATCGCTTCAATCCGATGACTAATGTCCTCGGTGGCTTTGGCAGTTTCTTTGGCGAGTTCCTTGACTTCGTCGGCGACGACCGCGAAGCCCTTGCCGGCCTCGCCGGCGCGGGCCGCCTCGATGGTGGCGTTCAGGGCGAGGAGATTCGTCTGCATGGCGATGGAGGTAATCACCCGGATGACCTGGCCAATCTCCCCCGAGGAATCACCCAATTTGGCCACGGTCGAATTGGCGGTGGTGGCGATTTCGACGGCGGAGTTTGCCACGTCGGCGGCCTCGGTGGCGTTCCGGGCGATTTCTCTGATGCTGGCGCCCATCTGCTCGGCGCCCGTGGTGGCGGTTTGCAGGTTGGCGGTGACCTGACCGGCGGCACTGGAAATGGCGGCAGCTTGCGCCGAGGTTTCGAGCGAACTGGAGAAGATCTGTTCGCTGCCTTTGTAGGCATCTTTGCTGGCGTTTTCCAGGCGGCGGGTGGCGTCCGCAACAGATGAGATCATGTGCTGCAGTTTGTCGAGGAAGGTGTTGAACCATTTCGCCAAGTCGCCAATTTCGTCGTGGGCGACAGGAATCCGCTTGGTGACGTCGCCGTCGCCCTCGGCGATTTCCTGGTAGCGGTGAACCATATCGGCAATGCGAACGAATACGGAGCGCGTAAGGACTGCCATGAGAACGATCAGCGGAATCAGACACGCGAAGGCGATGCCGATTGCTTTCCACGCGCTTTGCTTCCATGCCGCATTGACTTCGTCGATGTAGATTCCGGTCCCGACGATCCAACCCCATGGCCCAAAACGCTTGACGTAGGAAAGTTTCTGCACCGGCTCGGTCCGTCCTGGCTTAGGCCAGAGGTAATATACGAAGCCGCCACCCCGGGACCGAGCAGCCTTGACGAATTCGACGAAGACAGCCGTCCCAGCCGGGTCATGGAAGGAAGTGAGATCGGTACCGTCCATATCGGGTTTGATCGGGTGCATGATCATCGTGGGGTGATCGTCATTGATCCAAAAATAGTTGGCTCCCTCGTAACGCATGCTGCCGATGATCGTGGCTGCTGCCTGCTGCGCCTCGGCTTCGGTGAGCTTTCCGCTCAGTTCAAGCTGGTACTCCTGCTCAAGGATGGAATAGGGAACCTCAACCAGCGTTTTCGCCCGCTGCCGTTTTT
Source organism: uncultured Acidobacteriaceae bacterium (assembly GCA_963725295.1). Lineage (GTDB taxonomy): Bacteria > Acidobacteriota > Terriglobia > Terriglobales > Acidobacteriaceae > Acidiflorens. Next base: position 63,900 of record CAVRYB010000035.1, read on the forward strand.
CTTCGAGCAGAGTGGAGTGTTCTTCCTGGATCCAAAAACCGGCGACAGACAATAGCCCCGCTGCAGAAACGGCGAGCATGCCCCAGAATTTCTTTTGAAGAGTCATCGTAGGTCCACGTTGTAACAGCGCTCCTCTCGGTACTTCGGCGAGAGTCCGAACCATCGTTACCGAAGGTTGGAGCTTACGCGTCGTCTCGAATGTTCTCGAACAGCATTTAAGATCCGGCTCGGGCAGCGTTGGCCCGCTCGCGAGACCTGCTGGCAAGGTCTCCGGAGTCTTCGTGCATGTCGACCTTGAACTGTTCCACCAGGCGGCGCAGCTGGGTAGAGGTTTCCACCAGTTGCTGCGATGCCTTCTGCGTGTCGGTGGCTCCCCGTGTTGTACTCTTTGCTGCCTCGGCCACCCCGGCGATGTTGCTGGTGATCTCGCCGCTGCCCTGCGCGGCTTCGCTGACGTTGCGGGTCATCTCGTTGGTGGTCGCGTTCTGCTCTTCGACGGCCGTGGCGATGGTTCCGGAAATGTCGTTGATCTGGGTGATGACGCCGCTGATCGAGCCAATGGCAGCGACGGCTTCCTTGGTGTCGGTCTGAATGGCTTCAATCTTGCGGCTGATATCTTCGGTGGCCTTGGCGGTTTCTTTGGCGAGTTCTTTGACTTCGTTGGCGACGACGGCGAAGCCCTTACCGGCCTCGCCGGCGCGGGCGGCTTCGATGGTGGCGTTCAGGGCGAGGAGATTGGTCTGCTGGGCGATGGAGGTGATGACTTTGATGACCTGACCGATTTCGGCGGAGGAGTCGCCGAGTTTGGCGACGGTGGCATTGGTGGTTTCAGCGACCTTGACGGCGGAAGTGGCGACGCGTGCGGCTTCGGTGGCGTTCTTGGCGATTTCCTTGATGCTGGCGCCCATCTGTTCGGCACCGGTGGCGACAGTATGGAGGTTCTGACTGACCTGCTGGGCGGCAGTCGAGACGACGTTGGCCTGAGCGGAAGTTTCTTCAGAGTTGGCGGTGATCTGCTGGCTGGTGGCGTTCAGTTCCTCGCTGGCGCTGGCCACGTGGAGCGCCGAACGCGCGATCGATTGAATCAGCCCGTGCAGATTGTTTTTCATGCCGTTGAGCGCCTCTCCGGCTCGGCCGAGTTCATCTTGAGAAGTGATTTCCAAGTCCTCAGCCACAAGATTGTGGGCCGCAATCTCTTGAATCAGGGCAAGCATGCGGTTAATCGCAACGATGATGGCGCGAGTTACGAGAATCGACACCACCAAACCGACGACCAGCCCTGCCAGCGCCAGTGCCGTCACCACCAATCGCAAGCGGGATTCGGCCGCGGATTGTTCTTTTAGAAGCTCGTCCTTCAACCGGTTTTCCAGATTCACCAGATCGTTGATGCTGTTGCGCAATTGGGTTCGCTTTTCTCCTGTCGACGCGCTGAACGCGAGCTCTTCCGCCTCTTTCGCGTTGCCCGCCCGCCGCAACTCGATTTCACGGTCGGCAATGGCGCGGTATTCGCCATAATAGCGGTGGATCTCCGCGTGTAATCTCTTGCCTTCGTCGGTGACGATGGCTTCCTGCAGCTTCTCCATGTTCTCGGAGAATTCGTTCTTCCCCTCCAAATCAATCTTCAGCAGATCTTCTCTTCCGGCAAGCAGATAGCCCCGGATTCCAGTTGTCTGCTTCTCGATCGCGGCTTCAACCTGGGAAGACATGTCCTTCTTGGTCATCATCAGAACGACGCGGTTAGAGATCTCCGTGAGCTGGCCGACCGAGGTGTAGGCGGCGTATCCCATGGCCGCGAGGATTAACAGCAATGCCCCGAAACCCGCCCCCAATTTCATTTTCAGACTTAACCTGTTCACTTACTTATCCTCCTGGCGGCGAATGCGGCGTGTCGTTTATCTTCCTGCACGCGCCGCCATGTTCTGGGCGGGCGGGGCAACTGCATCATTCCCACTTGTGTTGATCTTGAACTGTTCCACCAGCCGACGAAGCTTGACGGATGTGAGCACAAGGTCTTGCGCCGCTTTTTGCGTATTCGAGGCTCCGTTGGCGACGTCTTGCGCGGCGGTCGCCACGACGCTGATGTTGCTGGTGATCTCGCCGCTGCCCTGGGCGGCTTCGCTGACGTTGCGGGTCATCTCGTTGGTGGTCGCGTTCTGTTCTTCGACGGCCGTGGCGATGGTTCCGGAAATGTCGTTGATCTGGTTGATGACGCCGCTGATCGAGCCAAATGGCAGCGACGGCTTCCTTGGTGTCGGTCTGAATGGCTTCGATCTTGCGGCTGATATCTTCGGTGGCCTTGGCGGTTTCTTTGGCGAGTTCTTTGACTTCGTTGGCGACGACGGCGAAGCCCTTACCGGCCTCGCCGGCGCGGGCGGCTTCGATGGTGGCGTTCAGGGCGAGGAGATTGGTCTGCTGGGCGATGGAGGTGATGACTTTGATGACCTGTCCGATTTCGGCGGAGGAGTCGCCGAGTTTGGCGACGGTGGCATTGGTGGTTTCAGCGACCTTGACGGCGGAAGTGGCGACGCGTGGCGGCTTCGGTGGCGTTCTTGGCGATTTCCTTGATGCTGGCGCCCATCTCTTCGGCGCCGGTGGCGACAGTTTGCAGGTTCTGGCTGACGGTCTGCGCGGCCTTGAGACCACGTTCAGCTTGGGCGGAAGTCTCTCCGAGTTGGCGGTGATCTGCTGGCTGGTCGTAGTTCAGTTCCTCGCTCGCTCCCGCTTCTTCACGGCGCTGCCGAGAGATGAGTGAATAGACCGGTGCAGATTCTCATGCAGTTGAGGGCGTTGGTTACTCGCCAATTTCGTGATCGGCGAGCACGGGCAAGTCGCGGACCGTCAGGTCATTGGCCGCGATGCTGTTGGCCAGTGCCACAGTCCCGGACAGACGGCTTGACTACGATTTTGCGCACCGCGAAAAACACCACCGCGGAAGCAGCGAGAAGAGTGAGGAAGCTGGAGAGAAATAAGCCAAACGAATTGGCACCGGCGGTTTTCACCAGGCCATCCGTCGACGCCCGCACCGAGAAGGCTCCGCGCAGATCGCCCTTCTTCATGCCTTCCTTTTTGTAGCCGAACGGGTCCTCTCTCCGGCGGGATCGCCGTGGCACTGCAGGCAATCCTGGGTCAGACGAACCGGCTGGGCGTAGCGCATGAAGTTCTTTCCGTCTTCGACTTCCTGTTCCGAGAACTCCTTTAACTCAGGATCTTTGGCAAACGCCTCGAGCGCTCTCTGCTCAAACCCGTCGGGGCGGTTCTTGGGGTCGCGCGGGCTGAGAGAAGGAGTGGAGAATTCCATGTCACGGGTCTTGGCATACTGCTGCGCGACACTCCATGCGATCACCACTGGCACTTGTGTAAGCGCCTTGAATTCACCCCCCGGAACCATCGTATTGATGTTGGAAGCGAACCAGTCTTTCGTGGTGCTGGCCATTCCCGTAACCTGACGCACTTTGTCACGAAACGCCTCTTCCGCTTGCTGGTTGATGCGGCGCTGGGTGATCCAGAAGCTGATCGCGGAGGTTATCACCAGGGTGGCAACGATGGCCCCGACTATTTTCCCCGTCAATCTGACCTGTTTCAGCATTGGTGTCCTCGCTGTTTCCCGGGCGCCCACGCGTTCCCGGTTATCCCTGAACTGGAGTTATTGCCGTCACTCTGTCTGATCCAGAATGTCCCAGAAGCGGCCGATGGCCTGCCGAACGGGCGCCGTCCCTAAGCTCTTCCGGTCGCCGCAGACTCGGTTGCATCTTGCATCTGACAAGCCTTTTCAATATCCAATACATGCATGAGCCGGCCTTTCAGTTTGTGGACCCCGAGAATCATGTTGCGTACTGATCCGCGCAGGGTTTCGGGAGGCGGCTCGAAGGATCTTCTTCGACCTCGACCACATCGCCGATCTCGTCGACAACCAGGCTGACTGGACCATCTTCGGAGCGCACCACCACGTTCATCGTCTCGCTGCCGGGCGGACTCGGCTCGAGTTCGAGGCGGCGGCGCAGATCCACCGCCGTGACAATCTGTCCGCGCAGGTTGATCAGGCCGCTTACCACCGCCGGCGCGAGCGGAACCCTCGTCATATCGAGCGCACGCATGACTTCCTGAACCCCCTTGAGTTCCACGCCAAAGAGCAGCTTGTCGAGATAGAACGTGCAGAATTGTGAAGTGTGCGCCATGGCTGTCAGTTCGCTCCTCCCGCGGATTTTGCCATCAGGCCGGACCGGGCGTTGTTCACATCCGCCGCACGGAGGATGGCCGGGATGTCGAGCAGTTCCGTGACGTGTTCGCCAATGACGACGGAACAAAGGACGTTGGCGCGAGTGGCTGCGGACTTGACTGCGGCGCGGTCCTCGACAATGTCGAGTATTTTTTCGACCACCAAACCCAGCGTGCGCCCCTCGTGATTGAGGACCAGCGCCTGAATCGGTCCGGAATCAGCTGTCGGAGGGGCCTGCAGGGCGCGGAGGCGGCCGCGGCGTTCCTCGAGCACGACACTGAGGCGGATTAAAGGCAGGATCTGACCGCGATACTGTGTGACCCACTGGCTGCCCGACATCTCCACCTGAGTGACGGGGAACTCTTCGAGCCGGGCCAGCGTGCTGAGCGGGATCGCCATGCGCGAATCCCCTGGACCAGTGAAGAGCAGGTAAGTCTGTTTCTCAGCCGCCACGGCCGCCAGTTCCACACTCTTTTCGGCGAGCGCACGATCTTTGGTTTCCGTTACGACGCTGGCGCGCTGGGCGAGGCCGAGCACGTCAAGGATGAGCGCCACTTTGCCGTCGCCCATGATGCTCGAACCGGCAAAAATCCTCACCGCCTTCAGTTGTTTCCGCAGTGGCTTAACGACGATTTCCTCGCTGTCGTTGATCTCGTCGACGACGAGGCCGAACTGGCGGTCATCGGCCTGCAACACGACGATGTTGACGTTGCGGTATTCCAGCACCTTTTTCTCAACGGCGGTCGTGATCTCGAGAATTTCATTCGAGAGACTCCGCACCGCATCCAGTTCCTGCTGCACCACTGCCTGATCGCCGCGCTCTTTGAGGCCGAGAACCTTGGCGATCAGATCGTGAAACCGGCGGTGGGTTTTCTCGAGCAGGTGCATGCCCTCGACGGAGCCGTATTCCTTCATTCCAGTGGCATAGATCCACTTGCCGAGCGCGCAGTCCTGGTGCGATCCGCCCTGCTGTGGAGTCATCTGGAGCTTGCCTGCGAGTACCTGTTGCAGGGTGTCGAGCCACTGGCGGTGTTGATCGCGAACTTCGGCAAAATCGAGGCCGCAAGCGGAAGCTGACTTCTGCGCCTGTTGTTTGCGGGTCAGGCCATTCTCCAGCCGCATTTCACGGCTCAAATAAACCAGAGGCAGCAAGCGGCCCCGCAGGCGGTAGACCGGCGCGCCGTGAACGAGTTCGATCCGCTGTGCGACCTCTTCTGCCTCCAGCCGCACTAACTCGAGCAAACTCACCTGGGGGATGGCGTAACGATCGCCGCCGCTGGTAACGACAAGCGCCGGGATAATGGCCAGGGTGAGAGGAATTTTCACGCGCACGGTCGTGCCCTGTCCGGGAGTCGACTGTACATCGACCGCGCCACCGATTTTTTCCACGTTGGTTTTGACGACATCCATGCCCACGCCCCGGCCCGAGACGTTCGTCACTTTTTCAGCGGTGGAGAAGCCGGGCAAAAAAATGAGATTGAAAATCTCCCGTTCACTCATGCGGGCCGCTTGTTCCGAAGTGATCACGGCGCGCTCGATGGCTTTACGGCGAATGCGCTCGACGTTCAGACCCGCGCCGTCGTCGGTGATTTCGATGTTGACTTGTCCGCCTTCATGAAACACCCGCGGATGAGACGGCCAACCCGGTTTTTCCCGACCTTGAGACGATCGGCGGGAAGCTCAATGCCATGATCGACGGAATTTCGCACGAGATGCGTCAGTGGGTCCTTGATTGCCTCGATAATGGTCTTGTCGAGTTCCGTCTCCTTGCCCTCCATTTCAACCTCGACTTCCTTGCTGCAGCCCAACGCCACGTCGCGGACGGTGCGGGGAAACTGATTCCAGATGTTTCCGATCGGCTGCATTCGCGTTTTCATCACCTCTTCCTGCAGTTCGGTGGCGATGAGGTTCAAGCGCTGAGAAACGGCCTGCAGATTCGTGTCGGCGACCGTGTTGGCGACCTGCAGGAGCTGGTTGCGCGCCAGTACAAGTTCGCCCACGAGAGTCATGAGCTTGTCGAGCACGGTGACCCCGACGCGGATGGTTTCGGCTGCGGTGTCGCGCGGGCGGGATTCGGGCGGGTGCGAGGAGGCGTCCTCCGACGCTCGTGCCGCCGCTGGTCGTGCGGTTGCGGGTTGCTGTTGAGGCGAGAGTTCGCCAGAAACAACCTTCTGGGGGGCCGTGGTTTTGTCGATTTTGTCTGGCACCGCCGCTGGCGCTTCGGCCGCAGCGGGCGCTTTGGCAGCGCTCCCGACTTGCTGCAGGCATGTCAAGGCCTCCCGCAATTCGGCGTAGTCGTTGTTGCCGTCCTGGCCGGTAGTTTGAATCTCGGCGAGCATCTGACGGACCGCGTCGACCATGCCCAAGAGTGCGGTGGTGATCTCGGGAGCAAGCATGATCTGGCCATCCCGCAGACGAGTCAGCAGGTTTTCACCGACGTGCGCCACTTTTTCGAGTTTGTTAAAGCCCAGAAATCCGCAAGTACCCTTGATGGTGTGAATGGTGCGGAACACGCCGGCCAGCGCGTCGCGATCGGAAGGATTTTTCTCCAGCCCGACCAGGTCGCGGTCTAACCGGTCGAGATTTTCATAACTCTCGGCCAAGAAATCTTTGACGATGTCGCTGTCGCTCATTTCTGCAGGTCCTCTCCGAAGTGGACGAGTCTCTTCAACTCCATCGTCTTTTTCGCCAATGGCATTAGCGGCTGGATGGATACGCCCTCTCGCCAACACCGTCTGGCTCTGCGAGGCAGTGAAAGGGGAGGGCACTCGGCTGGCGGCCGGCGGCGTGCGGCGTGCTGGATTATTTCGAGAGATGGACGGTAGATCACAGCAAGGAAGGGAAACGGCCGGGAAGGAACGCGAAAGAGAAACTCTCGCCCCCGAAGAAGATTCGGGGGCGAGAGCATTCGGTTGAGTCTACGGGAAGTAGTAACGGAACGACGTCATGAACATGTTGTCGATGCCGTGTGGCGCCGTATAGGTTGTCGCCGGGCTCGTTGTATTTGTGCCCGCCCACGCGTTGCGCATCACGTAGGAATACTGCGGTCCGAACTGAAGTCTTCCCTTTGGACCCTGGTGCACCTTGATCCAGAAACCCATCGTGCCTTCGATCAGGCTCTGGGTGTCGGCGTTGCAGTTGGCCAAACCTCCGAAACCGAAACCGCTGCCTGCGCTGGGCACGGTCTCGGTGTAGCAGCCCGAAACAACCTGCTGTGGAGCTCCGTAGCCTACATACTTGAGGGAGACTGGATCCTGCTGCCAGCGCTTCTTCAGGTATTCCTCGCCCACGTTCATGTAGAAATCAAGCCGTGGCACGTGGTATTCGAGTGTTGCCAGGCCCTGATAGCTGCGCAGCGGTGCCAAGGTGCCATCCGGATTGACAGTCGCGTCCGGAAGACCGCCGGTGCCGTATCGTCCGACGCCATTGCCGGTGATGAAGTGGAGCCCGAAGTCGACATGCTTGTCGAACGCGCTGACACGAGCGTTGGCTCCGAACCCGCCGCCGTTCTTCGAGCTGTTGTAGGCGCCTTGGGCAGCTGTGGTGCAGGTCACGCCAGCAGCCGGCTCTACGCAAGGATAGACACGATCGCGGAAGCGGCTCAGGATGCCGAACACCTCGTAGTGACCAAATCCCGGTTCCCACGCAGCCTTGACGATGAAGTCAGGAGTCGCGTTGAACGAATAGTTGGCGGTAGCGTTGAGAGACCGCTGCCGTTGCCAGGACCGCCGAAGGCGAAGTTCGAGGCATTGCCGCGGGCTGCAAAAGTGGTTGACGGATTCTCGATGGAGGCGCCGAGCCAGAAGTGGTTGTCGAAATTCCGGACGACGCGGAAACCGGCCTGCCGCGCCCAACTGAAGCCGACGGTGTACTGCGGGTCGATCGTCATTGGGAGAGCTTCGGCACGATTGTCGAGTCCTTTGCGGGTTTCAGTCACTAGGCTCCACATCTGGCCGCCGGTGAAGCTCCAGTTGGCGGCGGCGGATTTTTCGGTTGACCCAAGCGCTTTATAGGTTCACCCTTTCGTCATATCGCGGTCGTGAGGGCAGGCAAGTCAACCAGTCCTTAGCGAGAGGGACCTCGCAAATCAGCGCGATAAACCAGAGCTTATCCTTTCGAGCGGGAAGCGAGGTGTGCATGAAACTTCACCGGTCATGTACGGGGCGGCCAATCTAAGGTCGCGGAATGCCTCGAAAAGTTCCACACGGATATTCAAGACACGCCAATATCGATCACGCATCTCCCGAGCAGGAAGCGGTACACGAAGGCCGAGCGCGGCGCATGCCTGCCGATAGCTGGGTATTCCCAGAGATGTTTCGCAAGGCGAAGTCTATCTCGTCGGCCTCGTAGCGTAATAATGGACGCTGCGGGGCCTTCGTCTGTTGAGCGGTCGTGCATTTCACGCGCGCGGCGAGGATTTGGGCTGTTTTCCGTTCGGAGTGGCCACCATACCAATGACGCCACCGTTTGAGCGCCTCGGTATAGTTGGAAACTTTCGGCGCGTTTGCCGCGGATCGAGCCCGTCCGAGCCGGCCAGCACCTCGAGCAGGAGCGCATTATCGCGGACGTTACGCGTCATCGGACCGGTATGATCGATGGTGAGTTCGATCGGCATCACGCCGGTATAGGGCACCAGGCCGTGCGTTGCCTTCATGCCGTAGATGCCGCTGAAGGAAGACGGGGATGCGGATCGATCCGCCCTGGTCGCCGCCGATCGCCATGTCGGCCTCGCCGGTCGCCACCACGACGCGCGCTGCCCGACGACGAGCCGCCGGACGAATAGCCCATCCTGTGGGGATTATGCACGGGACCGGCGGCGCAGGTGTGGCTGCCGCCGGAAAAGCAGAAATACTCGCAATGGGTCTTGCCGATAATGGTGCCGCCGGCATCGAGAATGCGGGTGACGATCGGTGGCGTCGAGTCGGGCATGTAGCCTTCCAGCGTCGAGGCGCCATTCATCATGGGAACGCCGGCGAGGCTGACATTATCCTTGAGCGCGAACGGTCTTGCCGGCGAGCTTGCCGCTGGGGGCGCCCTTGATCGTCGGTCTTGACGTACCAGGCGTTATATTTGTTCTCTTCGCCTCGGGCCGATAGCCCGGCGTGCGCGGATATTTCACGGCCGGAACATAATCCGCCATGGCATCGACCAGGTCGTAGGCGGCATAATTTCCCTGCATCAGGGCGTCGTAGGATTTCAGTTCGTCGTCGCCCATGGTCATGCCGAGGTCCTCGGCTACGCTGCGCAACTGGTCGAGAGTGGGTCTTCTGACTGCCATGGTAGGGTCTCCCTGTGAACGCTGCCCGCTGGTTCGAGCCTATGTCGTGATGCCGACAAATTCTCCCACGAGACTTGCGTCGGCGAGATCGCCCGGCTGCACTTCCCTGGTGATGGCGCCTTTCTGAATGATGAGGATCCGCTTTGAGAGCGCGGCGATGAAATCGAGGTTCTGCTCGACCAGGATCATGGTCAGTCCGCTGTTGTCCGCAGCCGCTGCAGGGTTTCGATGATTTCGTCGATGATCGAGGGCTGGATGCCTTCGGTCGGCTCGTCGAGCAGCACCAGGCGCGGCTTGCCGCAGAGGCAGCGCGCGATCGCCAGCAGCTGCTGCTCGCCGCCCGACAGCGCGCCGCCGATGCGCTCGAGCAGCGGCTTGAGGCGCGGAAACTCCTCCAGCACGCCTTCGATCATGTCGCCGCTCGCTGCCGGCCTGCTTGCTGCACCCCATGCGCAGATTGTCGCGACGCGAAAGACCGGGGAAAATGTCGCGCCCCTGCGGCACGTAGCCGAGCCCCAGCCGGGCGCGGCGGTAGGGCTCGGCCGCCGTGTCACGTCGCGCCGAAGCGAACCATGTCCGCCCGTCGCGGGCAAAAATCCCATCAGCGCCCTCAGCAGCGTCGTCTTGCCCATGCCGTTGTGACCGAGAACGCCGATGAAATCGCCCTGCTGACCGTGAAGCTGACCGCCGTTCAGGATCGGGATGCGGCCATAGCCCGTGCGCAGCCCCTGCGACCTTGAGCATCATGCCGCCGCCCGTTGCCGAGATAGATGTCGCGCACCGCGGGTTGCGCAGGATATTCTCCACCGCATCCTCCACCAGCACGCTGCCCTGATTGAAGCACCGTCACGGTGTTGGCGATCATGCGGATGAATTGCATGTCGTGCTCGACGACGATGAGCGAGCGCGTCCGATTAATTTCTCGAACGAGTCGGCGGTCTTGTACACCTCCTCATGGGTCATGCCGGCGGCCGGCTCGTCGAGCAGGATAAGTTCGGGGTCGGTCGACAGAACGATGCCGAGTTCCACCCACTGCCGCTGACCGTGGGCCAGCTGGCCGACCAGGCGGTTGCAGAAGGAGTTGGGCGTCAAGTACCTGCGCGAGGAGTGTCTTGATCAGGAACGCGCAAGAGACGTGGCTCAACATCGCACTTCTTGTCGCCAGGTGACCGCGGAAGCATCGCCCACGATTCCTGACCCTGAGGGGACGTTGGATTTGGAATTCATTTCACTCCCTGTCTCCAACCTCTGCACGGCTTGCCAGATGCTCCGCCGATAGAATGGAAGCGCGCAGCGCATTGAGTCGATCGCGAATTTGTGCGTATCGGTAAGAACCCCGCTCTGCACCAAACGGATCGATCATTTTCTGTCCGCCCACTCTGTCAACATTGCCCTCAAAAAGGAAGAAAAAGAAGCCCACCTGGCCATCAAGCTTGGCAGAGAGCGCGTTGCATTCCGCGAGCCATGTCTCGTACTTCCGCAGAAACGTCTCACGCATCAATGGCAGGAACTTGGACAAAAACGTGAACAACTCTTCTTCAACCCCACTCCCATCCATACCTTCTTATCGCACGCCACAGGGAACGTGGCTAGTGACATAGTCAGTTGCAAAAGCACAACACACCAGCAACGCAGACACTTACGTGCTTCAGCTCTCCCACCACCGCCACACGCAGTGTTTCGTGATGGATGATCTGGTTGTAGACAGCAGCATCACCAGGCCCGCGCTCACTCTCGAAGCCAGGTTCGTTGTGGTACGGAGCAGCATTCATCAGCGACATGATGGAGAGTAACACTGCTCGGTGGTGGTTGTGTTTGTGTTTTGTGTTTGTGTTTGTGGTTTGTGGTTTGTGGTTTGTGGTTTGTGGTTTGTGGTTTGTGGTTTGTGGTTTGTGGTTTGTGGTTTGTGGTTTGTGGTTTGTGGTTTGTGGTTTGTGGTTTGTGGTTTGTGGTTTGTGGTTTGTGGTTTGTGGTTTGTGGTTGTGGTTTGTGGTTTGTGGTTTGTGTTTGCGTATTTGTGTGCACAGTTAGCGGATTTCTGCACACTGCATTTTGACAACCCCCCACCGGAAGATAGTGTCTGCACCGGAGTCCAGGACTGGGCCTGGCCACGTTCCCAACACACTCAAACACACTTTGCTGAAAAAGGGGTTTGCGTGTCTGTGTGAGAGACAAAGACAGAGATGGAGACACAGCACAAATAACAAAAACACCAAACCAAAAACACAAACAAACAAAACAAACAAAACAAAAACAAAAACAAACAAAACAAAACAAACAAAAACAAACAAAAACAAACAACAAAACAAAAAACAAAACAAAACAAAAAAAAAACAAAAACAAAAAAACAAAACAAAACAAAAAAAAGCAAAAACAAAAAAAAACAAAAACAAAAAAAACAAAACAAACAAAACAAAAACAAACAAAACAAACAAAAACAAAAACAACAAAACAAAACAAAAAACAAAACAAACAAACAAAACAAACAAACAAATCAAACAAAAAAAAACAAACAAAAAAAACAAACAAAAAACAAAAACAAACAAAACAAAAAACAAAAACAAAAACAAAAACAAAACGAAACCCCCCCCCCCCCCAAAAAAAAATAAAAAAATATCAAAACCAAAGCATCAAACAACGCAACCAAACAACGCCACGCAAGTTCTCACCCATCGGCGTACAAGTTGGGGTTGAATCGACACGCACCACCGTCTGTGGTACGTAACAAAACCTTGGTTGGCACAAAGTGAGGAAAAAGTCATCAGCGCTGCTCTTTCTCTTCTTCTTCTTCTTCTTCTTCTTCTTCTTCTTCTTCTTCTTCTTCTCAGCCTCATTCAGATATCAAACAAACAACACAATCAACAACCAAGCAAACCAACCCAAACCAACCCTTCCAAGCAAGCAAGCAAGGAAGCAAACAAAAAACAAAAAGAAACAACCAAACCAACCCCTCACCATCGGTGGAACCCACGGATAGTCTTGCGGGAAACGCGCCTCAAAATGAAAGAACCCCCCAGCGTAACTGGTTGATGTAAGAAGACAGAGAAAGAAGAGAGCCAGTCAGAGGGCACAGAGAAGCACAGCACATTGCAAACACACAATTTCTAGCCGCATCAAATCGCACCAACCACACTGATCACTTCTGAAGTTCAGAGTTTGTTGATTCGATCACATGACGCGCTGGGTTGGTTTAATCTGCAATGGCAATAACTCTTCGTTTTCTTCGATTAAAACACATCAAAGGCAGCATTGAATTTCGCTATAAAAGGGGGCACATCTTCATATAAATTCTTTCCAAACACGTTCAGGAAACCCAACAAAAGGGCAGGAGCGAACTTTGCTGTCCAACAACCAACACCAAGAAAAGAGGAAAACATTCGGATCGAAGAAACACATACGGAGTGTCCTCCGGGCCCAGCAGCAACGCCTCGATGTGTGTAGGTCTCTGCGATGGGGCTGCACCACAAACATGCTGTTCTTGGCACGCAGGCTGGCTTCTTTCAGATCGTTGGTGATGCGCTTGAGAGCGTCGGGGGTGGAGTTTTGTGACCGCATCGCTGTCGACCCCGTCGCATACAGTGAGGAGGGAACACAAACAAATCACAAAATAACACAATCACAGCGCACAATCACACAATAACAAACAAACAAAACAAAAACACACACAACCTGCAAACTTCCGGACATACGCGCTTGTAGGCGGAGCCAGAAGGTGTTCACCGCCCTCCGCGTCCCCGTCGTCATGGTAGCTTGAGCTTCTTCTTCTTACACCGCCGCTGCGTTCTGCTCCACCTCCGACGTGAACTGCTGCTGCAACTGCATGGCGAGAAGGAAGTCGGACTCGGCAGGCGTCGCCGAGCACCGCCACCCCCTGCTATGGCTGTTCCCTCTGTGGGGCCCGTAGCTGAGCGCCACAGACGGCGCACGCGATGGCGGAGGCTTTCGTTGCCGAAAGTGCAGCACGGGCAGGCCACCAACAGATCCTGTGCGTCCATTTCCTGCTTTCACTGCAATGTATCCATGGAAACCCTCTTGCGGTGCTGGTCTTTTTGACAGGGTTTTTGTTGCAGACTGTCACAGGCTCACAGCGCATCATGCTCATCAAATGTTACATAGGGAAGGATTCTTCTTCAAAGTCATCTTCAGGATCTGATGGATCCTCCTCCTGCGCCCACGGCAGCGCACCGCCAGCAGCCTCCATGAAGCTGTTCATGGCACCGGCTGATAAAAAAAGAGAGAGAGAGAGAGAGAGAGAGAGAGAGAGAGAGAGAGAGAGAGAGAAGGAGATATGAATCTCAACATCAACACAACGTGCAAAGCTTACGCTCCGACAGAACCAGCATGGTGGGCATCCCACCCGGATCGCCCATGCTACCCATGATCATGCCAGGACCGGCGCCAGCCGGTAAGCCCACGTTGTACTTGACCCTCTTCAACTGATGCAGCAGAAACTTAGCGGGCAGCGGGGGTAGATGCTCGATGGCCGCGATCTCGCTGCGTTCAATCTCGAAGTTTTCTGCGTCGGACAGGGTGTTGCGCCGCTCCATCTTCAACCGCAGAATGGAGGCAGTGTCTTCTAGTGCCACCATTTCCATGCACAAGGCTGCGGAGCCGACGCACCATGAGTCATCCCAGTTAGGGGTTGCAATTAAAAGCGGCTACCTGTGGACTCGTCGACCTGCTCACGACCACGTTCGAGCCTCAGCATTTCTGCCTAAAGAGGCCACAAATCAGCACAACACAGCACAAAACACCAAACAAACGCATGACCTGGATTGCATCGCGCTTTGCAGCAGCGACGCTTGTGATGGAGGAGGAGATTTCGCGCTCCTTTTCATCAAGCAGTGCTCGAAACTGCGCAATGCTGCTCTCCATTCCTCATGCAGCTCCTGTGGCCAGTGTGAGCAAGGAAACAGCCCCCCTCCATCTGTGCGTCACCTTCTCCCCGCGCATCAACAACCTCCGTCTTGGAGCCAAGCTTTGCGATTTGCTCCAGCAGCGCTTGCCGCTTTTGCTCCAGCACATTCATTGCCTTGCCCATCCAACGCCTCACGACTGACGACAGCCATGCGATCCGCGCTCGCCATCACATGATGCACGTGTTCCGGCGCTGCAGCAACACAGCCACACCCGCAGGTCTCACAATAATGCGTGAAGCTGGGGTCCCAATCTCGTGCTGTCGACAACATCTGGTGGTGAGGTTGCATCGTTCTGGGGCAACGTACTCTTACCCGTGTACTTGCGCAACTTGTCGAGATCTCGAACGTGCGACGTACACGCACAGAGTGAACACGTGACCACAGTGCCACGGTCGTGCTTGCCCTGGGCGACGCATCATCTTGGCGGGTCTCGTGCCCTTGGAGCCAGGCTGCGCCATGAGTTTGGTCGCACAGGGCATACAATAGGGATGCTCCACAGTACAAGATGGGAACGCCACATAGATGGTCACTTGTGACCGACACACCCTTGCGTGGGGAACAACATGAGCAGCGCTTCAAAATGAGAGAGAAATGGGGGCGTCCGCACAAGCAGTGCACTCCTCTGTTGGCGCGAGGCTCCTCAGCAACCACGCCACCTTGCTGTGACGCCCGTTCTTCCTCCTCAAGCTCACGCAGCAACGCGTCGGCGCTCCGAGACTCGGGACCAGGCGCGGCCGCTGCGACAGGCTGCGGTAACCGACGTGAGCTAACCAGCGCGCTCAAGCGCACTTGACACAGCCGCTTGTGGCACCACTGCGGGCTCCTCTTTGTGCTTCTTCTGCGCGGAAGCGCCGCACATCTCGCAGCTCTTGTTACTCGGCTCATTGAGGAAGGTGCACGTGGCGCATGACCAAGGTTCCATCAAGAGGAGTTGGATGTCGTTGCGAGCGAGACCCTCGGAAGCCTGAAGACAAACACAAAGGCAGTCTGCACGAAGGAACAAGAATCAACAACACTTTCAACTCCTCTCTTCTCTCTCACTCCATCCGCGTTCCCTCTCCTCGTAATCCTCCGCGACATTCTTTCCGGATATCTGCTACTTCCGACCAGCGAGCAATCGGGCTCGTTTCGTCTGCTCTTGCCGGGCCAGGGTCGCTGCATTGGGCTGCAATGCAAAGGATCCACAATGAGGCAAAAAAGAATCAAACCAAACCTTGAACATTCCACCAGCAAACACAGCCATTAACGATCCAGCTCACCTTGGCGTATTGTGGCACAGGGGCGCTCACACCTTGCCACTGGGTTGATTCGAGTCCACTGGCAGAAGGACATCTCGTGGCAGCGTGCCTGCTGTCGTCACGTCCCGTACTCGATCCCAATCAATAGTCCCCTTTCGAGTCAGTGCCAGCCCTCGCGGAGACTTGGCAACTGATTCCACCGAGTCGTCTTCGTCCTCCTCGTCTTGCTCGGAAAACGCGGCCTCCTCGACAGTGCGCTGCTCCACTGGAGTTGTCACTTGCATCTCCACATCGAGCGCTGGCGTTGCTGCCTGGCGTTCAGGGCTGGTCCTCACTGCTTCCAGTTCTTCGTCCGCTTGACCCCAGGCGGCCGAGACACCCACGGAGTCCAAGTCCCCGTTCAAGATGGAGGCGGTTGGAGACATGGGCGTCACAGTTGGGCCAGCCACGCTGCTCGCAGTTTGAATTGGAAGAGCGGCGCTCCTCGCATTTTGAATGGCTTTGACAAGCCCCCGCCTTCTTCTGATTCAAGGGATGCACACCGAGTGTGCGACCTATGTCCTGGAGCGCCTTGTAGCTGAGCCCGTCCAGGGACTGAATC
>CAVRYB010000036.1:0-47165 GCA_963725295.1 uncultured Acidobacteriaceae bacterium
CCCTTGAACAGCCAGATCAGGTCGATGATCAGGATGATCACTACCATCAACTCCAACACGAAGGCTCGGCTCTGATGGAATTGATCGACCATGAAGCGGTAGAGCTCTTCGGCGGTGTGGACTTTCTGGTTGACCAGGTCTTTGTAGTCGGTGACTCCGATTTTGGAGGCGGCTACTTTGTAGAGTCTTGCCGAGAACATGTCGCTGAGGAACTTGATGGCGTTGTCGGCGCGCTCGGTTAGTTCGTCTACGTCAAGCAGTACGGTGTGCAGGCGGGTTGCGCGCTTGGCGTTGCGCCAGCGAGCCCAGATTCCGGTTTTGCCCTTGTCGTCCATGAAGGCGTACACGCTCTTCAGTTCGCGCGTCAGCAGTTCGTCATAGTGGCGGAACTCCAGCAGCTGGGAATTGGCGTACTCCAGCAACTGGATCGCGGTCTCGGCGCCAGCCTGGTTGTCGTAGATGAAGGCGCCATTCCAGCCGATCACCACCAGATCGTTCGGGTAGTACGAGATGCGCGACTGCAGAATCTCCTGCCGCTCGCCGTCGGAGAGTGGAAGGTGTTCGCCGCGCACGATCTGGGCGATTCGTCCGCCTTCGGTGTTGAGCAGATCGGCGACCGACTGATTGCCGGCAATTTCGCGAACGTGGAAGACGAAGTAGTCTTCGGTGAGCCACTCGTCGTAGGGCTTGACCAGCGCGGGCGCGGCGCGTTCCAGCTTCTGCTTGACGATTTTCTGCGCAAAGCTGGTGAAGTCAGTGTCCCAAACCCAGCGGCTGGCGAGGCGGACGAGGGTGTCCCAATCGCCCGAGAACGGCAGCTCGAAGACTACGCTGAGCACGCCGTAATCGTAATACTTGATTTGCGCGTCGAGACGCTCACCGCTCTCCAGCACGAGGGGTTCGACCCGCTCGACTACGGGAGGCTGCTGGTAGCGGACGTATCCGGGAGCAGGATGCTTGAAGCTGGCTTCTTGGCGGCGCGCGCCGAAGATGTCGCGCAGGGCGTCGAGGTTGATCTCTTCGCAGACGTCAAACTGGATGAGCACCAGCACAGAGCCTTGCAGCGTTTTTTCTGTAGAGTCAACAGCAGAAGGAGCTGGCGAGAGCACAATTGTGGTCTTTTCCGTTTCCATAGGTCAGCTTTCTGTTGGCGGCCGATCTTTCCGGCGGAACATCGCAGTCCGATCGGTCTGGCCGAATCACGAGAGGCGGTGCGAGGTGCCAAAGCCCGAAGGCGACAGGGCCAGCGACCTCTCTATTGTCCCAGAAATGGGGCGGAAAAGGGATGGGTTGGGCATGGCGTCGATAAACCACGCTATATCAATAGCTTACATCGGAATTGTCAGCGCCTTCGGGCTAGCGTCCAGAGCAGTGCCGCGCCTGCGGCAATGCCGGCTATCGCCAAACCACTGCGCTTCATGGACTTGCGAATCGCTGCCTGGTGCGGTCGCACCCATGCATCTTCGGGGTAATGCTGCGGAGCGGCGTCGAACAACGGGAAGCCTTCCGGACTCTCCATGGATTCGCGCAGCGCCATCTGGAGGACTTCGGCAAGGTGCAGGGCGTGACGGTCGGTTTCCTGGGCAATCTGCTCGCGGCAGCTGAAGCCATCGGCGACGATGAGCCAATCGGTCGGAGCCTGCCGGACAGCGGGAAGAAGTTCGAGTTCGCCGATCGAGCGGGAGACATCGTATTTCTCTTTCTCGAAACCGAACGCTCCTGCCATTCCGCAGCATCCGGGAGCAGGAGCGGTGAACTCGACTCCGGCGCGGTGGAGGACCGCTTCCTCGGCGGTCATTTTCATGATGGCTTTGTGATGGCAATGTCCGTGAACGAGCGCGCGACGTGCCAGCTTCGGGATCGGGAAATCCTTGTCCGTGGCAAATTTCTCGAGGAATTCGCTGAGCAGGAAGACTTGCTTTGAGAGCGCGTGAGCGCGCTCGTCTTTTGGGAACAGATTTGGCAGTTCGTCACGGAAGACGGCAGCGCAGCTGGGTTCGAGCACGACGATCGGGGCGGCAGCTTCGATCTCGACGTAGAGCTCGTCCATGATCTGCAGGAGCAACTGCTTAGCGCGGTCGAGCATGCCGACGTCGTAGAGCGGGCGTCCGCAGCAGAGATGCGCGCGCGGGACGGTGACGTCGAAACCTGCGGCTTCGAGCACTTCGGCGGCAGCTTTCGCGGTCGACGGGAGGAAGTGGTTATTGAAAGTGTCGGCCCAGAGAAGGACCGGCTTCTCGACAGCCGGCGAGACGCCGGGCCTACGTTCTGTTTCCCACCACTCCTTGAAGGTCTGCGGAGCGAACGCGGGAATCCGGCGGTTCTGGTGGATTCCACCTGCCAGCTTCGCGAGATCGCGGAGGCCCGGGAGTTGTGTGGTGAGATTCACCAGTCCTGGAAGATGCGATGCGGTTCTCATCCACAGGTCGAAGTTCGCGAGGGCGACCGCGTGCAGTGGACGACGATTCGCTTCGTAATAGTGCGACAGGAATTCAGACTTGTAAGTCGCGACATCGACGCCGACTGGGCAATCGCTCTTGCACCCTTTGCAGGAGAGGCAGAGGTCGAGCGATTCCTTGACGGCTTCGCTCTGCCAGCCATCTTTGATCACATCGCCTTTCGTCATCTCCCAGAGCAGGTGCGCGCGGCCGCGAGTCGAGTGTTCTTCTTCGCGTGTGACGCGGTAGCTCGGACACATCACGCCGCCTGAGTCGCGGCGGCACTTGCCGACTCCCACGCAGCGCAGAGTCGCGGCTGCCAAGCTGCCATGGTCGTCGGGGAACTTGAAATGCGTTTCCGGCTGCCACGGATCGTAGCCTGCACCGAGGCGCAGATTTTCGTCAAGGCGATAGGGATCAATCAGCTTGCCGGGGTTCATCTTCCAATCGGGATCCCAGAGCGACTTGAACTCGCGGAAAGCCTGCATGAGTTCCGGGCCAAACATCTTCGGCAGGAGCTCGCCGCGGGCTTGGCCATCTCCATGCTCGCCGGAGATGGAGCCACCGTAGCGGACTACGAGGTCGGCGGCTTCCTCCATGAACTGGCGAAACTTACGCACACCTTCTTCGGATTCAAGATCGTAGTCCATCCGCGTGTGGACGCAGGCGTGGCCGAAGTGTCCGTAGAAAGAGCCGTCGTAGTGGAAGGCCTGCATCAGACGGCGCAGGTCGCGCAGATATGCACCAAGTTTTTCTGGCGCAACGGCAGAGTCTTCGAAGCCTTCCCAACGCAGCGGTTCGCCGGGCACATGTGAAGTTACGCCGAGGCTCGATTCGCGAACGTCCCAGATGCGGCGCGCCATGCGAGCGTCGGTAAAGAGTTGCATATTGGGCGGAGTCGCGGAGCGGTCGAGAGCCTCCATCAGATGCCGGGCCTGCGCTTCGGCGTCTTCGACGTTGTTGGCGCCGAACTCGACCATCAGCCAGCCCGCGCCTTCTGGCAACATCGCCAGGCCTTCGAGGTTCACGCCCTTGCGTCGGCTCGCGTTGACCATGATGTCGTCAAAACCTTCGAGGCCGATGGGACGGTGCTCCATGATCTGCGGAATGTGATCGGCACAGGTGTAGATATCAGGCCATCCGATGACTAGCAGAACACGCGACGGCGGACTTTGCACGAGGCGGCAAGTGGCTTCTAGAACCGTGACGCAAGTGCCTTCGGAGCCGACCAGAGCACGTGCCACGTTGAATCCACTTTCGTGGAGCAGATGGTTCAGGTTGTATCCCGAAACTCGGCGGGGAATGTTCGGGAATTGTCGCCGGACCTGCTCGCCGTAGCGATCGGCTAGCGACTTGAGTCCGGTGTAGATTTCGGCGCGGCGGCCGCCTTCTTTGACGATGCGGTCAAAATCGTCGGCGCTGGTGGCACCAACGTGAAGACGATGGCCGCCGTAGGTAAGGACTTCGAGCGCCTCGATATTGTCGTCGGTCTTGCCGGCCATGATGGAGTGCACGCCGCAGGAGTTGTTGCCGATCATGCCTCCGAGGGTGCAGCGGTCGTGGGTGGCGGGATCGGGAGCGAAGGTCAGGTGGTGCTTTTCGGCGGCGGCGCGAAGAGTATCAAGGACAACTCCGGGCTCGACGCGAGCTATGCGGCGCTCGGCGTCTATTTCAAGAATAGACGCCATGTACTTCGAGAAGTCGAGGATGACGGCGGCGTTGCAACATTGTCCGGCGAGAGAGGTGCCGCCTCCGCGAGCGAGCAGCGGAACGCCATGTTCGCGGCAAAGGGCGACGGCAGAAATAACGTCCTCTTTGTCGCGCGGGATTACGACACCGATCGGAACCTGGCGATAGTTCGAGCCATCGGTGGCGTAAAGAGCGCGGCTACCGGAGTCAAAGCGGACTTCTCCGCGAAGATGACGGCGGAGCGCGGCCTCTAGGACAGCGGCATCGAGCTGCATAGGACGGCTCGGAGATGGGGCGGTATCCTGCGGCATAGCGTACAGAACATATTCGAGGATGCGGACGCTGGACGCAAGGGCAGAGTGGAAAGGTCAGAGGTCAGATTGCAGAGGTTGGAGGCTCACGGGTCATCGCCAGGAGCGAGTCAGATAGTCGGCCAACGACAACGCAATCAGGATAAAGAAGAAGAAAAAGCCGGAAACGACGACTGCTCCGGTCAGCTTTTCACTTGCGCCTTTGACGTGCATGAAGAACAGGACCACGAGAGTGGCTTTAATGGTCGCGATGAGAAGCGCGACAATCGGGTTGAATGGGCCCAGATTGACGAACGCGGCGCCGACGGTCGTCGCGGTCAAAACGAGCAAGACAGCGCCAATGGCTAGATAAAACCCCTGCGAGTGACTGGTATGTTCTTCGTGTTGTGCCATAAAGAAGCTCTCAGCTGTCAGCTCTCAGCTCTCAGTAAACCAATTACGAGTGCCGGCTGATTAAATACAGCAACGGGAACAAATAAATCCAGATGATATCGACCAAGTGCCAATAAAGGCCGGCGTTTTCTATAGGCGTGAAGTATCCGGGCGTGTAATGCCCTTTCCAGGCAAAGACCGCCAGTACGCTGAACAGGCCGCAGCCGATGATCATGTGCAAGGCGTGCATGCCGGTCATAGCGAAATAGAGGGAGAAAAACAGCTCGGCTTCCTTCGGATTGACGGGAATCTGCTTCCCGTTGTCGTCGAAGGTGTCGGTGAAATTGAATGTCGGGCCGGGCACGTGATGCTTCTCGAATTTCTCGGCGTATTCAAACCCTTTGACGACGAGGAAGGTCATGCCGAGCAGAACTGTAATGACCAGGTAGGCGACCAAGAGCTTGCGCTTGCCGGCTTCCGCCGCCTTCACTGCTAGAACTACCGTGACCGAACTGACGATCAGAACGGCGGTATTGAACGCTCCGAGCTTGATGCTGAGCTGCTGGCTGGCTGCTGCGAAGGCGTTGAAGTGCTGGACGCGATAAATCAGATAGGCGCAGAACATGCCGCCGAAGAACATGATTTCCGTCACCAGGAACAGCCACATGCCCAGCGAGGCGGCGTTCTTCTGCTGCTGCTCACTGGAAAAGTGGTGCAGGAGCGCCGGGTTATGCGCTTCGTGTTCGACCACGGTGGCGTGGTTGTCGCTCAACGGGAACCTCCGTGTGGTACCGCATCAATTTCTTCGTAGTTGTAAGCTTCCCAGGTCACAACCGGCGTCTCGTCAAAATTGAAGGTGGTCGGAGGGGACGATGTCTTCCACTCCAGTCCGGCGGCATTCCATGGATTGGCTGGGGCGATCGGGCCGTACTTCAGCGACCACAGGAAATAAATCATCGGCAGCAGATAACCCACCGCCAGCACGCTGGCGCCAGCGGTCGAGAGCACGTTCAGCACCTGGAACTCTGGCGGATACTGCCAGTAGCGGCGCGGCATGCCGACGTAGCCGAGAATGAATTGCGGGAAGAAGGTCAGGTTGAAGCCGACGAACGTAAACAGCGCCGACAGTTTTGCCCAGCCTTCCGGATACATGCGTCCGCTGATTTTCGGCCACCAGAAATGCATGCCCCCTAAATACCCCATCAAGACGCCACCTACCATGACGTAGTGGAAGTGAGCGACGACGAAGTAGGTATCGGTGACGTGGACGTCGATGCCGAGGGTCGCCAGGAAGAGGCCGGTCAAGCCACCTATGGTGAACAATCCGATAAAGCCGAACGCGTACAGCATCGGGGTGGCATAGGTAATCGAACCCCGGTAGAGAGTCGCGGTCCAGTTGAACACTTTCACTGCTGACGGCACGCCGACGAAAAACGTGAGGAATGAGAAGATCATCGCGGCGTAGAGTGAAATGCCGGCCACAAACATGTGGTGCGCCCAGACCAGGAATCCGATGACGGCAATGGCGATACTCGACAGCGCCACGAAGTTGTACCCGAACACGCGTTTGCGCGAGAAGCAGGTGATGAGTTCGCTGATCACACCCATGGACGGCAGGATCATGATGTACACGGCCGGATGGGAATAGAACCAGAATAAGTGCTGAAACAGCAGGGGATCTCCGCCGAGCCGCGGGTCGAAGATGCCGAGGTGGAAGAGGCGTTCGACGGCCACCAGCACGATGGTGATGGCAACGACGGGCGTGCCCAGGATCATGATGATGCTGGTCGCGTAATTCGCCCAGATGAACAGCGGCAGGCGGTTCCAGGTCAGGCCAGGAGCGCGCATGCGGTGAATCGTAACGATGAAGTTCAGTCCGGTGAAGATCGACGAGAACCCGGCAATGAAGGCTGCCAGTCCAGCCTCAACAATTTTTGTGTTCGTGTACTCCGTGCTGAAGGGGCTGTAGAAGGTCCAGCCGGTGTCGACGCCTCCAGTCAGCATGACGTGCGAGATCAGAAGACCGCCGACAACGTAGAGATACCAGCTCAGCAGGTTGATGCGCGGGAAAGCGAGATCCTTGGCCCCGATCATCAGCGGAACCAGGAAATTGCCGAGCACGGCCGGCACCACCGGGATCAGGAAGAAGAACACCATGATCATGCCGTGCATGGTGAACACCTTGTTATAGGTGTCGGCTTGCATCAGGTCGCCTTGCGGAGTCAGCAACTCCAAGCGGATGAGCATGGCGAAGAAGCCGCCGAGAAAGAAGAACACCGTCACCGAAATCAGGTAGAGGACCGCGATCCGCTTATGGTCGGTGGTCAACAGCCAGGACTTGAGAGAATGCCCGTTGTTGAGATAATTCGTCGTTGTCTTTGCCGGAGCCTGATTCGCCGGAATTACTGTACTCGCCATGACTATTGCACCTGCGTATTCTGGGGTTGCGCCGGGGACGCGGCGGGCTGAGTCTGCAGCGCTGCGGTTCCCGCGGGTGGCTGGGCTAACGACTTCACGTAGGCCACCAGCGCGTTTAACTGCTCGTCACTCACGATGCCCTGAAATGTCGGCATCACCGGTTTGAATCCGCTCACAATTTTTGCGGTCGGATTCAGAATCGACTCACGCACATAATTTTCGTCGGCAATCACCGTTCGTCCGTCTTCGAGCAACACGGGCTTGTTGTAAATACCCTGGAGATTCGGGCCACGGCCTTGCACATCGAAACGGTGACAAGTGGCGCATCCCAGCGTCGCGAATAGCTGTTTGCCTGTATCTTGCAGGGGCGCCGCTGGTCCACCCGCCATCCACTGAGCATAATCCTGCGGCTCCATGACGACGATGTCGCCGCCCATGCCGGAGTGCATGGTTCCGCAATACTCAGCACAGAACAGGTGATAGCGGCCGGGCACGGTCGCCTTAAACCACAAGGTCGTGTAGCGACCCGGCAAAACGTCCTGTTTGATGCGGAAGGCGGGAACAAAGAAGCTGTGGATCACGTCTTGCGAGGTCATGATCAGCTTCACGTTTTGTCCGACGGGCACGTGGAGTTCGTTGATCTCGCGCTGCCCTTCCATGTGCTCAATCTTCCACATCCACTGCTTGGCGACGACATAGACTTCGGTCGAATCCGCTGGGGGCGTGCGTTCTTTGAAGTAGATCACCGCGCCCCAGATGAAGAAGGTCAACATCACAAAGAACGGAATGACGGACCACGTAATCTCGAGGAGTGTGGAGCCCTCAATCTGATGGGCTTCCTGGCCGGGCTTTTGGCGATACTTGATCGCCAGCACGGTGACGGCGACAAAGATGAGCGTGGTCATGACGCCCGCGACCAGCAACAGATAGATGTAGAGCGCGTCTAC
This sequence comes from uncultured Acidobacteriaceae bacterium, assembly GCA_963725295.1. GTDB lineage: Bacteria > Acidobacteriota > Terriglobia > Terriglobales > Acidobacteriaceae > Acidiflorens. The sequence continues at coordinate 8,176 of CAVRYB010000036.1, forward strand.
CTGTCCTGACATCGTAGAGGCCGAATCGGGCCACAATGGTAGAAATTTCGACATAGCTACGTAACTCGCCCCAATTTGTCGTGGCCCGTGACTGGATCGTGGCGGCGATCAGCGCGGAGCATGACCAGCATAAATGTTCCCAGGATCAGCATGGTTCCGAGCGCTCCAATTTTCAGGATATTGCTGATGACCGCGCCGTATTTTCCAGTCCGGGGATCGTAGTGATAGCAGTAGAGCAAAACTTGATCGCCGATGTTCCCAATCTTGTTCTGTGAGGCCTGCACCAGCCCCAGGCGCAGGTCTTTGGGAGAAAACTCCACGCCGTAGAAATATCCCGAGACGTGGCGGTCGGGCGTGAGCATGACGATCGCGGTGGCGTGTGCGTACTGCTCCGTCTTGGGATCGAACTGGTACTGGAATCCGACGGCCTTGGTCAGAGCATTGATTGCGTCGGGCTTTCCGGTCAGGAAGTGCCAGCCTTGATCGGAGTTTGGGCGGCCATAGCGCTTCATCATGTCCCGTTTTTTCGCGGCGGCCATTTCCGTGGTTTCGCGCGGGTCAAAACTCACCGTCAGGACATCGAAATCCTTGCCCAAATTGAAAGTCAGCGCCTTCATCGAACCGACGAGCCCTTGCAGCAGTTCGCTGCAGAGCATGGGACATTCGTAGTAGCCCAGATTCAGGATGACGGGACGTCCGTGACCGAAGTAGTCAGATAGTTTCACGGGGTTGCCCAGTTCGTCTTTGAATTCGAGATCGCCGGGAACCTCGGCATTGAGATGTTGCTCGATGCCGACGAATTCCAGTCCGGGTGGACGCTGGTTGGCCGGTGGGCTCATGATGCCGCCGCCCATAATCGGACCGCGCGGAACCTCCGCGAACAGCGGAGTCGCCGCGAGCAGCAGCACTAATGCCGCCGCGACAACGAGTGCCACCAAGATCGAGTTCGAGTTACCACGATTACTGCGCACTGCGTTTCCTTTTCCGGCTAACCGCCCTCAGCGGCTAAAGCCGCGCCCTTTCACAGAAAGCCTACTGCTTCGATGCTGACACTTTTTGCGCTGGCGCCTTGTTGCCTGCCGATGCAACTGCAGCATTACTATCTGCCGGGAGTACCGGCAAACCGCGCTTAACGATCAAATCCATGGCTTGTTCAATCGGAATGTGCGCCACGCCTGCTTTTTCATCGACCCAGCCATAACTGTTGAGCTGGTCTTCCTGCTTCACCAGGAAGTTTTTGAACTGTCCCATCTCATTGGTTTCAAGCATGGGCGCGCCGTTGTCCTTGAACATCTTGTCCATGTCGTCTTGCGTGACGACACGCGAAATGGCGCCCTTCGACGTGTCTAGCGGGCTCGATGTAGACATCCGCGATCTTTCGTAGTTATCGAGGAATTTGTACATCCCGACGATAATGAAATAAATCACGAGTCCGATGACTGCGAGGCCGATCATGAACGCAAACACGCCGCGCGTGCTTAAGTCTTCGCGTTCGTAGTCGGTCCCTTGGCCAGCGTGGCCGTGATTCAATTGTTCGTCACTCATATCTCGTTACCGTACTTCGTTACATCTATTTCCGTTAAGCGTGCGGCGACTCAAAAAGTCTCAACGTCTGCGGCGCGTTCACAGCCAGCAGTGGCCGCGACCGCAGATTGCGGAAGAAGTAGGCCATCCAAAGGCCGCCCATTCCCGCCAGGACCGCGAACAGCACCCAGCTCAAGTGGAACGTCGGATGCGATGCCGGCTCGATGTGCCAGTAGATATCGACAATCCGCATGATGATCAGCCAGGAAGCAATGCGAACTAGCCTGGCCGCCGAGCGCTTCAGTTGCCGTGAGAGCAAGAGCGCGAATGGCATGGCGAAGTGGAACACCACCAGGAACAAGCCGACCGATTCCCATCCGCCATTCATGCGGCGGATATACCACGGAATTTCTTCCGGCAGGTTGCCCGCCCAGATGATGAGCCACTGCGAGAAGTTGAAGTATGCCCAAACCATCACGAAGGCGAGCATGAACTTGCCATGATCATGGACTTCGGTGTCGGTCAGGTAGTCGGACATCGGCTTGCGCTTGCCGAGAATGCTCTCGATGACCACACAGAAGCAGAATGCGGAAAGCGCTTCGCCGGCGACAAACAGCAGCCCGTAGATCGTCGAGATCCAGCGCGCCTGCAGCGACATCACCCAGTCGATTACCGCGAAAGAAATCGTGAGCGAGTAGATCACGAGTCCGATGGAACTCAGGGCGCGAAAGCGCAGAGTGCTCTGGCCGGCGGTCGAATCCTGCTCGGTGGACCAACGATTGAGGAAGTACGCCATCGCGATCCAGATCGCGAAATAAACGACGTAGCGCACGAGGATGCCGTTGAAGTTGAGGTAGCTGTGCGCAATTTCGACAATCTTGTGATCGGTCTTCGGGTCGGCCAACACGTCCGGCCGCGCCCAAAAATACAGCCTTGGCAGGTGCAGCAGAATTGGAATGAACAGGACGGCCATCATCGGCAGCGTCATCATGCCCGATTCCAGAGTGCGTCGAATCACCGTGCCCCACGCGCCGCCGACCAGGTGATACAGCATGAGGATCGCCATGCATCCCAGCGAGAGCCCGAGCCAGAACATGAAGCCGGTCAGATACGCGGAGTAGAAACTGTCCGGTGCCAGGTAAGCGCCGGCGACCGAAGCGATCGCGCCAATCACTCCGATCACGAGTGACCGCTGCTGAATGGTCTGGGCCACGGGCGGGGCCATCAGGTCGGAATTCGTCATCTTCACTGTGCCCGCGGTCATTTGGATTCCCCTTCTGCAGGCGCTTTCGGCCGTTCGATTTGCGGCAGCGTCGCTCCATTCCCGATATCGCGGAACTGCGGCGGAGGCGATGGGACCTTCTGCCCTTCAGGCACGTCGGCCGAGGTAGCATTCTGGCTCAACTGCAGCGCGCGGATATAAGCAGCGATACACCAGCGGTCGCGTGCGTTGACCTGCGTTCCGTACTCCGGCATCACTCCGAATCCGTTGGTCATCACGTCGAAGAAATATCCGATGGGAACCTTGCGCAAGCGCTCGATGTGATACGACGGAGGACGCCGGAAACCACGGGTCGGAATAAATCCGCCGCCATCGCCGACGCGTCCATGACAGGGCGTGCAATTGATGTTGAAGCGCTCGCGGCCGCGCTCCAGAACTTCTTTGGTCACCGGGAACGGCATGTAATCGCCGGGAGCGTTGCCAATCTTGCCGGTATAGAAATAAGCGCTTTCGCGCAGGTCACCGCGGGCGACCGTGCCCTCAACCGGCAAGCGGGCCGAGCGATCATCATTAAAGAAATCGCTCTTTGCCATCGGCCGGTAGTAGGGCTGCATGTGCATGTCGATTCGGCATCCGGCGGTAATGGCGATCAGCGTCAGCAGCGCCAGCAACGCGGGCAGAACTTTTCGGAGATTGCGAGGAGCACCCATACTAGCTTGGCACCTCCGCAATCATGCGTGGAGACAGGCCTGAAAGAAACGAGCGGGTGCGGGCAGCGTCATATTGTGGATCGCTTGCAAACACGACCAGGAAGAACTTGTTCTCTGAGGCTTTGGCAAATTCGGGCACGTTGAAGACCGGGTGATACGGCATCGGCAGGCCATTGAGCAAAAGCATGCCGATCGCGGCGGAAAGTCCACCGAAAAGAATCGTCAATTCGAAAGTCACGATGATGAAGGAAGGCCAGGAGTGATACGGGCGTCCGCCGACATTGACCGGGTAAGTAATCACCGCAACCCAATATTGAAGTGCATAAGCAGACAGTCCACCTAGCAACCCGCAGATTAGGACCACGAGCGCCACGCCGTTTTTATGAAAACCGATGGCTTCTGCAAGCCCTTCGATCGGGAACGGGCTGTAGGCATCGAGTTTCTGGTAGCCCGCCTCATGAGCTTTATGAGCAGCGGCCACTAGATCTTTTGCCGAGTCGAATTCAGCCATCAATCCGTAGACTGGGCCGTTGCCCGAAAAATCGCTCACTGTTTCACCTCCGCCGTCTCGTGCACCTGCGCTTCCGGAAGCAGGGTGCGCAATTCGAAGATGGAGATCATTGGGAGAATACGAACAAACAGCCACATCGCCGTCAGGAACAGACCGATGGTTCCAGCGTAGGTCATCCAGTCCCACTTGGTGGGGTAGTACATGCCGAACGAAGAATTCAGGAAGTCGCGGCTCAAGCTGACGCAGACAATAATGAAGCGCTCCAGCCACATGCCGACGAGTACGACGAACGAAATCAGCCACAACCAGCCGGTGGAAACTCGGAATTTCTTCAGCCACAGCACCTGCGGAATGCCAATGTTACAAGCGAGTAACGCAAAGTATGCCAGCTGGTACGGGCCGTGCAGCCGGTTCCAGAGCAGGAAGGAATCGTACTGGCTGCCGCTGTACCAGCCCATGAAGGCTTCCATGCCGTAGCCGTAGGCGACGATGAGTCCGGTGGCCAGCATGACTTTGGCCGCGTTCTCGAGATGGCGCATGGTGATGAAGTCTTCGAGTTTGTAGATCGCTCGAATCGGAATCGCTAGACAAAGCACCATGGCGAAACCGGAGTAGATGGCGCCCGCGACAAAGTAGGGCGGGAAGATGGTGGTGTGCCAGCCGGGAACGATGCCGACGGCGAAATCGAAGCTCACAACCGTGTGGACCGAGAGCACCAGCGGCGTTGCGAGTCCGGCCAGAAGCAGGTAGGCCGTTTCATAACGATGCCAGTGACGGGCGGAACCGCGCCATCCCATGGCGAGCAATCCGTAAATGCGCTTGACCAGCGGACTCTCGGCCTTATCGCGCATGGTGGCAAAATCAGGAATCAATCCTACAAACCAGAACACAAGCGAAATTGTGCCGTACGTCGAAACCGCGAACACGTCCCATACAAGAGGACTGCGGAAGTTCGGCCAGTAGTTCATCGTGTTCGGATACGGAAACAGCCAGTACGCGAGCCACGGACGTCCGGTATGAGCCAGCGGAAAAATGCCGGCGCAAGCTACCGCAAAAAGCGTCATCGCTTCGGCGAAACGGTTGATGGAGTTGCGCCAGGTCTGTCGCAACAGAGCGAGAATGGCGGAAATCAGAGTACCTGCGTGGCCAATACCGATCCACCACACAAAGTTGACGATGGCGAATCCCCAACCGATGGGAATGTTGATACCCCAGATCCCGGTACCTTTAATGAACAGGTACCCGAGGGCGAGCATCAGCATGTTCATCATCGAGAACACGATCAGGAAGCCGAAGATCCATCCCAGCGAGATCGGGCGACTGAGCACGATGTTGCTGATCTTCTCGGTGATGGTGGAGAAGGTATGACCCGGCGCAATGACCGGCACTCGCTGGTCAGCCACGGGTATTTGTGTGTTGGTCGCCATGCCTTACTTGCGCTCCACTTATGCTCTCGACTCTGTTTCTAATTCCGGATTCGGGTTGCGAACTTCCGCCAGGTACGTTGTGCGCGGCCGCGTATTCAAATCGCCCAGCAGAGAGTAATTTCTCGGCTGCCCCTTCAACTTGTTCACCCTGCTGTTCGGATCATTCAGATTGCCAAAGATGATTGCGTCCGCCGGACACGACTGCTGGCAGGCCGTCTGCAATTCATCGCCAATGCGAATTTCCTTGCCTTCGCGCACCGAGGCCGTCTCTACGTCAATGCGGCGCTCGTTGATGCGCTGCACGCAGTAGGTGCATTTTTCCATCACGCCGCGGCTGCGGACCGTTACGTCCGGATTGCGCATGAGCTTGAACTGTGGAGTCTCCCAGTCGGAGAAGAGCAGGAAGTTGAACCGGCGAACCTTATACGGACAGTTATTCGAACAATAACGAGTGCCGACGCAGCGGTTGTAGACCATGTCGTTCAGGCCTTCGCTGCTATGGACGGTCGCCTGCACCGGGCAGACTAGTTCGCAAGGAGCGTTTTCGCACTGCATGCAGGGAACGGGCTGGAAGAATCCTTTCGGATTTTCGCGCGGACCGTTGTAGTAGGCGTCTACGCGCAGCCAGTGCATGTGGCGGCCCTTGAGCGTCTGTTCCTTGCCGACCACGGCGATGTTGTTCTCCGACTGGCACGCGACGATGCAGTTGTTGCATCCGACGCAAGCGTTCAGGTCGATCGCCATGCCCCATGCGTAGGTTTCTTTGTCGTAATCGAAGCTCTGCTTGTAGAGCGTGAGCTCGGCGGGTGGCTCGCCTTCTTTGGCGAAGTTTGGCTCTTTCTTGTACTCCTCGAGGCTGCGTTCCTGCACCAGCGGACGCTCGCCTACAGGAGTCTCCATCGTTTGGTAGCCCTGTGTGCTGGCAAGCTGATAGGTATCTCCGGTCGGAGTGAGCTTCGCGCCATCGGCAAACCACGGCGCCTTGCTAGTGCGCAGGGGATAAACGTCGAAGCCGGTGTCTGTCCCGACGCGGCCGGCGCGGGTGCGGCCGTAGCCCATGAATACGGTGATCGAGTTGTCGGGATGGCCGGCCTGAATCCAGACTGGCCCTTTGACTTTCTTGCCGTTGAATTCGAGTTCGGCAACATCTTTGAAATTCAGCTTCAGCCGTTCGGCCATGGCCGGCCCGATCATGATGGGATTGTCCCAGGTCAGCTTGGTCAGCGGCTTCGGAAGCTCCTGCAGCCAGCCGTTATTCGAGAAGCGGCCGTCGTAGATGGACGGGTCACGGCGGAAGTTTAGTTCGACGGCGTCGCTACCTCCTTGCGGGAGTTGCTCAAAATTCGTCTCGTCAACTTTCATCGAAACATTTCTCGGGGCAAACCATGTGTTCGCAACCCACCCATCGTGCAGCGACTTACGCCAGAAAGCGTCGAAGTCGGCACCTGCGTGCTGCTTTTGCCAGTATTGCTGCACCAAGTCGTGTCCAGTAATGCCGGACTGTCCGGCTAGAATCGTGACCATCTCGTGCGCGCTCTTGCCGCCATACAGCGGATCAATCAGCGGCTGGATGATCGAAACGGTTCCGTCGTATGCCCGAGCATCGCTCCACGATTCCAGATAGTGCGCCTCGGGCACGTGCCATTGGCAAAGCTCAGCCGTTTCGTTGCGGTGCGAGCCGAGATAGATCTTGAGATTGACGGCGGTCGGATCCTTCAGCACCGATGCAAACTCCATCTCTGCCGGCGCGTCGTAGGCGGGGTTGCCGCCGAGAATCAAAAGCAAATCAACCTTGCCTGAGCGCATGTCATCAACCAGCGCCTTGAGCGACTCGCCGCGATTCACGGGATTCGCATCTACAGGTTCTGTGTAGAAAACCGTCTTGCCAACATTGCCGAGTTGTGCGTTCATCACATGAGCGAGAGCATGAACTGCAGGTGGTTGATGATCTCCAGCAATGATTACGCTCGAGCCCTTGTGCGCTTGAAGGTCGTTAGCGATCTTCGCGACAAAAAGTTCCGCCATGCCGATTTTGCCACCGCCATGAGCTAGCGCTTGAGCAAACCCTTCTATGTCGCTCGCCCTCACCGGCAGCCGATGATCCGCTTTCATCCCCGTAGAACTCGGCGTGCTCTCGATCACATACAGCCGATTCATGTTCGCATCGGGATTGCGCCGCGCGGCGAAATCGCGGGTGTAGCGGGCCGAGCCGGGGAATCCGGCGTAGAGGAAATCGGCGTCGAGCGAAACGATTACGTCGGCTTTTGACAAGTCATAGCGTGTCTCGACCGGCTCGCCAAACGCCAGCTTTGCGCCTTCATAGACGTTGTCGCGGTTGATTGGCTCGTAGACGTGCCACTTCGCCATCGGGCTTGCTTCGAGATAGCTGCGAATCTGGGCGGCCAGCGTGGGCGAGGTAACGCCCTGCGTCAGAATGCGGACTCCGCCACCCGCCATGCTTTTCTGAACACTCATGGGGCCGCGAACGGCTTCCATGAACGCGCCCCACGAGCGCACATCGCCCATGTAGGTGACGTTCTGTGCGCGATCGGGGTCGTAGAGATCGAGAACTGAGGCCTGCGCGTAAACGTCCGTGCCGCCAAGGCTCGCGGGATGCTGCGGATTGCCTTCAACCTTCGTCGGACGGAAGAGGTGGCTTTCGACCAGAATCGGCGACGCGTAGCCGCCCAGCGTGAAGGCCGTCGCATAGAACATCGGCTTGCCCGGCACTACATTTTCCGGCTGCCGGACGTAGGGCACGATTTCGGTGTTCGGCATGCGCGTGCAACCGGTCAATCCGGCCAGCGCCAGCGACGCACCCATTGTCTTCAGGAAGCCGCGCCGCGAGAAGTCGTCGAGCCACTCGGAAGCACCCTTCGGGAACTCCCGGTGCATCATTTCCTGGAACTCTTCGCTGCCTGCGAGTTCTTCGAGGCTGCGCCAGTATTCGGGACCGGTCGTCTGCGCGATCTGCCCTTTGACGGTTGCCAGATCAAGCTCTTTGCGCTTGGTTGGGCAAACGTCCGTACTGGCCGATTTTGTTTTCTGCTCGTCCATTATTTAGCTCTCAGCTGTCAGCTCTCAGCTGTCAGTAAACCCTCACCCCTATCGGTGGCAGGTGTTGCAGCTCGTAATGTCTTTTACCGACCGCACGTTGTACTGCTCTTTCAGGGCGTTGCCCAGCGCTTCCTGATCGGAATACGCCTTGCCGTTTACGACTACCGGCTCGCCTGTCGATGGCTGGTCGTAGCGCATATTGAAGACCTGCTCCCGCGGACGCAGATACTTCTCGGGCGCGCGATGGCACTCGAGGCAGAACTCCATCTGCAGCGACGCATACTGATACATCAGCGGCATCTGATCGACGGGACCGTGGCAGGTGTTGCAGCCGACTCCCTTGGTCACGTGAATGCTGTGGTTGAAATAAACGAAGTCTGGCAACTGGTTGACGCGGGTCCACTCCAGCGACTTGCCCGTGCGGAAGCTTTCACGCACCGGCTCGAGGTAGGAAGCATTGGTCCAGATCTGGGCATGGCAGTTGATGCAGGTCTTGGTGGGAGGAATACCGGCAAAACTCGATTGCTCAACCGACGTGTGACAGTAACGGCAATCGATGCCCAGCCCGGTGACATGGTGCTGGTGGCTGAACGGCACCGGCTGCGACTTTCTGACTCCCGCATTGGTGATATACGGGGAACGTTCCAATTCCATCAGGACGGCGAAAAGTCCGCCGACTGCGAGAACGACCAGGGCCAGGGAGGCCCGAGCGATCGCATTGCTGCTGCGTGGAAAGATCTGCATTGAATATGAAGTCTGTAGTTCGTAACGGAACCGGCTCGCGCCGCTTCCGGCTGCCCACTTGGGTATGATTTACGTCACGTATTATGGTGACGAAGGATACTGAAACACAGGAGTATAACAGTTGACACCCGAATTGGAATAGGTAGATCTAACTTTTCTTATGGCGAGTTCTGTTCCGAATCGGGAAGTTGAATGTTGAGAAAATCAGCAGGCGCTTTTGTTCCTCCAGGCATTCAACAATGAACGCTGAGCAACTCCTGCAAACCAGCACACCCCTAGCGCAAATGCATCACCAGCAGTTTTGGTTCGGTCATTTCCTGAATCGAATCGCGCAAGCCTTCCCGGCCGAGACCTGAGTCTTTGATTCCTCCGTAGGGCATGTGATCAATACGGAAGGTCGGTACGTCGCCGGCGATCACGCCTCCGACCTCGAGTTCGTCATACGCCTGGAAGATAAGTTTGGCGTCGCGCGTGAAAATACCCGCCTGCAGGCCGTAGGTAGAGCTGTTGAGTTGCTTCAGCGCTGATGCGAAATCGGTGTAGGGCTCAACGGTCACTACCGGCGCAAAGATCTCCTGGCAATTCACTTTCATGTTGGGCTTGGTGCTGGTGAGGATCGTCGGCTCAAGCAGCGAACCTTTGCGATTGCCGCCGCAAAGCAGACGCGCCCCGCCGCGCACTGCTTCCTGAATCCACTCGACCGCACGAATCGCGTCACTTTCCCGGATCAGCGGGCCAAGGTCGGTGGATTCGTCGAGCGGGTCGCCAACTTTCAGCTTGCCGGCGGCGGCCAGCAACAGCTCAGTGAATTTGCCATAGACGGAGTGCTCAACCAGAATGCGCTGCACGGAAATGCAGGACTGTCCGGCATAGGAGAAACCGCCGGTCACGCAGCGTTCGGCGGCATAGGCGAGATCGGCGTCGCTGTGGACGATGACGCCAGAATTCCCTCCCAGTTCGAGAACGACTTTCTTCTTGCCGGCGTTGTTCTTGATCGCCCAGCCGACCGAGGCGCTGCCGGTAAAGCTGATGAGTTTGATGCGCTCATCGGTGACGAGTAGTCCGGAATCTTCGTTCGAGAGCAGGACCGCGTTGAAGCCGCCATCGGGCCATCCCGCCTGCTGGATTACTTCCGCCAGAAGCAGCGACGTCAGCGGAGTCTGCGGCGCAGGCTTGAGCACCATCGAACACCCGGCTGCAATTGCAGGCGCGACTTTGTGCGAAACCAGATTCAAGGGAAAATTGAACGGAGTGATGCCGGCAACGGGGCCGAGCGGAAAGCGCTTGACGATTCCCCAGCGCCCGGCCGTCGACTGTTGCCAATCGAGCGGCAGGTATTCTCCGTAGCCGCGGACCGTCTCTTCCGCGGCGATGTTGAACGTGAATACCGCACGGTCCACTTCCATACGAGCACTGCGAACGGGCTTGCCCGCCTCCAGAGCGATCGTCCGGACAAATTCATCTTTGCGATCATGGATGCCGATTGCGATTTGGCGCAGAACTCTCTGCCGTTCGAATGCCGGCAGCCGGCGTGTGGTGCCAAATGCCTTGACGGCCGCGGCGATGGCGGCTTCGGCATGCTGGCGGCGTCCCTGGTGGACGTGAGCGACGAGCGATCCGTCATAAGGTGACCGTACATCGACGATGTCACCCTCCTCCAACCACTTCCCGTCCAGAAAAAAACCGTGGGTCGCAACTGGAGTCACCGTCATTTCAGCCATGCCTATACCTCTCTCAATCGATCCGTAAGAATGTAGCTCTCAGCTGTCAGCTCTCCGCTATCAGTAAAACCTTCCCACTGTTGAGGCAGTTTCTGTCCAGATTCACGACCCCTGAGCCACGCGTTCCTCAATTATAGAACTTGCACGAAGGCCGAAGGTACGGTGCTAGTACTTGTTACTTTCCCGATTGCGGCTTGAAGCGTTCGTCGACTTCCACCTGATAGCCAGCGACGAGCCGGTTGGTTTCGTTCGCCATTCCGACGACCGACATCAACTCCTTGAACTGAGCATCCGTCATCCCCTGCTTCTTCGCCGACGCCGTATGCGATGCGATGCAGTACTCGCATTGATTGGTGACCGACACGGCAACGTAGATCATCTCCTTGGTCAGCGGATCGAGCGCTCCGGGAGCCATGATCTGCTTGATGTCTTCCCAAGTGCGCCTGAGCATCACTGGATCGTGCGCAATCGACTTCCAGAAATTGTTGATCCAGTCCGTTTTGCGTGTCGTCATGATGTCGTCGTAGACGGCCCGCACTTCAGGACTGGCATCGGCGTATTCGATGAAGCCAAATAGGGACATAAGCTCTCCAATCGATAAATGAATAGAGCCATTGAAACATTGGATGATTGAGTCATTGAATCATTACGGCCCAATGCCTCAATGATTCAATGACTGAATGTCTCAATCGATTCACGACACCCAGTCCAGCACCTTATAGTAGGCTCCTGCAAACGGCAGAAACCACGGCTTGCCGTTGTAAAGGCCGAGTGGTGCGCCTGGAAACGGAATCTCGACGAAAGGATTGTCGGTCTTTCCGTCCGCGATCCACTCTGCCATTTTCTGCCCTTGATACGTGGCCATGGCAACGCCGTGACCGGCGTAGCCGACGGCAAAGTAGATGCCATCTACCAGGCCCGCGTGGGGCATCATGTCGAAACAGAAATCGAGCGTGCCACCCCAGACGTATTCGACCTTCGTGTCTTTCAGCTGTGGGTAGACTTCGATCATGCCGAGACGCAGGATTTCCGCGCTCTTGCGGATCGTTTGGTCCGTCTCCGGGAAAAATGCCGCGCGGCCGCCAAACAACATGCGGTTGTCGGGAGTGAGCCGATAGTAATAAAGATAGTTCTTGGAATCGTAGATCTGGCGATTGCGTGGGCTCAGTTCGTGAGCCAGAGCGTCTGGAAGCACTTCTGTCGTAATGATGAACGACCCGATGGGGATGATTTTCTTCCGCAACGCCGGAGTCGCCGCTCCGGTATAGCCGCTAGTTCCGACGAGTACATTGCGCGCCCAAAATGCGCCATGGGACGTATTGAGCTTAAAACCGGGTGTGCCGTTGCGCGACTCGCGCTGGATGTTCTGCAGTCGCGTGCGCTCGCAGATCTGTGCTCCGGCCCGCAAGGTAGCTTTGCTCAACCCGAACACGTAGCGCGCTGGATTGACGCCCACGGATATTTCATCCACCATGCCGCCGTAATAAATGTCGGAGCCGATTTCGCTGCGCAGCTGATCGCGCGGAACGACGCGTAATTGATGGTTGAATTCGCGCGCGATCACTTCCACCTGGCGGGCATAGTCATCAAAATGAGCCTGCTTGCACGCAACCTCCAGATGCCCGGTGCGCGCAAAATCGCAGGCGATGTTCTCTTCGCTCACGATGCGTTCGACGGTGGAGATTGTCTCGAGCGAAGCGGCGTACATGCGCTGCGTCAATTCGCGTCCGTACATCGAGATCAATTTGTTGACGCCGAGCTTCAGCCCGGTGAGCACCATCCCGCCGTTGCGCGAACTGGCGCCCCATCCAATGGTTTCCGATTCGAGCACGACGACCTTCGCACCACGCTTCGCCAGCGCGAGCGCGGCAGAGAGCCCGGTGAACCCGGCGCCGATGATGGCAACATCAGTGGTCTCCGGCAATGGCTGTGACGGAGGACTGGGCAATTGAACTGTCGTGAGCCAGTAGTTGAGTTCCTGCGGCATGCGAAAACCTTAACCACAGAGGGCACGGAGGTACACGGAGACGCGTAGGAATCTACTATGTTCCTCTGTTCCCTCTGTGGTTAGGGCTTTCTGTCGCGGCCATGATAAATGATCGCGAGCAGCTTACAGCACTGCTGTCTCATGAATCATCCGTCCTTCGGCAAAGCGCGAAAAGTTCAGTAGCGACGCGTCAATCAGATCCGTCTTCCCTGTCAGAATCAGGTCGCTCAGAATTTTGCCCGTTGCGGGCGAGTGCATCACACCGTGCCCGCTGAATCCGTTGGCGAAGAAGAAGCCGGGGACATCGGGTGACTCTCCGAGTATCGGATGATGATCGGGCGTCATTTCATAGAGGCCGGCCCAAGCGCGTTTGGGATTGACCGCAACATTCTCGAAAACGGGAACGCGATCCGCAGCACGGGTAAGAATCTTCTCGATGAAGGTCGGCTCGAAATCGGTCTTGTAGCCGGGAGTCTCTTCGGGATCGTTCCATGCCAGCAGGAAGCCGCGGCTCTCCGGTCGAAAATGGAAGCCGTTTGACATATCGATGATCATTGGAGCCGTGTGTGGAAACTGGTCGAACGGTTCGGTCGGCACCAGCATCCGTCGCAGAGGTTCGACCGGAAGATCAATGCCGACCATCTTCGCAATCGGAGCCGCCCACGCTCCGGCGCAGTTGACGACCGTGCGCGCCGAGACTGTGTCGCGCGTGGTAGCGACTTCAAAGCTGCCGTTCTTCGCGGTAATTCCAGTGACAGTTGCATTCTTCCAGAGCGTGGCACCGTGATCGCTCGCCCAGGTCATGAAACCAACCATGACGCTATAGGGATCGACGAATCCATCGGTCGAGCAGAAACTGCCACCCACGATGTCATCGCCGCGCAGCAGTGGGAACATGCTCCGGATCTCGTCGCCGCTCACCAGTCGGACGTTCTTTAACCCCATGGCGACCTGCTTTTCGTAGTTCGTCCGCAGGTATGTCATGTGCTTGTCATTGGTCGCGCAAAAAAGATAACCCTGCGGACGGTAGTCGCAGGGATAACCGAGCCGATCTTCAAAGCTCGCATAGAAGGGGATGGAGTAGAGCGACATCTGAATGTTGACGGGCGTCGAAAACTGCGCGCGCACGCCACCCATGCTCTTGCCAGTCGATCCCTTGCCCTGCGCCGTCTCGCGCTCGATGACGAGCACGTTCTTACAGCCCGCCGCGACAAGATGATAGGCAATGCTGGAGCCGACGATACCTCCGCCGATGAGGACAACGTCCGCGGTATGCATGCGCGGGCCATTGTAAATGGCAAAGGGAGGACGGGCGAGGACGCCCGTCACTCCATAAGAATTACTGTCTGGCGCTAGCTGGTTTAACCGTTGCCGCCGGTTTGACGGTTGGCCCAGTCTTCTTCTCGCGTCGCATCTGCGCGGCCAGTTCGCGTATTTCAGTCAAATCGCGCTGCATTTCGCTCCATCCGTACCAGAGTGCGTAATCCGGACTGCCGTGGAAGGTTCCCTGGAATGTCCGCATCCTGTGCTCGAGGTACATCACAAAGAGCTTTTGCTCAACCACGGTGGGCGCATCGTGGAATGTCAGTAGGTTCGGAAATGCATACGCATAGTTCTTCGGCTGCGGAAGTACGCCGTCTTTATACAAACTCGCCACGATCTGGATCGCCTCCGCCATCAGGTGGTCAGCGTTCTTGATCATGTCGTCGCCAGCATCCAGTTGCTGCTTGGCAAAATTGCCGGAGTGGCACTGGTTGCAGGTCTTCAGCATCTTGTCGCGCTCGCCTTGCCAGTCTTCCTGGGTCAGACGCGCCAAGTCGGCGGCTTGGATCGTCGCCACCAGCGCCGTCGGCTTGCCGTCAGGATCGAGCGCACCGAGTGCTTGCAAAATCGTGGCGCGGTCTGCTGCCCACTGCTTGTCCTCAGGCAACGGCAGACGAACTCCAAGAAATCCCCAGGCTGTGCGCACGCCGTGATCGCCGTTCTGCATGTGGCAGGTCTGGCAAGTCGGAGCAGCGGCTCCAGTTTGCAAAATTCCACGCTGCTTCAGGTCTTCGCGCACCCCGTGCTTCGACGAAGAATACATTTCCCACTGCGGATGGTCGAACCCCATGTGACAGGTTTCGCAGGCCTGCGGAGACTTGGCCTCCTCAGCCGAAAAGGTATGCCGGGTGTGGCAGGAGTCGCAGGAGGCCGACCCGAATTCGTTGCCCTGCTTTTGCAGTTTGGCAATCTCCTCCACCGGCTTTTCGCCAATCTTGTGACAGCCACCGCAACCCTTCTGCCCCTCGATCATCGCCATCGGTTGCCAGTGGATTGTGGGCATGGCCATCATCGCCGCCCACGCTTTCGAGTGCTTGCCGTGCTTGTACTGGTCGACCTGCGTCTGGTGGCACTGCGCGCAGGTCTCTGGCGTAGGAATCTTTACTTTCGTTACGTCGCTCGCGGACTGGTGCTGGTCGCCGTGGCAAGTGACACAGGTCACTTCCATCTGGCTGTGCTTGCTCAGCTTCCAGTCGGAGACAATATTCGGTGTCTGCTTGCCATGACATTCGACGCACGATGCCGCCGGATTGGCGGATTGGGCGAACAGAAGAGAACCGGGCGGCAAAAGCAGAACGAGCATGTACAAAGCAAAACTACGCATGAGGCCTCCAAATAGGTAACCGCAGAGGCTAATGCGCCGTCACGATCGAGGGCGATGACTTTTGTCACAGCTCAAGAAGTTATTGCGGCAATGACGACCCTGCCCAGGACGACCACGGCGAACCATCCAAACACCACCGCAAACGCTGTTCCGCGCTTGACCTTGCTGATGCAAGTAATGCCGATGGCGGTCAGAATCAAACTCCAGAAGGAAAGGACATCCAACGGCGTCAGCAGAGCCCGAAGCACCGCAGAGCCGTCCGGACCGATAAAGTATCCGGGATTGGTCGCCACGGGGTTCTGAATGTTGAATCCGTCACCGTTGCCTCCAGCGAGCAGAGACAAGATCGCCAGCAGAGGCATCAGGATTTGCGGCAGACGTGTATAAACCACGAGCGCAAACATTCTCGAGAACTCCACTTCGGCGCTCGCGCCAAATTTTAGGGTCGCAAAGAGGATTGCGGTGAAGACCACATAAACGATCAACGCAATAAAGGGAAAACCTAAGGTGACGAATTTGGTGATTGTAGCCTGCAGCGCAAGGTTTTTTTCGCGTTGGCCGGCAGGCATGTTCTCAAGTTGCGCCGCCGTCTTGGGCTGCAACTGAATCACATTGTCCACCACCTTGCGAAAACCGACTTTCTGATCGACGACATAGCCGAACATTACCGAAACGATGGCGATGATCAGGAATGGCGCCCACCAACTGGCGTTCCGGCGGAGATCGGTGAAGGTCTTGCTGGGCGCGATGAAAACGTCGACCAGACGCTGGGCTTCAGAAATCGGCGCTGGTTCCTGAGGAGGTACAACTGCGGCTGCGGCCATGTTCGCTCCTTGAACAGCGGCATTTTAGCCGCCGATCGGCTCCCGAGGACAACTGGGGGCATTGATTACGCAAATCAAGACTTCACGAGGCCGTCATCTCCGGCGTCGCCGCCAAGAGTTTACGAGTGTATTCGTGTTGCGGGCGTTCGGTGATCTGCGCGGTGCTGCCGATCTCGACAATTTTGCCGCGATACATCACCGCGATGCGGGTCGAGAGGTAGCGTACGACTGGCATCGAGTGAGAAATAAAAAGATAGGTAAGCCCGAAATCGCGCTGCAACTGCTGCAGAAGATTGACGATCTGCGCACCGACGCTGACATCGAGGGCGGAGACGGGCTCATCCGCGACGATGAATTTCGGCCGCAGCGCCAAGGCGCGCGCAATTCCGATGCGCTGCCGCTGCCCTCCGGAAAACTCGTGCGGATAGCGCTGCAGGGCGGATTCATCCATGCCGACAGCTCGCAGCAGTTCGCGCACGCGCAGTCGACGGGCGTCACGAACATCGACTTCACCGTGAAGAATGAACGGCTCCGCTATCACATCTTCTACCCGATAACGCGGATCGAGTGAGCCAAACGGGTCCTGGAAGATGATCTGCATGTGGCGGCGCAGACTGCGAAGCTCCGTGCCGCTCGCATTGATGAGATCGTTGCCGTCGAAATAGATGCTGCCCGAGGTCGGCTCGATCAGGCGGAGAATCAGCCGTCCCAACGTACTTTTGCCGGAACCCGATTCGCCTACCAAGCCCAGCGTTTCTCCGGCATGAATGTCGAGAGAGACGGCGTCCACGGCGCGGACTTCGCCCGACTTCCGGCCGCCAAACGCGGATTCAGAAAGATCGAAAACCTTCGTAAGCTCGCGGACTTCAAGCAGCGGCACTGATCATTTTCTCCAGTGAGTCAGTCGACTACATTTCTCGACGACCCTCAAGAATTCAGGAATATCACACTTCTAGCCCGCAATCATCGGCACCGCCGCCAGGGCCGCCAGCATCCCGATTGTCCGAGCGCGACTGAAATGCTCATGCAGGAAAATGCGCGCGAGTAATACCGTCACCGCGGGGTACAGCGAACTGAGCACAACCGCAGAGTCGAGCCGTCCGATCTGCGAGGCGCGCACGAAGGCTACACTGCCGCCGATATCGAGAATTCCTGCGACGCAAGCAATGCCCAGCACCGGCGCCGGAACCCGGTTCAGATGTCTCCCGAAAAGAACGATCCCTGCCGTCACCAGAAAAGACGCAACACGCGAAACTGTCGCCACCCACAACGCGGAGGCGTTGCCCGCGCGGTGGGTACACAGGTAGAAACCGGCAAAGCCGATTCCGGCCAACACTGCAACTCCCAAGCCCTCGGGAGGGCCGGAATCACCTTCGGTTCGAGAAATCAGCCAGACGCCGATCGCTGCCAGGACAAAGCCGAGCACTTGTCGCTTCCCCGGAAACCCGTCGGAGAATGCGGTCACGATTGTTGGAATCGCGGCGCTCAAGACCGCTGCGACGGGCGCGATGAGTCCCATATTCCCGCGGGACAACGCGCGGTAGAAGAAGACCAATGCCGTTCCGCCGAGCGCTCCAGCGACCAGCGACCACTCCACACTCACCATCGCGGGGAAAGGCGCATGCGTAAATAGCGCCAGGGCCCCGGTCACAATCAGGCCACTGAGGTGCACGATGGCGGTAAACAAGAAGGCGTTCGCGCCGCGTCCCCATGCCGCCGAGAAAGTCGCTTGTACCCCAAACTCCGACTGCAGTGAGGCTCAGAGCGGCCGGCAGATAAGACGCAGGTATGGGCACAGGAATTCGAGATTAGCAGGCGCAGGCCTGCTAGGGGAAACAACCGGCGCTAGAAACTGCGCGAGACTGGGCTTAAACGGTAACCGCCTCCGGTTGCGTCTTCCCTGCCAGCAATTGCCGCAGAACGTACTGCAGAATGCCCCCGTTGGCGTAGTACAACGCTTCCTGCGGAGTGTCGATGCGAACCACGGCTTGGAACTCGGCGGTCTTTCCGCCCTTCACTCGTACTGCAATCTTGCGACCGGAAGAAAATTTCTCGACCAAGTCGCGAATGCCTGTGATTTCGAAAACCTCCTCACCTGTTAACTTGAGGGACTCGGCATTTTCTCCTGGCAAGAACTGCAGCGGAAGAATTCCCATGCCCACCAGGTTCGAGCGATGTATACGTTCGTAGCTTTCCGCAATCACAGCGCGAACGCCCAGCAACCGCGGCCCTTTCGCCGCCCAGTCGCGCGAGGAGCCGGAGCCATATTCCTTGCCGGCGAGAATCACCAATGGCACTTTCTCCGCATGATATTTTTCGGAGGCATCGAAGATGGACATTTCCACGCCGTCTGGCAGGTGGCGCGTAAACCCGCCTTCGGTGTTCACCATCTTGTTGCGCAAACGGACGTTAGCGAACGTGCCACGTACCATGACTTCGTGATTGCCGCGACGCGATCCATACGAATTGAAATCGGCGGGCTGCACTCCATGGGCAATCAGGTATTTCCCGGCCGGACCGTCTTTCTTGATTGAACCCGCTGGCGAGATGTGATCCGTGGTTACGCTGTCACCGAGTACAGCTAAAACGCGCGCGCCCTTGATGTCTTCAACCCCTGACGGCTTCAGCGTCATGCCGTCGAAATAGGGCGCCTGGCGGATGTACGTGGAATCTTTCTCCCACGCATAAGTCTCGCCCTTCGGCACCGGCAGGCCGCGCCAGCGTTCGTCACCCGAGTACACCTCACCATAACTCTTGCGGAACATCTCCGAGGTAATCGCGCTCGACAACGATTCTTCCACTTCCTGCTGCGTTGGCCAGATGTCGGCGAATAAACCGGCTTGCCGTCTTTTCCCTTGCCAATGGCATCTTTGCGCAAGTCGGCGTCGATTCGTCCCGCCAGCGCAAACGCCACGACCAGGGGCGGTGACATCAGGTAGTTGGCTCGAACTTCGGAATTAATACGTCCCTCGAAGTTGCGATTGCCGGAAAGCACCGAGGCCACCACGAGATTCTTCTCGTCGATTTCTCTCGATACTTCCGCCGGCAATGGACCTGAGTTGCCGATGCACGTCGTGCAGCCATAGCCGACGATGTGGAACTTTAGCTTCTCCAGATACGGCATCAGACCTGCTTTTTGCAGGTAGTCGAGAACGACTTTCGATCCCGGAGCGAGCGAGGTTTTCACCCAGCCTGGAACCTCAAGACCGCGCTCGACAGCCTTCTTGGCCAACAAGCCAGCCGAAATCAACAGAGCTGGATTCGACGTGTTCGTACAACTTGTGATTGCTGCAATCACTACGCTGCCATGATGCAGATGGCCGTTCGCGGGAGTTTTTGCTTCACCCGTCGTTGTTTTCGCCTTCATCAAACCAGGCAACGCTTTCTCAAACGATTCGCCTGCCTTCGACAGCACAACGCGATCCTGCGGTCGCTTCGGTCCAGCGAGACTCGATTCGACCGTCGCCAGATCAAGACTGAGCAGCTCGGAGTATTCAGCTTCCGGCGTCTTGGCGTCGTGGAAGAGTCCCTGCTCGCGCGCGTAGGCCTCGACCAGAGCAATCTGCTCTTCGTTTCGGCCGGTGAGCCTCATGTAGCGCAAGCTCTCTTTATCGATGGGGAAGATGCCGCAGGTCGCGCCATACTCGGGGGCCATGTTGGCAATGGTTGCGCGATCGGCAAGAGGTAGATCTTGCAAGCCGGGGCCGAAGTATTCCACGAACTTCCCGACGACTCCGTGCTTGCGCAGCATTTCGGTGATGGTGAGAACCAGATCGGTCGCCGTGGCGCCTTCGCGCAAGCGTCCGGTGAGTTTCACTCCAACAACCAGCGGAATCAGCATCGAGACCGGCTGGCCCAGCATTGCCGCTTCGGCTTCAATGCCGCCCACACCCCAGCCCAGCACGCCGAGTCCGTTGACCATGGTGGTATGCGAGTCGGTGCCCACTAGTGTGTCGGGATACGCCGTGCGCTTGCCGCCTTCTTCGTGCACAAAAACTACGCGCGCCAGATATTCGAGGTTCACCTGGTGAACGATGCCGGTGTCCGGTGGCACGATCGCAAGATTGCGGAAGCCGGTTTGTCCCCAGCGCAAGAATGCGTAGCGCTCTTTGTTGCGTTGGAATTCGAGCAGGGCGTTGACGTCGAATGCTTGCGGCGATCCGAATTCATCCACCTGCACTGAGTGGTCAATTACCAGTTCGGCAGGCTGCAGGGGATTGATCAGCTTGGGGTCGCCACCCAATCGGCGCATTGCATCGCGCATGGCGGCCAGATCGACAACCGCAGGCACACCCGTGAAATCCTGCAGCAGGACACGGCTCGGCGTAAAGGCAATTTCTTTTTCAGGCTTGGAATTCTTGTTCCATGCCGCTAGCGCTCGAATCTCATCTTTCGTGACGTTGCGCCCGTCTTCGGTGCGCAGCAGGTTCTCCAACAATATGCGGAGAGAAAACGGCAGGTGCTTAGTGGAGATTCCCTGCTTGTCGAGTACGTCGATCCGGTAGAGTTCGTACTCTTTGCTTCCAACTTTGAAAGTGGCGCGGGCACCGAAGCTATTTGATGACATGATGGCCTTCCTGTATTTGGCTCTGGCGCGGAGCCGGAGCGCGATGGAGAATCGGAACCTAATAGTGTAATTGGTTTTGAAAGCCCCGTGTGGAGGTGGTTTAAAGTAGAAGTCCTCAATGGAGCAGACTTTAGGCCATGTAGCGCTCGTCGTTCGGGATTACGATGACGCGCTGGAATTCTTCACTCGCACGCTCCACTTCCGGGTGGTCGAAGATACGCGCCTGAGCGACACGAAGCGTTGGGTATTGATCGCGCCGCCAGGGTCTGAGGGAACAACTCTCCTGCTGGCTCGGGCAGCGACTCCCGAGCAGGAAAGCCGTATCGGCAACCAGACCGGAGGGCGAGTCTTCCTTTTTCTGCACACCGACGACTTCTGGCGCGATTACCGCGAAATGACCGCGCGTAAAGTGAAGTTCATTCGAGAACCAATCGAAGCACCGTACGGCACGGTGGCCGTCTTTGAGGACCTGTACGGCAATCTGTGGGATTTGTTGCAGCTGAAAACCAGTAATAATGGCTGACGGGATAGCAAACTTCTCACTTGGCACGAAGCAGCAGCACCGGCGCACTGATCTTGTGCCGGACCCGAGTCGCAGTAGCGCCCAGAAATATATCCGCCAGAAAGCGGTGCCCGTGGGTGCTCATGGCAACTAAATCACATTTCTTCTTTTCGACCCACTTGATAATCTGTTCCGCCGGTTCGCCGTATGCCAGTTCGGACTGTGCAGAAACGCCGGCAGATTCAAACTCGACCCGCACCTTTTCCAGGTATTCGGTGTCTTCGGTGATTTCCGGGCTGACGGCGTCCTGCCCGTAGGTTCGGGCTGCCCATCCGTCAGCCACATGCAGCAACACCACTTTGCTGTGCGCAAGTTTCGCAAGTTGCTTGACGTGCTCAATGATCGCGCGGTCGCTTGGCGTGCCGTCCAATGTCACCAGAATCGTCTCGTACATGGTTTATTCCATTTCTTCCGACGTCGGCCGTTCCTTCATTACCCGCCGGCAATCACTTTCCACGCAGCTTTGAACGAATCCGGCAACCCGTAGATGTCCATGAGGGTTATCAGAATCGCACTGCCCCAACCAGTCACCAGCAGGAACCAGCCGTTCTTCCACATCCCCATTCGCCGGCGTGAACTGGTGAAGTGCAGCAACGGAAACATGGCAAACGGAAGCTGCAGAGCCAGCACCACCTGGCTCAGCGTCAAGAGATCGGTCACGCTGCTGTCGCCTCGCAATCCGATCACAAAGATCGCCGGCAAGATGGCCAGCGTTCGCGTGATGAGACGTCGCACCCACGGCATGATGCGCCAGTGCATGAAGCCTTCCATCACAACTTGCCCAGCCAGGGTTCCGGTAATAGTGCTGCTCTGGCCGCTCGCCAGCAATGCCACCGCAAATATCGTGCTCGCCACAGCCGTCCCCAACAAGGGAGCCAGCGTCAAGTACGCGATGCGAATCCAGTCACTATCGGTGCTGAACGTGACTACATGTCCACCCGAGGTGGTAACGCTTTGCTTCCCGAAAAACACGGTCGCCGCCAGCACTAGAATCGCGGCGTTGACGAAGAAGGCGATGGTCAGCGCCACGATCGAATCAATGGTGTTGAAGCGGATCGCGCTGCGGATGGATGGCTCGTCTTTCTGAAGTTTGCGGCTCTGCACCAAGGCCGAATGGAGATACAAATTGTGCGGCATCACGGTAGCGCCAATGATCCCGATTGCGAGATACAGTACGCCGCTTTGACGAAAATGCGGCGAAATCAACGCTCGTCCCATTTCCAGAAAACTGGGCTGGGTCTGCGGCAGCACGAAAAGCTCGATGAAGTAGCACACGCTGATGGTCGCGATCAACAGCAATACGACGGCCTCGATGGTCCGCATGCCAAAGCGCTGCAAGGCGAGGAGCAGCAACACGTCCACGCCCGTGATGATGACCGCCCACAGCAAGGGAATATGGAACAACAGATTGAGCGCGACCGCACTCCCCAGTACCTCCGCTAAATCGCAGGCGCCGATGGCAACTTCGCTCATGACCCAGTTGGGCCACCGCGTCCACTCGGGATACCAGTCGCGGCAGCATTGGGCCAGATCTTTTCCGGTAACGACGCCCAGCCGTGCCGAAATGACCTGCATGAAGATCGCCATCAGGCTGGCGAGTAAAACCACCGACAAGAGTCCGTATTTGAACTGCGCGCCGCTTTGCAGGTCGGTTCCCCAGTTGCCGGGGTCCATGTATCCAACGCTTACTAGGATTGCTGGGCCGACGAAAGCCCGCCACTGCTCCCAGAAACCGGCCTCATGATGCGGCACCTTGATCGAACTGTGCACGCCTTCCAGGGACACTGGACGATGCCGTCCGTCAGTGGAGGGCAAGCCGGGGCCGTCCAGAGCCTTCGTATCCGATGGTTCGTCTGCCTTTCCCATCTCGTTATTTCCACGCCACTGAAGAAATCATCTGCAAGTATACGTTCTGATGTTAGCGCTGGGAGAAGCGCCTTCATACGGCGTGGAAGAATTCTGGAAATCGGGTACTCCTCCGCCCCGGCGTTTGACATGATCCGCGCTCGCCCCTACCCTTAAATGTTTCCATTATGAAGATCCTCGTCATCGGCAGTGGCGGACGTGAACACGCGCTGGTCTGGAAGCTCCGCCAGTCCCCGCGAGTCACGAAGATCTACTGCGCTCCGGGTAATGGCGGCATCGCTGACGAGGCTGAATGTCTCGCCGTCGACACCAAGAGCCTTGACTCGATGGTCGCGCTGGCTAATCAGATTCAGCCTGATCTCACCGTGGTCGGCCCCGAGCTACCGCTCATGCTTGGCGTCGTCGATGAATTTACCCGGCGCGGCTGGCGAACTTTCGGCCCTACTCAAGCTGCGGCGCAACTCGAGACGAGCAAAAGTTTCGCCAAGGAATTCCTGCAGCGCCATCGCATTCCCACCGCGCACTATGCGATCTGTGATTCGGCCGTGCAGGTTCGTGAGGCACTGCCCCACTTCCACACACCCATTGTCGTAAAAGCTGATGGCCTGGCCGCCGGCAAGGGCGTGGTTATCGCCAAGACCAAAGACGAAGCAGCAACCGTCGCTACCGAGATGCTCAGCGGCCGGATGCTCGGCGAAGCCGGAGCCCGCGTTGTTCTCGAAGAATTTCTGGAAGGCGATGAACTCTCGTTTCTAGTGGTAAGCGATGGCGAGCGCGTGGCGCCGCTGGTCGCTGCACAGGATCACAAGCGTGTCGGCGATGGCGACACCGGACCGAACACCGGCGGCATGGGCGCGTATACCACGCGCACGATCGTCGACGACCAGATGCGCGAATGGCTGCTCGCGCACATCGCCCGGCCCGTGGTCGACGGAATGAAAGCCGAGGGCATGGAGTACAAAGGCGTCCTCTATTGCGGCTTGATGATGACCGCGCGCGGGCCCATGGTGCTCGAATTCAACTGCCGCTTCGGTGATCCGGAGACGCAGCCGATCCTCATGCGACTGGAGAGCGACTTGGTCGAAGCCATGGAGGCGTCGATTGACGGCCGCACCAGCGACGGTGATTTCAAGTGGTCGAACGATGCTGCTGTCTGCGTGGTGATGGCATCAGGGGGATATCCTGGAGCCTATGAAGTCGGAAAGAAGATTTCTGGCCTCGAGGATGCCGATAAAATTGGGGGCGCAAAAGTCTTCCACGCTGGAACCTCGAAACGCGAAGGGATCTTTTATACTGCTGGTGGTCGCGTCCTCGGGGTGACGGCGCGGGCCACGGAACTGGAAGTAGCCGTCCAGCGTGCTTATGAAGCGTGCGGAAAGATCAGTTTTGAAGGCGCGCACTATCGCAAAGATATTGCTGGCCGGGCGTTGAAGAAGAAGTAGAGCATCCAAGTCTGCAGGGCGACCACTAACAATTCACAGGGGATATCAGCAATCATGAGCAAACCACAAGTTTCGATCGTAATGGGCAGTGATTCCGACCTGGAGATCATGCGCGAAGCCGGTAAGGCTCTCGACGAGTTCGGCATCGCCTACGAAATCGATGTCACGTCCGCCCATCGTTCGCCCGACCGCACTGCCGACTACGCGCGGAAAGCTGCCAGCCGCGGCATTCGCGTCATCATCGCCGGCGCAGGCGGAGCGGCCCATCTGGCGGGTGTCATCGCGGCGCACACAACTTTGCCGGTGATCGGCGTGCCGATTCCTTCGACTTCATTGCAAGGGATGGATTCGCTGTTGGCAACGGTTCAAATGCCGGCGGGAATTCCGGTAGCGACAGTCGCTATCGGCAAACCGGGTGCGACCAATGCCGGCATTCTGGCGGCGCAGGTTATTGGTGTAGCTGATGCTTCCGTCGCGAAGAAACTCGAAGGGCACAAAGAGAAACTCGCACGCGGCGTGGAAGAGAAGTCAAAGAAACTGCAAGCGTCGCTAAAAAGTGAATGAGTCTTACAACTTAAGAGTCTTAAGATACGCGCGGAAGTCTCCGCCGAGGTCTGTCCGCTTCAGCGCAAACTCGACTGTGGCTTTGAGGAAGCCGAGTTTGTCGCCCGCATCGAAGCGGCGCCCTTCGTAAACATAGGCATAAATCTTTTCGCGCCGCAGTAGTCCACGGAGACCGTCCGTAAGCTGCAGTTCGCCGCCCGCGCCCGGCTTGATGTCGGAAAGCGTTTCGAAAACGGTCGGCGTCAGAATGTAGCGGCCGATCACGGCAAGATTCGAGGGCGCTTCCGCGAGCTTCGGCTTCTCCACCAGGTCAAGGACTTCGAACAGTTTCCCGCGTGAGCCCGCGACTTCCTTTGCCTTGAGCACGCCATACGAGGAAATCGCCGGTCCCTCTACCACCTGGGTTGCGAGCACGGAACAGTTCTTCTCGTCGAACACATCCATCAACTGCTTCAACACCGGAACCTTAGCGTCGATCACATCATCGGCAAGCAGCGTGGCGAAGGGTTCATCGCCAATCAACTCTCGCGCGGTCAGGACCGCATGCCCCAGTCCTAATGCTTCCTTCTGACGCACGTAGGCGACGTACATCATGTCGGAGATCTGGCGCACAATGCGCAGCAGGTCTTTCTTGCCCTTTTCCTCGAGCATTTTCTCCAGCTCGTAGCTGACGTCGAAGTGGTCCTCGATAGCGCTCTTGCCGCGCCCGGTGATCATGATGATCTGATCGCACCCGGCAGCCACGGCCTCTTCCACGCCGTATTGAATGATGGGCTTATCGACCAGCGGCAGCATCTCTTTCGGCTGGGCTTTGGTGGCGGGGAGAAAGCGTGTGCCTAATCCGGCAGCGGGGAAAACTGCTTTCCGGACTTTCTGATTCTCGCGCCGGTCTCCGTTGGTTCGTCGTTCGCTCTTCGATTTCATCAGCGCCTCATTAGTAATTGTCGGGTGTTTAGGGCTGGCTTATAGCCGCTTCGTGCGCTTCCAACTCCTCCAGCAAATCACGCAGCGTTTGCAATATGCCGCCCGCGCTGTCGATCTTGATCGAAAACTTCAACGTCCCATCCGGAGTAAGTGCGTACCTTTCTGCGACGCCACAAACTTCGCCAGTTTCCCAGGATCGATCGCGGCATTGGCGCTGAACTTGATGTTCACAAGTTCGCGCTTGCGCTCGATGGCCGTTGCCCCTACCCGCATCGCCTGCAGTTTGAGGGCTGCATACTCCAACAAGTTGCGGACCGCCGCCGGGGTTTCACCGTAGCGATCGATCAGTTCCGATCGCACATCCTTTAACTGCGACTCCGTCTCCACTCCGGCGACCCGTTTGTACATGCGCAGGCGCTGGTTCTCTTCTTTTATATAGTCGGACGGAATGCGGATGTTGAGGCCCAGATTGAGTTGGATCTCAGTCACCTCAACTCCAGCCTCGCCCTTCATCTCACGCACAGCGCGTTCCAGCATCTGTGTGTAGAGCTCGAAGCCCACAGCTTCGATGTGGCCGCTTTGCTCGCCGCCTAGAAGATTCCCCGCGCCCCGCAGTTCCAGATCAAGCGCCGCAATCTTGAACCCGGCGCCGAGGTCGGAAAATTCCTTCAATGCGGCCAGACGTCGGCGCGCAATCGGCGTCAACTCAATCTCCGACGGCAGGAGCAAATACGCATACGCGCGCCGGTTCGAACGGCCTACCCGTCCACGTAACTGATAAAGCTCTGACAGTCCCAGCCGGTCCGCGCGATTGATCAGGATCGTATTGCACAGCGGAATATCGAGTCCGTTCTCGATGATCGTCGTCGAAACCAGAATATCGGCTTCGTGATGCATAAATTTCAGCATCACTTTTTCCAGTTCACCTTCGCCCATCTGTCCGTGGCCTACCGCGACACGGGCGTTCGGAACCATGGCCTGAATCTTCGCCGCGATCTCCCAGATCGTCTCGATCCGGTTGTGGACAAAATAGACCTGGCCGCCACGTTCCAGTTCCTGCTCAATCGCCGACTGGATCAGCTTTTCATCCCAGTTCGCCACCACCGTCTGAATCGCCATGCGATCTTTCGGGGGCGTCTCGATCACGCTCATATCGCGCAGCCCGACAAGTGACATGTGCAGCGTGCGCGGAATCGGGGTTGCCGACATCGTGAGCACGTCCACCGAGGTGCGCATCTGCTTGATGCGCTCTTTGTGCCGGACGCCGAAACGCTGCTCTTCGTCCACGACCAGCAAGCCCAGGTCGGCGAACTTCACATCTTTGGAAAGCAGCCGAGCGTCCCGATCAGGATGTCTACTTTCCCCGCTTCGACGCGCTGCAAGATCTTCTTTGACTTGTTTGCGCGTTCGAAACCGGCTGATCATTTCGACCGTCAGCGGGAACGGCGCAAACCGCTGTTTGAAAGTCTCGTAGTGCTGGAATGCAAGAACCGTAGTCGGCGCCAGCACGGCGACTTGCTTGTTGTCGCTCAGCGCCTTGAAAGCCGCTCGCATCGCCACTTCCGTCTTGCCGTAGCCGACGTCACCGCACAGTAGGCGATCCATCGGAAGCTGGGATTCCATGTCGCGCTTCACATCGGCGATGGCTTGCGCCTGATCGTCGGTCTCGTTGTATTCGAACGAATCTTCGAACTCCTTCATCCACTCCGTATCCGCAGGAAAAACGTGCCCACGCGCCGCCTGCCGCTGCGCATAAAGTTTGATCAGTTCGTCGGTCATATCTTTCATCGCCTTGCGCACGCGCGCTTTGGTCTTTCCCCACGCTTGCGTGCCCAGATGATTCAGGACTGGCTTCGCGCCCTCCGACGAGCGATATTTCTGCACCAGGTCGAGCCGCGTCAGCGGAACGTAGAGCTCGCGCCGCCTCGGCATACTCGAGCACCATGAATTCCGAGGCGCCGTCGCCCTGGTTGATCTCTTTCAGGCCCTAATACTGCCCGATGCCGTGCTCCACGTGCACTACATAGTCGCCCACCTGCAAGTCGCGGAAATCCGAGAGAAACGCCGACACTTTCGACTTCTGCCGCTGCGGCCGCGACGCGACCAGGTCCGATTCGTCAAACAGATCGCGCGCCCCAAAAATTGCGAGATGCGCATCCGGCAAAACAAAACCGTCAGGAAGGTAAGCCTTCAGCAGCGTCGTAGTGAGAACTTCGCCGGCAAAATAAGAAGTCTCGTCGGCATAGCTCTCGCCGCTGCGAGTGCGGCTTCCGAGCCGATACGAAGCGTTGTACTCGGTGAACATGTCGGCCAGGCGCTCGACTTCTCCCGTGTTCGGGACTGCGAGAACTACCTGCGTTCCGCCGGTGACCAATTTCTGCACCTGCTCAATCATCGCTGGGACCGCGCCGTGAAAACGTGTCGCCGGCTGCGAAAAAAAGGCGGCTTCGGTTCTTCCTTCGCGCGCCACCGACAATATTCGAAATCGGCGCCGGGGAGCGCCGAGGTCTTCTCCGCCAAGTTTCCGGCGTGAGGTACAGGTCGGCGGGACGAACCAGATTGCCCACCTCGCTGCGCTCATGCGCTTCTTCGATTCGGGCCCAGACTTTATCCAGTTCCAGTCCTAACGTCTCGGGCTCATCAAGAATCACGCGCGCATCGGGGAGCAGGCCGAATACTGTGCGGTCGGCTCCCGCAACCGGAGCGTAGAACTCCCAGCCCGGAAAAACTCCGGCGCCAGAGTCGCGCATCGCCTGCTCCACAACCTCCGCCGAACCAGTGATGCGCTTCCCGGAAAGCCGCGCATTGATTGAGCCGAGCAATTCTTCTGTAACCGGAGTTTCCGTCAACGGAAGCAGCAGGGCTTCATCCACTGGGTTCGACGAGCGTTGGCTTGCAGGATCGAACTTGCGCATTGATTCAATTTCGTCGCCAAAGAATTCAATACGCACAGGACGGTCGGCCTCGGGCGAATAGACATCCAAGATTCCGCCGCGCGCCGCGTACTGTCCCGGCATCTCCACCACGTCGGCCGCGTTGTAGCCGACTGTGTTCAGATGTTGGAGCAATTTTTCCAGATCGAAGGTTTCGCCGCGCCGCAAAACCCGGGCGAGATCGGCATAGTACTCCGCGGAGCGAAGCAGAATCGTGGTCGCGCTCGCCGGAGAAACCACAATCGCCGCCCGCCCGGTTGCGATCTTCCACAAGGCGGTTGCCCGCTCTTCCTGAATCTCGGGATGTGGCGACAGATTTTGAAACGGAAGCACGTCGCGCGCGGGAAGGCTCACCACCGAATCCGGGTCGGCCGCTCCGGTCAGCTCACAGAAAGCCCGCAGGATGGGCAAAAGCTCTTCGGCCGCACGATTGTCGGCCACGACGAGCACGAACGGCCGTTCCACCGTTCGCCGCAATAACACGATGATGAGCGCCTTGGCCGCCGGAGAGAGTCCTGTGACACCAATCCGCTCCGCGCTCTCCCGCAGATGGGAGGCGGCACGCGTAAAGGCAGGAAGTTGTTCGACCTCCGCGAAAATTTCGCGGACAAACGGTAACAGCATTTCTCTTTGATTCTACCAAGGCAGGCGGAATGGAGGCTGAGGGGAGCAATGTGAACAACGTAGAGACAGCCGCCCCGGCTGTCCGGCGGGGCGAAGGTCCGCCCCGCTTTCGATTCGCACGACAAGACCGGATACGGGGAAACCTATAGAATCTGCTCGCATGGCGCGATGTGCTTATTGCGAGCAGGATCTACCGGGGGACGAGAAGGTCTGCCGCGATTGCTTTGAAAAACTCAGTGCGGGCGAATCCATGGGCAAGTGGCGGCTCGCCGATCTATGGCCGGGCCTTTTGGCGGTCGCGGTCGTCTACCTAGGGATGACCTTTCTGCCAGCGGGGGTCATTGACGCTCTGCATGGATTCTTCGACTTCGTGGCCGGGATGACGTTCGCAGTACAGTTGGTCTTGTTTGGCCTAGCTATCGTACTTGCAATCTGGAATAGCTGGATATGGAGGAGTTGGCTGAGACTCTTCTTCTGGATGACAGGTCTGTTCGCCATCATCGCGCTGCTGATGTGGGTCAACGACGCCAATCGTGCATGGCAGATTTTCAGCCTGATCAGCATTTTTGTGTCCGTGTCGCTCAAGATCATCAGTAAAGCAAAGGAGTTCTGGGAGGACTAGTTGTCTCACACTGTTTTTGAGACAGGTGGGGTATCAGAGAGCGGGGTTGCCAGATTCTCTATTGCCGATTATGGGCTGATTATTCAGCTTTAATCTGCGGTTGGTCGGTTACTTCCGCAGCAACGGCCGCGTCAGGCACGTAGGCCCGCCCGCTCCGTTGATGCAAATCTCTGATCCCGGGAACGTACGCACATCAAAACCCGCCTCGCGCATGCGCCCGTTCGTTTGGATGTTCTTGTCGATCGCAATCAGTCGATTCTTCCCCAGCGACAGTACATTACATGCCAGCGTCTCGCGTTCACCATAGTCAATTTCGATCAGGCGGAACCCGCGCTGCTTCAGCAGTTCCACTGTCTCCACCGCGAGCCAAGGCAGGTCGACTAGAATCGTCCGCTCATCAAGCACGCTCATCAGCGACATCAGGTGCAGACAAGCCGACGGCCCGGCCCCATAAGGCAGCGGAGCCGCAATCACTTCGACCCCCTTCGGTCCAAGCAGCGCCCGCATCTGCGCAATGCCCGCCTTGTTGGTCCGGTATCCGTCTCCGACCAGCAATGTCCTCGGATCGAGCCAGACGATGTCGCCCGCCTCGGAATTTCCCGGCGACTGCACTTCCCCGAGCACGGGAATGCTCCACTCCTGGCATGCCTTGGCGTGCGCACGCGCCTCTTCGACGCGATTCTTCTTCCCCGGATTCATCAGCAAAAGTCCGTAGTCCGTAGCCAGCGAGGCATCGTGAGCGTAGACTGCATCAATCGTCAGCGATTCGGTTGCCGGCAGAACCAACACCTCCGCACCGCTCTCCCGCAGCAGACGACATAAAACATCGTGTTGCGATCGCGCCACGGCAAAGTCAGGCGCATGCTGGAATCCCAGTTCCCGCCACGCCGCCGTCTTCCGAGCATCGTTCCAACCAGCGTTTTCTGGCGGACACACCATCACTCGCAGCAATTCGCCGGTCATGGAGTGCCCGTTGAAGGAATGCTCCACAAATTTTCCAGAAATCATATTTTTGAGTTATTTGCGATTGGCGCTCCCTGAATTTAAAGAAAGCGCAACCCAAACACAAGGCGCAGCAAACGAAGCAACAAAAACAATCTCTAACTCAGCGCCAATCGCGCGGTAATCTACGTTATTGCTTGCCTAAACACCCTCCGCTGATGTACATATCAGCGGTAATTCGTCCGACCAAATGTGCTCGATGTCACAGTGTTTTGTGATCATCTCGTGCCTTTTTTGATTTCCGGCCTCCGCCACGATGCGGAAGCTGCCAGGAGCCTTATGAGACCCGCGATCCGTCTTTTCCTTTACTCGGTGATTTTCCTGTTTGTCAGCCAGTTTGCCTTTGCCCAGGGCGCCTCCACCGGTGATCTCCGCGTCAGCGTCAAAGATCCCAAAGGCAACGCCGTAAACAACGCCACGGTCACCGTGCGCGATGTGGCAAAAGGTTTGGAGCGCGCGGGCAGCAGTGATGGACAGGGCGGCTATAGCGTTCGCCAGTTGGCTCCGGGAACTTATTCGGTCACGGTCGACGCGGCTGGCTTTGCCAAAGCCACAGCCACCTCCGTCGCCATCACGGTCGGCGAATTAGCCGAACTCCCGGTCACTCTTACCGTGGCGGGCGGCAAGGAAGTGGTTGAGGTTACTACGCAGGCGGAACTGGTTGAAACTTCGCGCAGCTCCAGCACTGACACCATCGGCGAGCGGCGCATCGATAACCTGCCCATCAATGGACGCAATTACATCCAGTTCACGCTGACCGATTCTCAGGTCCAGCGAGACAGCGCTCCCCAACTCGGCGCCGCCCCCACCTCGGGCCTTAACATGAGCGGCCAACGCGCCCGCTCCAATCTGGTCAACGTCGATGGTGCCGACGCCACAGACAATTCCACCAACGGCGTGCGGTCAACCGTTTCGCAGGAAGCTGTGCAGGAATTCCAGATCATCACCAACAACTACGCGGCCGAATACGGACGCGCTGCCGGAGGCGTCGTCAACATCATCACCCGCTCCGGATCAAACGACTTTCACGGCGACGTCTACGGATATCTGCGGAATCGCAATTTCCAAGCCGTCAACCCGTTCAGCACCACCTCGAACCCCGCTTACACGCGCGTGCAGGCCGGCGTTGCGTTCGGTGGCGCGATTAAGAAAGACAAGACCTACTATTACTTTTCGTATGAAGTAACGCGACGGCATGAGACTGGATTCTCGAGCGTGGGGGCGAACAATTTCGGACTCACGAACGTGGATGTTTCGCCGATCTTCGGGGCACCGGCAGGATTCTTCCCCGATATTCAAGCGTCTCCCGACCAGGCAGCTTTCCTGACCGCTAATCCCTTCCCAGTTCCCGCGATACAGACTTATGCGTTCATGGTTGGCGCCTCATCAGGGATCGCTCTCAACGGAAGCTATCCGGCATGGTTTGCAGCACTTCCTGCTGCCTTTGTCCCGCCGGGCTGCAGCAGTTTCCCTCGTCTTGTAACCCCGCGTTCGCCTCGGTTGCCGGGTTCGCCCCCTACTGCACCGGGCTGCCCGCGTCTTTTCAGAGTCTGACTTCGCAGGAAGGGAACTTTCCCGTGTTCGAAGGGACGAGCCTCTATTCGCTCCGCCTCGATCACAACGTAAGCAACAACAACCGCGTGTCGTTCCGTGTGAACGCCAGCCCGAGCACAATCACTGGTATTGAGGGCAGCGGACAAGACCAGCCGTTCGGCCAAAACGCCTATTCACGTACTTCTCAACAAAGTTACCGCGACGTAGCCGGAGTTGTGCAGGATACCTGGACACTGGGCACGAACAAGGTCAATGCGTTTACCTTCCAGTACGCGCGCCGAGGATTGAACTACTTCTATAACACCAAGATTCCAAGCGGCGCCGACGTGGCCGTCAACATTCCGGGCTACGGGTATTTCGGCCGCGAGCCTTACTCTTACATCCAGCGCGTTGAAACTCGCTATCAGTTTACGGATAATTTCTCGTGGAGCATCGGGCGGCACGACATAAAATTTGGCGGCGACTTCAACTATCTCCCGCTTAAGGCCACCTTCACCGTGAATTATGGCGGCGTGTATGACTTCGGCAGCCAGAGCTTGTTCCCGGGTCTCCCTGCATTCAGCCCGGTGCAGGCGTATGGCTTGGGCATGCCTGGAGACTTCGTCCAGGGCATCGGCAGTCCTAGTGATTCCTTCTCTAACAAGCCGCTCGGGTTGTTCTGGCAAGATTCCTGGCGCGTGAATCACAATCTCACGGTCAACTATGGCGTACGCTACGACGTGGAGTTTCCGCCCACGTTCAGGCCTCCGCAAGGTCTTGCTCTTTCCGCCTACAATGCCCTGGGATTGCAGAAAGGCATCAAGACCGACACAAACAATATTCAGCCTCGTATCGGAATTGCCTTGGATCCCAAGGGCGACGGAAAGACCGTCATCCGGGCGTCGTTCGGTATGTTCTACGATCATCCACTGCTCGGACTTTATTTCCTCGGCGATGCCTCTGACGGATCGACCAGCGGACAACTGGCTTTCGGCGGCACGGGATTCTGTTCAAGCGCAGGCAGCCCGAGCAATCTGAATGCGATCCCCATCTTCCAAGGTAATCTTATAAATCCAGCTTCGCCGCAATGCGCTCCGTCTTCCTTCCCGCAGGCGAACACCAATCTCTTCTACCTGCCGAACCAGCAGCAGTTCCAGGGCTTAAATACTCCCAATTCGGTTTTCCTCAATCAGAACTATCTCAACCTGGCGGGCGGAACCTTTCTGCCGCTCGGTTTTCAACCATTTGGTTATCCGCAGTCCAAGAACTTCGTTTACGCCTACTCGCAGCAAGCGAACTTGACGATCGAGCGCGACCTTGGCAACGGCTACGCCTTGAGCTTGGGATACAACTTCAATGGTGGTCGCCACCTGAATCGCCCCATCAATGCCAACCCGATTAACGGCGCCTTCATGATTGAAAACCTGCAGGCCGCTGTTGCCGCAGGGGCCAATCAGCCGACGGACAGCCCGTTCACGGTGTCCGCTTGCGGGGTTGGTCCCGGGGGGCCTTACGTTCCGGCTGCCCTGACGAATTTCTTCCGGCCCGGTGGCGTTAACCCATCCATCGGCCTAGCGCTACTATCGAGTCCAGCGACGGCGCCTTGCGTCACCGCCGTGTTACCTCTAGTGCAGCAACTATACGGTCTAAACACAAACTGCAATCTCGCCTCTCCGTCTCTGGCGGGGTGCATCCCGTTCGGCGATATGGACGCCAACTATTCCAACGGCAGTTCGGTTTATCACGGGCTCACTGCAAACCTGCGCAAGCGCTTTACTAACCACTACGAGTTCCTCGCGTCTTACACCTGGTCGCACGCAATCGACGATTCCACAGATTTGCAATCGACGCTCACGCCGCAAGACAGCTACTACCCCGGTCTTGACCGCTCGACCTCATTGTTTGATCAGCGCCATCGCTTTGTGTTCAGCGGCGTATATCAATCGGGCAAACTCAGCGGCGGCAGCTTCGCGAGCAAGCTCTTCAGCGACTGGACCATCGCTCCCCAGATCGAGTTCAGTTCCGGACGGCCTTTCAACATCATCACCGGCAACGGCGATAACCTGCAGCTATCGTCGCTTACCTCACGACCCAACACGTTCGTAAATCCCGCTTGCGGTCCAGGCGTCAATTCCAAGTTCTCGCCCACGGGGGTATTCCAGGAGGTTTGCGGCGCCGACTTTAACGGCACGCTCCTGTCACTCGACGGCAATCTCGGCCGCAACGCGGGAACAACTCCATGGACAGTCTTCAACGACCTCCGCGTCGCCAAGAGGATTAACTTCGGCGAACGCTTTAACATGGATCTCATCGCTGACATGTTTAACCTTGCCAACGTGTACAACGTGGCGGCTGTAAGCCCGCTCTTTACCAACGCCGGCCAGCCAACCGCCGCTTACGATCCGCGCCAGTTCCAATTCGCGCTGAAACTGAATTGGTAGAATCGAGCGGCGGGAGCGGGACAGGCCTGAGCAAAGGCGGACAGTTGAAGGAAGACCCGGTGCGGTTTCCTTATAGTCGGAGGTTGCAGCGTCTAATCGCGCTGATCCTCCTGACTCCGCTTTTTTCTACATGCTCTCTCGCCGATAGCGCGGCGGATACTTACAAGGCGAAATGCGCTGCCTGTCACGGAGTCGGCGGAGCCGGCGACACGATGCTCGGGAAGAACCTGAAGCTGCGCTCTTTGGCGTCACCCGAAGTTCAGAACCTGCCGGACCAGGAACTATTTTCCATTACCAGCAAGGGCAGAGGAAGAATGCCGGCGTTCGAGAGGAAGCTGTCGCCGGACCAGATTCACGGCCTCGTGCGTTACATCCGCTCTCTGAAAAAGTAGTTACACTCAAGCATGCGATCAAAAAGAAAGGCCGCAGTAATCTGCGGCCTTTCGATCTTTTGGTAGTGCTTGCGAATTACTCGTGCTTGTCTTTGTAGATGCTCTTGCTGATTCGGTTCTGCTGACGGTTGATGCCTTTCTGCTCCGTCTTGGTCAGATGTCCGTTGTGCTCCGACATATCTTTCTTTTCGCGGTTCTGCACGCTGGTCTCGCGCTTCTCGAGATTCGTCGCCTGCTTTGAATTCAATTTCCCATTCGCGACGCCGTTGCCAATGCGCTTCTGCTGGTTTGCCTCACGGCCGTTCACTTGATTGACGCGCGGATGGCCGGGGTCGACAACACCAGGACCCGCTCCGGAAGTGGTTGAGGTTTGAGCAGAAGCGGAACCGGCTAGCATCAGTCCCCCCACTGCCAGGGCTAACAGCGATTTGGTGAATGTGTTGTTCATGTGGATAGAAACCCCCGCCCTAGAGATTAGTTGCGGAGGCTCGTTTAGGGGATAGTACGGAAGGCCTAAGACTGTCAGTCTGGCCATGCCTCGGCCTGCAACGAGTTGCCGCATACATAACTTGCTCTGCGCCGTGCGCTAAAAGAGGGAGCCTCCTGTTCATTACTCCACTAGTTACTCAGGTAACATAGCTCTGTATCCCTTCGTTCGCCGAGAATTCCTTTGTCCTTATTATTTCGACGACGATGCCTCCGAGCTTAGCCTCGGCATCTTTGTGAAGCGCGCGCACAGGCATCCGCATCCAAAACGCTTAATTGGAGGTGTCTTTATGTACGTTGTGCTGGGAGCAAGCGGCAATACCGGCCAGGTTGTGGCCAAAACTCTTCTTTCTCGCGGGCAGAAAGTTCGTGTTGTCGGTAGAAACGCGGAACACCTGCAGTCTCTGGCTGCCGCAGGCGCGGAGATTTTTGTGGGTGATGTTGCTGACGGGGCCTCGTTGGCGAAGGCTTTCACGGGAGCCTCTGGTGCCTACGTCATGGTGCCTCCGAACCCAACCAGCAACGACTATCGCGCCTTCCAGGAGCGTGTTAGCGACGCCATCGCGGCGGCTATCCAAAGTGCTGGGGTCAAGAACATTGTCGCGCTCAGCAGCTATGGCGCGGACAAGTCGAGCGGCACCGGTCCAGTCGCCGGACTTCATGGCCTCGAGCAGAAACTCAACCGCGTCGAGGGCGCGAACGTTCTCTATCTGCGCGCAGGCTACTTCATGGAGAACACACTGCCGCAGGTCGCCGTCATTCGCATGCTCGGCAGTCTTGCGGGGCCGGTGCGTCCGGATCTCAAGATTCCTATGATCGCGACACGTGACATCGGAACGGCGGCTGCCGATGGGCTATTGCGTGGAGATATCAAGGGTAAGGGGACCCACGAACTCTTGGGCCAACGCGATGTCGATTACAACGAAGTTGCTGCCGTCATCGGCAAGGCGATCGGTAAGCCGTCCCTCGGTTACATCCAGGCTCCCGACGAACAACTGCGCGGCGCCATGGTGCAGATGGGAATGTCTGCGAATTTTGTCGGGCTGATTCTGGAGATGGCCGGCGCTCTGAACTCGGGGCACATGAAGGCGCTCGAACCGAGATCGGCGGCGAATACAACGTCGACGTCGTTTGAGACGTTTGTGGAAGAGGAGTTTGTGCCGGCGTATCGGCAGCAAGAGGCGGCGTAAGAAGCTTTCTTGAAGAAAAAAGATTCCCACGTCTCGAAACCGAGACGTCGGGCAACTCGGAAATTTCGCACCGACTAGCCCGCCGCCATTATTCTCAAGGAGTTCCCGTATTGACCATTGTCCAACTCGAACATGTGATCCCCTTTGCCGAGGTGGTCAAGGTGGATAGAACTCCGACCTTCTCCGATTTGGACAAAGTCTGTGTCATTGTCACCGTTGTTGGAGGCTCGGTAATTGGCTGCGATACCGACCAGAGAGATTGCATTGAGTTCTGAGACGTGAGCCAAGCGTTCCAGGTTACGGCGTATGGCGTGCCCAACGTGAACCCAACCCAGAAGGGTTGGGATGACGATTCCAACGCCTTTACCGGAACGGGTCGGGGCGGCGACGATGACGTGTTCGGGGCCGTTGTGCTTCAAGTAGTGGACATATTGCTGGTCTTGAAAGCCTCCGATGTAAACGCCTTCCTCACATTTGAGGATGCCATTCTGGATCAGGTCTTCTTTGGTTGCGAAGCGGGCCGAACCGTGAATGTCTTCCTGGCCTTCCATGACTTTCTTGGATCGGCGAAAATTGGTAACGATGACGTAGGCGGCGCTGAATGCCGACAGGACCACGATCATGATGATGGCGATTTCGACCGTGTTCTTGACGTAGGGGATGTTCGACTTGTTGTAGTGGAGAAACCAGAGAGCCCATTTCCACGGCGCGTAGAAGCCATACTCGCCGAACTGGAAGAGCGGCGTTCCGAGTGCGCGGGCATAATTGAAGCGGGAAGCGATGAATTGTGTCCCGATCACGTTTGCGCCCAGCAAGGCGATAAGGCCGACAACGATGGTTGGCCAATGGAATGTCCCGAATGACGCTGGCACTTCCGGTGTCCGATATGGCAATTTTTGCTCGACTGGCATTTTGGGGGTCTCCTGTCTCGCGCTCGATGGCTACTCGTGCTCGATGTCTTTCTGTTGGTCTTGAGCTTTGGTTGCAGTTTGGCGGGCTCGCGTAAGCTGGGCGAGACGTTGCTCCAGCTTTTCTTTCTGAGCGGGCAGGACAGTTGCGATGTAGGAATCTTCTTCCTGGCTGAATTGGACCGGAATGGTCCGGTCTATAAGGACCGTGTCGGTTTCGTTC
Organism: uncultured Acidobacteriaceae bacterium; assembly: GCA_963725295.1. Lineage (GTDB taxonomy): Bacteria > Acidobacteriota > Terriglobia > Terriglobales > Acidobacteriaceae > Acidiflorens. The sequence goes on from CAVRYB010000036.1 coordinate 46,829, forward strand.
TCTATAGCTTCTCTTAGAGAGATTTGCTCTTCGGCGCTGAGGGGCCGGTTGGCTAGTGCGAGTGCTTCCAACTGGCTTTTAGTGAAATAGACGGTTTGCTCCTGGGTGGCCGCGTCAGCCGGCCTAACCAGCCGGGCCGCTGCCCGGTGGGGTCATGAGTGCCTGTGATCTTCTCAAGAACGGAAAGATTCTGGAGTGCTTTGTTTGCTTCCCCGTGCTGCGAAATCACGATGCGGCCATGATGACGACTGATCGTGATGAGTTCGTTCCTCTTGAGTTCATTGTTGGAACGAAGTTTGTCGGTATCGGCGCGGTGTGGGAGCATGATGATCTTTCC
>CAVRYB010000037.1:0-19494 GCA_963725295.1 uncultured Acidobacteriaceae bacterium
GAAACCGCGTAAAACGGAACCATTCGCATGCCAATAAAGAAGTCCCACGCGCTCCACACCACCCCACCGGCAATGCCGCCCATCCACACCCGAACTGTATTCAGTTTCATGGCGCCCCCCTTGACTGTTGATTGGCTCGATTGCGCAAAGTGTACTCCAGCGCGTCAAAGCAGCGGAGTCCCTTGCCAGATGCAACCCGACCCGCGACCGCGGAGGCTCCCGGCGTGGGTTAGCCGCCCGCGCGTCTACGAAGATTTTCGGACGAAAACAGCACAATCGCCCTGAATGCAATAAGTTAGTGGCGAACGAATGGCGAAGGCATCTTGAGTGTAAGCCCAACCCCTAGTGGTCACCTTTCTGGTTAACCCCAAGATTTCGCGCTTTGCATCTTGAGTCCGAAATGACTGTCTCAACCTGAAACTTTCTTGTTGACAACAAACGATTTAGGCGTAGGATGTGGACAAAAGTGGTTGAAAGTGGAGTAAGCAATAGAGGCCGTGGGTAATATCGCTGTCTTTCGAGGCGCCAGTGGTTTTAGAGACTGACACCCCAAAAAACGAGCCCAACGAACCCGAATCCACTGCTTTTGTGACCGCTTCTACCTCCCTCGCGCTGTTGGCTGTGGTAGCAGCCGTAAATAAACGGACCCCGAAAACGAGCCGGGCACATGTTTCGCGGAAATCATCCAACGCGCGTCGACGAAAAGGGACGGTTAAAGGTCCCCTCGGAATTCAAGCGCGTGATCGACGAGAAATATGCCCAGAAATTCTACATCACAAGTCTCGATGGAATCGTTGCTCAAGTGTATCCCTTCGAGGAATGGGAGCGGATCGAGCAGAAGCTGGCATCTCTGTCGACCTACAACCCAACCAAGAAGAAGTTTTTGAATCGCGTCAACTATTACGGGCAGGTCGTGGAGATGGACGGGCAGGGGCGCCTGCTGATCCCTCAGATCCTGCGTGAGTCGGCGCAGCTTCGCGGGGAAGTGGCAGTGCTCGGAAATCTGACCTATCTCGAAGTCAGGAACCTGGAAGCGTTCCGCAAGGAGATTGACGAGCAGGCCTTTACGGATGACGACACTAAGACCCTCGACGAATTGGGCATCTAGTGGAAACGGATTCAGATTCAGCAAACACCCCCGAGCGGGGTGGGCATGGGCAGGTTGGCCATGTCCCGGTTCTTTTAAAAGAAGCGATCGATTTTCTAGCCGTAAAGCGTGGCGGAACTTATCTGGATGCCACGGTGGGCTTGGGCGGGCACAGTTGCGAAATCGCAAAACGCCTCGGCGCACCGGGTCATTTGATTGGCTTCGATAAGGATCCGGTAGCGCTGAATGTGGCGCGGATGAAGCTCGCGCCAGTCGTTGGTCAGTCGTTGGTCGTTAGCGAACCAATTCCCGAACGACTAACGACTAGCGACGAATGACCGATTTTGGATTGGCCGACGATTACGTTGCTGCATCGCTCGTTTGCAGAGATTGCGAACGACCAACGACCAGCGACTATCGACGGTTTGATAGCCGACTTGGGCGTGAGCAGCTGGAACTGGGCGACGCGGCCCGCGGATTTAGTTTTCAGGCAGATGGACCGTTGGACATGAGGATGAACCCGTTGTCCGGCGAGACTGCCGAACAAGTGGTAAACCACATCGACGAGCGCGAGCTGGCCGATGTGATTTACGAATTCGGTGAGGAAAGGAGGTCGCGGAGAATCGCCAGAGCCATTGTCCGGTCGCGGCCGATACAGACGACAAAGCAACTTGTAGACGTCGTATCAGCCGCGGCCCGGTCAATGAAACATGAGCGTATTCATCCGGCGACCCGAACCTTTCAGGCTCTCCGAATCTTCGTAAACCATGAACTGGACGATCTGAAGGCACTGCTGGAGGCGGCTCCCAGAGTGCTGAAGCCGGGAGGAAGGCTGGTGGTGATCAGCTTTCATTCGCTGGAAGACAGAATCGTCAAAGATGCGACGCGCGAAGGCGCGAAGCAAGGCTGGTACCGGCTGTTGACCAAAAAGCCGGTGACGGCCGGCGAAGAAGAGATTGATCGTAATCCGCGGTCGCGTAGCGCCAAGCTTCGCGCCGCCGAGAGAATTTAGGTTCGCCCCGGAAAAACTGCCGGGCGCCCGGTGCGGTGATAGTAAGGCGTGCCGGGATAAAGATTGTGATTGTGGAAGAGCGGCCCTTAAGGGCCGCGTTGAAAGTGTTTAAAGAGGGGCTTTAGCCCCGGCTTCCAGGTTCTGTGGTTGAGTTTTACCGAAGCGGCCAAGAAAAAATAAAACAAGGCCGCGTTCGGAAAAGAAAAAGTGGGAACTGGCAATGACACTTACCGGCACTCTGATCGATGATCTGATGGCGGCCGTCGAGCGTGTGGAGCAGAAGGCGCAGACCAATGATGCTTTTGCCTTTGACGCATCCATTGATTTCTCTTCCATCGAATTCGCGTTCGCGTCCATTCACGAAAACAATGAGTACGATTCCAAATTTCTGGGAGTTGCATAAATCATGAGCGCCATGGCAATGCAAAGCGCAGTTCCTTCTGCTCGGCGTAAGTCCTGCTGGCTGGGGACCCCGGAAATCTATTTCCGCAAGACCATCGACAACTCGCGCCTGGTCAAGGTCGAAGATCCGCGCCGCGCCCGCGAGATGAGAGCCTTCGGACTTACCCTGTGTTTCCTGTTCGTACTCGTGATGGGTTACGCGCTGCAGCACTTCCGCGCCATTGAGTATGGCTACCAGATCGAGACCCTGCGCTCGCAGCGCGACGGCCTCGCGGATATGAATCGGGCTCTGCGTCTCGAGGAAGCCTCCCTCCGCGATCCCGAGCGCATCGATTTCACCGCGCGCAAACTGGGCCTGCAACCGATTCAGCCCGGTCAGGTGATCCGCATGGAGCCCTCGGCTGATAACGCCACGCCCGTCATGGCCAGCGTTACGCCAGTATCGGTGGTTTCAGCAAGATAGAACAGTTCTCATCGCGGTTCTCAGTTCTCAGCGAAGCGCATGCGTGGTCTGACTGAGAACCGAGAACTGAGAACAGAGAACTGCAATGGCCGTCAATACCTCTTCAAACAACGCAAAATTCCGGCTTTATGCCTTAGCGGGATTCCTTTGCCTGTGGCTTCTCGCCATCTGCCTCCGTCTCGTCTATCTCCAGATCTTCTGCTACGGCGACTTCGAGCGCCGCGCTCAACACCAGCAACAACGCAGCTTCGATCTCTCCGCCAAGCGCGGAGTCATCTATGACCGCGCCGGACGCGAACTGGCGATGTCGATCCAAGTCGACTCGGCCTTCGTTGTTCCGCCGGAAACTCCCGATCTCGCCAACACCATCAGCTTGATCACGCGCATCACCAAAGACGATCCTCGCGTCGTGCTCGCTGACTGCAAAGCTCATAGGACGTTCTGTTGGGTGGCGCGCAAAGCCGATGCCGACGTGATCGATCGCATCCGTACGCTCAATCTGCAAGGCGTCCACTTTCAGAAGGAGCCCAAGCGCTTCTATCCCAAGCGTGAGTTGGCCGCACAAGTTCTCGGATACGTCGGCACCGACGACCAAGGTCTCAGTGGTCTAGAACGCCAGTTCAACCGGCAACTGCAAGGCAAGCCCGGCAAGATGATGATCTCGGTCGACGCGCGCAAGGGAGGTTTTGCCAGCGTTGAGAAAGAGCCCGAACCCGGCAACAACCTCGTCCTCACTATCGACCAGAACATTCAGTACATCGCCGAACGCGAGCTCGATCGGGCGATGGACGAGACCAAAGCCATCTCCGGAACTGTAGTAGTCGAAAATCCTCACACCGGCGAGATTCTTGCTCTCACCAACCGTCCGACCTTCAATCCGAACAACCGCAAAGAAATTCGTCCAGAGACGCTTAAGAACCATGCGGTCAGCGACGTGTACGAGCCCGGCTCCACCTTCAAGATGGTGACCATCTCCGCCGGCCTCGAAGAAAAAGTCACCCGTCCCGACGAAATGTTCGATTGCCAAATGGGCTCAATCGTCATCAACGGCACGCGTATCCACGACAGCAAGCCGCACGGCATGCTCTCCGTGGCCGACATCATTGCCGAATCGAGCGACGTCGGCGCAGTCAAGGTGGCCATGCGTCTCGGCAACGATCGCTTCTACAAATACATTCGAGCCTTCGGCTTCGGACAGCGCACCGGCATCGAACTTCCCAGCGAAACTCCCGGATTGGCCAAGCCCGTCGATCGCTGGTCTAAGATTTCGTTCGCCTCGATTTCTATGGGTCAGGAGGTCGGGATTTCGGCCGTGCAGTTGGTGTCGCTGATATCCACCATCGCCAACGACGGCGTACGCGTCCCTCCGCGTATCGTGGCCGGATCGATTACGCCGCAGAACGCTCCGCAGACCATCGCATTCCAGCCCGTGGCAGGCACCCGCGTCATTTCTCCTCTGACCGCTGCGCAAATGAAGCAGATGCTCCAGGGCGTCGTGCTCCACGGCACCGGACGCAAAGCGCTTCTCGAAGGCTATACGTCAGCGGGCAAGACCGGAACCGCGCAGAAGTTTGACCCCGCAATCGGGAAATACTCGAAGACCAAGTACTACGCTTCCTTTGCCGGCTTCGCTCCGATTAACAATCCGCAGCTCGCCGTCGTCGTGATTCTCGATTCCGCCGTCGGGCCGCACCAGGGAGGCCAGGTTTCAGCGCCTGTCTTCCAGCGCATCATGCAGCAGGCGCTCGAATACATGCACGTTTCGCACGACGTGCAGCTTTCGCCCGGCCGGCAGCTGTTGCTTGCTCGTCGCGACGTGCCGGACGCAAGTCTGGCTGACAGTGCCCCTGACCACCTCGGGGCCAGCCTCGATCTGGCGGATGCCAGCGAAACTCCCGCCGCACCGGCTCCGGTCAAGCCCGACTCGGTCGGAGCACAGGTCATCCCACCCGCACATATTACTGCAGAGGCCGGTGCTCCACCCAAGTCGGGTGCCCCACTCAGGCCCTCTTTTGGCTCGGGTGGGAACGGTGCAACCCAGTCCGCAGCAGCCTCAGAGCCTGCCAATCCCAACGCAGCTGGTGCGCCCGCGAAATCGCCCACCGGCGGTACGGTAGTTCTCGAGGTAGAAGAAGGTGGCATCGAAGTCCCATCCTTCGTCGGCAAAAATCTGCGCGCCGCGATCGAATCGGCGCAAGACATAGGTCTCGACCTCGATGCAGTCGGCAGCGGCGTTGCCCGCGAGCAATCGCCCCAGCCAGGCGCGCACGTCGCCGCCGGATCGAGAATTGTCGTGAGGTTCAGCAGGTGATCAGTCAGAGAATCGGCAACGAAACCAGGGCCTCCGATCCACAAGGGGTTAACCTCTGCAATCTGACCTGGAACCTCTGACCTTCTATAATCACTCCAATGACTTTCCAACAACTCCTGCAAGGTGCTGAGTTCCTTTCGCAAAGCGGAAACTCGAGCGGGAACCCGGCCATCGCAGGCGTGGAATACGATTCGCGGCGCGTTCGCCCCGGAACCTTGTTCGTCGCCATGAAGGGCGAGTCCAGCGACGGCAATCGTTTCATTGATCAGGCCATCGCCGCCGGAGCCGTTGCAATCGTCACCGACTCTCCGTCCGAAGTGCCGCGTCCCGGAGTCGCCTGGGCCCAGGTTGTCCACGGTCGCCGCGCCCTTGCCCGTCTGAGCGCAAATTTCTACAAACGTCCTGCCGAGCGAATTGCGAACACGGGAATCACCGGCACCAACGGAAAAAGCACGACCGCGTTTTTGATCGAATCGATCTTGCAAGCCGCTGGACGCAAAACGGCGCTAGTCGGCACCATCGAATATCACGTTGCCGGAAAAATCCTTCCCGCGCCCCACACCACACCTGAATCGCTCGAATTGAACCAGTTGCTCGCCGAGGGATTGAGTCAGGGAGTGACGGAATCCGTCATGGAAGTTTCCTCGCACGCGCTCGAACAACAGCGCATCTTCGGAATTCCCTTCGACGTGGCTGTCTTCACGAATCTCACACGCGACCATCTCGACTACCACGGCACCATGGAGAATTATTTCCGCGCCAAACAAGTCTTGTTTGAAGGTTGCGGTACCGAACCACCTCGTGCGGCCGTCCTAAACATTGACGACGAATACGGACGACAGCTACTCAAGCTGAGCCGGAGTAAGAGTGCGGTCGTTCTCTCCTACGGCCTGTCCTCCGGCGATTTCCACGCCGAATCGGTTGATATCACCCCGCGCGGCACGCGTTTCCAGATGATCATGCCTTCGGGAGTGGTCTCGATCTGGTCACCGCTCATTGGCAACGTGAACGTCTACAACATCCTTGCCGCTTGCGCCGCTGGCTATGCGCGCGATTGTTCCGCCGAAGAAATTGCGAAAGGAATATTCAATCTCACTCGCGTTCCCGGCCGCTTCGAGCGCGTCGACTGCGGCCAGCCGTTTACTGTCGTCGTCGACTATGCGCACACCGATGATGCGCTTCGCAACCTCACCATGCTGGCTCGCGATTTTGTCACTCGTGCCGGACTCAAAGGCAAAGTCATCACTCTTTTCGGATGTGGCGGCGACCGCGATCGTACGAAGCGTCCGTTGATGGGCGAGGCCGCGGGCAAGGGAAGCGACTACGTCATTCTCACTTCCGACAATCCACGCTCCGAAGACCCGCTCGCCATAATGAACGACGCCGTCGTAGGACTCCAAAGATCGGGCGTGCCCGCGAAATACTCCATGGAGCCCGATCGCCGCAAAGCCATCGCCGCCGCTTTGAAAATGGCTACTCCCGGAGATATCGTTCTCTTAGCCGGCAAAGGGCACGAAAAGGTGCAGATCACAAAAGACGGAACCATTCCTTTCGACGATGTAGACGTTGCGCAGGAAAGCCTGAAAGCCCTCGGCTATGACTGCGTAGCCGCCAGAGCCGGTGGCGCGGGGAAGACCGCATGAAACTTCCTCTATCTCGCATCGCCGAATTCCTGTCTGCATCCGGACAATTCGACGGCCACGCCGTCGCCCAGGGATATTCCATTGACTCGCGTACCATTCAGCCCGGCGAACTTTTCTTCGCCGTAAAAGGCGAACGCCTCGACGGTCATGATTTCGTCGACCAGGCCCTGAGTCGCGGTGCACTCGCGGCCGTGATTGAGAAGTCTTACCAGGCGCGCTATGCGAATGCCGCCCCGCTTCTCGTAGTCGATGACACCCTAATCGCGCTTCAAACCCTCGCCACCGCCGTACGCAAAATCTGGGGCAAGACCGCCGTCGCCATCACCGGATCGATGGGCAAAACCACCACCAAAGAAGCCATGGCCCATCTGCTCGCGATCAAGTACCGCGTACATCGCACCAAGGGAAATTTCAACAATCATTTCGGCCTTCCTCTCGGCTTACTAACCCTCGAACCGGAATACGACATCGCCGTGGTTGAAATGGGCATGTCACACGCTGGAGAAATTGCTGCGCTCGCTCGCATCGCCCAGCCCAACGAGGCCGTCATCACCAACGTCGCGCCCGTTCATCTTGAGAACTTCGACTCCATCGCTGGAATCGCGCGCGCGAAATACGAACTGATCGAAGCGCTCCCCCACGGCGGCACAGCCGTGTTGAACGGAGACGATGAATACGTTTGCCAGTTCGGACGTGACTTCAAGGGCAAGGTCGTCACCTATGGCCTCAAAGCGGAGGCCTGTCTCCCCGCCGATGTTCGAGCCGAGAACATCGAAGTGCTCGGCCCCGCTGGCACGCGTTTCGATCTCATCGCCCACGAGGTGCGCCAGCCAGTGCAGAGTCCGCTGCTCGGCAAGCACAACGTGTACAACGTACTCGCCGCATCCGCCGTCGCGCTCGAGCACGGCATTACCCCGTCCCAGATCGCCGCCGCTCTCCCGTCGCTCGAACCCGCCGACAAGCGCGGACAGGTCGTCCAACTGGGTAACATCACCGTGCTCTACGATTGCTACAATTCAAGTCCGAAGGCGCTCATGGCTGCCATCGATACTCTGGCCGCCATGCCCGCCCGTCGCCGTATCGTCGTCGCCGGGGAGATGCTTGAACTGGGTTCCTCAGGCGAGCAGCTGCACCGCGATTGCGGACGCTACATGGCAACAAACAAGCTCGACTTCCTGCTCGGCGTGCGAGGTTTGGCGAGTTCGATGGTGGAGGCAGCCACCGAGTCAGGGCTAAAAGCGAAATTCGTCTCGACGCCTGAAGAAGCCGGCGAGTGGCTGGCCCGAGAGACGCGCGAGGGCGATGCCGTACTGCTCAAGGCTTCTCGAGGCGTGAAGCTGGAAAAAGCGTTAGAGACGTGGAAACAGAAAAGCGGCACACCCGACGCCCCAGGCGCGGGGATCTAACTGAGAGCTGACAGCTGAGAGCTGACAGCTGTTGTCGGAGGCGGATTGCTCTACTGGCTGCTCTATCTGAAGCTCTTCCATTACTTCCCGCCGTTCCGCATCTTCCGTTATCTGACGTTTCGCACGGCCTTCGCCAGCCTCACTGCGCTTTTCACCGGACTCATCGTCGGCCCTCTGGTCATTCAGCGCCTGCGCGATTTCCAGATCGGCCAATATATTCGCGAAGAAGGTCCGCAAGCACATCAGAAAAAAGCCGGCACTCCCACCATGGGAGGCTTGCTCATTGCCATCGCCATCCTTGTGCCGACTCTGCTCTGGGCCGACCTCAGCAACCCCTTCGTCTGGATTGCCGTCTTCTCCACCGTCGCCTTCGGCGCAATCGGTTTCGCCGACGACTACCTCAAGGTCGTCCATCGTCGCAACCTGGGACTGACCGCCCGCGCCAAGATCGGCTACCAGATCGCCGCTAGTGTTCTCATTGCCATCGCGCTGATCGTACTGCAGCATCGCGGAGAGTATTCCACTCGCCTGGTCGTTCCGTTCTTCAAGCAGTTTCACCCCGACCTGGTCATTCAGCGCTTCGTTGCTCATCCTCAGTTCTGGCCGCTAGCCTTTCTACCCTTCGTGGCCTTTGTCGTAATTGTCATCGTCGGTTCGAGTAACGCCGTGAATCTCACCGACGGCCTCGACGGCCTCGCTATCGGCTGCACGGTGATTGCCGCAGGCGCGCTTGCCGTCCTGACGTATCTCAGCGGCCATGCGACCTTTGCGGCCTATCTCGAGCTCCAAAAAATGCCACAAATCGGCGAACTGACCATTTTTTGCGGAGCCATGGTGGGTTCTGCCATAGGATTTCTCTGGTACAACGCGCATCCAGCGGAAGTCTTCATGGGCGACGTCGGTTCGCTCGCACTCGGTGGCGCGATTGGTACCGTAGCCGTCATGATCAAGCAGGAATTGCTCCTGCCCTTCATTGGTGGAGTCTTCGTCATCGAAGCGCTCTCCGTGATCCTGCAGGTCGGCTCCTATAAATTGCGGAAAAAGCGTATTTTCAAGATGGCGCCGATTCACCATCACTTCGAGCTCCTGGGCTGGTCCGAGTCGAAAGTGATCGTGCGTTTCTGGATCGCATCACTGGTATTCGCACTGTTCGCGCTTACGACGTTAAAACTGCGATAAGAATCAACCGCGGAGGCACGGAGCCACGGAGAACTGAAATAAGAGGTTTGCTTTTCCCCGTGTCTCCGTGTCTCCGTGGTAAAAAGTTAGTCCGATGGATCTGAAAGACAAACGCGCACTAGTAGTCGGCCTCGGCAAGTCCGGAGTCGCATCTGCTCTCTTTCTGAAGTCGCGAGGCGCGCGGGTCACCGTCTCCGACGCCAAGCCCGAAGCCGAGCTTCGCGACGAAATCTTGCTCCTGCTCGAACACGGAATCACCGTCGAAACCGGCGGCCACGGTGACCGCACCTTTCGCGGACAAGACCTGATCGTCGTCAGCCCCGGCGTCCCCTACGACGCGCCACAACTCGTCCAAGCCCGGCAACTGGGAGAGTCTGTGATCGGCGAAATCGAACTCGCCGCCCAATTTATCGCTGGCCCGATCGTTGCCATCACCGGAGCCAACGGCAAAACCACGACCACTTCATTAGCCGGAGACATCATCGCCGCCGGGAAATTTCCCACGCTAGTCGGCGGCAACATCGGCACCCCGGCCATTACTTTCGTCGATCAGGCGACTCCCGCAACCTGGACCGTCCTCGAAATCTCCAGCTTTCAACTGGAAACCATCGTCGATTTTCGACCGCGCATCGCGGTCATTCTCAACATCACGCCCGACCATCTCGACCGCCACAAGACGTTTGCGAATTATGTAAACGCGAAAGCCCGCGTCTTCGAAAACCAGCACCACGACGATTTCACCGTCCTGAACGCCGACGACCCAACCACCGCGGAGCTTTCCAGCCGTACCCCCGCGCAGTTGTTCTGGTTCAGCCGCAAAAAAGAAGTCGACCGAGGAGCATTTGTCCGCAACGCCCATCTCTACTTCCGCGACAAGGGCAGCGAGCACGAAATCATGCCTGTCTCCGAGATCCCGCTGCAAGGCGCGCACAACCTCGAAAACGTTCTCGCCGGCATTTCCATCGGCATGTTAGCCGGATGCCAGCCCGATCAAATCCGTCAGGCCGTAAAGAGCTTCAAGGCCGTCGAACACCGCCTGGAATTCGTCGCCAAGATCGGCGGGGTCGACTACTACAACGATTCCAAGGCTACCAACGTAGACGCCACCATCAAGGCGCTCGAATCCTTCCCCGCCAACATCCACCTCATTCTCGGAGGCAAGGACAAAGGCAGCGACTACTCCGTTCTCAACGACCTGCTGCGCGCCCGAGTGAAGCGCGTCTACACCATCGGAGCCGCTGCCGCAAAGATCGAGTCACAGATTCAGGGAGCTGCTGAAATCGATCACGCCGAGACTCTCGAAAACGCCATCCGCCGTGCTACCGACGCGGCTGTTCCCGGCGACGTCGTCCTTCTAGCCCCGGCTTGCTCCAGCTTCGACCAGTTCCAAAGTTACGAGCACCGCGGCCGCGTCTTCAAAGAAGTGGTTCACTCTCTGGCAATGGCCCGGTCTGCGTAGTGCAGCTGCCCACCGAAAAACCACCCCTGGAACCAACTCAGTTATCCCCAGCCTAAAATCCACCGCCGAAACTCCTCCGTGTCTCCGTGTCTCCGTGGTGAAATAGACTCTCGATGGCCAAGCGTGTCAGCGTCGATCGCTGGATGTTCACCGTCACCACCATCCTCGTCTTCGTGGGACTGGTGATGATCTTCAGCGCCTCCGCTGTTATGGCCAAAGAGCGTTTCGGCTCCGCCTACGAGTTCCTTCTGAAGCAGTTAGTCTGGGCTGTCGCTGGACTGGCCGCAATGGTCATCGCGATGAAGGTTGACTACAAGCGCCTGCAGCATCCCGCGCTCGTCTTCTCGCTGCTCGGCGGCGTCACGCTTCTTCTCATCTCCGTCTTTTTTCTCGATCGCGCCCACGGCACGCACCGCTGGTTTCACATCGGACCAATCTCTCTCCAGCCGTCTGAACTCGCGAAGCCCGCGCTCATTCTGTTTCTGGCATGGTTCTTGGAAAACAAAACCAAGGCCATGGACGACTGGCGCAACACGCTTCTTCCCGCCGTTGCACCGACCTTGACCTTTATCGCGCTAATCGTCTTCCAGCCCGACCTCGGCACGGCCATCGCCTGCGCCGGAATCACCGCCTGCGTTCTGTTCGTCGCTGGTATCCGCATTCGCTATTTCGGATACGCCTTCGCCGCCGCGCTACTGCCGCTCTACTTCCTGATCTTCCACGTTTCTTACCGTCGCGATCGCATTCTGGCGTTTCTGAATCCCTACGCCGATCCAAAAGGTTTCGGCTTCCACATCATTCAGTCGCTTATCGCCGTCTCCACTGGAGGCGTCACCGGCCTCGGCCTGATGGAAGGAAAGCAAAAGCTTTTTTATCTCCCCGAGCCCCACACCGATTTCATCTTCGCCGTAACCGCCGAAGAACTCGGTCTAGTCGGAGCACTAGCCGTAGTCATCCTCTTTGCCATCTTCCTCTGGAGGGGCACCCGCGCAGCCCTCCGCACCACCGACAACTTCGGACGCTTCCTCGCCGTCGGCATCACCAGCATGATCGTCCTGCAAGCCTTCATCAACATCAGCGTCGTCCTGGGCCTGATGCCCACCAAAGGCATCCCGCTACCCTTCGTTTCCTACGGAGGCTCCTCACTTTTCGTGACCTTAGCCTGCGTAGGCGTTCTGCTCAACATCACCAAACAAGCCGAGTAAGCAATGCAACCCCGAGTAATTTTTGGCGTGATTCTAGTTGGCCACGCTTGCGCGCTGCGATAAACGGTGCGCAACGTGCGTGTTCGTTACAATTGGGGGGGCCATGAGCAGACTGAATTGGTCGCGCGTGCTCGGCTGCGGACTGGTGGCGGGGATTGTTTGGATCTTGCTCGGCTCCGTGGTCACTGCGCTCCTCGGGAGAGACTTTGCCGCTCTACCCAATAACCATCTCGGGAAGCCCACGCCCGCCTTTATCTTGCTTAACGTCATACTTGATCTGATGGAGGGCATCTCCATCGTCTGGCTTTATGCCGTTTTACGCCCACTCCACGGCCCCGGGCGTGAGGACCGCAGTGATCGCGGCGTTTGCGTGGTGGTTCATTGCTAGCTTGGGAGATGCAACGTGGTGTTCGTTCGGGTTGTTTCCTCCACGCACGGTCATCCCACTGATGATTGGGACGTTGCCAGCGCTCGTCCTTGCAACGCTTGCGGGAGCCAGGTTTTACAAGGAGTGAACTGGTCGCCGGTCGCATCCCTCCGCTTCGTCCAGAATCTGGAATCGTGTCCGATCACAGACAAACCGGGCTACACCTTAGCCCCGCAGACCTATTGGAATCAATGGCTTAGCCTGATCTGAAATTGGTCGCCCAAGTGCCACCTCGTAGTAGTCGGATACCCTCGCCCCGGCTCCCCCTCCCGACGGAATTATGCCCAAACCGTATCCTCTTCTTCGGATATTTCGCTGCGCGACGATTGCGCTAATTCTCGCGCTGGCCCTGGAGGGGCTTAGGCAAATTGTCTTTTTCGGCTTCTCTGGTCGATCACCGCACCTGCCTGCATCCTTACTGTGCATTTCCGTTGTTTTCACGTTGACGTTTGCTTCGCTCTCGAGCTTCAACCCAATCTTTGTCTCCGCCGCGGCATATGTCGCCAAGATCACCGCTCCCGACCCGAACACCAAAGATCAGCGAGAAACGAATCATCTCGGAATCGCCCCTAATTTCAGTGAACTCAGCCAGGCACAACGCAACTTACGAGAGAGCGAGGAACAGTATCGGGTCTTGGTGGCAACCATCCCAGAAGTGGTGTGGAAGACCGATGCTCTCGGCAACGTGATCTTCGTAAGCCCTCAAGTCGAACAACTCCTCGGATACTCCGCTGACGAGTTCCGTCAACATGGAGACTCTCTCTGGTTCAGCTCGGTCCACGACGACGACAAAGAAAAAGTGGGCAGGGCCTTCGAAGCATTAATAAAAGACGGAACATCCTACGACATCGTTTGCCGGGCGCGGAAGAGGAACGGAGAATGGATCTGGGCTCACGATCGGGCGGTCGCTACCATGGACCCGAATGGCTGCCGGGTTCTCACCGGCCTCATTTCAGATATCACCGCGCGCATTGCGGGAGAAGAAAGCGAGAAGCGCTATCGTTCGCTGTTCGAAAATATGTTGGAGGGCTTCGCGCACTGCGAGATCATTCTTGACGACCGCGGCCGTCCAATCGATTTTCTCTATCTCGACGTCAACAATGCATTTGCAAAATTGACTGGCTTGCAAAATGTCGTCGGCAAGAGATTTACCGAGGTGATCCCGGACGGAAGAGACGCTTATCCCGAATTGCTTGAGAGATATGGTCGAGTGGCGCTGACTGGGAAGCCGGAGAGTTTCGAGAGCGAAATCAAAGCCCTGGGCAAGTGGTTCCTCCTCTCCGCCTATAGTGCGGGAAAAGGATGCTTTGGCGTTATCTTTGAGAACATTACTGAGCGTAGACAAATTGAACAGACGCTTCGGCAAGCGGAAGAAAAGTACCGGGCTATCTTCCAGGCTGCTCCCGTCGGTATCTTTCAAAGCACGGCAGACGGACGATACTCAACAGTAAACCCGGCAATGGCGCATATGCTCGGCTACGATTCCCCTCAAGAACTCGTAGCCAGTATCAGCGATATTTCCCGCCAGATTTATGTCGATCCCAAGAGCGGGGAAGAGTTGACGCGCTTGCTGAAAGAGCAGGGAATCGTCAAGGACTTTGAATGCGCGGTCTACCGCAAAGATGGCAGCCAGATGTGGTTCTCCACGAATGTGCGCGCTGTCTCCAAGGATGGTGCACTGCTCGGGTATGAGGGGACGAACCAGGACATCACAGCCCGAAAAATCGCTGAAGAACGGATTCAATTCCTCGCCTACTATGACGCCCTGACGGGGCTTCCCAATCGGACCCTGCTTCAGGATCGCATGGGCAAGGCACTAGCTGGTGCTCGCCGGCAAAAGTGCAAACTCGCGCTTCTGTTTCTCGATCTCGACGGCTTTAAGGTCATCAACGACTCACTGGGGCACGCAGTTGGCGATCTTCTCCTGCAAGAGGTTGCAGAACGACTTAAGTCTTGGGGGCGTGAACAGGACACAGTTGCCCGCCTGGGCGGTGATGAATTCCTGATCGCGCTGTCTCAGGTCAAGGACCAAGCCGACGTAGCCGTTGCCGCCGAGCGGCTCATGGATGTGATGACCGCTGAATTTGTCGTCCGCGGTCATTCCGTCAACGTGAGTTGCAGCATCGGCATCAGTATTTTCCCCGAGCACGGTGCAGACTGCGAAACACTGATCAAGAACGCCGACGCGGCTATGTATAGCGCCAAAGACGGTGGACGGAATAACTTTCGATTTTTTACCGAGGACATGAACGTTCAGGTGAGGGAGCGGTTGACCTTGGAGAAGAGCTTGCGACATGCCCTCGAACAAGGCGACCTTTTTCTGATGTATCAACCGCAGATGGAGATCGCCACAAGAAGGATCACCGGGGTCGAAGCACTCCTCCGGTGGCAGCACCCGGACTTGGGTCTCGTGCCACCCGACAAGTTCATACGGATTGCCGAGAACAGCGGACTGATCGTACCCATTGGCGAATGGGTGCTGCGGACAGCCTGCCGTCAAGCAAGAAAATGGCAGGATGAAGGTGTCCCCGCCGTTTCAGTGGCCGTAAACGTATCAGCCGTCCAGTTTCGTCAGCAGGGCTTCAGCGAACTCGTGGGCAGAGTGCTACGTGAGACGGGTCTCGCCCCGCAATACCTCGAACTCGAACTAACGGAGACCTTGCTCCTGGCGAATGCAGATGTGACGCTCTCAGTTCTCAAGGAATTAAGGTCGATGGGGCTGACGCTGGCGATCGACGACTTCGGAACCGGCTACTCCAGCTTCAGCTACCTGAGACAGTTTAAGGTCAACAAGTTCAAAATCGACAGTTCGTTCATCCGGGATGTGGCCACAAATCCAAACGATGCGGCGATCACAGCCGCAATCATAAGCATGGCGAAAAGCCTGAATCTTAAAGTGATTGCGGAAGGTGTCGAGACCGACGCACAAGTTTCATTCCTGCGGGCACACCAGTGTGACGAACTTCAAGGCTACTACTTCAGCAAACCTCTAACGGTAGACAAAGTCGCTGACAAACTGCGAAGCACTCTTTTACGCGAATTATCTGCGAACCAGGCGGGCTGATCGTCGCTTATCACCTGCGATGCCGTGTTTCGCGCTCCTCACTGCGGCGCACTCCGATCCTCCAGTGATAGGCTGTTGTTCGGACTCGGATCGGGCATGCTTACAGAAATCGGACGTGTCGAAGCGATCTACCGCTATCCCGTGAAGTCCATGGGCGGCGAACGGCTCGAGGCTGCCGACTTGGGCTGGCATGGCCTAGAGGGCGACCGGCGCCTGGCCTTCCGGCGCATGCAAGATCGCAGCGGCTTCCCGTGGCTCACAGCAAGTAAGCTGCCCGACCTCGTCAGGTTTGCACCGCTCCGTCGTGAAGAAGGGAGTTGCGAAGGAGGCAATCAAGCAGACCTTCCGACGCACATTCGCACGCCGGATGGCCACGAGATGCCTGTCTTCGGGGAGGAATTGGCCAAAGAGGTCGAACGTCGCTACGGGGCTCCCGTCGAGATGATGCAAATGAAGCATGGCATCTTCGATGACGCCAGCATCTCCATGATCGCATCCGATACGGTGGAAGAAATTGGACGTCTCGCTGGGGTGACGCCGGATGCCCGACGATTCCGGCCGAACATTTTGGTTCGTCTACAGCGACCGACTCCCTTCCAGGAGCACGACTGGGTAGGCGGCGTGCTCCAATTCGGCGAGGGAGAAGACGCCCCGGCCATCGCCGTCACCATGCACGACGTGCGGTGTTCGATGGTGAACCTCGATCCCGACTCGGCCAGTCCGGCGCCGGAAGTGCTGAAGGCGGTCGTTCGGGCGAACCAGAACAACGCTGGAGTCTACGGTGCGGTCACTCGGACCGGGCGCCTCGTGGTCGGTCAGACGATCTTCCTCCGCGCGGCTGCAAGTCCTGAAGTGATCAAGAACCTCTCAAGACAGATGCTCAAGTAATATCCGGTCAACACACTCGCAAAATAACGAGAGGTACCGGCGGAGCTCTCCTTCAGGGGCCCTGCAGTCTAAGGTATCTCGCACTCTCTGAGTCGGCTCGTCGAGTTCCAATCGAATCTCCTTCACGATTTCTTCTAATCGCTCACGCGAATACCAAACGGCAAACTTCCGGGCGACGTCCGGAGCGTGATCCACCGGTTTGGCGAAGAAGATAACCCTGTAGAGAGGCAGGGTGACAGCTTCCAACCACTGGTAGGTGAGCTTTCGGCGTGGCTGTTTCGCGTAGCGCCTTCCGCAGTTGGGGCATTGGAAGAAACGGATCTTTGGGCAGCTCTCAGTCCCTAATAGCGCGACCGTCTTGCAGCGGAGGCAGTGCAATTTCCTCATGTTAAGATCTGTGGCCTACTGCTATCCCAGTTCCAGCAGATGTCCCTTGCACGGTGCCCCAGGGCCTGCCCTGAGCTTGTCGAGAGGTTCGCGCCATTTCTTGTGCGCTAACCTGGGCAAGGCAGAGATCTCGCATTACTGCTGCTCCAGTTCTAGCAACTGTTCTTTCCGTTCGATTCCCCAGCGATATCCGCCAAGTTCGCCGTCCTCGCGGATCACACGATGACAGGGAATCGCGACCGCCACAGGATTTGTCGCACAAGCCCGTGCGACCGCGCGCGTTGCTCTCGGCATTCCGATCTTCTTTGCGACCGTGCTGTACGATCGCGTCTCTCCACGCGGAATCCGCTGCAGCGCTTCCCACACGCGGCGCTGAAAGGCAGTCGCCCGAATGTCAAGCGGAAGCGAAGGATGCGCTTCGCGCCCCTCGATCAGACGCGTCAGATCCACTCGCCACTCGGCCATCGCAGAGTCGTCCCTCCGTCGAGTGGCGAAAGGGAACTCGCGCATCAGCCCCTGCTGCAACTGCTCGTCGTTATCGGCGAACTGGATGGAGCAGATGCCCTTGTCGGTCGCCGCAATCAGCATCCTTCCCAGCGGCGAGCCAGCGATTGTGTAGCGAACAATAGCTGCAACCGCCCCCCGACGATACTTCTCCGGAGTCATGCCGAGCTGCGTCGCCGTACGCTCGTAAAGTCGGCTGCTGGAGCCGTATCCTGCCGCATACAGCGCGTCCGTTACCGAGTTGCCCGCCTGCAGGTTCTGCTTCACCTGCCGCAGCCGGCAAGCGTCGATATACGCCTTGGGAGACACACCAAGGACCGACTTGAACGTCCGCTGCAGATGGAACGCGCTCATGCGAAATTCCTTTGCCAGCAGCGCCAGCGTCACCCGGTCTTCAATGTGCTGCTCAATGTAACGGGATATCGCCCGCACCAGCGCAGTTTGCGGATTACCATCCACCGCTTTCGGGCGGCAACGCAGGCACGCCCGGTATCCAGCCTGCTCGGCTTGCTGAGCGTGATCGAAGAACGCCACGTTCTCCCGCCGCGGACGCTTCGCCGGACACGACGGCCGGCAGAATATTCCCGTGCTCGCCACCGCGAACACAAACCTGCCGTCCAGAGAGCTGTCCCGATCGGCCACAGCTTGCCAGCGGCGGTTTTGTTCGTCTGTTGGTGAACTTTGCTTCATCGCTTCTTCTGAAAGTATCGCATTGGTTGCCATGGCGCTAACATAGGACAATCGAACTGAACGGACTATCCGAATATTGCGGTCAAACGCTTTTCTCGGCAATAACGGCGAGCGACAGCCTGACGTGTCGCGCTGTCACTGCTATAACCAACGAAGATCGTGTACGATAGCGGCCTCAATCGCACACATTTGAATTCACGGAGGAAATCACCGATGCACAGAAATCGCACCATGATGTGGCTGGTCGTTCTCGCAGCCTTGATTGCGCAAGCCGGCGCGCAAGTCCTCACCGCCGAGCAGGTTAAAAAAGCCGCCCCAACTTCTTACTACTTTGCCGGCCAGAGTGCCCCAGTGCAGGTGCGCAATACTGGAGGCCTGAAAAACTCCGCCGGAAAGCAAGTTCTCGCAGGCCTGGTCGACACTTCTGGATATTCCACGGCAATCGCCGAGAAGTACCAGGGCTTCTTCATCACCGAAACCAAGCTCAGCTTTGACGGCGCAACCCTCGATCCCGGAGCTTACGGCTTCGGCTTCAAAGACGGCAAGTTCACCGTCATGCAGTTAGGCTACCCGCTCCGGACTTTACGGCAAGCCGGTTTGGTTCCCGCCGTGGGGATACGACACCTACATGCATCGCATCGTTTTCCCGCTGGAAGGCAACCTCTATGGTCGCAGTCTGTCAGCAACGGCGCCTCCGCACCGGTTTTTGCCAGGGGCCAAGGGTGGGCTGTATTTGTGGGAGCCAGTCCGGCAATCTCCGGAAGTGATTCTCGTCGAGGGCCTGTTCGACTACGCCGCGCTGTGGCAGGCCGGTTTTCACAACGTCACCTGCGCGATGGGAAGCCATCCCAATGCACACCAGTTTCGGCAACTGTGCGACGGCCGCGCGCGAACCGTCTATGTCACCTTTGATGCCGACCGCAATGGCAGCGGCCAGCAGGCGGCCCAATCGCTTGCCTGCCAGATCAGAGAGCAAGGCATGAACGTTCGCAGAGTCTCGCTGCCCGATGGCCACGACCCGAACAGCTTCTTCGTCGGGAACGGCGATGCGCGCCAGTTTCAATCGCTGCTGGAGGCGGCCCTGCCATGACGTTTCGTATTGTTCATCAGCCCTCCACCAACCAGGCACGATGCCCATATCGCGTCGTCGTGCAGGGGACAGGGCGTGAGATCGCCTGGATCAATCAGTATCTCGATTACGAGACCCTTCGCCGCCTGGCGGATAACACTCTGAAAAGTTATGCGCACGAGCTGTTGCACTTTCTCCGTTGGTGGGAGAGTGTGCATCGCACCGCCGCGATCGCCAAAGACGCGCTCACGGAATCGACACTGCTGGACTATGTGATTCCTGTCCAGTGGATGCTTGT
>CAVRYB010000038.1:0-21723 GCA_963725295.1 uncultured Acidobacteriaceae bacterium
TGAACGCTTTTTCTTACGCCAATCTCTATCGACTCCGTGCCTGACTCAGATCGTCGGCGCCGAGGGTCCATGGCTGGAAGACATCGAAGGGCGGCGTATCCTCGATTTTCACGGCAATAGTGTGCATCAACTAGGCCACGACATCCCAAAATCGTCGAAGCGATCCGCCAGACCATGGAGGCGCTGCCGTTCTGTCCGCGTCGCTATTCCAACGCGCCGGCCACCCACTTGGCGCAAAGGCTGGTGGAGACCGCGCCTGACGGATTGCACAAGGTGTTGTTCGCGCCGAGCGGATCGGCCGCCATCAGTATGGCCCTCAAACTTGCGCGCTATGCGACGGGCCGCCACAAGGTGCTGTCTTTTTGGGATGCGTTTCACGGCGCCAATATCGATGCGATCGGCGTCGGCGGTGAAGCCGTGTTTCGCCGCGGCCTCGGTCCCTTACTGCCCGGAGCCGAACATTTGCCGCCGTTCGATATTGTGCAGAGGTTCTTCGGCGCGGAGCGGCCGTTCGACCGCCTCGCCGATTGGATCGATTACCTGCTGGCAATTCAAGGCGATGTTTCGGCCTTGATCGCGGAGCCGTTGCGTTGGACCACTGTGACGGCGCCGCCGGCGGATTTCTGGCCCAAGGTCGCACAGTCGTGCAAGCAGCACGGCGCGCTGTTGATTTTCGATGAGATTGCCTGTGGTCTCGGACGCTCCGGTGCCCTGTGGGCATGCAAGCGCCTTGGTGCAACGCCGGATATCCTGGTCGCCGGTAAGGGCCTTGGCGGTGGCATCATGCCGCTCGCCGCCATAATCGCAGCCGAACACTTGGATTGCGTTCCCAACGCCGCGCTTGGTCACTATACACATGAGAAGAGTCCCGTGGCGTGTTCGGCGGGCTTGGCCGTCTTGGACACGATACAAGCGGAAGGTCTCGTCGAACGCGCCGCCGAGCTCGGACGTCATGGGCTGTCGCGACTTACCGAAATGCAGAGAAAAAGCATCGGCGCATCGCCGATGTGCGAGGCTTCGGATGCCATTTCGGAGTTGAGATTGGCGGCGAGGAACCCGCCGCCTTCGCCGATCGCCTGCTCTATGGCTGCCTGGAGAATGGGCTTAGTCTTCAAGATCGGCGGGGGAACCGTCGCCACGCTTTGTTCGCCCCTCACCATCGCATTAGACGCGTTCGATTCCGCCTTCGATATGTCTCGACAACACGTTAAGCGAATTGGGCGGCTGACAGCGGGGCAAAACACCGGGGCCGAAAGGCGTAGCAAGAAATTAACCGACTAGTAATGCGACGCATTTATCCTTCTACAATGACTGTTGGCTACTAACGATTGGATACCCGTCTATGTGAATGGCTTTCTGTGCAACAACTGCACGGATGTGGCAAATGCCAAGAAGCACATTGACCCTGCCCACCCGCGCTCTGGATCCTCCGGTGTCCCTGGGCGATCATCCCCTGTTCAAAGTCCCCCAATACCAACTCGGTCGTCCGATAGAGCTCGTGGTCTATGCGGTGCTCGGTGTAGCCGGCGGCGTGGTTTCAGCGGCCTTCACAAAAATTCTGCTTGGCATCCGCTCCCGCTTCCTGCGGTTTCCACAGAAAACGGTCTGGTTTCAACCCGTGGTCGGCGGTCTTACCGTCGGACTGATGGGCTGGTTTGTGCCGCAAGTGTTGGGCGTTGGATATGGCTATGTGGGCGAGGCGTTGAACGGGCGCATGGCGTTCCGGTTGATGGCGCTGCTGGTAGTTCTGAAGCTGCTCGCGGTAACCGTTAGTTATGCATCCGGCAATGCCGGCGGCATCTTCGGCCCCTCGCTGTTTATCGGCGCGATGCTGGGAGGCGCGGTCGGAACTGTAGCGCATCATCTGTTCCCTGCATACACGGCGACGCCCGGAGCGTATGCATTGGTCGGAATGGGGGCGGTCTTTGCCGGGGTAGTGCGCGCTCCGATGACGTCGGTGCTGATGATTTTTGAGATGACGCAGGATTACGCCGTCATTGTTCCGCTGATGATCGCGAACCTGGTCAGCCTCTTCATCGCTTCACGATTGCAACATGAACCGATCTACGAGGGCCTCGCGGTTCAAGATGGAATCCATTTACCCTCGCATGACATGCGTCAAAGGCATGGCCAGCGCCAGGTAGCTCGAGTCATGCAACGAGCGAATGACCCGCTGCCGGCGGATCTGACGGTACAGGAGGCCATTGAGCGGATTCGCCCGACGGGGTTGCGAACGTGGCTGGTCGCCGACCGGCGCGGTGTCATCGGCGTCATTAATCTCGCGACCCTCGAGCAATCGCAACGCACCGAGAAGAAGGTTTTTGATCTCGTCGACCCGGTTCTCTTTCCACATGTTCACGCCGATCAGGGATTAGATTTGGCGCTGGAGCGCATGGGATCGAATCAATTGGACATCTTGCCAGTAGTAAATCGAGCGAATGTGCACCAACTGGAAGGTGTTGTAACGCTGCGGGATGTGCTGGACGCGTATGGCGTCAATCGCGCGTAGATCGTTTTGGAATAACTGCTCCCCTGCGTCGGTTCGGGCTCCAGAATCCAATTCGCATCGACGCTCATCTATCCAGCATGAACCTGGATCAAGTTTTCGCGGAGCCTCTGGCCTCGCAACTGCCTCTCAAGAGCGACCTGCCGGAAGATGCGGCACGAACAACGGCGGCGGATACAGACGATCGCCTGCTCGATTCGTATTCGCAGGCAGTGACCGCGGTAGTCGAAAAAGTCAGCCCGTCCGTCGTCAACGTCGAGGTACATCAACGTACGAGCGCACGCGCTGGTCGAGGCGAGCCTCAAGAGCGTCGCGGCGGCGGCTCGGGTTTTGTTTTCACACCCGACGGCTTGATTCTCACCAATAGCCACGTCGTGCATGATGCAACACGAATCGAGGTCGCGCTGGCAGACGGTCGGCGCGCTCCGGCGCACACCATCGGCGATGACCCGGCCACAGATATCGCCGTCATTCGCATCGACGCTCCGGGGCTACCGGCCGTTTCCCTCGGAGATTCGCAGCAATTGCGCCCCGGCCAGATGGCGATTGCGATTGGCAATCCTTACGGATTTCAGTCAACCGTTACGGCCGGCGTGATCAGCGCGCTCGGCCGATCATTACGGTCCTATTCGGGGCGGCTCATCGAAGACGTGATTCAAACCGATGCGGCACTGAACCCGGGAAATTCCGGCGGTCCGCTGGTTGACTCGCGCGGATACGTGATCGGCGTTAATACGGCGACCATTCTTCCGGCGCAAGGAATTTGCTTCGCCATCGGAATCAACACCGCCAAATTCGTGGCCAGCCGTTTGCTTCGCGACGGCAGAATCCGCCGCAGTTATATTGGCGTGTCGGCGCAGACGGTTCCGATTCATCGCCGCGTGGTGCGTTTCTACGGCTTGGAGCGAGAAACTGGCGTGGTCGTAGTAGGCATTGAGGATCGCAGCCCGGCTCGAGCGGCTGGTTTGCGCGAAGGCGACGTGATCGTGGCGCTCGACCAGAAGCCGGTGGCTGGAGTCGACGACTTACATCGTCTTCTGACCGACGCTCAGGTGGGGGCGCGCTGTTCTCTGACCGTGATTCGACACACCGAGCGGCTGATTCTGCCGATCTTGCCCGAAGAAGCTCGGTAACCGCCGATCCGTTGCTTACGAATGCTCCTATCCCATTGCACGCACAGGATTTGGTGTGTTAGCTTCGAGTCGGAGAGTTCCGCTTGCGACACACGGTTCCGGCTGGGATGAAGATGGACCGCAAGGAAGCGGACGTTTACCTGCGGCTCGATCGCACGCGTCTTCCCCAGCATATCGCCATCATCATGGACGGGAACGGCCGTTGGGCCCGCCGCCGGCATATGCCGCGCGTGGCCGGGCATCGCGCCGGTGTGGCCTCCGTCCGCTCAACGGTTGAAACCGCGGCTCGCATCGGAATTCCTGCGCTGACACTCTACGCCTTCTCCGAAGAAAACTGGAAGAAGCGGCCGAAGACCGAAGTCGATTTCCTGATGCGCCTGCTGTGCCGCTATCTCAAAGCCGAAATCAAGACGCTCAACGAGAACAACATCCGTCTGAAATATATCGGACGCCAGCACGAGTTGCCCGACTCAGTACAGCGCGAGATGCAGGAAGCGAGCTGTGCGACCGAGAAGAACACCGGAATGCTGCTGACACTCGCGCTCAATTACAGCGCGCGGAGTGAGATCGTCGATGCGTTTCGCTCGCTGGCTGAGGCGGCAGCCCGCAATGGCGGCCTCGATCACATCAAAGTCGATGAGCAGTCCATCAGCGATCATCTCTACACCCGCGGCCTGCCCGATCCGGACTTAGTAATCCGAACGAGCGGTGAAATGCGGCTCAGTAACTTCCTGCTGTGGCAACTGGCATATGCCGAGATCTATGTGACACAGACGCTGTGGCCGGATTTTCGCGGCGTGCAACTGCTCGAAGGGATCGAAGAGTATCAGAAGCGCGACCGCCGCTACGGCGGATTAGGGCCAGACGGTCACGCTTCGCCGAGCGCCTTGCAACGAACGCACGCTGAGGCCAAGCGTTGATCGTGATCCGATGATCAAGCGCATCGCGACCGCTGTCGTCCTGATCCCCCTGGTTCTGCTTCTGGTGCTCAAAGCTCCTGCTTACCTGCTGGTCATCGTTTCCGGAGCTGCCGCCCTACTCGCAATCGCTGAATTCCTGAAGCTGGCGACGCACTATGGAGTTCAACCGCTCAGCTCCTTGACCTACGGCTTCGTAGTTCTTTTTTTTGGTTTCGTCATTGTCGTTTCGTCCGGTCGCACGGCTCTTCTGGAAACGACAGCCACAATCTATGGCATGGCTCTGATGGCGACTCTGGCTCCCTTTGTCTTCCTGACCGCAGCCATGCGGCGCTCTGAGCTGAGCAGCGGCTATCCGGCGGCAGCAGCGGCAGCATTCGCATTCGGTTACATCGCGATGCCCATGGCGTTGCTGGTGGAAATACGCCGCCAGCCTGCCGGAGCGATCTGGGTCATCTACACGCTGCTGGCTGTGTGGGCGGGAGATATTTTTGCGTATTTTGTCGGTAAGGCAATCGGCCACCATCGGATGTCGCCCGAGATCAGTCCGAAGAAGACCTGGGAAGGTGCGATCGCATCAATTTTGGCCAGCGTGATCATTGGTACACTTTGGATCCAGCACGCGCCCGGCATCAGCGCCGCTCTTCTCCGCATCGGCCTGATCGAGCGCCGTGATGGAATGTGGGGACTGGAACAGCCGTCGCTGTTGCCGATCATTCTGCTATCGGCCATCGTCAATATCGCCGCCCAGTTGGGCGATCTCGTCGAGTCGCTCATCAAGCGCGGTGCGGGAGTCAAGGATTCCGGCACGATTCTCCCCGGCCATGGAGGGATGCTCGACCGCATCGACGCCATGCTATTTGCGGTTCCGGTGGTGTGGGCCTACGGAGCTTGGCGGCTGATGCAGTAGTCTCACGGCGATGCTGCGCGATACGAACCGAGATCAGGCAGGTAACGCGATCCAATGGGCTTGAACGCTCTCGACCTTCTCGTCATCGTCGTCTATCTCGCTGGCGTCACCCTTTTCGGGCTGCGTTTCCGCAGGAAGCAGCGCACCATCAAGGATTATTTTCTCGCCGCCAATACGATTCCGTGGTGGGCAATTTCGCTATCGATTGTCGCGGCGGAAACGAGCACACTCACCATCATCAGCGTGCCGGGAATCGCATACGAAAAGGATTTCCGATTCCTGCAGTGGGTGTTCGGTTATTTGCTCGGCCGCATCGTCATTTGTGTCGTGCTGATCCCCCAGTATTTTCGCGGCGATCTGGTCACTGCCTATCAGCTGATCGAGCGCCGTTTCGGACAGAAGCTGCGAACGCTGACCGCCGGCCTGTTTCTGATTACGCGCGCCGCGGCGGAGGGCGTGCGCGTACTTGCCGTGGCCATCGTCGTCGGCATCGCCCTCTCCAGCTTCTTTGCGGGCTTCAGTGATTTTGGCCGCGATCTGGCCGCCATCGGCATCGTTACCTGCCTGACTTTGATCTACACATTCGAAGGCGGAATGGCAGCCGTCATTTGGACCGACGTCGTGCAGCTGATTATTTACGTCTCGGGAACACTGGTCGGCTTGTTCACCCTGCTGCACCTGATTCCCGGCGGATGGGGAAGCGTTCACAGCATCGCAAGCTCGGCCGGGAAGTTCCGCGTCTTCGATTTCTCCTGGAGCTTCTACACGACGTACACGTTCTGGGCGGGCGTGATCGGGGGCGCCTTCTTCACGACCGCCAGCCACGGCACCGATCAACTCATTGTGCAGCGACTGCTCGCATCGCGGAACGAACGGCAGTCGAAGCTCGCCCTGCTCTCAAGTGGCATTGCGATTCTCTTTCAGTTTTCGCTCTTCCTGCTGGTGGGCGCGATGCTGTATGTCTTTTACAGGCTTGTTCCGCCTGCTACATCGTTCACGAGGCCCGATCGAATCTTCCCCACCTTTATCGTCACTCGAATGCCTCACGGCATCAGCGGATTGCTGATCTCAGCTATATTGGCAGCGGCGATGTCGAACCTTAGCGCTGCGCTCAATTCGTTGTCCTCGATTTCGATCGTGGATTTTTACGCCCACCTGCGTCCGTCGTCTACAGAGCAGCGCCGAGTGTTGCTGTCTCGCGTTGCGACCGTTGCCTGGGGAATCGTCCTCTTCGGGCTGGCAATTCTGGCTCGCAGTGGAGGCAGAGTGCTGGAAGTGGGTCTTTCGATCGCATCCGTGGCCTACGGATCACTGCTCGGAGTATTCCTGCTTGGAGTACTCACGCGGAAAGCATCCGAAGCGGGAGCGATGGTCGGCATGTTGTGCGGGTTTATCTTGAACCTCTACTTGTGGCAGTTCACCAAGGTTCCCTTCACCTGGTACGTGGCGCTCGGTAGCGCGGTGACATTCGCGGTTGGCTATGCGGCGAGCTTCGTGTGGCCGGGAGCTCCCGCCATCAGCGCGGAGAGAAATGCATGAGATCCAAGAAGCTGGCTGACCTGAAGCGACTCGGAACGGAGAAGATTAACGCGGCCTCCGCGAATCTGAGCCAGAAATCGGCCATCGAAATTGCCCGCATTATCAATGCGGAGGATGCGAAGGTTGCCGTCGCGGTCAGGCGCGCCTTGCCGGAGATTGCCCGGGCTATCGATCTCATCGCTGAAGCACTACGCAAGGGTGGACGCCTCATCTACGTAGGTGCGGGAACCAGCGGACGACTGGGGGCGCTCGACGCTTCCGAATGCACGCCCACTTTTAACACCGCCCCCCGCACCGTGCAGTTTGTGATGGCGGGAGGGCCTCGTGCCCTGGCAACTCCGGTCGAGGCCGATGAGGACTCCGTCACACTAGGCCGCAGCGAACTGGCCAGGAAGAAGCCGGGGAAGCATGACGTCGTCGTCGGAATCGCCGCCAGCGGACGCACCCCATTTACGGTCGCCGCCGTTCGCTATGCCCGGGCTCACGGATCGAAGACAGTCGCGGTCACCTGTAACCCGAATTCTCCCTTGGGACGCGCGGCCCATATCTCTATTGTCGCGAATGTGGGACCGGAGGTAGTTGCGGGCTCGACTCGCATGAAGGCGGGAACGGCGCAAAAGATGATCCTGAACATGCTGACCACGGCAGCGATGACTCGCCTCGGCTATGTCTACGGCAACCTCATGGTCAACCTGCACCTGAAGAATGAAAAGCTGATAGGGCGCGGAATCGGCATTCTGGAACTCGCAGCGGGTGTCGACCGCAAGGTTGCCAGGCGAGTTCTGAAGGAAGCGGGCAACAGCGTACCTGTGGCGCTGGTGATGCTCGAAGCGAAAGTTGACCGTACCGCAGCCCAGCAGGCTCTTAAGGCTGCGCGCAGCGATGTGGGCTTTGCGATCAAGATTGCCCGTCGCTCAAAGCGCGCTAAGACTCGTCAAACCGCCTGATCATCCCCGAGTTCCCTTAGAATAGAGGTGGCCTATTAAAACCCTCATGAAACGCATCGCCATCCTTGGTTCCACAGGTTCGATCGGACGCAGCACTCTAAGCGTGGTCGAGAGCTATCCAGACCGATTTGAGGTAGCAACGCTGGCGGCCGGCTCGAACACGCAGCTTGCCTTTGAGCAGGCGGTGCGCTGGAAGCCGCGTGTGCTCTCGCTCGCCAATGAGCAGGATGCCGACGCCCTCCGCTCCAAGCTGCGGGCGGCGGGGCTCGGCGAAATTGAGGTGGTTCATGGCGCTGAGGGAACGGTTCGGGTCGCCACGCATCAGGAAGTCGATTTTGTGGTTAGCGCGATCGTGGGCGTGTCTGGCCTGGAGGCAACCTATGAGGCAGTACGGGCGGGCAAGACCGTGGGTCTGGCAAACAAGGAGTGTCTTGTTGTAGCCGGCGAATTGATCACCGCCGAGGCTCGTCGCCAGGGAAAGCCGCTACTGCCGATTGACAGCGAACATAACGCTGTCCACCAGTGTCTGCGTGGCGGACAGATGAACGAGGTACAGACGGTTTGGCTGACCGCGTCCGGCGGCCCATTTCTGCACACGCCAAAAGCGGAATTTGCCGCCATTACGGTGGCGCAGGCGCTCAATCATCCCACCTGGAAAATGGGGAAAAGAATCACCATCGACTCGGCAACATTGATGAATAAGGGGTTCGAGGTCATAGAGGCGTGCCGGCTGTTTCATGTGCCTCCCAGTCAGGTGCAAGTCGTTGTCCACCCACAATCTACGATCCATTCCCTGGTCGAATTCGTCGATGGCAGCATACTTGCTCAAATTTCAGTGACCGACATGCGTTTGCCGATCTTGTACGCCTTGACGCATCCGGAGCGGATCCCGTCGGATCTGCGCTTTTCGATCGGTGACTTACGGCATCTGGATTTCTGCCCCCCCGATATGGCTAAATTCCCTTGTCTGCGTTTGGCTTACGAGGCGGCGGAAGCGGGTGGGGCCAAGACCATTGCCCTGAACGCCGCCGACGAAGTCGGCGGTAGCGGCGTTTTTGGAGGAAAAGATCGGGTTTGAGGATATCCCCCGGATCATTGAAGAAACAATGAGCGCAACGCCAGCCGGTCATTTGGAATCTATACAGGGAGTGCTTGCTCTGGACACCGAGGCCCGCCTTTTGGCAAGTGAAAACATAAACAAAATGTCGCCAAAAGGGATCGCCCATCAGGGCCATTTTGCAATAGGAATAATGGAGTAATCTGGAGAATATGTCCCAGCTTCTGTCCGTTCTGCACACCATTTTTGACATGGGAATCGTGCTCGGGTTCATGATCCTGATTCATGAATTCGGACACTACGCTGCCGCCAAGTATTTCGGCGTGCGCGTGGAAGTGTTCTCCATTGGATTCGGCAAGCGGTTGCTGGGCTTTACGAAGGGCGACACCGACTATCGCATCAGCGCGATTCCGCTCGGCGGCTACGTCAAGATGTCGGGCGAAAATCCGATGGACGAGCGCACCGGCGATCCCGGGGAGTTCTTGTCGCATCCGCGCTGGCAGCGGTTTATCGTAGCGCTGGCTGGACCGGCGATGAACATCATGCTGGCCATTGCGCTGCTCACTGTCGTCTACATGGTGCATTTCGAATATCCCGCCTTTCTGGACGGACCGGCGTTTGTCGGATGGGTAAGTCCCAACACACCGGCGGAGAAAGCTGGAATCCAACGCGGCGATAAGATTGTTCGGGTGGACGAGATCGAGAACCCGAACTGGGAACAAATTGACGTTAAGGACGCCCTCAGTCCCAACCAGCCTTTGAAATTTGCGGTCGAGCGCGACGGCAAGGTCATCGAGAAGACCTTGATTCCGGAACCGGTTGGCCCCAATCAGTATGGCGCCATGGGCTGGGTGCCGCAGGAGTCGAGCGTTACGCTGACCACCGTCGAGCCCGGCATGCCCGCGGAAAAGGCGGGACTCAAAGTCGGAGACCAGCTCTTATCCGTAAATGGGCAGGACATTCCGGCTCTCGCCGCCTTGGTTCAGATGCTGAGCCACACCAAGGACCAGCCGCTCGAGATGGTGATTCTCCGGAACAACCAGAAGATGACATTTACGGTGAAGCCGGTTCTGGCGCCTGCGACATCCGCACAGGAAGCCAGCTATCGCATCGGTATCGCCAGCGTTCTCACGAAAGTAGTGAAGCTCGACTTCCCGGCTGCGTTGAATCGTTCCTTATCGGATAACAAGAAGAGTTCTTTCCTCATCCTGGAACTGTTGCAGAAGATGGTGCAGCACAAGGTTTCCATGAAGCAGGTCGATGGTCCGATCGGAATCGGCAGCGCCGTAGGCGCAGCCGCGCGTGAAAAGGGCTGGTCGCCGTTATTTGAAATCACCGCCGCCATCAGTTTGAATCTCGGCATCATGAATCTGCTGCCGATCCCAATCTTGGACGGCGGCGTGATCCTGCTGCTTTTCATCGAAAGCCTGATGCGCAAGGAAATCAGCCTGCCCATCAAGGAACGCATCTACCAGGCGGCCTTTGTCTTTCTCGTTCTTTTCGCCGTCATGGTGATCTATAACGATCTGGTCAAGACAATACCTGGGCTCACCCGGATGCCGTAGCTCGTGTGGCGCGGACACTCTTGTCCGCGAAAGCGTGGCATCCAGTACTTTCGCCATATCGCTTGTAGTTCCGTTTCTCACCGTACTGGCTATCTCTTCCCCTCTGAGATACAATGTATCTCAGAGGTCACGATGGCAACCACAGAGATGGTTCACGTCCGCATTGACAAACGAACGAAAGCTCGTGCCGCCAAGGCGCTCGCAGACATGGGTCTATCCGTTTCTGATGCCGTTCGTGTCTTACTCACGCGGGTGGCTGCCGAGAAGGCTCTACCTTTTGACGTAAAGTCCCCCAATGCCGCGACGGCTGCTGCCATGAAGGAAGCGCGCCATGGCGGCCTTCCTTCGTTCCGCAACGTCGCCGACCTAATGGCCGACTTGAATGCGGACGATTGAGCGAACCAACGCCTTCCGCCGCGACTTCAAACGCGAAAAGAGAGGGCATCATGGCCGCGAACTCGAAGCCATCTTGTTCGCCGCCATTGCACTGCTGGCCGAGGATCGACCGCTTCCCGAAAGAAATCGCGATCACGCCTTGGGAGGCGAGTGGCGCGACTATCGAGAATGCCACCTCAGGCCCGATCTGTTACTCATCTATCGCAAGCTAAATACAGAGGCTCTGCAACTCGTCCGCATGGGGTCGCACAGTGAACTTTTTGATTGAAAGTCGCGATAGAGGCCCACAGGTTAAGGTGCTCCGGAGCACCTTAACCTGATAAAATGGAGGTTCCCATATGGCAGAAATCAAGCGCAGAAAAACATTTACCGCCTCGATTGGTGGCGTCCGCGTGGGCTGTAATGCACCGGTTATGGTGCAGTCCATGACCAATACCGACACGGCGGATATTGCCCGGACCATCAAGCAAGTCGCGGCCCTGGCGCGCGCCGGCAGCGAAGTCGTCCGCGTGACCGTCAACAACGACGATGCCGCGAAGGCGATCCCCCACATCGTGGAAGGGCTCGCCAAGCAGGGCCTCCACGTGCCCATCATCGGCGACTTCCACTACAACGGACACCTGCTGCTGACGAAGTATCCCGAGTGCGCCGGGGCCTGGCCAAGTACCGCATCAATCCTGGCAACGCCAGCATCGGCCGCAAGAACGACGACAACTTCCGCACCATGATCGAAGTGGCGGTGAAATACCAGAAGCCGGTGCGCATCGGCGTGAACTGGGGCTCGCTTGACCAATCGCTGCTGACCAAGATGATGGACGAGAATTCACGCTGCCGGAGCCGAAAGACGCCCGCGAAGTGACCATGGAAGCGATGGTGGTCAGCGCGCTGAACTCGGCCGAAGCTGGCGGAGCAGTACGGACTGCGGCCGGATCAGATTATTCTGAGCGCGAAAGTCAGCGGCGTGCAGGATCTGATTGACGTCTATCGCGTGCTGGCTGCGCGCTGCGAGTATCCGCTGCATCTTGGGCTGACCGAAGCCGGCATGGGCGCGAAGGGCGTCGTCGCGTCAAGCGCGGCCATGGCTGTGCTGTTGCAGGAAGGCATCGGAGACACGATTCGCGTTTCGCTGACTCCCGCTCCCGGGGGGCGATCGCACCGAAGAAGTTCGCGTGGCGCAGCAGATTCTGCAGTCGATGGGCATTCGCAGCTTCACTCCGCAGGTCACTGCCTGCCCCGGTTGCGGGCGCACCACCAGCACCTTCTTCCAGGAGATGGCGGAGCAGATCCAGACCTACCTGCGCGAGCAGATGCCCGTCTGGAAGAGACGCACACCGGCGTGGAAGAGATGAAAGTCGCGGTCATGGGCTGCGTGGTCAACGGCCCGGCGAATCGAAACACGCCAACATCGGCATTTCGTTGCCGGGAACGTTCGAAGAGCCGAAGGCTCCGGTCTATGTGGATGGCCGACTGTTCACCACGCTGAAGGGCGACAAGCATCGTCGCCGAGTTCATCAAGATTCTCGACGACTACGTGGAGTCGCACTACGCCGCCCGCGAAAAAGAGCAGGTCGGCGCGCGGAATTAATTGACGCCACCGCCGCAAGATTGGGCGAGTTTCGCCTCATGTCGTTTTATTTCGATGTAAAGGCCAATCGTTCCTTTGCCGTACTCTGACAGCGTATCGGCCGTCTCACTTCCCTAGCCGATTTTCGCGGCTTGTCGAGCCAAAACTCCGCTCTTGACAGCGGACACCCCTAATCTACGAAAGTGACTATTCGTAACAAATCGAAACCTAATGCCATCGAACGGTCTGCTGAACGAAGAACGGCGCCGCGAAATTCTCCGCAGAATGCTGCACCGGGACGGACGAGTCCTGGTGCAGGATCTGGCCCGGCATTTTCGCATTTCGCAGATCACGATCCGCAAAGACCTGGATGTCCTCGACGGCCAGGGAGTGATCGAGCGCACTCACGGTGGCGCACTGCCGGTGCAAGAGGGCGCGCTGCTGGATCCATCGCTGCGAGACAAAGAGAAACTCCATCGCAAGGAAAAGACTCAAATCGCCCGAGCGGCCGCCCGACTGGTGGAAAAGGGGCAGTCCGTGCTGCTTGATTCCGGGACGACAACCACGGCCATTGCGCGGGCTTTGAAAGATATGGCGCAGCTGACCGTTATCACCAATGCGATCAACATCGCCGCCGAACTTGCCGGCACCCACATCGAAGTGATTCTGACGGGAGGCATGCTGCGCAAGAATTCATTTTCGCTGGTCGGTCCACTGGCGGAGCGCACTCTGCGCCAACTGAGCGCCGACATTCTGTTTCTTGGCGTTGACGGTTTCGACACCAACGCCGGGCTCTTCACGCCGAACCTGTTGGAGTCCGAGGTGAACCGGGCGATGGTCGCGATCGCTCGCCGGATCGTCGCGGTATGCGACTCCAGCAAATTCGGACGCCGCAGCTTGTGCAACATCATGCCGGTCACCGCAGTTCATGAAGTGATCACTGACAAGCACATTCCGAAATCTGACTTGCACGCGCTCCGGGAGGCCGGAGTCATGGTCACGCTGGTATGAGTAAGGCGTTCTTTGTTCAGCGTCCAGTTTCATTCGCATTCTCGACTATCGAATTTCCTAGGGCACAATGGGTTTGGAGTAATCGTTGCAAATGAAAACATCAGAAATCACCGAGTTTGGGCAGCACACACTCAGCGAAATTTTTTCGCAACCCCAGTCCTGGAGCACCTGCCTCGCAAAACTGGCGTCCAGCGCGGAGTTGAGCGCGGCGCAGCGGCTGGCCCGTCCGGGAGCGGAATGGATATTTGTCGGCTGTGGAACCAGCTACTATCTGGCGTTGGCGGCCGCAGCCAGTTTCAATCACTTCAAGCTTACGGCGCGAGCGGTCCCGGCTTCCGACCTCTTAATGTATCCCTCCCTCACTCTTCAAGCAGGACGGGACTACATTCCGGTTGTGATTTCGCGTTCTGGCCGAACCTCGGAAGCGGTTCGCGCCGCGCAGATGTTAGAGAAGCAATTTGACCTGCGTACGATTGGCATCACGTGCGCTTCGGGCAGCCTCTTGAACCAGCCTGCACCGTGATGCTGAAACTGCTCGACGCCGATGAGCTAAGCACGGTGATGACGCGGTCGTTCACCTCGATGCTTCTGGCGTTGCAGTATCTGGGCGCGACCATTTCCGGTAATAGCGCTCACCGCGATGCATTGATTGCTCTGCCAGTGCAGGTCGAACCGCTGCTGCAAGACATCCCGTCTCGCCTGCGGCTTTTTGTGGAGTCGCGCGATTTCTCCGATTTCGTTTTCCTCGCACAAGGCCCTCTGTTCGGCATCGCTTCAGAATGTATGTTGAAAGTCACCGAGTCGTCGTGCTCGTATGCGCAGGTATTTCATTCCCTGGAATTTCGGCACGGCCCCAAATCCATTGCCAGCCCCGATACGCTGATCACGTTCCTGTTGTCGGAGACTTCCTACGAAGCGGAACTGGAAGTACTGGAAGAAATGAAAGCCCTCGGCGCCGCTACGATGGTGATCGCAAACCGTCTGGAAAGCCGCGCTCAGCTGGCGTCTGATTTCGCCATTGAACTTGGCCTCAACACTCCGGAGCAATTGCGGGTCGCAGCCTATGCGATTTGGGGCCAGCTGTACGGTGTTTACTACGGTCTGAAGAAGGGCTTGAATCCCGACGCGCCGAAAAACCTGACACGGGTCGTTGAGCTCGCAGAGGCGAAATCCAGCCGTTAGCGGGTTAGTGTCTATGTCCAAGCTCGATATCACCATCGTTGGAGAGATTAACCTCGACCTGATCCTCTACGGACTGCCCGAGGCAATGCCCACCGAGCGCGAACTGCTCGCCAGCGACTTCGCCATGACACTGGGCAGCTCGTCCGCCATTCTGGCGCACAACCTGGCGGCCCTCGGCAGCCGCGTGGGCTTCATCACCAAGGTCGGGAACGACTCTTTCGGAACGCTCGCCATGGGTCGACTTCGAGAGCGCGGCGTGGATCTCGCACGCGTCGTGACTGGCGCGAAGTCCGGAGTCACGTTGATCCTGCCGCACGGACCGAAGCGCCACATTCTTACGTATCCGGGGACGATCTCCGAACTGCGTTTCGCGGATCTCGACCTCGATTACCTCGCTTCCGCACGCCACTTTCATTTGTCGTCACTTTTTCTGCAGCGCGAACTCTTACCGTATGTACCCGAATTGTTTCGAAGGATGAAGTCTGCGGGACTGACGACTTCGCTCGACACCAACGATGATCCCGACGACCGCTGGGATGAGATCCTTGA
This sequence comes from uncultured Acidobacteriaceae bacterium, assembly GCA_963725295.1. Lineage (GTDB taxonomy): Bacteria > Acidobacteriota > Terriglobia > Terriglobales > Acidobacteriaceae > Acidiflorens. Next base: position 15,277 of record CAVRYB010000038.1, read on the forward strand.
CGCGATCCTGCCTCACGTCGATATTCTGCTACCCAATGAACGCGAAGCAATGAAGATGGCCCGGACAGACAACCTTGAAACCGCTCTGGCGCGCCTGTCTGCAAAGGTGAAGACGGTCGTAGTCAAAATGGGCGCTTCAGGAGCCGTGGCGATTCGCGACGGCCAACGATTCGGCTCTCCTGCCGTAGCGATTACCGTGATTGATCCCGTGGGCGCGGGCGATAGTTTCGACGCGGGCTTTCTCCATCAATTCCTGCGCGGAGCCGATATCACCGAGTGCCTGGCCTACGGAAATCGCTGCGGCGCATTCTCGACAACCGCATGCGGCGGCACGGAAGCATTCCGCGATGAAGCAAAGGTGCGAGGGTTTCTAAAAGTCTAGGAATGGATTTCGCGTGCTTCGGAAGGGTGTTGGGGTGGGAGACGGGAATTGAACCCGCAACCGTCGGAGCCACAGTCCGATGCTCTACCGATTGAGCTACTCCCACCGCAGACAGGTCGTACAGACAGACCTGATACAGACAATGATTATAACAATTGCGGCGCCGGTCCGCGTCTCTAGTCTGCCGCGATTCTGCCGCGTTTGATATCATCGCTGCGCTCAACGGAGGCACGATGCGCAGACTGGTTCTCTTCTTTATCTTCTTTTTAACCACCCTCGGAACCGCACAACAGTATGATCTGGTGCTCGAAGGCGGACGCGTCATGGATCCGGAGACCGGACTGGACGCAGTCCGCAACGTTGGCATCCGTGACGGCAAGATCGCGAGAATCTCCTCTGAAACGCTGGCCGGACGGCGCGTCCTTCCTGCCAAGGGTCTGGTGGTTGCGCCTGGCTTCATCGATCTTCACCAGCACGGCCAGGAGATCGAAAGCCAGCGCGTCAAGGCGCTGGACGGAGTCACGACGGCGCTCGAAATGGAAATCGGGGTGCCCAATGTTGCCCAGTTCTTGAAGGCCAAAGAAGGCCACTCGCTCATTCACTACGGCACCACTGCCAGCCATGTCGCGGCTCGGGCCCTTGTCTTTGGAGCGCCGCTGCCGCCCACCGAAATCCTCCCGAAGAGCGGACCGGCAACCGACCAGCCTGCCACGCCCGAACAAATTGAGGTCATGCTGGAGCAGTTGCGCGCCGAACTCGACGCTGGCGGCTTGGGCATCGGGATGGGCATCCAGTACACACCCGGAGCATCGCGGCTGGAGGTGATTGACGTGTTCCGTCTGGCTGCGGAGCGGGGACTGCCGGTCTACACCCACATGCGCAGCGCGGGCCGCATCGAGCCCGGCTCCGCGATTGAAGCAACCAGCGAGGTCATTGGAGCGGCCGCGATCACAGGCGCTTCCTTGCACATCGTGCACATCAACAGCACCTGCGCCCGCGACGGGATGGAGTGTCTCTCGATGGTCGAAGGAGCGCGTGCCCGCGGCCTCGATGTCACCACCGAGGCCTACCCTTACACCGCAGGCATGACCACGATTAACTCAGCCCTCTTTAATCCCGGCTGGCGGGAAAAATTTGGCATCGGCTATAGCGATCTCGTGCTTCCAGAGACCGGCGAGCACCTCACCAAGGAACGCTTCGACGAGCTGCACAACTCCAGCACATCGCACCTGGTATTGCTCTTCTCGAATACGCAGGAGATGGTGGACAAAGTGATTCCTCACCCGCTGGTGATGATCGCCAGCGATGGCGAGAAAGGCCATCCCCGGAATGCTGGTACTTATTCCCGTGTGCTCGCGCAATACGTGCGCGAAAAAGGAACGATTACGCTGATGGATGCGCTGCGAAAGATGAGTTACATGCCGGCGCAGATGCTCGAGCGTTCCACTCCCGCGGCACACCAAAAAGGCAGACTGCAGGAGGGCGCAGACGCGGACATCGTTGTTTTCGACGCCGCGACCATCAGCGACCGCTCCACGTTTCAAAAACCCATGGAGCCAAGCGTCGGCGTGCACTATCTGGTGGTCGGAGGAACCGTGGTCGTCGACGACGGCAAGATCGTGCCGGACGTATTCCCGGGAAGAGCTCTACTGGGGTCGGGGAGGCGGTTGGCATCCCACAACTAGCGACGGCCTGCTTTACGGCCTGCCGACGCCCATGTACTGGAATCCCATGGCGCGCAGGCGCGACGAGTCGAGCAGGTTCTTGGTGTCGATGATGATGGGACGTTTCACGAGGTGGCGTATCCTGCCGAAATCCAGCGTGCGGAATTCGGGCCAGCCGGTCGCGAGGATGAGAGCATCGACTCCCTCGGCAACTCCATAAGCCGATTCGCAGTACTTCACCATGCCGTTGAGCTGCAGCCGCGCATCGGGAATCGCAACTGGATCGTAGGCTCGAACCCGTGCTCCGCCAGCCAAGAGGTTCTGGGCAAGCTGAACGGACGGCGGATCCGGCAACTGAATTCGTATTCGGCTTGAAGGAAAGACCGAGAATGCCGACGTCCTTGTTCTGGACGGTCTCGAGGCGCCAGCCACTTTCTGCATCAGACGATCAGCCAGATCTATGTTCACGGCGCGAGCAGCATTGAGCACCTTCAGGTCAACGCGGTTCTCGCGGGCGAGGCCGGTCAGCGATTCCATATCACTCTCGGCGAAAATTCCGCCCATTCCTGCGCCGGGCTGCAGGCAGCGCGGAGCGATTTTCTTATCGAGCCCCAACGCAAGCGACAGGCTAACTGCGTCGGCATTCACATGCTCGCAGAGGCTGGCGATTTCGTTGATGAATGAAATTTTTGTGGCTACGAATGCAGTCGTCGCTTCGCGGGCGAGTTCGGCGGTTTCGTAGTTCGTAACCAGTACCGGAACTCCGCGCATGACCAGCGGATGGAAGATCTGTTTCAGCGAGGATACCGCCTCGCTCGATTGCGTGCCCAGAATAATCCGGTCAGGCCAGTTGAAGTCTTCGACCGCACATCCGTTGGTGAAGAACATGGGCTGGCATACCAGCAAACTTTTCAGACCTTTGTCTTTGAGCGATCTCTCAATTTTTGCGGTCGAACCAACCCGCACCGGAGTGACAATCGATAGCACCTGAAAGCGCCCAGCGGCGGACGATAACCGAACGACGAGTTCTTCCAGTCCTTGCGACGAGTCTTCGGCGAGGAAAATTACCTGAGCCTTATGCGCCAATTCTTCTGGATTTGCCGAATACACCAAACGTCCGGAACGCACGTTGCGCCGAATCACTTCCTGCAGATTTTTTTCGAAGAAAGGAACGTTGCCTTTGGCCACTTCCATGATGCGGCTGCCATCCGCGTGGCAGCAGCAGACGGGCGTGCCGAAATCAGCGAGACAGGCGGAGATAACGGTTGCGAGGTAGCCGGATCCATAAACCCCAATTTGCATATTCTCTTCTTCCGATCGAATCGCGATCAACCCGCAGCCTGGGATCCGGCGCTTGGTTTCGAGCCCGTTAAATCTATGGTAATCCGCCCATTAGAGTTGGCAACGGGTGGAAAGTACATGTACCGAAGCGCGGCGAGAATGGCCGCTAGTTACGGCTTTTCAAAGGTTTTTGGGGGCTGGAATCCGAGGTTAGAAGAGCAGCTGAAGCTACAATTTTGACGATAATTGGCCGCGGCCGAGCGCGACCGGCGCTACGTCTTGCCAGCAACCTTCCTGCTCGCGAACAAACATCAACTGCTCAACGTGGACGATCCGCGGGCCCGGAAATGCCGCCCAGCGCTCTCGCCCAATGGCCAGAGCCGTCCAGAGCCTGCTCATCATGATCCGCTTTCAAAATCGTGAGATGCGGAATGTAAGGCCAGCTCTCTTCGCAGCGCAGGCCCCGTCCACAAAGCTGATCGTGGAGTTCCCGCATACGGTAAGCCGCGCGCTTGACTTGGATAAAAACCGTGGGCGTCGTCGGAAGAAACGTCTCCATTTCTCCCAGTTCGAGATCGAAAGGAACGACCTGGCCGCAGGCTTCCTCGAGAAATTCCAGAGCGGCGGCCTCGCTTCCCATAAGCTCTCGCGGCGGTAAGACCGTCACGTGGGCGGCCATATGAGCGATGGTTGGGTGGAGTTCCCGGCGCAGTTGTTCGACGAATTCGCCAACCGGATTCCGAACGTAGGTGACCAGAGCGTAGCGTGGTTTGAGCATGACTTGCGAAGAGAAAATTATAGCCCCGGGGCGGGGTTCGTGTGCACCCCACCTTTTGGGAGTGCCGCAAAGGTCACGCATTACATCGTTATATAATCAAGACAGTCGGGGCGTAGCGCAGCCTGGTAGCGCACCTGCCTTGGGCGCAGGGGGTCCGCGGTTCAAATCCGCGCGCCCCGACCAATTCCCTGCTTTTTCCTATTTGCCGGCTGCCGCCGGCTTTAGAACTGCGGTATTCCGTTCGTCACTGGCGATCATTCGGTAGAACTTTTTCAGGTCGTCCATCTTGCTGACCGGGACGCTCAGTTCCTTGATTTCCATGGTTCGCGTGTAGTGCAAAGTATTCCCGCTCGCTTCTGTCTTGCTGTGGTAGCTGCCGAAACTGTAGTCCACGTCCATCGGCGGCGGTAGCTCATCCACCTCATAGCCTGGCGGCAGGGTGATTTCGAAGGTGTCCGTATCCCTCGATGGGCCTTCGAATTCGAGCGGGAACTTTCGTGGTTCCTTGGTCTCCAGCACCCCCGAAGACTTACTGCCGAGCACCCTCGGGCGTACCAGCAGCAGATTCCCCGCATTCTTGGCGTAGTTGTCGGACTGGAAAGTGTAGTTGAAACCGAAAGGCCGGTCCGTCTTTTCCTGATTGACGACGCTCGCTTGCAGAATTTGAAAGGTGGGAAGCGACCCTGCGAGCAAGCTTTCGATCGGCTTGATGCGATCGGTATTCTTGGTCACCGTACGCAAACGCCACCGCTCTGACGTCGCTCGATCGCCAAGTCGCACTTCTTTGACATCGCCTTTCAACATCCCGTTGGCGTCGAGCACCAGCTTGGCGTCACGATCTATGCTATTCATCGCCGATGGTTGTTGCGGTAGCTCAACCAGTTCTCCGCCATTTGGTGTTACCAGCAGGCCGTAGTTGGCTTGGAGCGGCCCGCGAATCTGGCCGAATGGCGTCAATTCGTCGGTTGGGTCAAAGAACAGAATTCTTCCCAACTTGGAATTCTGCACGATAGCGATCAGCGATGGATCCTTCATGTCATCTGGCAACTTGATGGCAAGAATCGCGTGGTTAAAGGCGTGGTGGGCCGGCGAATCGTGGCTTACCGCGCCGCGTTCCGTGTTGATCACGACATGGTAAGAACTCACGCCAATCTCGCGCAGCATCGTACGCATCAACGTCGCCTTATCCTTGCAGTCTCCGTAGCGGTGGGAAAAAACGTCCTGAGCGGCATGGGGCTGCCATCCACCGATGCCGAGTTCGATGGCGACGTATCGGATATCATGCTGCACGAATAGCGCGATGGCTTGCATCTTCTGAAGTTGTGAACTTTTCCCTGCCACCAAGCTGCCGACCTCTTGTCTGATCCCGTCGGATGTGTCGACCCGTCCACGTACGAGAGTTTCGTACCAACTTCCCATACTCTCCCAATTTGCGAACTCGTTCTTGCTGGCAGTCCCCCCGGCGGGAAAAAACGAGACAATCATTTGGCCTGCCACGCCTTCCCGAGGGGGCATCAATGGCTCAGGCTTAATTCCCTTGACGCCGTTGACCACCCATTGCGATAGATTGCCCCCGCTTTCAAGTGGTTTGACCTCTGGGTAGGAGAGCCATGAGGCTTTGTAATCCCAGCCGGGAGGAAGCTGCAGAGAATAGTGACTCTCGCGCACGGGATCAATTTCCTGGAACTCCCATTCATCCTGCAACCAGAAAGGCTGTTCCTCCACTTCGTATTCGTAGCCAACGATGTTGCCCGGGTCCGGTGCTGGAATCCGCAGCACCCTGAACTTTACGTCGGCGACCAACTCTCCACCCTCTGCCGGCGAAGCGTAGTCCACGGCATCCTTCTCTTTCACTTCGTAGTCCTTGCCCTGCGAGGGAATACACCAGCCGTGCAGACTTGTCACTTTGCGGTTGGGATTGAAATAGACGTGTACGACGCCCCGGTCTCGCCCCTCGGGGCGCAAGATCTTGTAAGCTTCCCGGACATGTGTCCTGATCCTGTCCGCCGACAGAACCGTCACATTCGTCTCGGAATAGAGCAAAACGGCATCCGTTTTCTCATCATAGGCAGGCAGAGTTACTCCGACAAGTCCGTGCATCCACTGCGGAGCGTCGTTGCTGGCCGCGGCCTTCAGTGCGGTCGCACCGATCAACAATGCAACACAAAGGAAACCGAACACCAATTTCTGCCGCAAGATTCGATTTGCTCCAGGTCTAGTTGCCAGCATGGATTTCCCCAGGTTGCAAAACGATTTGCTCTCCATCGCCGGTCCTCACGACTTGAAAGAAGTTTCGCAGCGCCGTGTAGTACTTCAACTCCAACAATACGATATCGATCGTC
>CAVRYB010000039.1:0-16707 GCA_963725295.1 uncultured Acidobacteriaceae bacterium
GATAACAACTTTTTACAACCGAGACACCGAGACGTGGAGAAACTAGAAGGAAAACAATTCCTTTTCTCTGTATCTTCGTGGCTCCGTGGCGGATTCTATTGCTGGACGGCACGCCACTACGCTTCCGCAGTTTCACGACCTGGTCCAGCACGCGGTGCGCGACTTCCCACTTCGAGGTTTCTGGAACCTCGATGACTTCGCTGTGCGAGATAATCGTCACCGCATTGCGGTCGGAATCAAATCCGACCCCCTCGCGCGAAACATCATTCACGACGATCGCGTCGAGCGACTTCGACGCCAGCTTCTTGCGCGCGTTTTCAAGAACGTTCTCTGTCTCAGCGGCGAATCCGATGACCACCTGCGATGTCTTCCGTCGCACCGCTTCGGCGAGAATATCGACGGTCGGCGAAAGGTCCAGCGTCATCTCGCCTTTGCGCTTGATCTTCTGCCCGGCCTCTTCCTTCGCTCGATAATCTGCCACAGCCGCGGTCTTGATCACCACGGTACTCTCGGGCAGCAGACTTACAACCGCGGCCAGCATCTCCTCTGCCGTCTCCACGCGAGTCACTTCCGCCGCCCCCGGAGCCACAATCGTTGTCGGCCCGCTCACCAGCAGCACACGCGCCCCACGCCGCAGCGCCGCTTCTGCGATCGCATACCCCATGCGTCCGCTCGAGCGATTTGTCAGATACCGCACCGGGTCGATCTTCTCCCGCGTCGGTCCCGCCGTTACCAGCACCGTCTCACCCGCCAGATCCTGCGATGCTCCCAGTGCCTCCATCGCAGCCGCCACGATCGCCTCGTTGTCGGCCAGCCGCCCTGCGCCGGTCATTCCACAAGCAAGGTATCCGCTGCCCGGCTCGACCACCCGGACGCCCCGCTTTCGCAGAATCTCCAGATTCGCCTGCGTCGCAGCGTGATTCCACATATTGACGTTCATCGCCGGAGCCACAACTACCGGAGCCGTCGTCGCCAAATAAAGAGTGGAGAGAAAATCGTTCGCAATGCCCTGCGCGAACTTGGCCAGCACATCGGCCGTGGCCGGAACCACCACCAGTGCGTCGATCGCCTGCGCAATCGCAATATGCTCAATCGCAGATTCGACGTTAGCCTGCGATTCATCATTGCCAAAAAGGTCGGTGATTACTTTTTCGCCGGAGAGCGCCGCAAAGGTGAGAGGACGAACAAATTCCTGCGCCGCACGCGTCATGACAACTTGCACTTGGATGCCGCGGTCCTGCAGCAGGCGGACAATCTCCGCCGCCTTATAAGCCGCAATTCCACCGCAAACGCCCAAGGCAATTTTCATAGGAGAATAACGAGGTGGCCTCAACTTCTAGAATATGAGGCCGTGAACTGTATCTACGCGTCTTCCGCGAACACCTTCTTCAGAGTCTCTTCCGCGGCCACGACTGGCAATTTCGGAACCTCCGGAATCAGCCATTTCACCTTGCCTGCCTTGATTTCATCTTGCGCGATGCGGCAAGGCTTGCGTGATCCGGTATCGATCACCGGAGGCGCTCCGCTCTGCAACTGCCGCGCCCGCCGTGCCGCTACCAGAATGTAGCGATAGTTGCTGTCGAATCCTTCTATCAGCTTCATAACTCTCTCCCCTGAACTTCACATGCCTTTCGCCAGTTGCGGATCAAAAGAAGCCAGGATCGGCCGAACCCGCTCCTACGCTTTCTTCAGTTGGCAAGTTTCAGCGCTCTGCACCAGCCGCTGCTGTTCCTCAGAAAGCTCCCCACTGTTTTTTTTCAAGCGTTCCGCCACCACGATATCCCTCAATTGGTCAGCGGATTGCTCCAGCAGGTTATTCACTAAAATGTAGTCGTATTTTGAGTAATTCTCAATCTCTCGCCGGGCCGTGTCCAACCGGCGGCGAATCACCGCCTCCGAATCCAGCCCCCGGTTCCGTAGCCGCCATTCCAGCTTTTCCCGGTCAGGAGGAAGAATGAAAATGCTCACCGCCTCTGGAATCTTCTTCTTGATCTGACTCGCACCCTGCACATCAATGTCGAGCAGAAGATCATTTCCCCGCGTTTCTGCCTCGCGAAGAAACCGCCTCGCGGTTCCGTAGTAGTTCCCAAAGACCTCGGCGTATTCCAGAAATTCGTCTTCGGCGATCATTGCCTCGAATTCCTGCCGCGACACAAAGAAATACTCCTTGCCATTCTGCTCACTGCCGCGCGGAGGACGTGTCGTATACGAAACCGAAAAATCCAGGTTGCGAACCATCTTGAACAGTTCGTTCACCAGCGTGGACTTCCCCGATCCCGATGGCGCCGACACAATGTAGACAATACTCATTCCAGGTTCTGCACCTGCTCCCGTGATTTTTCTATTTCCGACTTCATCAGCAAGCCCATCTCCGTGATCTTCAACGCTTCACCCGCCAGGCCCGAAGTCTTCGAGAGCAGCGTGTTTGCCTCTCGATTCATTTCCTGCAGCAGGAAGTCCATCTTCTTGCCCACTTCCCCGCCTTGATCGAGCAAGCCCAGGAAGTGTTTGACGTGCGCATTCAGCCGCACCAGTTCTTCCTGAATGTCGCTGCGATCGACCAGCACCGCGACTTCCTGAAGAATGCGCTCTTTCTCCACTTGCGCACCCAGCAGTTCGCTCATGCGCGACTGCAAGCGCTCCGAGTAGCTGCGAAGAATAGTGCTGCGATGTGCCTCCACGCCGGTCGCTGCCTTTTGCAGGCCTGCCATGCGCGCGCGCAACTCGGTATCGATGCTGCGCCCTTCCTCTTCGCGCATCTGGTTCAGCCGGGCCAGCGCTTCTTCCACGCATGCCATTACGGCCGCGTCCAGTTCTTCTCCAGATCGCTCGCCGCCCGACTCCATCGCGCCGGGCATCCTCAAAACAACGTTCAGATCAGGATCGCCGTCGATCCCAAATTCGTCGGCCGCCGCACGGAATGCCTCGACATAGCCGGCAATCAGCTGCCGGTTGATCGCCACGCCATTCGTGCCAGCGCGATCCAGGCTCAGGATTACCTCCACATGCCCGCGCGCCATCTTTTCCTTCAACAACCGCCGCAGCTTCATCTCCAGCGCGTCGGTGTCCGATGGCAAGCGGAAGTGAAGATCCAGAAACCGGTGATTTACCGCCTTCAACGACAATGCAAACGCCAGCTGAGCATTGACCTGCCCTCTGACCTGCGCAAACCCCGTCATGGAACGAAGGCTCATAAAACTCCAGGTTTCAAGGTTTGAGAGTCTCAAGGTTTCAAAGTAGAACCGTCTGTGTCGAAATTAGCCGTCGCGTGCTCGCACGCTTTACCTTGAAACTTTGAAACCCTGAAACCTTGAAACATTTTTAACCGTTCACAGCCCTGCTTACATCCGCTTCGGCAAACTGCAGTTCATACAATCGCCGGTACGTGCCCTCTTTCTGCATCAGCTCTTCGTGAGCACCGATGTCGCTGATCGTGCCGTTCTCGAGCACCACGATCCGGCTGGCGCGCCGTACCGTCGAGAGACGATGCGCAATCACAAACACAGTACGCCCACTCATCAGATTTTGCAGTGCCGATTGCACCAGCGCCTCTGACTCGCTATCCAGCGCCGAGGTCGCCTCATCCAGAATCAGGATCGGCGCATTCCTCAGGATCGCTCGCGCAATCGCAATCCTCTGCCTCTCCCCGCCCGAAAGCCGCACCCCGCGCTCGCCGATCATCGTGTTGTAGCCCTCGGAGAGTCCTCCGATAAACTCATGCGCTCGCGCCGCTCGCGCCGCTTCTTCCACCTGTTTTTGGGACACATGCGGCTGCCCATACGCAATATTGTTCCGCACAGTGTCGTTGAACAGCACAGTATCCTGCGTGACGATGCCAATCTGCGACCGCAGCGACTCCAGCGTCACATCCCGCACGTCCTTGTCGTCGATCAGGATTTGCCCGCCGCTGACGTCGAAGAACCGCGGAATCAGGTGGACCAGCGTGCTCTTCCCTGCCCCGCTCGACCCCACCACCGCCAGCACCTCGCCCGCCTTCACGTCCAGATGAATGTTGTGCAGCACGACCGGCGAGCCTTCCGCCGTGTCGTAAGAGAAAGATACGTCCGCAAATCGGATCGTCCGCGAAAACTTGCCTAGCCGTTTCGCGCCCGGCCGCTCGCGCACTTCATCTTCAATATCCATGAAGCGGAAAATTTCCGACGACGCTCCCACCGCCTGCTGAAAATTGTTATTGAACTGCGCGAACTTGCGTACCGGATCGTAGAGCTTGAAGACCGCGATGATGAAGGTAAAGAACGCCCCTTCGGTCAGGCCGCGATGGTTGATCTGATCGCGCCCCAGTAACAGCAGCAGTGCAATTGCGATCGACCCCAGAATATCCATCAGCGGAGAGCTGATCGCAAACGCCGCCACAAATCGCAGGTTCGCCCGGAACAGCCGCCGCGCTGCCGCTCGAAAGCGCGCAACCTCCCAGTTCTCCATCCCGAATGCCTTGACGATTCGGTTGCCGGTAATCGTTTCGTGGAGAATATTCTGTATCTCCGCCAGCTTGTCCTGCCCGCCCCGCGTCGTGCTGCGCACCTGCCGTCCGATTTTTCGCGACGAGTACAGAATCACAGGGACAAACAACAACAGCACCCAGGCCAGCTTGCCGCCAATCAGAACCACAACCGCTGCGGTAAAAATCAGAGTGAAGAACTGCTGCAGAAATTCCGCCAGCACCGTCGACATCGCGAACTGCACCTTCTCAACATCGCTAACGATGGTCGAGAGCAACGTGCCAGTCGTATGTTTCACGAAGAACGCCGACGACCTTCGCAGAATCGCGTTGTACAGATCGTCCCGCAAATCCGTGATCATGCCGAACCCGGCATAATTGACCAGATACGTTCCGACGTAGTCGAAGATGCCCTTCAGGACTGTCGCCGCGGACCAGCGCAAACGCCACCACGGTCCATGGATTGTGAAAGTGGGAGGGGACGAAATGTTCAAGATCGATAACCCATCTGTACCGTAAAGTTTGAACAGCTGGATCGTCTTTTCCTGCGAGCCGGGATTCAACACGCGGTCGAAAATCGGGCGGATCAGCAGCACCGCCCAGCATCCAGCAAGCCCACCAAGGCCATCAGCCCTACCGACGCAAAAAACGTGCCCGAGTAAGGCAGCACATACCGCAGTAGTCGAAGCAACGGGCGAGGCTTGCCCAACTTTCTTTCCTTCGTCGGAGCCGCCGCTGTGGAGGTCGCCATGCGTGTACGTGCCAATTTTACATGCCCAAACGCAATGCTGGGAGCAACGCTGGGCACGATATAGAAACAACACTGGCTCGCGCCGCTATTTCTCCATCACGAAGCGAACAACTTCAGACGGACTCCCGAAGATCACATCGGCACCAGATTCTCGCAATTCTTCGCGCGAACCATAGCCCCACAGGACCCCGACGGCGCAAAGGCTATTCGCCTTCGCACCCGCCATATCCTGGCTGCGGTCTCCCACCATCACTGCGCTGCTCGCGTCGAGTCTCTCTGAATCCAACAAGAACCGCAGAAGATCCCGCTTGTTCTCCAGCGCGCCGTTGAGTTCGGCCCCATATACACCTTGAAAATATTGGGCCATCTCGAAACGATCGATGATGCGCCGGGCAAACGGCGCCGGCTTGGAAGTAGCAACGAACAGCCGAAAACCTGATGCTTTCAGACTCCCCAGCATCTCCAGCACGCCGGGATAGACGCGATTCTCGAACAACCCGGTAATCGAATAACGCTCGCGATAAAGGTTCAGCGCCTCGGCCATGCGAGTCGTATCGTCCGTATGTAGGAACCTTCCAAGTGACTGCCGCAATGGCGGCCCGATCGCGTTTTTCAGCTCATCTTCGGATGGAGGCTCATGCCCCAGACGCTTCATGGCATGGCAAATTGAAGCCGCAATTCCTTCAAAGGGATCTGTCAAAGTTCCGTCGAGATCGAACAATACGCTATCGAACCGCGGCACCCGTTTCCTTTCGACGGCAACTCATTTCGGACTATCCCGGTGCACGACCTTCACCTTATATCCTGCCTTGCGCAGCCGTTTGTTCACATCTTCGGCAATCATCACTGAACGATGCTGCCCGCCCGTGCATCCGAAGCTGATCGTCAAGTAACTCTTGCCTTCGCGAATGTAGTGCGGCAGCAAATAAATCAGCAGTTCCGAGATACGGTTGATAAACTCCTGTGTCTGCGGAAACGACCGGATATATTTCGCCACTTTCGGATGCCGCCCCGTGAGCGCCCGAAACTCCGGCACAAAATGCGGATTCGGCAAGAACCGCACATCAAACACCAGGTCCGCATCATCGGGCAGTCCGTGCTTGTATCCAAAACTCACGCACGACACCAGAATCGTCTGCTGGCTCCCCGAATGCTGTTTGAAGCGATCCGTCAAGATGCGCCCGCAGCTCGTGCACATTGAACTTCGAAGTATCGATGACCAGATCGGCCAGCTTGCGGATCGCCCGCAAATGCCTCCGTTCGGCGCCGAGTGACGCACGAACCGTCGTGCCCGTCCCCAGCGGATGCGGCCGCCGCGTCTCGCTGAACCGCCGCAGCAACGCGGCGTCGCTCGCCTCCAGATAAATGACCCGCGTCTGGATGATCCGCTTGACCGACTTCAAAATCGCCGGCAGCTTCTCCAGTTGCGACCCCTCGCGGACATCCACCACTAGCGCCGTCCGCGGAATCTCACCCGACTGCAGCGCCAGCTCAGCAAAACGCGGGATCAGCTCTACCGGTAGGTTGTCCACACAGTAGTACCCCAGATCTTCAAAAGCCTTCAGCGCCGAAGCCTTCCCCGACCCGCTCATGCCGGTGATGATTACCAGTTCCGCCGTCGCGTGGGGTTCACTCTTCCGCCCGCGAACAAGCTTCCCCGCCGCGCGTGTAACCTTCTTGAGTTTGCTCCCCAGAGGCATGCCGGAAATCTTAGCATTGAACAGAGCGAGCAGGTCGATCGGGAACCAATCCACTCAGCTTCGCTTGAGCGCTCGTCTCAAATACAAAAAGCCCTCCGCCCGAAAAACCGCAACGGAAGGGCTTCTGCACGTATGTTCGCGCTGAACTACTGCTTGTCGTAAACGGACACGCTCTCAAACTTCTTGCCTGACGCATCCGCCCCCTTGGCCGTCGAGCGTGCGGCTCTTGCCGTCCGCGGCGACGACGATCTTCCCGGTCATCGTGACCTTGCCGCCCTTCTTCACTGTCAACTCCAGGTTGTGGTCGTTAATCTCCTTGACCGACCGCGTGTCAGAGGCGGCGTCGCCAGTAACGGGATAGTCTTTGCCATCGAACTTTCCTGTCCACTCGTTATGCGTCGGCTTGCCTTGACCATCCACGCCGTCGACCGTGGCTTCGACCATGTCTCCAGCCATCTCGTAGACAACGGTAAGATTTTTCGACAGCCCTGCAGGGATCTTCGACTTGGCTTCATTGAGCTTCCACGTCCCCATGTTTACATTCGAAGCGAAACTCAGGGTTGTGCCGATAACGAGCGTTACGAGCACCAGAACATTCGTTCTTGCCTTCATATTGCCTCCAGGTTGTGAAACGGATTGCTGGCCGGAACGGATGACGTGCAGAGATAAACGGCCAGCTACAGAGGAACGCATTCTAGCACCACCAGGTTTTTCCTGCGTGCGAGGGACGGAATCGGCGAAGATGTTAGAACGAACTTGGTTTGATTGGTGGGCGCAGTAGGATTCGAACCTACGACTTCCACCGTGTGAGGATGGCACTCTACCGCTGAGTTATGCGCCCGGTCGGGTAAGTCCTCTCCACTCTACGACATCCACCGGCTGGTGTCCATACCCGGGCGTCCAAACCCCTCTAACCAGCACGTCAGACCATGCTTAAGGAACCTGGACGACTGGCACAACTGCGGTACCCAAATGCACCAAAAGCGACTCTCGATTCCGCGAAGCAACCCGAAAATGAGGGTGTCGCACTTCTCGCCTTTTTCGACAAGTGCAAAAGCTCCGGGTGACGGTGGTGGGCTGGACTTCTCGAAAAGCGCGAGAAGGAGCATACACCAGCAAACGGCTCAGCCCCGAAGGGCCGGTCAGCCTCCTCAGCATTTTGGCATGGACACCGTCCGCGCTTTCGCGCTTCGCTTCTCTTTCGGGCTTTGGCTCTGGTCAGTTGGGTTTACGTTTGGCTTGCCACTCGCGTTGGGTCAGGTGGCGGAGTGCTGCTTCGAGTTGTTCTCGCTCACTCGCGTCGACGGCTTGGCCGCCGTCTTGCAGGATTCGATCGTCGATGGCGCGACGGGCCTTTTCACAGACGTCGGGAATGTTCGTCGGGTCCTGCTCGCGGAGCGCGGCGGCGTAGGCTTGTATCCAGCGGGTGGGCATGGTGAAGATGCCTTTCGCTTTTCTTTCTTGTTGGAAAGTTGCGCTTGGCTGGCGCTGATAGTGGGTTGGACTGTCGAACGTAGTGTAGCACCGGGGTTCGGTGCGCGTCTGTGATGCTACCCGGAGGCTAGTCATTCTTCTCTCGCGTTCTTTGCGAGAGACAATAGCGATTTTGACTTACAGTGGCGCACAATCGCACTCCAACCGCACATCCCGGGATTGAGTATAATTTCGCAGGTGCCCGCACGTTCGCAAGCAGGGACGTGCTTCAGTTTTGAGGAGAGCAGCCATGACCATGGCCAAGCTCAGCTTTCTCGCAGTTCTTGCCACACTGGGCGCGCACGCGCCGCAGCAGGTAGCGAACAATCTGGATTTGGCAGATGGTGTCGAGGCATCCTACCCCGCGAGCCAGATCGCCCCAGCCAAGATTCTCCCCATCCAATCCGTTCCCGTCCAATTCAAGAACCCCGAACTCCTGGGTGTCGGAAAGATACTGGTGGCCAGCCGAGGCCTCGGCGATCCGAGTTTCGCTCAAACCGTAATCCTGCTGGTTCAATACGATGAGGGTGGAGTGACGGGACTGATTCTCAACCGCCCAACCGAACTCCCGGTGTCACGCGTGCTCGGCGCCTACCCGGCCGCGAAAGACCGGTCCGACCCGGTCTATTCCGGCGGTCCAGTCGATTCCCAGACGATACTCGCTTTGCGCAAGTCGCCGACCAAGCTCGATGGCGGGAAGCAGATTTGCGATGGGGTCTACCAAATTACCTCCAAGGCTCAGCTCGATCAGACCCTCACCGATCAGGCCGCTCCAAAGACCTTTCATGTGTATCTTGGCTATGCCGGATGGCATGCCGATCAACTGCGAGCGGAAATCGAACTGGGCGCGTGGTTCGTTTTTCCAGGAGATGCCCAGACCGTTTTCAATTCCGATCCCGATTCCTCGTGGCCACGGATGATCCGCAAAACCGAGCTGCAGATGGCGCGGAATGCCCTCGGGGGTACGAAACATCACCCTGCTTCGCCTCTTTCCCGTCACTCGTGAATCGCCGCCGGACTTGGGGCGAACCTTTGGCGTACTTTGGGCGTACTTTGGACGAGCCTTTGTCTCCGTTCGAAAATTGAAACTTATGTATAATCCGCCGATGCAAGGAATACCTTGGAGCACAATCGCGCTCGGGTCGCTGTTGCTCATCTCGGCCCGCCTAACAGGAGGACAGGAAGTGAAATCTCCGCAAACCGAAAAGCCGAAGCCGCCTGTCAAAGTGGAGCAGCGCGGGCGCATCGTTGGAATCGGCGGTGTCTTCTTCAAATCCGCGAATCGCGATCAGATGCGTGAATGGTATGCGAAGCATCTTGGACTCGCTGACAAAGGCCAGGGCGTAATGCTTCCGTGGCGCGAACACGACGACCCGCAAAAGGAACAGGTTACCGTTTGGACTGTTTTCTCCGCCTCCTCGAAGTATTTCGATCCCAGCCCCGCACCGTTCATGATCAACTACATCGTGGACGATATGGATGCTCTGCTCGACCGCTTAAAACAAGAGGGAGTGAAGATCGACCCCAAACGGATGGATGAATCGTACGGTCGCTTTGCCTGGATCTATGACTCGGATGGCAACAAGATTGAGCTCTGGCAGCCGCTGCCCGCAAAGCCCTAAGGGCTTCGACTGCACTAACGCGGTCGGTTTTCTGTGATGTGAGCGAAGCGGTGGATGTTCAAACCAGCTTTTGGCTTGAGTGGGACAAAACCGTTTAGGTGTACAGTTCCATCTTCCCGCAAAACGGGACGAAGGAGGGGTTTCATGGGGTTCCTGGTATGGATCGTGGTGGGACTAATCGCAGGCTGGCTCGCCGGCCAAGTCATGAAGGGCGGCGGCTACGGAGTACTCGTTGACATCATTCTCGGCATCCTCGGCGGAGTTGTCGGCGGCTGGGTATTCGGCCTCTTAGGAATCTGGCCCGGCGGTGGCATAATTGGCGCAATCATCGTCGCCTTCGTCGGCGCCGTGATCCTGGTCGGGATAACGCGCCTGATCAAAAAAGCCTGATTGGCTGGGGGCACAAACCGGTAGCGTCCATGAAAGAAGTTGAAAGCCAGTGCGTTCCTCTGTGCCCCCTGTGTCGTCTGTGGTTGGAAGCTCCTACGCGAGGGTTAGCGGGTCTCTCCCAAGCCTCTTGACCCGAATCTCCGCTCCCATTAGCCTCTTCCCATCGCCCCTTTCATGGCCGCTTCTGACACTCCTGACGACCGGTCTGTAACTGATTCAAATCAAGGGACTTCTGCGCGGCGTCCGAATGCCGGCGACTCGCAACTTTCACCGCCGAACGGTGTTTCTACAAATGTGAGCAGCATGGCCATCGACGGCGGAGTGCTCGACCGCGGAATCTTGGGTCGCGGACTGTCGAATTTTGCGGGAGCTTCACCGTCACCCATTGCTCCCCCGACCATGACAAATGACGGCGTTTCCGACGTCGACGTAATGCTGCGGGTGAAAACAGGCGACGAATCCGCCTTCGCTTATTTGGTGCAGAAATATCGCCGCCCGATGGTGGGATTTATGTATCGCCTGTGCCACAATCCTTCGACTGCGGAGGAGTTGGCGCAGGAGGTTTTTCTGCGCGTCTATCGCTCGCGCACCAGTTACGAGCCGAGCGCGAAATTTACGACTTGGCTCTATCGCATTGCGACGAACCTGGCCGTGAATCACGCTCGCGACACGCGCCATGAGCGTCCGGAAAACACCGTGCGCCTCGACGAACCGGACCAGGAAACCGGCAACACACCAGACTTGGCCGATGATTCATTGAGCGCCGAAGAGCAGTTGGTGAAGCGCGAGCGGCTGGCCGCGATCCGCGGCAAGGTGAACGCCTTGCCCGAGCGCCAGCGCGAAGCCGTCATCATGCACAAGTATCAGCAGATGGATTACCGCGAGATCGCGGCCGTCCTGAAGCTCAGTGAATCTGCCACTAAGTCGTTGCTGTTCCGCGCCTACGAAACGCTGCGCGAACAGTTGAAGGAGTTCGTTTCGGGGAAGTAGAGGAAGGCTGTATGAATTGCAATCAAATTCGCGAACTGTTGCCGGAGCTGGCCGCTGGCATCGAAGCTTCGACGCCGGAGGTCGAAAAGCATCTCGCAGCTTGCCAGGAATGCGCCGCTCATCTTGTCGAGTTCCAGAAGACCATGGCGCTGCTCGATGAATGGCAGGCACCCGAGCCGTCGCCGTACTTCGATACGCGACTGCAGGCGCGTCTGCGCGAGGAAATGGCGCGTCCGCAATCGTCATGGTTCGCCGCCCTGCTGCGTCCGGCATGGATAATGTCGCTCGCCGTGGTGATGTTCGCCGGCGCGATGACGGTTACATTGGCGAACAAAACATACTTTTCCGAGACCGAAGCAATTGCCACCAAACCTCCTTCCCTCGGACTTCCCGTTCAACCGGGAACTGCCGTCGGCGATCTGCAGGCACTCGATCGAAACGACGATTTGTACGCCGACTTCGATGTCCTCGATCAGTTGCAGGTGCAGGACGATGTAACCGCGAATCCGACTGATTCGCAGGCAGTGCTGGATTGATTTCCAGTCGATTGTTTTCCGGTCGATCGTTTTTAGTCGATCAGTAGGAGACCACGGGATGCGGGGTCAACAAATTGCGCGCTGTCTGGCAGTGTTGCTGCTGATGACGCCGTCGTTCGCCCAGTCCCGACACGCGTCGCCGCCACCGCAATATCATCCCCAGCAGCAGAAGCAGGTGCGACGCCAGCAACAGCAGCAGAAGCAGCGTCAGCAGGAACAGAAGCGCCAGCAGCAAGCTCGCGCCCACCAAGGGCCGGCCAGCGCCGGGCGTAACACCGGCCACGCCGGAGACTGGCTCCGCCACTACAAAGATATGCCGCCCGCGCAGCAGCACCGCGCGCTCGAAAATGATCCGCAGTTTCGCAAGCTTCCGCCGCAGCAGAAGCAACGTTTGCAAAATCAGTTGCAGCGTTTCTCCAACATGCCTCCGCAGCAACAGCAACGCGTCCTGAACCGCATGGAAACATGGGAGCACCTGACGCCTGGGCAGAAACAGCAGGCGCGGCAACTCTTCCATCAGTTGCAGCAACTCCCACCCGACCGGCGCAAGGCTGTCAACGATGCGATCAAGGGGATGCGCGGACTTCCGCCGGAGCAGCGCGATCAGGCTATTCAGTCCGACCAGTACAAACGCGCCTTCTCTCCAGAAGAGCGCCAGATGCTAGGCGGAGCCGCGCATTTGCCGCTAGCCCCAGGCGAAGCCCCACCCGAAGAGTGAGAAAAGTTGTGTGTGGGTTAGCAACTGAGAACTGACAATCGAGAACTACCTGCGAATCAGTGCCATCACCCATCCCGCAACAAAGACTCCACCGACGAACAACGCGAAGCAGTAGAGCCCGTACTTTACCTGCTCCAACGCCGAGTCTTTTTGGGTGATGCCGAAGACAATCGAGGCAAAGATCGCGAACACCACCGCAGCTGAGAAATGCGATAAGTGGATGCTCACGGTTTCTTCCCCAGCGCAATGTGATGCGCATCTGCCGCGGCAATGAAGTTCAGCAGGCCAGCGACAATCAGAAACGTCTTGCCATAATCGGCCGCCGCGTTCGCCGCCATGACGTTACCCCAGTCCATGATCCGCGCCACAATGTAGAGCAATCCCGCTCCAGCGTCGCCGACAAAACCCAATATGTCGAGAATGTCGCCGCCGTTCGGCTTGTAAATCCTGCCCTGCATCCCGAGGCCAATCACAAACATTGCCACCACAGAAACCAGCAGCAGCGCACCTCGCACATATCGCTTGAGCAGGATGTGCCCGCCGCCCGGAATCAGCCAGCCCACAATCGGCGCAACCACCGCCATCGTCGTGAGCGGATACTGCGGCGCAGCCGCAGCGTTCTTTGCATTATCTGTCGTTTTGGCCATTCAGATGGTCACAATCTCTCGTTGAATTCTACCAGTCACCTCGGCGCTATTCGCCCGCACAAGCACATCAACTTCCAGGCGCACTCCGAATTCCGGCAGGTAAATACCCGGCTCGACTGAGAAGAGAGTGTTGGGCAGAATCCTCCGCTCGTCGTGAATTTCCAGGTCATCCATGTTTGCGCCGTTGGCATGCACCTCGGTGCCGATCGAGTGCCCCGTGCGATGGATGAAATATTCCCCGTATTTCGCCTTTAGCGATATGCCCGCGCACCGCGTGGTCCACTTCCCATCCCGCGATTGGCTTGTGTGCGGCAACCGCGTCCTGCACCGTCTTCACGCCGAGATCGCGTGCCTGGCTGACGATACTGAAAAT
Source organism: uncultured Acidobacteriaceae bacterium (assembly GCA_963725295.1). Taxonomy (GTDB): domain Bacteria; phylum Acidobacteriota; class Terriglobia; order Terriglobales; family Acidobacteriaceae; genus Acidiflorens. The sequence goes on from CAVRYB010000039.1 coordinate 13,660, forward strand.
CTCCCGCTGCCGGTCCGTTGGAGCCTTGCCCACAACTCCCACCCAGGTTATGTCGTAGTACGCTGCGCCCGGCGTATTCTTCTTCGCCCAGACATCCAGCAGCACAAAATCCCCTTCGCGAATCGGTACTGGATGTTTTGCACTCGGCTCGTAATGTGGATTCCCGCTGTTGGCGTTCACTGCAACGATCGGCGGATCGTCCGTCACCATGTTCTCGCGCGCAAATGCGTCCATGAAGAACTGCTGAATTTCATGTTCATGCGTGCCGCCGCTACGCACTCGCCGGCCAATTTCCTTGAACGCCTCAGCCGTGACAGCGTCAATCACGTCACGCGCTGCAAAATGCGACTTAATCTGATCTTCCGTCAGGGTCGCTTCAAACTGCGCGATCAGGTCGGCAGCGCTGACGATGTTCTTCCCCAGCCCGCGGATCATGTCCGCCGTTCCCGCATCCACCATCGAAATCGTGAAGACGAAGTTGTTGGGCGAATACTGCATCGCGACATCGCGATGCGTCACCAACATCTGCTTCAGGTTGTCGAACAGTTCCTGCCAGCCGGCGTACTGTCTCTTCGTGCCAGGTAAGGTATCCAGGTGTCCCGACTCGATCTTGTGCACCAGCTTAATGGGATCGCCTTTGGCGGGGATCAGGTAGTACCACCGCCGCGTGACCATGAGCCCGTCCGGCAGCCCTAAAACCCGGTACGAGATTGGGTCACGATGGTGATGATCGTAGAAAAGCCAAGCGTCAATGTTGCGCTCGCACAGTGCGTGCTGAATGGCCGAGAGGTCCATATACAAACCACTATTCTACACGAGCGCTGGCTATCGTTGGATTGGCTTGTGTAGAGACGGGCTTGCCCCGTCTGGTCTGCGATGTTCCGGCGCTCGGGCAGCTAATCGTCCTTAAATGGGTTGAAGGTTCGCACGTTCCAGTTGCTTAAAATCTCGTTCATTTCTGGTCCAACAATCAGCCGATGATCGCGCGTCGTGAAATCATCGCGTCCTCCAGCAATTCCGGGGGCTTGGCTTGGCCATAATGCGAGCCCATTCCCGAAAACACGGCGCGTCCATCGGGAGCACTTCATGGTTGCGGCCAGTTGGTCGGCCCAACGCTCGATCTCGTTCCGCCTTCCCGTGGTCTTGGCGCCTGGTCCTCTCAATCCCAACTTGTAGCTTTCCCAGCGTTACGGCGGACAAGCAGATCCTCGCTCTTCCATTCCGCCGAGCCATGCCATTACCGCTCCATGGGGCCGCGGTTTTCGGGGTTCCGAGACCACGTTGGTGTCGAGCAGGTACTGATTCACTCGAACTCCACCACGGGACGACTGCGCAGATTTGCCTCTATCGTAGATGAGGTCGTCGCAACGAGGCTCAGGAGCGAGCAACCAGGTCCTTGAGCCCAGGCCGGGCGGCTTTTTGCAGCCTCTCCCATTCTTCGATCGGCACCATGAACGGCGGTCTTAACTCCGCGGCGGGTAACCACCTGTGGGCCCTTCTTGATGGTCGCGTCGAGGAACTCGCTGAAACGTGCCTTCGCATCCTGCACTTGCCATGACGCCATAGGTCAACCCTCTCCATTCATTGTACTGACTAGTCATTTGACTAGTCAATAAGGATAGGTCCCATCTGACGAACAGGCCTCCGGATGGTCACGGCGGTCTGACCCAGTTTTGTGGTAAAAAATACTGTAATGCCAAGTAAGAGCTAATGACCGTCCCTGGCAGTCTCAATCCGCTAAAATCCGGTGCCCCGTGCTAAGGGCAACTTTTATCGCTCTCTCAGAAAGCCGGGCTCTGCGCAGCGTCGCCGAACGATCGCGCCTTGGCCAACGGATCTCTACCCGCTTTGTGGCCGGCAAGGAGGTTGCTGACGCCATCCGCGCTGCCGCTGCCGTCAATCAGTTCGGAGCTGGCGTCTCTATCGATAACCTGGGCGAGAACGTCACCAACGCGGAAGAAGCCCGCCATAGCGCCGAGCTCTACCACCATCTTCTCGACGAAATTGCCGCCAACAAACTGAACGCGAACATCAGCCTGAAGCTGACCCACATGGGCCTCGACGTCGACGAGAAAATGGCCTATGACATCGTCCGCAGCCTGGTCGCCAAAGCCGCAAGCATGACGCCGACGAATTTCGTTCGCGTTGACATGGAGGGCTCTCCCTACACGCAACGCACTCTTGACTTCGTTCGCGAACTCCATCGCGTTCCGGGCAACGCCAATAACGTTGGAACCGTCATCCAGTCCTATATGCGCCGCGCCGAGGACGACGTCAATAAACTCCTCTCCGATCGCATCCGCATCCGTCTCTGCAAGGGAGCATACAAAGAGCCCGAAGATATCGCCTTCCAGAAAAAGTCGGAGGTTGATGCCAGCTACGTAAGGTTAATGAAGATTCTGATGAAGAGCGGCATCTTTCACGGACTCGCCACGCACGACGAAACCATCATTAATGAGGCCAAGGCATTTGCTACCCGCGAGAATATTCCACGCAATGCCTTCGAGTTTCAGATGCTCCACGGCATCCGCCGCGATCTCCAGCAGAGCCTGGTCAAAGATGGCTGGGGGATGCGCGTCTACATCCCGTTCGGTACCGAATGGTATCCCTACTTCATGCGTCGGCTAGCCGAACGGCCGGCCAACGCGCTGTTCATCGCCAAGAACCTTCTGCGACGCTAATCCCTGTCTTTTTAATGCGATAGCTGCAGCAGCTGGTTCAGGTCGCGGCACTTTCTGTGCGGCCTCGAAGTTTTGTTCGCCAACGCTGAAGGGGAATCACCAGATTTTTCGTTTTAGGGAGTGGGAACCAGCTTGGATTGGATTCAGAGCCTGCCCCCTCGGCGATGTGCTTGCGTCCAACTTGGCGAAGGGTCCGTGGCTCGCGACAACTTTGCATCGAGACTCCGGTTTCCAGTTAAATCCTCTGCGTCGTTGTTGGGGAAGCACGACGCAGAGGTTTTTTTATGTCGTGACAGGCCTACGTGGCGTTTAGAGTAGCCACGCTCTCTAGCCTTCCCATACGAAAGCATCAAACACTCTCTCCAAA
>CAVRYB010000040.1:0-11209 GCA_963725295.1 uncultured Acidobacteriaceae bacterium
ACATACTGAATGCCCGCGGTGACGGCCTTAACGTGAGGAAGGTCCTTCATCGCCTCGGCGTCCTCGAACGTCAATTCCTTGCGTGTGCGCAACTCTTCGGTGGGTCTTCCGAAAGTGATCGGCAGGTGGAAGGCGAAGATGATATTCGATCCCATGCTGCTGATCATGCTGTTCACGTTGTCATTCAGGCCGCGAACAATCGACGAAATCCCGATGACGACCGCAACCCCAATCACGATGCCCAGTACCGTCAAGCCGGAGCGCATCTTGTTGCTCCGAATGGTGTCCAGAGACATCGTGATGATTTCGCCGAATTCGCTTCTACCGATCATCGTTCAAAAGCTTTCTTACAACCGAGACGCAACCTTATGTTTCAAACCGCAGGGCCGTGATGGGATCGAGCATCGCAGCACGGCGCGCCGGATAAACGCCGAAAAAGACGCCGACACTTCCCGCGACAATCAGTCCCGCGGCTACTGCCCACAGTTTGATCACCGAAGGCATTCCCACCGCCAGCGTGACTCCCTTCGCAATGCCGATACCCAGCAATACTCCAACAATGCCACCCAGCATGGCCAGGATCACCGCTTCAATCAGAAATTGCAGCAGCACATCCGCGCGCTTTGCGCCCAGCGCCTTGCGGATCCCGATCTCCCGCGTGCGCTCGGTCACCGAGACCAGCATGATGTTCATGATCACGATGCCGCCAACGACCATCGAGATCGCGGCGATGCCGATCATCGCGACAAAGAAGGTCCCGGTCAAGTTCGACCAGATGCTGAGCAGGCTGCTGTTGTTCTCCATATCGAACGAGTCAGCTGCCCCAGCGGCATCGTGACGCCGCGCTCGTAGAATGACTCGAGCTTCGTCCATCGCTTCGCTGAGCACCGCGCCCGTTCCAACTGCTTTCGCCGAGATTCTCATGTTGGAGTTGTAGACGCCGTTTTGCTTAAACCATGACGTCATCGGAATGAAAACCCAGTTGTCCAGGCTCTGCCCCAGCGTACTGCCTTTTTTCTTGCCGACACCGATGATGCGGTAGGTCCATCCGTCGATGCGAATCTCCTTGCCGATCGGATCAACACCGGGCAACAGGTTATCGACAATGTCGGTTCCAACCACCGCGACAGGCGAATTGTTTTCCAGGTCCGAGTCATTGATCATGCGGCCGGAGTCGATGTCGGCGTCCTGAGTGATGGCAACTGCCGGAGTCATTCCCTGGATGAAAGTGTCGCTCAGAGATTGCGTTCCGTATTTGACATGGCCGCTATTGTTGCGGGCATAAGCGCCAACGTATGCACAGAGTTTGCAACCCTCGCGCACAGCGCGGTAGTCATCCATGGTCAGGTCTTTGCGCCTTTGGCCTTCAATGAAGTGGTCGACATTGGTAACAGCCGGCGAAACCTTGAACATGATAAAAACGTCGGCGCCGAGGTTGAAAATCTTCTCGGCAACATAGCCGTTGATGCCATTCACGAAGGTGACCACCGCGATCACGGCGGCGACGCCGATGACAACACCCAGCAAGGTGAGCGCGGAGCGGAGCTTATTCGCCGACAACGACAGAAACGCGATCTTGATGGCCTCGGTTACATTCATGAGATCGGGCGCAGTTGTCGCCTCTCGCCTCAGCTTATTGACAAGAGTCCCAGGCGCTGCTGGCTATCAGTTTAGCAGCCAATTACCGACCCGCCGCGATCGAACGCCAGAGAGAAGCAGCGCGGGAGCGGCAACAGCACAAGCGTGTTATGTGGAGAAATCTGCGCGAACTGCAACTGCCTATAGAGCGGCAGAACCTAGGCGCATCGAGAGTCTCACCGATAAGAACGCCACGATCGCCGCCAGCGCCGCCCAAATCAGCGCCCCTTCCAGATTCGGTTGGAGGAGAGAAGGCAGCATCGAGGGGATGGTCCGGGAAACCTGCGTAGTAGGGGAGGTTCCCGTCAACTGTTTAATGGCTACGACGATTGCAGTCAGCATCAACACCAGTACAACGCCAATAGCTACCATGCCAGGCAGAGCACGCTTCCAGGGGAACGGGATCGGCGGCGGTGCCGCAGCTTCCTGACGAACCGCATTCATGACGGACGCGGCGAAGCCTGACGACGGAAGAACTTCGTCTTCCCGGGAAAGGATGCGATCGATTTTGTCGTACTCATTCACGCGTTCCATCAGGCCTCCTTCAGGTAGGGCGCGGCCAAAAGCTGCGGAAGTTTGCCGCGGAGAATCTCCCGCCCGCGAGACAATCTTGCCTTTACGGTCCCCTCGGGTAATCCAAGACTCCGCGCTGCGGCGGCAACGTCCATCTCATGAAAGTAAAAGAGCGTCAAAGCCTCGCGGTACTTCGCCGGCAGGTTACAAACCGCGCGGCGCAGCGCCTGATCCCGGTCGCGGCTTTCAAGGCCGCCGGCGGATGCGCGCTCATCCGCGGGTTCGGCGATCTCATCGAGCGACATCGTCTGCTCCGGGATGCGGCGCAGTTCCGAACGATAGAGATTCGTTGCTAGCGCAAAGAGCCACGTCGAGAACGCCGACTCCCGGCGCCACTGCCCGAGCGCTCGATAGGCGCGCAGAAACGCCTCCTGTGACATTTCTTCAGCCCGGCTCCGGTCATGGCAGAAGCGATACCCCAGGTTGATCAGCGGCCCCTGCCAACGCCTGACAATTCCCTCAAAGGCGGAAATTTCGCCGCTCAGAACTCTTTCGACATCGGTCTGATCGTCGCTTGCGCTCAAAGGGAACTCTGCCTCAATGGTATGACACGCCAGCCTCATTCCCGGTTGCATTATTCGAAAAACGGCAGCGAATCAAAAAAATGCAACCAGGCCGCTGCGTGGCCTGTCCTACCCGATGTAAAGCAAAAGGCTTGCAAGGAGTCAGAAATGGAATCCGATATCAACGGCGTTGCCGGTATTGTCTCGATCATCTCAATCTTTGCGGTTCCAGTCGTAGGCAGTATCGCCACGTTCTCTTTCCTGGGCGTCACCACCTGGGCCGAGGCGCGCCGCAAGGAGCGTGAAGCGTACTACAGAAGCGAGACGCTGAAAAAGATCGCGGAGAGTTCAGGAGAGGGAGCCAGGAGCGCTCTGGAACTGATGCGCGAACAAGACCGGAGGGCGGCTAGGCGCGTTCTTGAAGGCCTCAAGATCGGCGGATTGGTAACGACCGCAGTAGGCATCGGGGTCATGGCGCTTCTGCATGGCCTCGTGCACGATACCCCGGTTTACCTGGCCGGGCTGATTCCTTTCTTGGTCGGCGTCGCCCTGCTGATTTATCCATTTCTGCTCGCACCGAAAGCGCAAGAGTAGAAAATCTCCGTTCCGCCAGCCTTCTGCGCCCGCGCGATCGCCTGCACTATAATGAACCAGTTGGCAGCCGGACCGGACGGTCGCTCGTCGTTGCTTTCGGGCAGGGACGGGAGGAAAGTCCGAACTCCGCAGAGCAGTGTGCCGGATAACGTCCGGGAGGGTGGATTCAAGTCCATTCGACGGAAAGTGCCACAGAAAACATACCGCCCGGGCCGCAAGGCTCAGGTAAGGGTGAAAAGGTGCGGTAAGAGCGCACCGCCGCGGCAGTAATGCAGCGGGCAGGGCAAACCCCACACGGAGCAAGACCAAATAGGGAGGGATTCCGGCGCAAGCTGGACGCGTGCCTGCTCGGCGCGCCACAACCTCCGGGTAGGTCGCTTGAGCCCCGCAGTAATGCCGGGCCCAGAGGAATGACCGTCCCGCAGCATTCGTGTTGCGGACAGAATTCGGCTTACAGGTCCGGCTGCCACAAGATTTTTCTTTCAAACATTCCTAAAACGCCGCATGGTACCATTCCCGGCGTGGGGGATTCTGCTTGCGTTCCAAGTTCGGCCTCGGCCGTCCCAGCGGCCGTCTCGATTAAGGCGGTTACTCAGCGCCACTCTGCCTTGGTCCGCCTCACTCACTGGATCACGACCCTCTGCTTTCTTGCCCTTCTTATCAGCGGAGGTGAGATCGTGCTTTCACACCCGCGGTTTTACTGGGGTGAGACGGGCAACGTAAACATGCGTCCGTGGCTCAATCTGCACCTGCCATCTTCCCGGGATACAGTGCCTACCGGCTATGGGTATGTGCTCCCTGATCAGAACGGCTGGAGCCGCTATCTCCATTTTCAGACGGCATGGCTTTTGGTCGGTACCGGCCTGTTGTACGTGCTCTTCGGCTTCTTCGCAAGACATTTCTGGCGAAATCTTTTTTCCGGCGGCGTCTGACCTTTCCCCACGAAACCTTGGCAATTCGATGGTGCGACATTTGCGCTTTGAGCGGCCGGGTGAGGAAGAAGCCTGGTCGTATAACGTACTGCAGCGCCTCTCGTATCTCGTCGTGATCTTCGTGTTGTTCCCGTTGATGATCTGGACGGGGCTGGCGATGTCGTTCGGATTCACCTCGGAATTTCCGCTGGCCGTTCAGCTCCTGGGAGGCCAACAGACGGCGCGCAGCCTGCACTTCCTCGTAACGATACTTCTAGTGCTGTTCCTGTTCATTCACGTGCTGATGGTCTTTCTTGCCGGATTTCGAAATCGTATGCGCGCCATGATCTCAGGAAAGATGAGTTCAGGAACAGTGATCACCGGTGGCGCTACCCCACCGACGGAGTGCAGTGACGAAGCAGAGTGACGGAGCGAAGCTATGAGCAATACGTCTCGACGCAAATTCATCACCACCGGGCTGGCTGTGGCGGCCGGTGCAACCGGGATTGGCGTTGCTGCCAAAGTCGCCCGCCATCATGGGCTCATCCCGCCCGACGCCGGAGGACTTTACGGTCCGGGAGAAACGCTGACCTACGCGGCGCAGCGACTTTTGACTCGCCACTCCATGGCCCGTGAATTTTCCCATGCCGCCATTTCAACAAATCCCTTCGCCAATGAAGTCGATCCGTTGGGCGATGAATTCAAGCGACTCCAGGCAGCCAGCTTCGTGGATTGGCGGGTGACGGTGGACGGCATGGCGGCGCGGCCGGCCTCGTTTTCGCTGGCAGAGATCAGAAGTTTCCCTACCGGTACGCAGATCACCATGAACGGCTGTGAAGAAGGATGGACATACATCGCCGAATGGACCGGGGTACCGCTCTCTTACATTTTGGATCGTGTTGGCGCGCTGCCCCAGGTGCGTTACGTTGTCTACCGCTCGATCCAACCCGACTGGTGGGAGAGCATCGACATGTCGGATGCATTGCACCCGCAAACGCTTCTCGCCCACCGCATGAACGGAACCGAACTTCCCGTGCCCTTCGGAGGCCCTGTGCGCATGCGAGTCCCGCGACAGCTCGGTTATAAGAGCGTGAAGTACATCAATCGCCTGACTCTGACGGACAACCTCAAACCGTTCGGCAAGGGCCTGGGCGGCGCTAACCCTGACAGTGGCTACGCGTGGTATGCGGGCATCTGAGAGCCGGTCCGCCCAGCAAATCCTTACCAGACGATTTTCGCCCCCAGCTGAATATGCCGCGACCCACCGGAACCGATGACGGGATTGGAGGCGGCGATGTCCGGCGTATAAAACGCTTGGCCAACTGTACCACTGAAACCGTCAGAAAGATCCGTATCAACCCCGGCAAAGTTTGCGTGGTTGAGAATATTGAAGAACTCCCCTCTCAACTCCAGCTTCGCCCGTTCACCGAATGTGAAAGTCTTGATCACTGAGAAATCCAGATCGAGGTATCCGGGTCCGTACACGACATTTCGGCCCATGTTCCCAAATTGTCCGGCGTTCGGCGGCGTGATGACCCAGCCGGGACCTGCGAAGCAACCGTAGTAGCTCAACTGACCAGGATCGGCGATTGCGTCACAGGCTGGATTCGTGCTCCCGGCGCTGCCATCGTACGCATAAAACGGAAGCGAATGATTTTGGCTCCAGTGAATCTTTGAGGGATTCCCCGAAAAATTCCAGCGGTCGTTGTATTCACCGGTGCCGCTGATGTCGTCGGAGCTGTCATAAAAGAGGAGGGGCTCACCCGTCTGGGCAGTGAAGATCGAATTGACTCGCCAACCCCGTAGCAATTGTGCATAACCCGGCCTCGAGGGCAGTTCATATGTCATTGCCAGGGTGAGGCGATGGCGAATGTCAGTATCTGAGTTGCCGCGTTCCGCGGCCGGATTCGTGCTGTCTTGAATCACGAACTCGCGATTACCGCTCGAATCATCGATCGAGTGCGCCCACGTGTACCCGGCCACGAAATACAAACCCTTGTGGGTGCGCTGACGAACAGTGACCTGCAATCCGTGATAGATCGAGTTATCTCCGTTGCCGAGCATGTCGATGAAACTGAGATAGGGGAATTGGTTGACGAAAGGACGCCCCGACTGCTCGTCGCCAAACGAGTCATTGGCGTATACATTCTGGTTGATGTCCCGGATGCTGTACAACTTGACGCCTCTATTGGCCACGTACGCAATCGTCATGGAAGCGTCGTGCCATAACTCCTGCTGCAGATTGAGGTTCCAGTTGATCACATAGGGCGTAACGATGTTCCGATTGACGCCGAAGACTGGACACGGACTGTCAACGCCATCGTTCTGGTCGTAATCACAAGTAACGCCGCCCGGTGAAAGGTCACCGAAGATCGGCCCGCCAGCCTTCCAGTTGCTGGTCACCGTGGTGTCAGGCAACGCTGCGGTTGTCGCAGTGATGTTCCCCGGACTTGGATAAATCGTGCCGTTGTTTCCGATCAACTGAAGGCCGGTGGGAATCAATGCCAGTCCTTGCGCCTCGGTGCTGTTCTGTCCGATATAAACCGTAATGTGTGGCACCTCGTAGATAATCCCTCCGCCTCCACGGATCACGGTCTTTCCTTTTCCCCCAACGTCGTAAGCAAAGCCGAATCTGGGCGCGAAATTGTTGTGATCGGTGTTGTATGGCGAACTAACCTGTTTCCCAACTTGCACAAGTCCCCGGACCGGATCGAAATTTGCCAACAGATCGTGCTGGTCGGTGATCGGCAAGCTGATGTCATACCGCAGACCTGCGGTAATCGTGAGCCTTGGAGTGGCCCGCCAATCATCCTCCAGGTACGCACCGAACGACTTTTGACTCACGACGCGATGACTATCGCCGACCGCAACATAAGCTTGCGCGGCGTCTCCGGTTGTGAAGTTCTCCAGCGGAGAGGCAGGTCCGTCGGAACTGAAGCGGACGTAGCCAGAACCATACGTGTCGCGCAGGTTGTCCGTGCTCCCGGTGCGAAACTCCGCGCCGAAACGCAGGGTGTGTTTTCCAAGCAGGTACGTGACGTTGTCCACAAACTGCAAAGTCTGGTTTGGAGTCGTGTAGAGCGGCCAATTGCCGCTGCCGCCAATCGTGTGACTCTCGAACCCGGAAATTCGAATCTCCGGAATACCAAAGTCGACCGGATTGGTCACACCTGTGTTAATTCCTACCGAAGCGGGATTGAGATTATGGTCGGCGTTTACGACTTGCTGAGACAGTCGGTTGTATCCAATGTGGAATTGGTTGGTCAGTCGCGAACTGGGAGTCCATATCCAGCCGCCCCCAATCACCTGAGCCCGGGTGTAGGCCTGCGAAAGAAAAATCGGATTCAGGACATTCGTACTCTCTTCGGTCTGAACGCTATCACCCGCAAAGTACATGCCCGTGAGCATGTGCTTGTCGGAAAGGTGATAGTCGACTTTTGCAATTCCATTGTCTTCTCGATTGAGGTTGTTATAGTCCAGATTTAGAGTCGTCGTGGGCCCCGGATTATAGGGTAGATACGTCGCCAGCACTTGACTAATCGGGCTGCAATTTCCAGCTGCGGTGCACTCGGCAAACGCGTCTGCGATGCTTTGCGTGGGGTCGCCGATCGGCACCGAGATCGGCGCGATCACGGCAAGGGGATTGCCAACTTTGTCGCGCACTCCCTCGTAGTTGCCGAAGATGAAAAGCTTATCTTTAACAATCGGGCCGCCGAGAGAACCTCCGAACTGGTGCAGGTTCAAGGCAGCGACAGTGTTTGGTGGTGGATTGAACCAGTTGCGGGCGTCCAACGCCGCATTGCGATTGAAATAGTAAGATGATCCATGCAGCGAATTTGTGCCCGACTTGATACCGATGTTGATGATGGCTCCAGGCTTCCACCCGTAGTCCGCTTCCGGCCCGGATTGAATATTGAATTCCTGAATTGCGTCGATCGGTAGATGAGTTGCAGGTGTGCCCTCAACTCCCTCTTCATTGATTACGGTCGTTCCGTAGTAGGCGTCGTTATCATCAAGACCGTCGACGATGTAATTATTGTCTTCGGGTCGGTTCCCGTTGGCGCTGACCGACAAGAAACCGCCTCCGGGTGTGCGCTGAATTCCAGGCTGCAGGATCGCCAGGTTTTGAAAATCGCGTCCCAGCAGGGGCAATTCGTTGATCGCTTCGTTGGAGAACGTTCCCCCAAGAACGTCACTCGTCGTGTCAACCATGGGTGCTTCTCCCGTGACTACCATGGTTTCAGTGACCGCGCCTGGCACAAGCTTGAAATCGATCCGAATGTCCTTCGCCACTTCGAGAGTGACCACCGTGTGCCGAGCCTTCTCGAAGCCCTTTGCCTCCACCGTCAGTTGATACGGTCCCGGATCAAGGTTCGGCGCCACATATTCGCCTGCCGCGGTCGTCACAAGGGCGCGTTCCACTCCCGTAGCCGTGTTCTTGACAGTGACCTTCGCGCTGGTCACGACCGCACCGGACTGATCTACAACCGTGCCCAGAATGCGCCCTTGCGAGGTCTGGGCTTCCATGCTCGCGACGGAACATAGAAAAACAAGAAGAATGATCGCAACCACATGACTGGTTTTCATAGGCGCTCCTTGAAGCTGAACTTCAACTGCAAATATCGTTTTGGAATCCTAAATAGACAACAGAGGCGCGTCGGTGACCTGGCTCACGGAACGGGATATCACAGGCCGGATTCGAGTTTGCCCGCGTCGACGAGAAATCGCGGCAACTCGAACGCATTCGTGCGCGGGCGGGATTGGTAGCAGTGCCTGCTCATAGCGTACCTCAGGCTCAGATTTCTACGGAGCGAAGTCTCTCAGGGAACACAGCCAAAGTCAACGGCGGAGGATTATCCGGGTTATCTAATAGATGTCGCCGCCAGCCTGCGTGCTCACGATCTTCCCTTCGATCACCGAAAGAGAGTACGCCGCTCCACCGTCGCCTTTCCACGAAGTAACGTCGAAATGCCCACCTGCAGCAACTCGATAGACACCGATATCTCGGAAAGTGAGCGGTTGCCCCGTCTTGCAAACGTCCGGCGGACGCGTCGGCCGCAGAAAATATGCACCCTTCCCGGTCCCTACCACCGTTCCCTTGCCATCCGCTTCGACTAGCACCGCCGATTTCTCGTCGATCGCAACTTCGCGCGGGCTCTGTGACCATCCGTCCTGCATGATGCGCGCGAGAAATACCAAAGTGCGGCCCAAACGATCGCGCTTGGCGAAGTGCGAGTCGGTCAGCAGATTTTCCAGGTGCGGAATTTTCAGGAATCCACGAACCAGTGTCACCCGGTCGAAATACGGATTGGACAGGGCCTGGGCCGATGCAAGGCCATCGTCATCTGGCTTGTCGCCGAGAGCGCCGTAGACGAATTCTCCTTGAACGGCTAGCCCGGCGCTGGTGCCGCCGATCGGCTTGCCCGCCGCGAGATGCGCGTTAATTGCGACGTCCACCGGAGTATCTTTCCATCCACGGATATAGTTCGCCTGATCGCCGCCCGCGATAAACAAAACCTCCGCATGCCGGATAATCTCCGCAACAGCCGGGTCCAGCGCGGCCTCGCGGTTGGGGAGAATTAGCGTTGCTACCGAGTTCATTTTGCACAGCCCGTTGACGTACGGGTTGTAGTCGTCATCCCCGGTCACTCGCAGAACCAGAAAGTCGCCACCATCGCCCTTCTGGCACAGCCAGCGAAACGCCTCGTCAATGTCAGCGCCGCCCCCCAGCATCGCGACGCCAGCGGATGGTTTGGTCTCAACGTCATTCTTGTTTCCAATGCGAATGTACTGGTAGGCAGCGGCGTGAACGAGAGTCGCCACTAGCAGGACCGATGGCAGCATAAGGAATCTTCGAAGGGCTTTCATTTTCCGAACACTATACCGTAAGCGTAAGGCGGTGGAACGCGCGGAGCGGTCTAATGTTTCTTGCGGCTGTGCGGCGCTTCCGGCTTTCTGGGGGAGCCATCCTGCTCCGCGATTTCCTTGATTCCCAAGAGCTCGCCCGACCACAGTTCCTGAAACGGGCCGACCCACCGCTCATAAATCTGCCGGATGGGAACCACATTCAGCGAATTCACCCGCTGTCTTCCTTCTTCCCGCGTCTGCACCAGGTGTGCTTGGCGCAGTACGTCGAGATGCTTCATCACGCCGAAGCGGGTCAGGTGTGGAAACGTCTCCACAATCTCGGTCGTGGTTCGCGGACGATCTCGCAGAAAGTCCAAAATCGCCCGCCGTGTCGGATCCGACAGCGCCTTCCACACCGAGTCGAGGTTCTCCTGGCCCGCACCGATTTCTCGCACGCCGTTACTCGCAGTCCTTCTTCACTTCGGTAAGGATGTGATTCCAACCCTGACCCACGCCCTTGCGATGAGCGGGATCAATCATGCCGATGGCACGATGCCGCAATGTGACTCGGGATCCTCCGGCGGCGGGCTCGATTTTGACTTCAACGTGGTTGGTGGCTGGGTACGACATGAACATCGGGCCGCTCAGCTCTAACAGGTTCGGTGCTTTGACGACCTGCACGAAGCCCCACAGATGTCCTACGCCATTCCCGCGATCCCGATACCAGCGTCCTCCCGGTCTAACTTCCAATTCAAGATTCAGGGGCTGGCCGTCGGGCCGGGTATTGCCCTTCCCGAGGCGGTGAAGTACGGCTGCAAACGCCTTTTCGGGCGTCGCCTTGATGTCGATGTGCTGCTCGACGTCGAGTGTGAGATCTTCCAGTGTCATTGCAATCCTCCATGTTTAAGCTGGATTTAATTACGTGAGTGAATAGTAACGTGACTAATTACTCACGTCAAGTAAAAAATTAAACGGTGCGGCCCACTGTATGCTGCTGGAAGGAAGGCGGAGAGTTTCGTTTAAGAAATGACAGGGGTTACAACGAAGACTGGCGACAAGCCCACCCGCCCGAATCCCGGCCTCTGCAGCGACTGCCAGCATGTGCGCCGGATCGAGTCCGACCGCGGGTCGGTTTTCATCCAA
>CAVRYB010000041.1:0-29228 GCA_963725295.1 uncultured Acidobacteriaceae bacterium
CGTTTTCCGCCGAAGAGATCGCGAGCACGTACGGGTGACGGCGCGATCGCGCTACTTCCGCAACCAGCGAACCGGTCTTTCCTCGTCCGAGAATTAGGAGCTGCATGCTGAAACCTTGAATTGCTGGGAAAAGCGCCTTTCGCTTTTCGCCTTTAGCTAAGAGCCAAGAGCTAAAAGCTGCCTACGCGAACACTTCCGGATCCACTTCAGCGAAGAATTCGTGGTGCAGTCGCTTGACGACTTCGGCGGCATCGTCTTCTTCAATCACAAAGGTCAGGTTGATCTCGGAAGCGCCTTGCGAAATCATGCGGATCTTCACATTCTCCAGGATGCCAAAAACCTTGGCCGCGATTCCGGGAGTGTTGCGCAAATTTTCACCGACGAGGCAGACGATGGCCTTGCGGCCTTCGTACTTCACATCCGCCAGCTTTGCCAGATCGGCGGCAAGGGCAGGAATAGCCTCGTTGGTTTCAGCGGTGACCGAGACGCTGACTTCGGAGGTCGAAACGACATCCACCGCAACCTCGTGCTTGTCGAAGGCCTCGAAAGATCGATTTCAAGTAGCCGCGGACCAGCAAGCGGCGGGGGGCGGCGACTTCCACGAGCGTAATTTTCTTCTTGAGCGCGATCGCCTTGAAAATATTGGAACAGCGGGGCGCGCGCGCGGTCACTTTAGTTCCTTCACAAGTTGGGTTCAGCGAATTCAGAACGTAGACGGGAATGTTCTGCTGGATCGCGGGCAACACCGTCGCCGGGTGCAGCACCTTCGCGCCAAAATAGGCCAGCTCGGCGGCTTCGTCGAAGCTGATGACTTTGATGCGCCGGGCTTCGGGAGTAGAGGCGCGGATCGGTAGTCATCATGCCATCGACGTCGGTCCAGATCTCGATGCGCTCGGCGTTGAGCCCAGCGCCAAAAATCGCAGCGGAGAAATCTGACCCTCCACGGCCGATGGTCGTAGTAATGCCGCTGCGATTCGCTCCGATGAACCCACCCATTACTGGGACCTTGCCGGCATCGAGCAGCGGCTTGATTTTCTTGCGCAAACGCTCGTTGGTCTCCTCGTACTGCGGAACGGCGCGCATGAAGGCGCTGTCGGTGAGCAGGATCTGGCGCGAATCGATGTGCACTCCGCCGAGCCCGCGCGCGACGAAAGCGGCTGCCACGATCTTGCTGGACAGCATTTCGCCGTAGGAAGCCACGTTGTCGTACGTGCGAGGAGTGATTTCGCCGACCGCTCCAATGCCCCGAAGCAATTCGTCGAGATCTTCAAACGCGGCGCCGAGGTCACCGTGGAACTCGGTGAACAGCGCTGTGCCCAGGAGTTCTCCGGCGGTGTCGTAATGGCGTTCGCGGAGGGCGCGCGCCATTTTGAGCGCGGTCTTGCGGTCTCCGCCACCAGCCGCCTTTCCCATGGCCAGCAGGGAATCGGTGACCTTGGCCATGGCGCTGACCACCACCACCGGACGATCGGCAAGCCGGCCCTGGACGATCTGGGCGACGCGGTCAATCGCTTTGGCATCCTGCACGGAGGTTCCGCCGAACTTCATAACGATCATGGGCGAGGGCTCCTGGCAGAGTGGTCCGTGGTGGATTCGTTCCGTCACCCGATGTATCCCTTCGCCTTGAGCAGTTCGGCGTTCAGCAGAGGC
This sequence comes from uncultured Acidobacteriaceae bacterium, assembly GCA_963725295.1. GTDB lineage: Bacteria > Acidobacteriota > Terriglobia > Terriglobales > Acidobacteriaceae > Acidiflorens. The sequence continues at coordinate 1,651 of CAVRYB010000041.1, forward strand.
AGCGCCCAGCGGCACCGCGAATGGTGTTGTGGGAGAGCACGGTGAATTTCCAGTCGAGAACATTGCACTTACGAAGGCGACCTACAGCGGTCGTCATGCCGCGCGCCCAAATCGCAATCGAAACGCGGCTGCGGACGATCTGGTGCTGTCATATAGACGATCGGTTGATCGGGCGCGCTCGGCAAGCGCAACTGCTGCGCTTCTGCGCGGAAGTCGTTCCAGGCGGCGATGATGCTCGTCCGGCTTCGCTTTCTTCTTTAGTCGAATCGAGACTGATTCGGTGTGCCCGTCCTCGACCGCCACGCGATTGCATTGCGCGCTCATAGCAAAAGGCGCCGGATCGACTTTCGAGCCCTTCAACACTCCGAGCAGTTTTTGCGTTTCTTCCTCCATCTTTTCTTCTTCGTTCTTGATGTAGGGAATTACGTTGCCCAAAATGTCCAGCGAAGCGACGCCGGGATATCCAGCGCCGCTGACCGCCTGCATCGTGACGGCCATCACGGTTTCCAGGGTGAAAGCGCGATGTAGCGGAGCAAGCGCCAGCACGAGTCCAATGGCGGAGCAGTTGGGGTTCGTGACGACAAATCCGCCGTTCTTCACGCGCCACGCCTGCTGGTCGACCATGCGGATGTGATCGCCATTCACTTCCGGAATGACGAGCGGAACGTCAGACTGCATGCGCAGAGCACTTGAGTTGGAGATGACCGCGCAGCCTGCTTCAGCAAACTGGGGCTGGAGTTCGCGGGCGATACCGGCATCAAGGGCGGCAAAGATGATCTTGGGCGCGCCGTTTGGCTTGGCGGGCGCAACCACCATTTTGCCGACTTTTTCAGGAATGGCCGTCTTCAAACGCCATCGGGCAGCTTCAGCGTAGGGCTTACCTTCTGAACGATCTGATGCGGCCATCCAGGCAACTTCGAACCAGGGGTGCTGCTCCAGCATTTGAATGAAGCGCTGGCCGACGATGCCGGTGGCGCTGGGAATTCCTACAGGTAATTTCTTGGACATATCTTGATCAAACTAAGGGTAAGTTTCGATTTTATACCAGTGAAATTTTGGCAGGGAATGCCGTTGCAGGCCTGATCCTTGCAATCAGCTTCGTCCGCGTCCGACTTCTGGCGAAAACGAGTATTCGTTGAGCGGGCCGAACTTACGCTTCTCCGCGTAAATGCGCCATCGCCGCCACACGATGCGCAAACTGGCCATCACCGGGATGGAAAGATAAACGCCGAGGATCCCCTGCGATCTCGCCGCCGGCAAGAATCCCCGAACAACGCCGCCAGCGGGTGTAACTCCACACTGACGCCCATGATGCGGGGAGAGATGACGTAGTCCTGAATCAATCGCCAGACGATCAGAAAGAGCAGAACAGCCGCCCAATGTGAATACCCGGTAAGAACCGCCACTACCATCATGGCCGCGCCGGCGAGAAGCGGTCCGCTTGGGAACAAATTCGAGTGCGCCGCCCGCCGTGCCGAGCATCCAGGGCAAAGGGGACGCGCATGGCGCCGAGGAAAGACGTATAGACAATGAAGGAGAGCGCGGCCAGCGTCAGTTGCGGCCGAATGAACTGGGCGAGCATCTGGTTGAGGTCCTGCAAAACATCCTGTAGAAACTCGCGCTGCGTGCGCGACTGGACGAGCGCGACGAGCACTTCGTGGAAATTACCTCCATCGCGGAGAAAAAAAATGGCCAGGATGGGGACAAGAAACAGCACCCACACTTCCTGTGCGGCCTCGGCGGCGCGAATTCCGATGCGCTGCGCCAGGCGCGACAGGTGAGTCCCGGTGAGCGATCAGGAACTCCTTGATACGCGTCTGCGTGGGCTCGCTCCACCCGTGCTCCGAGCTGATACGCTCGGTGAATTGTCCGATCTGGCCAGAGAACTGACCACTGCTCGCTTTATCCATGAGCAGAGGCAATGATTCTCCAAGGCGGGCGCTCTGCCGGGCGATTCTGGGACCGACCAGGAAGCCGAAAATCGCCAGTGCAACCACCAGCAGCAAGTAAATGATAGTGATGGACCAGCCGCGGCTGCGGACGAGCTTTTCCAGGCGAAGCACGCCCGGGTTAATCAAATAGGCGAAAAAAATGGCGAACAGGAAGAGAATCAGCGTGCGGCGCGCGGCGTAAACAAGTCCCAGGCCCAAGGCAAACATCAGGGCTGTGAGCAGAACGCGCGACGTACGTGAATCGAAGATGGTCAAAGTATGTCTCTCATCCGCCTCGAACTGCCCTATCGTATCGTCGGATTTGCGTGGCAGCTAATTCCTAAGGGGACTGAACCTGAGCTGCCCTTGCCCAGGTTAGCGCCCCAAATGACGGGCGCGAACCTGGGGCACCCCGACCTGCGTCCCCTAGTCCCGATCAACGATCGTGTTCTCGCCCACGACTGAGATGCGGCTTACTTTAAACTGATTGTCGAGCCAGAGGTCCCAGGTCCCAGCATCGCTGGTCAGTTCCATTTTCAGCAGCTCCTGCGGGCCGCCCTTCATACTGACCGTCTCCCGCCCGAGGAACTCCGCACTCACCAACTCTGAAGAATGTTGATGCGGATTCAGGGTCGGCATTTTCGCGCGTTTCTTCAGGTAACATTCGGGGGATTTTCCCGCTTCCTGTTTGCATGCCATGCCCAGGTATTTCCACGCCAAAATCTCTCGATGGATAAACACATAATCGTCCAGCACGTTGGTCGCGGGTCCGAGCAGATAGGGTTGCTCCTGTTCCTTCTCTTGTGAACCTATGACCCACTTCTGGGTCAGGAACTCTTCATTGGGGAGCAGTACCAGTTCCTGCTTGTCCGGGCTCACCTCTTTCCATTCGTAGCGGCGGATATTGCCGTTTGACGTCAGTTGCAACTCGGACGTCTGCACATGCTGGGTGGGAGCGTTCTCGGTTTTGAACTCGGAAGTGATGACGCTGCCGTAGCTGGTCTGATGAATCGAAAACGTCTCCGTTCCCACACGATGGCCCTTTTGGTACACGCCGAATGTGCCGGAATCGACGCTCGTCCCTTCATGCTCCTTGCCTTTCTCTTTGGGCACGGGAGCGGCGATCGATGCTATACACCAACTCATGAGCAACGTGAAAACGAGTAACCGGTAAAAGGACTTCACTTAGACTCTCCTGTTTCGAAACGAGCGGGGGTTATTCGAGACGATGCGACGGTCTCCGTTGGGGCCCTGAGATTCAGGATACGCTCGATCTCATCGCAAACTGAGGCCGGGTTCTTGCCGGAGGTCACGACAGTCACCGTCGCCTGACGGTAAAAGGGCAGACGGGATTGATGGAGACGAGCAAACTCTTGCGGATCGTCTTTTCTCAGAGGTCGTTTATTGGCGTCGTCCTGACTGCGACGCCAGAGCTCGTCGGGCGGTGCATCCAGAAATACAGAAGGCCAAGGTCCGAGCAGTTCCCGGTTTAGGGCGTGAGCGAATGTACCGCCTCCGAGAGCGACCACGGTATCGCGTTCCAGCGATTGGGTTAGGTCACGGAGTGTTCTGGTTTCCATTTGGCGAAATTCCGACTCGCCCCGGCCCTGAAAAATGTCGGCAATGGTGAGGCCTTCGCGGGCTTCAATTTGGGCATCCAGATCGACAAAGTCCCAGCCTAATCTCCGGGCAAGCTCGACTCCCGCAGTGGTCTTGCCAGAAGCCATGAAACCCAGCAGAAAAACAGCACGACCCCGCATGCCCCTCCGAGCAAACAGCCACACGCAATCGCCCGCTCAGGAACTCTTCCTGAAGGTTGAGTGCGGAAGGCTGACAGCTAATTTTAGCGTTGCTTGAGGCGGATTCTACCACTGAAAGAGCGCAGGACAACCTCGGAAGCGGCCTGGCCCATCGTGCCAAAGAAGGAACGTCCCGCATCCGGTGGGAGGTATGAATGCTGCTGGGCTTTCAGGGGGAAATCGTGCTGCACCCGGCCGAGCATGGAGTGGGCCTTGAAGTCGGCGGAGACATTGGCCGGCACCAGCGCGACGATGTCGCCGGTGTGGGTCGTGAATTTGTAGTTTCCGTCAGACCCGAAGTTGCCGTCGTAGAAGATCTTTCCACTGCTGGAAGTTGCCTGTACCAGGGGGCCGGTGACGTCGTTCATGTGCAAGTCGCCGCTGATTGACTCGATTTCGACGTGCCCGTTGCCGACCTCGGTCAGAGTGATCGGACCGCGCATCGTTCGCACGTGGACATGAGCGTTTTTCACGTCGCGGACATCGATCATCGCATCAGGGCCTTCCAGAGTCAGATCGCCCTGCAGGTGTTCGGCAGAAATCGGGCCGGAGGCAGAACGAACATTGACGGTGGCGTCGGGCGGAACCAGCAACTCATAGTCGATCTGGCCCGATTCCAGGCTTGAGCCGGGCAGGAGATGCGATGCGATTTCGATGCGATTGCCATTTTGCTGCTGGTCGACTTCCACCTTGTCGGTCTTCAGCGTGGCCAGAACCACTACTTGGTCGGCGCTGCCGGGCCTGACGGAGACTGCACCGAATTGGGTATCGACGGAGACTCTGGCGTTGGGTCCCACCGTGAAGCGGTATTCCTTATGAGATTCGGCGAACGCTGCCGATACCAGGCAGGCTGCCAGTAACACCGTGACGACCGTGGTTTGCCGAAGACCCGATTCAAAACCCGTTTGTTGAAGACTCGCCATAAAACTCCGCCCCTGCGGCCGGAATGACCGGTCCGCCTTTCTGTTACTGAATACGATCCAACGCAATCTGGTACAAAAGTTCTTTTTGCCGATAAGCATCCATCAAGTGTTGCCGCGCGTCCATGTCATTCGGATTGCGATCCACATAGGCCTGCGTTTCCCGAATGTCGGCGTTGACGGCCTGTAGTTGCATCTCGTAGGTGGTGCGCATGGATGGGGACAGCGTCGAGACCACGCTCAGAAATTGTTGATCATCCGCGCTCTGAGGTATGCTCGCAGCGGATTCGATAGACCTGCCGGGCATCGGCTCATGCAGCGCTGATTTGCGCGCGACCTGTTGCTGCCCTGGCGCTGGTGCGCGAGTCGAAGCCGGAGCCGGAGTCGAAATGACGGCGGCTTTCGTTTCGGGAGCCGTGGGTGTCACGGCTAACTGCGACACTGCTGGAGTTGCCGGACTCTGGTTCGCCGCTACAGCCGGGCCTGACTTGTGGCTCACTACATAAGAACCAGCCGCCACGATTGCAGCTGCAATCGGCGCCAGCCACCAGGCTCTCCACTGGCGGCGCGGCGGCGGCGATATCAGCACGGGGCGAGCGGGGGCCGATTCCGGCTCACGGATCAGCCCTTCAGCTCGCAGTTCTGCTGCAATCTTTACCCAGACCCTCTGCGGCGGCTCTTCCGTCTCCGCCAGTCGGCGCGACTCGCTCGCGATGAGCTGCAGATCGGCGACCAGACCGGAACAGGATGAGCAAGATTTCAAATGCGCTTGAAAGTCGGCCGGGAACTCCATCTCTGGAGCGTCAAGGACCTCCGGCAGCTCTCTCTCTACATCCGAGCACTTCATAACCAACCCTCTCCCCAATACCGCAACTCTCTCTAACCTGTTTTGGCCTTTTCGGCTCTCATGAACTTCAGGTAATCCCGCAGCTTCAATCGTGCCTTGTGGAGCTGCGACTTGCTATTTCCAATTGAGCATCCAACAATTTCTGCGATCTCGTTGTGCTCGAAACCTTCCACATCATGCAATACAAAAACCGTGCGATAGCCGGGCGGCAACTTGTCGATAGCCCGTTGCAGTTGCAAGCGGTCGACCGAACCGGTGAGCCGCACATCCTTGGTGCCAAATTCTTTTCTCGGCGCCTCGTCGTCCGCTTCCAGGGTTTCTTCCAGCGACACCACGGGCAATCCCTTCTTGCGAAGTTGCATGAGTACGACGTTGACCGTCATGCGATGCAGCCAAGTGGAAAATGCGGATTCGCCGCGGAAAGTGCCGATCTTGCGAAAAAGCTGGAGAAATGCTTCCTGGGCCAGATCTTCGGCCTGGGCGGGATTGGACACCATGCGCAAACATAGCGAGTAAACTCGGCGTTTGTGCAGGTTGTACAGGGTTTCGAATGCCGCTTCGTGGCCCTGCTTTGCCTGCTCGATTGCCTCTGCTTCCGTGATGCGTTGTTTCTGGTCGGTCAAGTCGCCTTTTCGGCCGCCACTGGTTCAGATGCGGCTTCGAACTCTTTTCGTTGTACAAATTTGCCGAGGGCGTCGCGGAGGTACTCTCGACCGTTTTCCGTAGCCAGAATACCAAAAACCGTAGTTTTCGGAGCGATCTGGGAGACCATTTGCCGGTCGAAAATCCGGCGACAGTCACTTTCGTAACCGCTCAGGTTGGTTTCCACCCCTTCGCCGTGATTGTCTCCAGTCCGTGGCCGTGCGGGCCCATCTCCCGAACCCGCAACTGGATGGCAAACGTCAGGCCGACAAAGCCAAGAATCGAGAAAATCCACATCCCCAACCCATATCCCCCAGGGTAATTCAGACTGGCTGTTTCATTTTTCCCTGCTCCAGCTTGCCGCCATGACGCCGATCCGACGCGAGCAGAAGGAAGGCGAAGACGAGTCCGGCCACGCCGAGGCACGCGAACATGATCTGCGTAGCGGTGTAGGTTCCGGTTGCGTCGCGAAGCTTGCCATTGAGGAGCGGGAAGAGTCCGAGGCCAATGTTCTGGATGGCTGTCATCAGTCCGAACGCTGTGCCCACACGCTTCTCCTCGACCACCAGCGGAACTGACGGCCACATGGCTGCGGGAACCAGGACGAAGGCTGCACCGAGCACGATCATGCTGGGGAGCGGGTTCCAATGGGTGAGGCCCATGACGAGGTGAGCGGGAATCAGCATAAGGGAACCGGCCACCATCAACGTCGCGCGCTTGCCGATGCGATCCACCAGGTTACCGGCGAAGGGCGCAAAGACCATCGACGCGAAGATGACGATGCTGGTAACTCCCGGCGCCGTGGAGAACATGTGCAGGAAGTTGTCAAATATCTGGGACAGGAAACCGCCTGTGGACTCGCTCACTAGCGGGAGGCCCCATTTGTCATGGAACATGTCGGTGGCAAGGGCCGTGAAGGGGAAGATGGCGCTATAGAAGGTGACGCAGAGAAAGACAACGTACCAGTAGGAGGAGTTGAACTTCCGAATGTCGGAGAAGACGATTTTGTCGCCACCCTCCGGCTTCGGCAGTGAGAGCACCTTCTCGCCATGAAGGTCCATGAGGTTGTAGACCAGATTGCAGAGCACGGAGAACAGGCAGAGGCCTGCCGCTGCCCAGAGTGCGACTCGGTAGCTTCCGAAATAGCGGGCGATGAGTTCTTCGGTATTGAAGCTGAAGAGAGTTCCGATACGGCTGATGGTGAGAGCGATACCGAAAGCAAGCGCCATTTCCTTACCCTTGAACCAACGGCTGATGATCGCGCTTTGCACCACGATCAACGCTTCCGATCCGCCGCCGAAGATTAACCGCCCGGCGAAAAGTTGCCAGCTCGAGTGAGCCATGGCAACGATCGTGGCGCCCACCAGGACCAGCATGCAGAACAGGAAGCTCGAACGGCGCGGGCCGAGCTTGTCGTAAAGCATGCCCCCGAAGAAAACGATGAGGACGGCGGCCACGGAGTAGGCCGTGTAGAGATTGCCGATGGTGCTGCGGCTCAGATGCAGATCCTCGATGAGCGTGGGCGCGAGGGCTCCGATGCTGTCATACGCAAAATAGCTTCCCAAGATAATCAGGCTGATGAAGGCCAGGATGGTGAAGCGATAGGGACGTCTGGATGGATGGAAGAAACCCAGGGAGTCCGGGGTTGCAGCTCCGGATTCAGACCGAAGGTTTGAGGGAGCGGAGCGAACTGGGTCAACCATCAAGGGACTCTTTCCCTGCGCACTTCTGTCGCGGGAAGGCGTGCGCCGACTCGGTATTTATGTGGAAAGGCAACGAACGAAGATAGCAGATTCGCGGGATCGGGTCATCGGGCCATTGCGGAATGTGCCTCGGCGCAAAGTCAGTGCTCGATCACTGGGTGCGCCTCGATAGCCCTAAGAGATGAGCCCAGGCGAAAATCCGGGCGGGAATAACCAGGTTGGAATAAAAATGAACAGAGAGAGAAAAAAAATGAGGGATCGGATCGCCGGATTCTCAATCACCCGATGACCCGATCACCCGATGCCTACATTTTCTCCGTCTTGCCGTCGTACTTCACCGAGCCGTTCTTGTCGTTCTGGCGGGTAACGTCGTCGTTGGTGTAGACGTGGCCTGCCTTCCGCGAACCTTTTGCCACAACGGAGGCAGCGGCAGCGTCGGCGGTGTGTTCGCGGCCGGAGTAGTAGGTCCAGCCAGCGCGTGTTTGTTCGCGAGCATGTTCTTCCCGCATCGCTTCTTCACGTCCAGGCTCCTCGCGCATCACGTGGCCTTCGCGATTGATTCGCTCCGGGTAAAGATGAATCTGCGAAGAGGTCAGCGGAGCGTCGCCACCCTGGTACCAGACTGGGACACTGTAGCTTGAGCTGGTCGATCCCTGAATTTGCGACAGGGTCGAGTTGGTCGCGCCGGCGACAAGGCCTGTCGTGGCATTCGTCGCCCCGACCGGGTTCGGAGAGAACGTCTGGAAAGATACTTCCGGCGTCGTCAGGAGCGGCACGTACGGGCCGTAGATTGGGTGAGGGAAAGGCTGTTGCCCAAAAGCCGCTACAGCCAACAGAATTACCGCGGTCAGAACCAGATAGGGTCGCATTGCTACCTCCAGCAAGGGTCGTGCCACTGGTCAATGTTGTGCAGTTATCTGGCCAGTTGCCTCCCAGCCGACTAGCACCCGAAAGCTCGGAGATTTGCGGCATTCTCGGCTAAAGCGCTGAGATGCAAGCGGAGACGTGGCGGGGGACTGGTGAAATCCGCTGCGCACAACCTGCAAATGGCTGGCGCGATCCTCGGTTCTAGCTGCCCACGAAGCGGGCGTAAAGACTGCGCGCGACAGCCGTATCGGTGGTGCCTTTGATGATGGCCCGGCCGTCAGGGAAGAGTGTCATCTCGTACGGTTCGCGCCAGAATTTCAGGACAAATTCGTTATGGCGAACGCTCCCGTGAGGCTGAAGGCGGGAGCTCAACTCGGCAAAATCCACGGGGCGCTCCCGCTCGTGAATCTGTACAGAATTCCTGCCGCACATGGTGATATGGGGACGCCCCTCGCCCGCCAGATGGATGAATTCGCGGTCAGCGCAGACTCGGCATCCAGCACGGGGAGTCACGGCAGCGAGTTCCGCGCGCTCGTTGCTCCAGACATCCCAGGAAAGAAGTGTGCGGCGCATCTTCGAACGCGCCCCGACTAGAAATTTCAGAGCTTCGGTAGCCGCAAGCGATGCGACCAGGTTCACTGCGGAATTCAAGATTCCGGCGGTCTCGCAAGTCTCAACCGTGCCCCGGGGCGACTCCGGGAAAATGCAGGCCAGGCAAGGTGTTTCTCCAGGCAGGATGTTCAACGTCACCGAGTAGCTGCCGACCGCGGCCGCGTAGATCCACGGGACAGAATTCTTCACGGCATAGTCGTTGATAAGGTAGCGAGTTTCGAAGTTATCCGTGCCATCGAGAATCAGATCGAAACCGCGGAGCAGGGAATCAACATTCCCCGGAATCAGGTCGGCAACCTGCGGATCAACGGCAACTCCCGAATTGAAGCGCGCGATGCTCCGCGCGGCGGCGATCGCTTTTGGCACCGACTCGCGCGCGTCGTTCTCATCGAACAGCGACTGCCTCTGCAGGTTGCTCGGCTCAACGTAATCGCGATCGACGATGCGCAGCGTCCCCACACCGGATCGTGCCAGCAGAGACACCAGCGCAGAGCCGGTAGCTCCGCAGCCGACGATGACGATGCGAGCTTGCGCCAGCTTCTTCTGGCCCTCGGCTCCAATTTCTTTGAACAGTACTTGCCGCGAGTAACGGTCGTCTTTTCCTGGGGCAGTTTCCAAAGCGCTTACCTTAGCGATTACCTTTCCCGGGCTTTATTACCAGTATTATAGGTTCCGGTCCTCAAACTCTATCTTTGCGAGCCAACTTTGCCGTCGGACGCCTCATCGAACCCGAGAGATTGCATGCTTCACGGGCCTGAATCCTGGCGGAGAGTTCCATGGCTCGGCCGAGCCCGGCTCGCGCTGACATGGCTGCTCGTGCTCGCGGTCTCGTCCACAGTTTGGGCAGCGGATTCCCATTCTTCCACGCAGCAACCGCCCGAATCAGCTTCGCAGTTCGGCAGCATCGTTCCTTATCTTGGCCTAACTATTGACCAGTTGGAGATGCCCGGAGTTCCCCCTGAAGAAGCCGCGATGCTGCTGGCAGCCACGTCTTTAAAAATCGGCGAGCCGCTGACGCGAGAGAATTTGCACGATTCGTTGAAGTCCCTTTTCGCCACTGGCCGCTTCTCCGACATTCAAGCCGAGGCCGATCGAACCGAGACCACCGGTGTGCGGCTACGCTTCCTGACGACCGCCAATTTTTTCGTGGGCTCGGTGGCAATCGAGGGCGTGTCGCGGAATCCGTTCTGCAAATCAACTGTCAGCGCGACTCGTCTGCAGCTCGGGGAACTCTATACGCAGGAGAAAATGGACCGCGCGCTTGCCGGCATCCAGCGCGTGCTGGAAGAAAACGGATTCCATCAGTCCAAGGTCACGCGAAGCGAGCAGCGTGATGAGCAACAGCACCAGGTCAACCTAACCTTCCAGGTGACCACGGGGGCGCGGGCGGTTGTAGGAGAGATCAAGCTCGAGGGCGACTCTGGCGAGACCGCCGAACAACTCAAGCAGATCGCCCGGTTGCACGCGGGAGATGGCGTTGTCTCCAGTCGTATCCAGCGTGCGTTGCAGAGAATCCGCGCTCGTTACCAGAAACAGGACCGCCTACTGGCGCAGGTATCGATCGCGAGCCGTACATACCGTCCGGAACACAACACGGTTGACTATGTTCTTAAAGTCGATCGTGGCCCGGTGGTGAAAGTCGCGTCCGATGGCTATAAGCTCACCCAGCACATTCTGAGAAGGTTGGTGCCGATCTACGAAGAAGGCGCAGTGGATGACGATCTGTTGAATGAGGGCCGGCGCAACATCCAGAATCACATGCAGACCCTCGGCTTCTTTGAGGCCACGGTGAGCGTGAGCCAGCAGGGAACTCCCAACGGAAAGAACGTGCAGGTCGTGTACACCATTGCGCCCGGAGACCGGCACAAACTGGCGGCGGTTCGGATTTCGGGCAATCACTTTTTCTCGGATGAACTGATTCGCTCCCGCATGCAGGACCAGGCCGCCGGGCGTTTGTTTAGTCACGGACGGTACAGCGAAGTTCTCTTGGAGGAAGATGTCAGGGGCATTCAAAGCCTGTATCGAGCCAGTGGCTATCGGCAAGCCGATGTTCAGAGCAAGCTTGTGACCAGCTACCAGAACGATCCCTCGCTACTGGCCATTCAGATCACCATCAAAGAGGGCGCGCAGACCCGCGTGGCCTGGGTACGCATCGAGGGCGGTTACACACTGCCGCAGGAACAACTGCCGGAAATACAAACTGCGGAAGGCCAGGGCTTCGACGAATCGAGTCTTAGCGATGATCGCGACACGCTTCTCAGCAAGTATTTCGACAACGGTTTTCCGAACGCCTCGGTTGATGTGGCCTACGTGGCCGTTCCGGGAGCCGACAGTCGCCCGCGCGTGGGGGTGACGTTTACGATTCACGAAGGGGAACAGTTTTTCGTCAACAAGCTTTACGTGAACGGACTGCACTATACGCGTCCCGGCGTGGCGCGGCGGCAGATCGAGGTGCAATCCGGTGCGCCTCTGAGCCAGCAGAACATGCTGGAGAGCCAACGCCGACTCTATGATCTGGGGCTCTTCAAACAAGTTGACACCGCGATCCAAAACCCGGACGGGACAGAGTCACGCAAGAACGTGCTGGTCAATACTCGCGAAGCCGATCGCTACACGTTTGATTACGGCGTCGGTTTCGAATTTCAGACCGGGCAACCCTCAGTCGGCACGAACCAGCCGCTGGGAACGACCGGAGTCAGCCCTCGAGTTTCATTCGGCGTGAGCCGCATCAATGTTGGCGGACGACATCAGACCCTCACGATGAAGACCAACGTCAGCCGCTTGCAACAGAGAGGTCTGATTAATTTTGACGTGCCGAAGCTGATGAACAAGGATCTGCGCTTTTCTGCGACTGCGTTCTACGACAACACAGTCGACGTGTCGACCTTCACGTCCCAGCGTCTCGAAGGAACTCTGCAGATCATGCAGGTGCTGTATAAGATTGCCGACCGCGATCTCACTTCGATGACCTACCGCTTCAGTTATCGGCTCGTGAAAGCCAGCAACATTGAGGTCACGGATAACCTGGTCCCGCTGCTCTCGAAGCCGACCCGGGTCGGATCTCCCAATTTTCTTTATGTGCGCAACCGGCGAGATAATGATCTCGAGAGCACGCGCGGGAACTACACCACGATTGAAGGTGGAGTTGCGGCCAGCTATTTTGGGTCGGAGGCCGACTTCAGCCGAATGCTGATCAAAAACTCCTCCTACCACACATTTTTCCGGAACCATAGTACGGGCCGCGGTCTGGTTCTTGCCCGTTCAACCACCGTCGGCGTGGAGAATCCGTTTGGCAGCACGGTCGTGCTGGACCCCTGGCAATCTGCCGCAACCGGAGCATCGCTGGTACCTTTGCCCGAGCGTTTTTATAGCGGAGGAGGCAACTCTCACCGTGGATTCGGGTTAAATCAGGCAGGGCCCCGCGATCCATTTACCGGCTTTCCGGTCGGCGGCAGTGCGGTGTTCCTGAACAATTTGGAGCTGCGACTTCCTAACGTAATCGTGCCTTATCTTCTCGAGAACGTCGGATTTACGATTTTTCACGATATGGGGAACGTGTTTGCCCGGCCGCAGGAAATGCTTCCCAGCATTGGACGTTTTCACCAGCCGAACCAGCAGCTTTGTACGCAGGCGCCGCCGGTCGGACAGTTGTCACAATGCAGCTACAACTATGTGTCGCACGCGGTCGGGATGGGAGTGCGCTATCAGACTCCAATTGGACCGTTGCGCTTTGACTTCGGATACAATCTAAACCCGCCAGTGTTCCCGAGTTACACCAACATCTTGACCCGGCAACTGCCGCCGCCAGCAGTTTCGGTCGGACAGTTTGGATACCAGCGCGCTGGTCATTTCAACTTCTCGTTTAGCGTAGGACAGTCATTCTGATGAAATTGCGGGCTTTCCAGATCGCGAAGCGATGCGCCAGCTACTTCGGGCTGAGCGCTCTATTGGCGTGCTTCGCATTCGGCGGTCAAGTGATTGACCGGGTAGTGGCGAACATCAACGGCCACGTCGTTTTGCAGAGCGACTGGGAGCAGGAAGTAGCATTTGAAGCCTTTTCGGATGCGCGAGAACCGGATTCCTTCACGTCTGCGGAACGCGACGCAGCGCTTGGCCGGCTGATAGACCAGGAACTGCTGCGCGAGCAGGTACGGCCTTCCCAACCGCCTCCGGCCGATCAGGTAGCGGCCCGCATTACGGAAGTTCGCAAACTGCATCCCGATTGCGCCAGCGAAGAAGGTTGGCGCGCCAAACTGCAAAGGTACGGGCTGAGCCAAAATGCTCTGGAAAGGCATTTCGGGGACCAGATTCAGCTGATGAAGCTGGTGGAAGACCGGCTGCGGCCTTCGATCCAGATCGACCAGAAGGCGGTCGAGACTTATTACCAGGACCAGTTGCTTCCGGAGATGAAGCGCTCCGGGAATGGCGCCACGCCGCTGACGGAAGTCTTCGGCCGAATCAAGAATCTTCTGGCTGAACGCAAGATGAACGAATTGCTGTCGGGGTGGCTGGCTAGTCTTCGCTCCGAGAGCCATATTCTGACGCCTGAGGCAAACGCCGGAGAGCGTAATCGTTGACCGAGCCGACGACCGAATCAACGAGCGAACAGTGGAGCGAACCAATACCTCCTGTACGTCGGCGAATCCTGTTTCGACTCTTTCTGGGATTCTGCATCTTCAGCCTGGTAGCTTTCGGCGTGCTCGGCTGGTACGTCACGACTGATTCGTTTCAGCAGAGGGTTCGCCGCCGAGTCATCGCTTCCGCGGAAAAGATCACTGGCGGACGGGTGGAACTCGGCGAACTTCACACCATCCCGTTCCGGCTGCGCGTAGACGCGCGCAACCTGATCATCCATGGCCGCGAAGGTCCCGATGAGGCTCCATTTCTGCGCGTGGACCGGATACAGGCCGAGATGAAAATCATCTCTTTGCTCAGCACCACGGTTGGACTTCATTCCCTGGTGCTGGAGCATCCCGTGGTTCACATCATTGACTACCCCGACGGAATGACCAACGCTCCCATACCGCAGGAGAGCCGCGTCACAGGTCAAGGCCCGCTGGAGGAGTTGATTTCGCTCTCTGTCTCCCATATCGAGGTGCAGCGCGGCGAAACCCTATGGCAGGACAGGAAGATTCCTTTTGAATTCGCGGCACAGGACCTGGCACTTCTGCTGAACTACTCGCTCTTGCGTAGGCAATACGAGGCGCACATATCGGCGGGAAGCGTGGCCACACATGTCCAGGATTATCCGCCCTTCGTGTGGCGAGCCGACGCCTCGCTCATCCTCGGTCGTGGACGTATCGACATCAGCAACCTGACTGCGACGACCGGAAAAACCGAGATTCATTTCATCGGTCATTTGCAGGATTTTCACAACCCACAAGTCAGCGGCGATTACCGCGGCGTGGCAGACCTCGGCGAACTCGCGGCCTTACTCCGGCAGCCGCAGTTTCGTAAGGGCACAGCACAGTTCGAAGGCAAGGGTTCGTGGAGCTTGCAGGACTTTGCCACGCAGGCAAGTGTGCAGTCCAAAGACATCGAGTGGTCAAACGGGAAGGTGGCGATGCGCGGCGGTCGTTTTGCCGCGACCGTCTCGATCACTCCAAGCCGGTTTCGCGTCTCTTCCATCAAAGCCAACCTTATGGGGGGCGACCTGACCGGCGAAGCGGACGTGACGAACTGGCAGAGCGCGCTGGAAACAACATCGGCGCCTCGAAATAGGCGAGTGATCGGCAAAGTTGCTCCGGGCAGTTTGCAGCGCGGATCGTTGCGTTTGCAAGTTTCGGGTTTCCCTTTGGCCCCAGTGCTAACGGAGATGAGTTCAAAGAACCTTCCGCTCGACCGGCTCAATTTTTCAGGAAATGCGAGTGGAACGGTCGAGGCGCTATGGGTAGGGTCGATCAACGACGCCGAAACAAAACTCAATCTGGACATCACGCCGCCGCTCAATCCGGCGGCTGGAGAAATTCCGCTACGCGGCAAGATCGACGGCATCTATTGCGGATCGCGGGACGAACTCGAGGTAAGCCAGTTGCACCTCAATACCGCGGGATCGGAAATGACTGCGTCCGGAAGCTTCGCACCGACCTCATCGTTGCAATTCTCGTTTACGAGCCACAATCTCAGAGAATGGACGCCTCTGCTGGAAGCGGAGTTCGGCAATCGAAAGCTGCCCTTTGCCGTGCACGGCTGGGCGGGACTGAACGGCAGTGCGACCGGCAGGTTGTCGGAGCCATCGTTCAGCGGAAATCTCGAAGTCTATGATTTCGACACAAACCTGCCAGCCCACGATCAGGTGGCAGTTCGAACAGTGCACTGGGATGCGCTCGCCTCCGCTGTCCAGTATTCCAACAGTCATTTCGCCGTCCATAACGGCTCGCTGCTTCATGGCCGTACGATTGCGCATTTCGACGGTAGCGCAGTCTTGGGCTCGAACGGCCTGGCCGAAAACGCGCCTTTCACTTTGCATTTCGAGGTTCATGACGCTGACGCCTCCGAGGCCGCGCAACTGGGTGGAACGGCACAGCCCATGGCTGGAACCATCGATATGTCCGCCACACTTTCCGGCACGCCTGCGGACCCGCACGGCGACGGACACGTCAACATCCGCGATGGCGCCGTTTACGGAGTGAGCATTCCTCGCCTGAGTTCGGACTTGCGCCTGGCCGATGGCGAACTCCAATTCAACAATATCGAAACCGGAGCTTATGGCGCAGCACTCTCCGGCAGCGCCGCGATGGCAATTTCTGACCAGGAATTTTCGAAAAGGCAGCTCCGCCTGAATCTGTCCGGTCGGAACGTTGATCTCGCGAAACTACCCCATCTCAAGACAGACCGCTTCACCGCCAATGGAATTGCCGACTTTACCGTGCATGGCAGCGGCACTCTCGATCAGCCGTCGCTCGATGCGCATATTCATGTCAAAGATCTCGCCTTTGACACAGAGCGCGCTGGAGACTTCTACCTCGATGCGGTCACTCGCGGAAGGGAACTCGACATCAAGGCTCACTCCGACTTCAGCGGGGCAGAATTGTCAGCGTCTGGCAACATCCTGCTTGAGCATGACTTTCCGGCCGACGTGGCTCTAACGTTCCGTCACTTTGACTCCGATGCTTTTTTTCGCAGCTACCTGCCCGGAAAGATCACAGGACACGCTCCCATCGACGGCAGCGTCCGTGTGCGCGGGCCCTGCGCGACCCGCGCAACCTAAAAGCAACCGCAGAATTGCAATCGTTTAGTGCTGAGTTTGAGCACGTTGCCATTCAGAGTGTGGGTCCGGTGCGGATCGAGGTTGCTGATCAGAACGTGCTGGTGGAAGAGTTGCACCTCGCGGGCAGTGGAACGGACTTTACCGCTCACGGCCGTGTGCATTTGAGCGGCAACAAGGAAATCGATCTCCGCCTTGACGGATCGGTCAATATGACGCTGCTGCAATCGTTAAATCCCAAGATTCTGGCTCGCGGCAGCCTGGGAATTAATCTGAACGCTGGCGGAACCATTTCTCAGCCGGTGCTACAGGGTCGGCTGGAAGTGAAAAATACCTTCGTCAGTCATAACGACTTCCCGAGCGGATTGAGCGACCTGAATGGAGTGCTGCTATTTGATCGCAATCGCTTTCAGATCGAGAGCATGAAAGGCACGACGGGCGGGGGCACCGTGACGCTGACTGGCTCGGCGACGTACCAGGATGGCGCATTTCAGCTCGATTTCGGCGCGACGGCTCAAGATGTGCGTCTGCGTTATCCACCGGGGGTCAGTTCGACGGCGAATGCCGACCTCCGGCTGACTGGCAATACAAACGGCGCGCTCTTGAGTGGGAATGTGATCGTCACTAAGCTGGCGATCACTCCCGGGTTCGACTTCGGCGCCTACATCGAGAAGAGCAAACAGTCCGTGGCCGTGACACAAAACGATAGTCTGGAGAGCCGGCTGAAGCTCGACGTGCACGTCGTAACCACTCCTGAGTTGCAGATGCAGACGGCGATCGCGCGGCTTTCTGGCGATGCCGATCTGCGCGTTCGAGGAACCGCTGACCGGCCGGCAATTCTGGGAAGAGTTGAAGTAATCGAAGGCGAAATCTCCTTCAACGGCACGAAGTACAAGCTGGAGCGCGGCGATGTCACGTTCGCGAATCCAGCCAAGACGCAGCCGATTATCGACATGACGGCTACCACACGCGTGCGCGATTACGACATCACCGTGCAGTTCCGCGGTGACGCAAGCGCCACCAATGGATTGAAAGTAACCTGGCAGTCTGAGCCTCAGCTTCCCGAAGCCGATGTGATTGCCCTATTGGCGCTTGGTCGAACAAGAGAAGAATCGGCCCAGGCCGGATCATCCGGATCTTTCGGTTTTGGCGGAGAAGCTTCGAATCTCCTGATCAACGAAGCTCTCAACAGCACCGTCAATAGCCGGCTGCAACGTCTGTTTGGCGCGAGCCGCGTCAAGATTGATCCTCAAGGGCTGGCCAGCGAAACCAACGTCGTGCGCGGGCCGCAGGTCACGATTGAGCAGCAGGTGGCGAGCAACTTGACGTTGACCTACAGCACCAACGTTTCAGTTTCAACGCAGCAGATCATTCAGGTCGAGTACAACGTATCCAGAAATGTCTCGATCATTGCCCTGCGCGATCAAAACGGCGTGGTCAGCTTCGATTTCCGGATCCGGCGCCACCGGAAATAAGATCGACGTTTCCCGGCGATATTCTGGCACGCACCAAGATTGCCTTGACATAAGTCTCCAAACCAGCAACCCTATTTGTTTTCACTCCACGCCCGGAGAGGCGAGTAAGGAAGTCCATTTGCGAGTGCGGGTGTTTTATCACGACAAGTGTTTTGACGGGGCTTGCTCGGCAGCTCTGTTTTCGCGTTTTTACCGGGAGCGGATTCGCGGCGACGTAGAGTTTGTCTATTCCGGCTTGCTGCATCGCGCCGGCGCTCTTTTCGACGAGAAGCAGTTTGACGGCGACGAGAACGCGATTGTCGATTTCAAGTACTCCAGTTCGCCCAACATTACCTGGTGGTTCGATCACCACGAAAGCGCCTTTCTCTCTCCGGCCGATGCCGCCCATTTCGAGCAGGATCAAAGCAACCGGAAGTTTTACGACCCGGGATTCAAGTCCTGCACCGGCTTCATCGCCATGATTGCTGAGCAGCGCTTCGGCTTTGACGCTCGTCCCGTAGCCGATCTGGTGCACTGGGCCGACGTGGTCGATGGCGCCATGTACGAGAACGCCAAATCGGCGGTCGAGATGCAAGCTCCAGCGATGAAGCTGACGATGGCGATCGAGGCGTCCACGGATCGCAATTTTGTTAAGACACTGATTCCTCTGCTCGCCTACAAATCCCTCGGAAGTCTTCTCGAAGAACCGTTTGTGGCCGATGTCCTGCCGCCGCTGCTGCAGCGGCATGAGCGTTCGATTGGGATTCTGCGGGAACGCACGACAGAAACAGACGGCACGATTTACTTCGACATCACCGATCTCGATCTCGAGGGCTACAACAAGTTCATTCCGTACTATCTGCATCCCGATTCGATCTACAGCGTCGGGCTGAGCAAGAGTTCATTCCGCGTCAAGGTTTCGGTCGGGTCAAATCCCTGGTCGAAACGCGAACCCACCGTCAATCTAGCCAAAGTGTGCGAGCGCTACGGTGGCGGAGGCCACGCGCGCGTCGGCGCCATCTCTTTCGACGTCAGCCAGAATGAGGCGGCCCGCAAAGCCGCCAAAGAGATCGTCGAAGAGTTGCGCGCCGCGGTCCGTCAACAGAGTTAACACGCCGCTTCCGGGGGCCGATTGTCACTGATTCATCCGAGAATTCCGCACCCCAAGGTTTACGATCCCGCACATATCAAGGGAGTGCGCACGGTCGCGACCATTGAGTTCACCAAGGGAATGATCGTCGTCGCCGCCGGCCTGGGCGCATTCTCAATGCGGCACAAGGATATCTGGGGAATCGCCGAGAGTTTTCTGGAATTCTTCCACGTCAACCCCTACCGGCACTACGTCGGCGTGTTCATCGATCTCGTGTCACGGCTCAGCGACATCCATCTATGGAAGATCGCGCTGGTGGCATCGATCTACGTCATTCTTCGATTCATCGAGGCCTATGGGCTGTGGTATGTCCGGCCATGGGCGGAGTGGCTGGCGATTGCCTCCGGCGGAATCTACATTCCGTTTGAGGCAGTCGATTTTCTGCATCGTCCGAACTGGATTCGATTGGCCATTATTACGGTCAACGTCGCGATCGTGCTCTACATGCTGTGGCTGCGACTAGAAGCGATCAAGAAACACCACGCAGGGACTCAGCGTGTAGAGCGGACACTCCAAAGTCAGATCAAATTCAGGAAGAAATTCAAAGACAACGGCAAGACTGTCCGCCTTGCGCATTCCGCATCCATGGCATCAGCTATCCCTCTTGCGCAAAACCCACCACACGGCGAGAATCGCTAAAAAGATCCATTTGCCCTTCCTGAGAGCTGACAGCTGAGAGCTGAGAGCTGCCTTACAACGAGCAACTGCAATCCGCCGGCGGAACGTGGGCTTTCAGGAAGTCGGCTACGCGTTTGTAAGCGTCGATCTGGTTCTCAACCTTTGAGAAGCCGTGGCCTTCGTTTTCGTAGACTTTGTACTCGACCACGCCACCGCGCTTCTTGATCGCATCGACCACCTGCTGCGCTTCGGTCTTGGGACAGCGTGGATCGTTGCCTCCGGCCAGCAGATAGAGCGGCGCTTTAATCTGGTCGACGAAGTTGATCGGCGAGCGGTCTTCGTAGAGCGCCTTGTTCTTCTCGGGATCGCCCATGGTTGCCAGATCGCTCTGCTGTAGCACCGGATCTTCATTCTGAATCTCGGTGAACCAGTTCACAAATGGCACGATGGGCACTCCCGCGGCCCACAGTTCGGGAGCCTTGGTCACGCCCATCATCGTCATGTAGCCGCCATAGCTGCCACCCATCAGGATAAGTTTCTTGGGGTCGATATAACCGGTCTGCTTGATCCAGTCGGCGGCCCCGAGCACATCCTGCAAATCGCCTCCGCCCATATCGAACAGGTTCGCCTGCTGGAACTCTTTGCCGTAACCAGTCGAACCGCGGTAGTTCGGCGCAATGACGAAGTAGCCCTGATTGACCATGAATTGCACGAAGCGGTTGAAGGTGTTCATGGTTTGCGACGTCGGTCCGCCATGGACATAGACGATCGCCGGGCTCTGTCCGTTGCGCGGCAGATTGTAGGGAGCGTAAACAAAGGCCGAGATGGTCCACTTGCCGTCTTTGCTGGGGTAGTGGACGAGAGAAGGCTCGACCATATCCTCGGCGCGCACTCCGCCGATTAGTGAGTGCGTGAGTTGATGCGACTTTCCATCGGCAAGTGTGTAGACCCACAGATCGCCGGGAGCGGTCGGTCCGGTGTGGTAGTACATGAGCCGCGCGCCGTCCCGGGTAAAGGGAGAAGGGCCGCCGGAGACGTAGTTCACGCCCTTGGGCAAGCGGAAGCGCGCGCGTTTTTCCGGTTGCAATGTCGTAGAGGTAGACATCGGTGTTGCCATCGACGTTCGCGCCGTAGGTCAGGTACTTGCCATCGGGAGAGAAACTCTCGCCGGAAATTCTCCACTTGTCTTTCGTCAGCCAGCGAATCTTTTTGCTGGCGATGTCGAGCAGGCCAACGTTGTCGTAGCCAGCGATGGCATTGGACGTGATCAGGACGCTTCTTGCCATCGGGAGAAACACCGTTTGCCGAGTAGGTCTGCTCGCCGTCATGCGGCGTCAGAAGCGTGCTTTCGGCGGTGGCAACATCGACCAGAAACACGTTGGAATCGGTGCCTTTTGCCTGCTCCTGGGTGTAGACAATAAATTTGCCGTCCGCCGACCAGATCGGCGAGTAGTTCATGCGGTCTTTCGGGGTTCCAGAAGTCAGGTGCTTCACGTCGCGCATGAGCGTGTCATACACGTCGATTTCAAATACCGAAGACGTCTTCGGCTTGACGATGTAGGCGAGATAGCGACCATCATGCGACCAGGTCGGATTTTCTTCGGCGATCTCGCGGGTGTTGGTCAGGTTGACGACTTGTCCGGTCTTGGGCGAGACGAGGAAGATGTCCCATTGCTCGTCGCCGTCGTAGTCGGACATATAGGCGATCCACTTTCCGTCCGGCGACCAGGTCGGACTGCGTCTGGCGCTGATCGCTTACCGTGAGTTGCGTCGGCCATCCGCCTTCGGAAGGAACCGCCAGATATTGTTTCGCCCGCTCATGTTGCTGACGAAGGCGACGGTCTTGCCATCCGGCGACCATGTCGAGCCGCCAACCTGACGAGTCATGTAGAGCTTTTCGATCGAGAGATTCTTCTCCACTCGGGCGTCCGGTTTGGAAACGATCTGTTTGGGGTCGGTGACGGCTTGCGGCGTGGGAAGAGTCTGGGAGACGGAAGACGTACTCATAGCGGCGACCATAGCAAACGTGCAAAGAATACGCATGATTTTCTGAAACCAGCGAATTAAGGAATTTGCGAAGAGAGCCAGCGTGCCGTCTCTCAAACGCCAGGTTGGATTTTACTGTATCGAGCAGGTTGGCTGGCTGAACTACTCCACAGTGACCGAGTAGTCTTTGCCTTCCCACCTCTCGCCGTTTTTCCAGAAGAACGTGAATACGATCTCGCGGCCAACCGCGAGCTTTTCGGTTGGAAGATCGACGTACTGCAGATTCCATCCGCTTTCCTGTGTCTCGGTGTCTTGCGCGGTCTGCCAGTTGTCCAGGCTCCAATGCACGGTAGCTTTGTCCATCAGTAGGAGCCGCAGCTTCTTGCCGCAGGGCATACTTCGCGGCTTGTTGTTAAAGCGCCAGTTGAAGTATTCCGACGATTTCTTTTGCTTGAGATAGCGTTCCACCGTCTGCGGTGGTTGGTCGAAGATTCTTCCTTCAAGCAACGATCGCCGCAGCTTGATGTATTCGGAATGCGCCCAGACCAGCGGGCACGCCGAGCCGGAGCCTTTGCCCGCGAAAAGTTCGCGCCCCGGAATATCGGTCGCGTCCCATACTTGCTCCGGGATCAGGCGACTGTCGCCGGTGGAATTCTCCATCACCGTGAGTAGAGCCTCGGCTGATGCGGGACGTCCGGCGGCGAGTTCATAGTGTGCTCGTTCGCCAGCCAGCAGTGGCCACGGACGACCGATGCCGGTGCCATCGAAGGGAGAACCGTCTTCATGTTCGCCGTAGCCGTCGAAGTTATAGCGGTACCAAACTGGCCCCTGCGGAACCTTTGCGCGCAGCACGGCATCGATGACCTTGATGGTGTTGAGCATGCGTGGATCATCGGGCGCGCGCAGGCCGAAACGCACCAGCGCGAGCGCGTCAGGGCTGACAATCTCGATTGCCGCCGCACTCGAATGGCTGAGCGCCCGGTTCTTGATCGGGACGAAGCCCTGCAGGGGCGAAGCTGCTCCATCCCCGTCGGGAGGAGTGATGCGGACGTAATAGCCTTCGACCCCGACCTGGCGAGCAAGGTCGCTGTTAATCGCGTAGGTCCAGCGTTCGATGTTGTCGTTCCAGGTATCGGCGATTTCACGAAGAAATTCGGCGGGCCGAACTTGACCTACGGATTGCGCGATATCGGCGGCGACCAGCAGGGCGGAAATCTCCGCCGCGAGCGTGAACGGTGAGTAGCCACCGTCCTCTTCCCATCGGTCCTGTTGGGTTACGGGGCCATTCGCCACGATGAAGGTGGCTGCTTTGCCGACCATTCGCCACCATCGGTCGTAGTCTCGGAAGCAGCGCGGCGATTCGCGCCGGAGCAGATCAACGAGCAGAATGGGGAAGGCGGTCTCATCCATTTGCAGCCCGTTCCAGTAGGGCCGTCCATCGAGCCACATGTTCTGAGCCCAATGACCATCGGCTTCCTGCGTGGCCTCGAGGTAGTGCAGAACCCGAAGGGCATCGTCGTGGGCTCCAGCTGCGAGCAGGCCGCCGGCGCTTTCGACCAGATCACGCGGCCAGATGAGGTGATATCCGCCAAGATCTTCGTCACCTTTGTTGAACCCCCAAGGGACGGAGAGGCTGGCAATGATGCCGCCGAGAAAGTCCTTGGATTCGTGCGAGCGAACCACGGCAACGCTGGCGCGGTATAAGATCTTTCTCCCGCGGCTTCTCATCAAGTTTCTTAAGTGTCTGTTGCCAGTTTCTCCAATGAAAGACGTAGTCTTTGCGCGTCATTTCATAGGTAGTCAGCAGGGAAGAGAGTGCTTGCTGGCCGGCTTCGGCCCATATGCCTCCGAAACCAAGCGCCAGGACGAACTCTCCGTTGCAGGCGGCCAGATCGATTTCCGCAGTGAGAGCGACGTTGCCATTTTCCGCGCGATCGTATTCCCAGGTCATCTGAAAGTGCTGGGACAGATCTTGCCAGCTGTCGGAAGTGCCCGCGAATCCGACCGAGCGCTTGAGCCATGGAGCCGAACAGGCCAGCGCAAGGGCGCAGGAATCGCGCTGCGCAAATAACATCGGGTGGCCCTTGTAGTCAGCAGTCCAGGCGGTGTTGCCGTATCCCATATTCGCGAGGTGCGATGCGAGCAACCCGTATAGGCGATAATCCCGCAGCGTTCCCTGGAGCGGAACAAACCTGATTTTCTGCAATACAACGTTGCGCCAGGGGTCGGTCAGCACTTCTTTCTCAATCCGGTAACGGCCTTGCATGCAAGTGTTGGTCAGTTGATAGGCAGGCACTCCCGGTTCGATCGGAACATTGTGGAAGGTACAATGACGTTTCTCTTCGGAGAAGTATTCGCGTCCATCCGTCACGATGAAGCCGAAGTCGCGGGTGCAGGCCTGGTCGACGCGGGGGAAATAGATCTCGTTGAGAATGCCGTGACTAAGCGTGAACCAAACCCGGCTGTGAAGATTCAGCGCGGTGCCGATACCGGTCTTGGCGCTCGACGTCCAGCGGGGCTCGATGCCGGGCCATCCGGGGGCGTAACGAATGTCGTTGCTCACGAGAATTCTCCGTCGTTGATCGGCAGTCTGATAAGCAGTGTGCCAGAAGATGCGAGCCGGCGCTCAAAGTTTCAAGCGTGGTTTAGAAACGTGCATCTAAATCATGACATGCGAAGACCTCCTGTATTTCGGGTGCCGCCGGTTCGTTCGCTCTGGAGCGCTCGACGCACCGCGTTTTGCGCGATTGCGTTTGCGCTCCTGTTGGATGTTGGCAGCGCTCTCGCCGCTTCGCCCTCGGCCAGTCTTGATGGCGGGTTCAGGCGGCTCTATGACTTGGACTTTGCGGGCGCGCAAAAGGAATTTGAGCTCTGGGAAAAGGCGAATCCTGACGATGCCATGGGCCCGGTGAGTGAGGCCGCAGGAGTTCTCTTTTCCGAATTCGATCGCCTGGGAGTACTGGAAGCGCAGTTCTACGAAGATGATTCGGTCTTCGCCGCCCGGAAGAAGTATGACGCCGATCCGGCAAAGCGGAGCCAATTTGAGCAGCACCTGGATCGCGCTGAAAATCTGGCCAAAACGCGGCTCAGCCATGATCCGCATGACAGCGATGCGCTTCTGGCGATGACGCTCAGCAATGGCTTGCGGTCGGATTTTGCGGCGCTGATCGAAAAGCGCAATCTGGCATCTCTGCATTACACGAAAGAAGCCACGACGTGGTCACAGCAACTGCTGGCGGCCGATCCACCTGCTATGACGCGCATCTGGCAAGCGGCGTGAGCCGGTACATCATCGGATCGATGGCTGCTCCGGTGCGGTGGGTCCTACGGCTGGGAGGAGTCTCCGGCGACAAGGACGGAGGCATTGCCGAACTGCAGTTGACCGCCGCAAAAGGCCATCTGCTAGCCCCATTTGCGAGGATTCTTCTGGCGATTGCCTACGTCCGTGAGAAGCAATTGCCGCAAGCGCGGGAGTTGCTGCACGGGCTCGAACAGGAGTTTCCGAATAACACACTTTTTGGTCGCGAACTGGCTCGGCTCGATAAGAGTTCTAGCCGCTAAGTGATTGCAAACCAAGTCCGTTCATCAGAAATTCACTGTGTTGTAACCTTCCTTTAACACTCGCGCCATAAAACAAAAATGCATAATTAAATCAAATTGCAGGAGGATTCCTCGAGTGATCCAACGCATCGCTATGCTATTGGCGGGTCTGGCACTGTCGCTGCCGGTTATGGCGCAGACGCAGTTAAACGGGGCGGGCGCAACATTCCCGTATCCGATGTATTCGAAGTGGTTCAGCGAGTACAACAAGCTCCATCCCGACGTGCAGATCAACTATCAGTCGATTGGCAGCGGCGGCGGTATTCGTCAGGTCTTGAACGGCACGGTGGACTTCGGCGCCAGCGACGGTCCGATGACCGACGAGCAACTCAAAGAAGCCAAAGTCAAGATCCTGCATATTCCTACGGTGCTGGGCGCGGATGTGCCGGCCTACAACGTCACCGGCGTGAGCGGCGAGCTCAAGTTCACTCCGCAAGCGCTGGCTGACATCTTCCTGGGAAAGATCAAGACATGGAATGATCCTGCCATCGCCAAAGCCAATCCTGGCGTGAAGCTGCCCAACCAGGAAATCATCGTCGTACATCGTTCGGACGGAAGCGGCACAACCTACATCTTTACCGACTACCTTTCCAAAGTGAGCAAAGATTGGGAGAGTCAGGTAGGGAAGGGAACATCGGTAAAATGGCCGGTCGGTCTGGGCGGCAAAGGAAACGAAGGCGTCGCCGGGCAGATCCGCCAGCTGCAGGGTTCGATCGGCTACGTGGAACTGATCTATGCCGTGCAAAATAATATTTCCTACGGCTCGGTGCAAAATGCCGCCGGAAATTTTGTGAAAGCGACGCTCGATGGCGTAACGGAAGCAGCAGGGTCGGTAAAAACCATGCCGGCGGATTTCCGCGTTTCGATCACAAATGCTCCGGGGAAGACGGCCTACCCGATCTCCAGTTTTACGTGGCTACTGATTCCGGTGCAGGCAAAGGATGCGAACAAGGGAAAAATTATTTCCGATTTTCTGAACTGGATGGTCACCGATGGCCAGAAGATGACGAATCAACTCAGCTACGCGCCGCTGCCGGCGGGTGTTGTTGAGAAGGTAAAAGCAGCGATCAAGCAAGTGCACTAAAGCGCTGCAATAGCGCCGCTATTGAGCTCCTGGGTAATGTGCGCGAAGGGAAGGAAAAAACTTTGCGCACATCCTCCCGAGGGCTCCCCCTCCCCGAACGTTCCCCGCTGAAAATCCAGCTTTTCCAGCCAATTGCTGAACCTCGGAACTGGCACCTCGATTGCTCAATAAATCCAAGTTAGTCTAGTATTGTTATAGGGTTTATAGAATGTGGCCTCCCCCGAGCCACAGATTTTCTTCACAAGGAGAGAGAAATGAAGGCGGGATTGAGATTAACGGCCGTTTTATTCCTGGCAGCGTCGGTGCTGCTCCAGGCACAAACTGTGGCCCCCAAGAAGAAATCGTCCAGGGTAGCGGACCCGGACGTGCAGGCCCTGAAAGAAGCGGTGGCCGCTCAGCAGGCTCAAATTCAGGCGCTCGCGCAACAGTTGCAGCAGACGAACCAGCAACTGCAACAGACCAATGAACAATTTCAGCAGGCGCAACAGCAACTGAAGCAGGCGCAGCAATCCGCTGCGGATGCGGCGCAAACGGCGAGCCAGCAGCAGCAGGCCGTGGGCACGCTGAAAAGCGACGTTGCCGACCTCAAGACAACTGTAGATACGACGGCTACGGCATTCCAGGCCTCGCAAAAAGATCTCAAGGAGACGCAGCAGGTGGTCAATTCGCAAATGGAAAGCCCCATCACCCTGCGCTTCCGTGGCATCAACATCACTCCCGGCGGATACGCGGAAGGTGCCTTTGTGCACCGCTCCCGCGCGTTGAGTTCCAATGTCGCCACTCCGTTCAATAGCTTGACCATGCCCGGCGCGTCGCAAAGCCAGACGCCGGAATTTTTCGGCTCAGGCCGTCAGTCTAAGGCCACTGTGTTTGTGGATGGCCGCGTGGGCAGTGCCGATCTTTCCAGTTACGTCTCAACCGACTTTCTCTCGGCAGGCGTGACTTCCACTTCCACGTCGACCAACGGCTACACCATGCGCTTGCGGCAGGCTTGGGGACAGGTAAAGTTCGACAATGGCTGGAGTTTCCTCGCCGGTCAGTCTTGGAGCTTAGTCACTGAAGATAGCAAAGGCATTCTAATCGATGACGATATGGGCAAGACCAACGATGCGCGTCCGAAGACGATTGACTCAACCTACAACGTCGGCTTTAACTTCA
>CAVRYB010000042.1:0-12229 GCA_963725295.1 uncultured Acidobacteriaceae bacterium
AATCGCCGCCGCATCCGGACCAGGCGCCTTCGCCATTGAAATCACGAATCGTTCCTCGCTTCCTGAAAGGTCCGCCCGCGAGGTCCGCAGCGCGCTTGAGACCCAGCTACAAAGCGAAGGAGTCCACACTACCAAAACCGAACAGAGCATGGGAACAATCGAGGTCGTGCTCTCCGAGAGCCTGCGCGACTACGTTTGGACCGCCGAAGTCGCAATTGGCTCCGACGAGAAGAAAGTGTCAATGGTCGCTTTGCCTCGTTCATTCGCAGGTGCTCCATTCGCCCCCGCGCTGCCAATCATACTGAAGACGTCTCTTCTCTTTACTCAACAACAGCCCATGCTCGACGCCGCGCTCGTCGACATGCCCGGAGGTGCGCGCCTGCTCGTGCTCGACGACAATCAGGTCGCGATCTACCGGCATCCCGCAGCCAGCGCCGGAAACTGGGAACTTGAAGCCGCGCTGCCGATCGCGCACACTCGTTCTTTTCCGCGCGATTTGCGCGGACGCCTGCTCTTACGCCGCGACCACCTCTTTGACGTTTACTTGCCCGGAACTTTCTGCCACTCTAACGCCGCCATGCCGCTGACCCTCGTCTGCAATGACAGCGATGATCCTTGGCCCCTGACACCCGACGACGGTAGTCCACGCGCCTTCTTCGCCACTTCGCGCAACTTCTTTACCGGAGCGCTCTCCCCGGCGTCGGCAAAATCAGCAACGTGACGTCCTTTTATTCCGCCGCGCAGCTCCCGCGATCCGAATACTCGCTCTGGGCTTTCGCCGCAGTCGACGGATCTCTGCATCTGGTCGATGGCGTGAGCGATCAGCTGATTCGAGGCGCAAAATGGGGAAGCGACCTAGCCGCCGTCCATTCCAGTTGCGGCGTGGGCACTCAGCTACTCGCATCGGATACCGGCGACTCCACGCGCGACGCTCTCCGCGCCTTCGAAGTTGCCGATCGCGATCCCATAGCTGTCAGCTCCGCAACAGAGTTCGGTGGCCGCATCGTTGCTTTATGGCCGGAGAGCCTCGCCACCGGAGCGATCGCCATTGTAAGAAGAACCGACACAGGATGGTATGAGACCTATCGCGTATCAATCTCCTGCAGCAACTAGCCGGGCTCGTGTGGAGACGGACATTCCTGCCCGTCCCAGCCGGGCAAATCGGACGCCCCACGCCTCGCGCTTTTCGAGGCGTGGGAAACTGCTGCTGATCATCTCGACCGTCCTCTCCCTCGCAACAATCGCAGCAGCCGAAACCCGCCCCCACTACGGCGGCCCCGTACGGTTGATGATGCAATCCGCTCCTATCACTCTCGACCTACCCGCGAACGCTACACCCGCCGACTACTGGGACACCGCTCGCACCCTCTCCCTGATCGGCGACACGCTCGTCACACTCGACCCGCAAGGTCGCCCGCAGCCCGCGCTCGCCCAGGAGTGGCAGAGCGATCCCGCGCGCGCCGCTGGCAATTTCAGTTGCGCCGTGGAGTGAGATTCCACGACGGCTCCCCCGCATCTTCAGCTGCCGTTGCCCAAATTCTCGGCGCGCTTCATCCCAACTGGACCGTCCGCTTCTCCGGTGACTCCATTTCGATCGAGGCCGACGCGCCGATGCCCTCTCTCCTCGCCGAACTCGCGCTCCCGCGCAATCTCATCCTCAAGCACAACGCGAATCATGCTCCCATTGGCACCGGAGCCTTTGTCGTCGCCGAATGGCAGCCCGGAAGGTTGCTCAAGCTCGCCGCCAACGAAGAAACCTGGTCCGAACCCCCGTGCGTTAAACCGTCGAAATCGAATTCGGCAAATCGCTCCGCGATCAGGCAATCGCGCTGGAGCTCGAAAAAACTGACATCATCGAAGTGACCCCACAGTCATTCGCCACTTCACAGCACCGCACCGCCTCATCGTCATCGCTGCCCATCGAACTATTAGCGCTTGTCTTTTCCACGAATTCCAAGGCGCAAGATCCTCGTCTGCGCGAAGCGCTCGCGCTCGCAATTGATCGCAAGCCTATCCAGTCCGTTCTCCTCAAAGGCGCCGGAGAACTCGCCGCCAGTATTCTTCCCAACTGGATGACCGGCTACAGCGCCGTTTTCTCGACGCAGACTAACCCGCAGCGCGCCCGGCTCTTACTCGCCGACTCGCATCCCCCGACGCTCAATCTCAGTTACGATCCCCGCGACCCGCAAGCGGAACTCATCGCCGAGCGCATCGCACTCAACGCCCGCGAAGTCGGCATCACGATTCAGGTTTCGCTCTCAGGCGCGGAGGATATCCGGCTGGCCCGCATTGTGTTGCCGAGTCCCGACCCCACCACGTCGCTAGCCGAAGCTGCGCGGCAACTGGGATTACCCCAGTCGGCATTGGCCGCCGGTCGCGCCAACTCTCTCGACGACCTCTATCACGCCGAGAACAGCTTGCTCGAGGCGCATACCCTCATCCCGCTCTTTCATCTGCCCGTGGCCAGCGCCGCGGGCTTCCGCGTTCGCGGATGGGAGCAAGATCAACTCGGCCTGTGGAATGAATCTAGCCGTTCTCTCGCCGACATCTGGCTGGGCGATCCCCAATTGAGGCGGGCTCGCGATGAGCTTCCGTCAAAAGCTCCTGCTACTGTTCGCCCTCACCGTTCTGCTCTGCGTGGCGGTGATCTCTGTTTCGGTCTACAGCACCATCCGACAATCGTTCGAACAGGCCGACCAGGATCGCGCCAACGCCGTGGCTGCCCAGTTTCGTTCCGAATTCCAGCGTCGCGGATCCGAAGTCGCCCGCAAAGTCGAATCCGTCGCCGCCTCTGAAACCGTGCAGCGCATCGCGCTCGACATCAACCGGGGTGCAACCGATGCAGGCGAACATGTTGGCGACGCGCGCAGTCTGGCGGGTCAGCAGCAGCTCGATTTTCTCGAGCTTGTCGATAACCGGGGCATGATTTTGTCGTCGGCGCAGTGGCAGGCGAAATTCGGATACCCGGACCCCGTAATTCCGCTATCGGCGGCAACCGTTCCCGCCGGAGCTTTTCTCAAGCGTGAAGAGCTACCAGATGGCGCGACGCTCGGCCTCTTTGCCGTCCGAGTCGTGCGGGTCGGCGAGCAGCCGTTGTATGTTATCGGCGGCCAGCGTCTTGACCAGCGCTTTCTTTCGACGCTCGATATTCCCACGGGCACGCGCGTTCTGCTTTATCAGAACCTTGATGCGAAATGGAACCCGAAGTCCCTTCTCGATCTGAACGGCCCCGCTGCCGGAGTCGACCAGATCGCGCCGCTCGTCGCAAAAGTGCGCGGCACTTTGCAGGAAGCCCAGGCTGTCATCCACTGGACTACCGATTCCGCCGACGCCGAAGTCTTCCACGCCATCCCGCTCACCGGCCCGGTATTTGCGATCGATCCGTCCCACTCGGCGCCTGATCAGCAACTGCTCGGAGTCTTGCTCGTCGGCAGTTCACGGCGTCCGCTGATTGAATTGCAGCGCCAGGTAGTTTCCACTGCCATGTTCGTCGGCGGAATCGGCATTCTCATCGCCGTCCTCGCCAGCCTTTGGTTTGCAGCTCGCGTCACCCGCCCCGTAGTCTCCTTGGCCGAAGCCGCGCGGCGTGTAGCCGCCGGAGATCTCGCCACCAAAGTCGAGGTCGAATCGAGCGACGAACTCGGAGAATTGGCATCGTCGTTCAACCGTATGACCGAAGATCTCTTGCAGCAAAAAGATCGCACCCTGCAGGCCGAGCGCGTCGCCGCCTGGCGCGAGCTAGCGCGACGCCTCGCCCACGAACTGAAGAATCCTCTCTTCCCCCTGCAGGTCACGGTCGAGAACCTGATGCGCGCGAAACAGAAATCGCCGGAGATGTTCGAAGAAGTGTTCCAGGAAGGTACCGCAACCCTGCTAGCCGAAATCAACAATCTGAAGACGATCATCGGCCGCTTCAGCGAATTTTCCAAAATGCCGCAGCCACAGCGCCGTCCCACTCAGGTCAACGACATCGTGCAATCGGTGTTGCGTGTCTTTCACGCGCAGTTACAGGAAAACAACCAGATCACCGTGCACACCGAGCTAGCCGCCGGTCTGCCGGAGATCTCCGCCGACCCCGAGTTGCTCCATCGGGCACTGCAGAACCTGATTCTCAACGCCATCGACGCTATGCCGCAGGGAGGCGACTTGACGATCCGCACGCAATCCGCCGATGGCATTGTTGCCATCGAAGTCTCCGACACCGGCTCTGGCCTCACCGAAGAAGAATGCGGGCGACTCTTCACTCCGTACTACACGACCAAGCAGCACGGCACCGGACTCGGCCTAGCCATCGTGCAATCAGTAGTGAGCGACCACGGCGGCAAGATTTCCGTTGAGAGCGGCAAGGACGAAGGAGCCACGTTTCGCATCGAACTGCCGATCAACGCACAATAGTCCCGCGTTTTCTCAGCGAACTCGGCGTCTCGGCGGTAGATTTAGATGTTGAACTCAGATGAGGTCATAACCGTGCCGAACAAAGCACACCTGCTGATCGTCGACGACGAAGCGAACACGCTCGCTTCGCTCTCCCGCGCCTTCCGTCTTGAAGGCCACGAAGCCGCCGTCTGCGACAACGCCAACAAAGCCCTCGAACTCGCCAAATCGCAGACCTTCGACCTGATCCTCTCCGACGTCGTGATGCCGGGCAAAGACGGACTCACTCTGCTCGAAGAACTCAAAGCCCAAGGCGTGCAGACTCCCGTCGTAATGATGTCGGGCCAGGCGCACATCGAGATGGCCGTGCGCGCCACGCGCCTCGGCGCTCTCGATTTCTTCGAGAAGCCGATTTCCACCGAAAAGCTTCTTCTCACGGTCGAAAATGCGCTCAAACTCGGACGCCTCGAGCGTGAGAATCGTGATCTGGCGCGCCGCCTCGGCAAACACGAAATCGTCTGGAAAGGCAAGACCATGAACCGCGTCATGGCCCAGGTCGAACGCGTCGCCGCCAGCGAAACCCGCGTCTGCATCCTTGGCGAAACCGGTACCGGCAAGGAGCTCGTTGCCCGCACTCTGCACGAACGCAGCCCGCGCGCCAGCGGACCATTCGTCACTCTGAACTGCGCCGCCGTTCCCGCCGAACTGATCGAGTCCGAACTCTTCGGCCACGAAAAAGGTTCCTTCACCGGCGCCGCCGGACGTCATCTCGGCAAATTCGAACAGGCGCAGCGCGGCACCATCTTCCTCGACGAAATCGGAGACATGCCGCTCACCATGCAAGCCAAGCTCCTGCGCGTTCTCGAAGAAGGAGAAGTCGAGCGCATCGGCGGCGAGCGCGCCATCACCGTCGATGTCCGCGTCGTCGTCGCCACCCATCGCGATCTCGAAGCGCAGGTCCGCGACGGCAAATTCCGTCAGGATCTATTTCACCGCATCTATGTCTTCCCTCTTCGCCTGCCGCCCTTGCGCGAACGCCGCGAAGACATTCCCGCTCTGATCGAGCACTTTGCTGTTCAGGTGACCGCAACCAACGGATGGAAGCCAACGCGCTTCACCGCCGAAGCCATGACCGCGCTGCAAGAGCATTCATGGCCGGGCAATGTTCGCGAACTAAGAAACACCGTCGAACGTCTGATGCTGCTAGCGACATCCGACGAAGTCACCGGAGAAACCGTGGCGCAAGCCCTGCCGACCTCCGCCGCCATGCCCGATTCCGCTTCCGCCGGCGCTGGTCCGCTGGCCGATCGCGTTCGCGCCTTCGAAAAGCAAACAATTTTGGCCGAGTTGAAGCGCAACCACCACCAGATCTCCAACACAGCAAGAGCATTGGGCCTAGAGCGTTCCCATCTTTATAAAAAGGCCGAGCAAGTAGGGATTGATTTAAAGGCGGCGAAGAGCGAGGGCGACCGCTGATAGCAGGGGGCATGACCCAATGACTTGCAGAGTTCCACCTTCGATACTGACCTTCGTCGTTTGCTTAGCCGCGACTGTCCCAGCCTGGTCGCAATCGAAGCTCGATAAGATCAAAAGCGACTACCAGACCGTCAGATCACAGCTACAGAAGCACACCGTCGAGGACTCGTGGATTGACGACGATCCCGAGTCCCCAGAATTGCTGTACCGGCAATGGTCGCTCGCAGGAGAGTGGGTGGCTGCCTGGCTTGACGCACACCCTTCCGCTGGAGCAGAGACACTAGACGCTGCGTTCTCCGAACTTGTTCCCACTGAGGAACCAGGGGAGCACCTTACCCTAGGAAAAGGTGCTTTCCTCATCACAGCGCCCGGCTCAATTGGTAACGTTTTCATCGTCGCAAAGCTGAATGACCATTATCGCCTGGCGTGGAGCACAGCGCAGGCCCAGGAAGCCAGCGGCGAACAGGCAGAGATTCTGGCTGCATGGCGCGCGGAAAACGCCCAACATGGTGTTCGGGGCCCTTATTGGGCAGCATCCGGTTCCGCGGGATCGGTTATTCCTCGCCTCGGCGAACTCCCCGTCGACGGGAAGGGCCGTTCTCGCTTTTTTATCGATGGCACGTACGCGCAGAGTGCTGGCGGCACGGTGGGAAACCAGATCAGCCTTTGGGTTTGGGACGGAACTAACGCGCACCTACTGATCGCGCGCGGCTACACCTCCATGATTGATTAGTCGGTTGGGACGCGCGTGGAAGGCGAGCTCTTGAAGGTCCAACAGAAGAAGTTCTTCCGTACTTTCTTTTCCTGCGGGATGTGCGAGGAACGCCAGACCGATTGGATCGTTCGTATCACTCCCGAGGACATCGAGGCTCTCGGCGAAAAAAGCACTGTTCTTGAACTCGACGCGGTGGACGAACTCTTCTACCGACTGATCAAACACAAATCGGCGGCGGACGTAGCCTCTCCCGCTGCGATCAAGGCGGCAGTGAGCTTAGTACAAGAGGCACGAGCGCAAGACACCGAAAAAGAATGGAAGGAATTTCCATCGCTCGGGATGATAGACAATTGGAAGGTCCAGAAGGGCGCGGAGGGGAAAACCCTCTGCCTCGCTACCTTTGATTTTGGCTCGCATCTATTTACGCTCAAGTCAGTCGGCGGCAAGCTGTTCATCGCTAGTATCGAAGATACGGAACAGGATTGCGCGAAGTAGCAAACATGCCTCCGTTTGCATTTACCCCACCCCTCAGACGACAATCGCAACGTGCCCAGTACAAGCTTTTATCAGGATCCCCAAACCGTCAGCCCCTTCCGCCCCGGCGCGCTCGTGATCGCCACGCTCACCAACCCGCGCGAAAAATTCTGGGGAGCGATCCTCCAGCTTGCGGCCGAAGGCCTCAGCCTGCGCGGCGTCGATGTCTCGTCTTTTGACGACCTGGCCTCGCAGGTCAAGAACGGTGAGCCCTTCACTTCCGGCGTCGTCTTCTTTCCCATGCATCGCGTGGAACGTATGGAACTCGACCTTCCCGAAGGCAATCTCCTCTCGCTCGCCCAGCGCTTCGCCGAAAAAACCGGACTCGATCCCGCTCCGCTCCTGGTCAACGAATTTCTCGGAAGCTCGCACGGCCATACTGGAGAGTCGGCCCACGGAGACAAGGCCCGGTGAACCTCCGGCAGATCCTGACCGCGCCCAACCAGCTCACGTTGCTGCGCATGATTTTCTTGCCCTTCATCGTGATCAATCTGGTCAAGCACGATTTCAAATGGGCACTGGCGCTGTTCGTTCTCGCCGGACTGAGCGACGGTCTCGATGGCCTCCTCGCCCGCACCCTGCATCAGCAAACCGTTCTCGGACAGTACCTTGATCCCATCGCCGACAAATTGCTCATGAGCACCATGTTTCTCGTGCTCTCGATTGAGCAGCGCGCCCTGGTTCCCTGGAAATACACCATCATCGTGTTCAGCCGCGACATCTCCATCCTGCTGATCAGCGGAGTGCTCTTCATGATCGCGGGCCTCCGCGACTTCCGCCCCAGCATCTTTGGCAAGGCCAACACCTGCGCCCAGATTGGCGCCGTGTTCTTTGTCTTGCTGTTTCTGGTCGAACCCATCGTACTGGTCCAGATCGCTACCAAGGTTTTTCTGCGAGCCACTTTTATTTTCACCATCATTTCTGCCGTGCAGTACGCATTTCTAGTACAGCACCGACTGCACCCGCACGGACCGCTCGCTCCAGCGCAACAATAATCCGGCTGTGGAAGTCGCCAACGTGTATAGTTTTTTTGCCGTGATCTGAGGCAGTAAGCGGCCCTAATTCGTGCATCCCATTGCGAAGTCGAAAAGGTCAATGAATGGCGTGGTTTTTCTGTTTTTTCTTCGTCTCAGGATTCTGTAGCGTTCTTTGTGAAATCATCTGGTTGCGCTTATCGATGGCGCAGTTCGGCGTCACCACCGCTCTCACCTCCATCGTCCTCTCTGTGTTCATGGCTGGACTCGGAGTCGGCTCTGGATTGGCGGCGCGCTGGTCTCCCGCTACAAGAATCGTGCCAACTTCCCCACGCTACGGCTGTATGCGTTCCTGGAACTGATGATCGGCGTGTCCGCGCTCGTCGTCCCCACCGAACTGATCTGGGGACACCGCCTGCTCGAAAGCATGGCCGACCGCGCCGCCATCGCCTCAGCCACTTATGACACGATCTCAGGCCTTTGCCTCGCCCTCACGATGATTCCCTGGTGTGCCTGCATGGGCGCGACAATTCCAGTGGCCATGTTCGCCATCCGCCAGCGCCAGCAGAAAAGTGACTCCCGATCTTTTAGCTTTCTTTATTTGGCGAACGTGCTCGGAGCAATGCTCGGTTCTTTTCTCCCGCTGCTCCTGATCGAGCCATACGGATTCCACCGAACTCTGCGGATCGGCGCAATCCTGAACGCAACCATCGCGATCGCCGCTCTCCTGGTTTCCCTTGCGCGACGCAAAACCGAGTCAACCATTGCCGCACCAGCCGATCCCGTCTATGCCCCGACCGAAAACAACAAGAGCATTCTCGTCCTGTTGTTCACCACCGGCCTCGCCACCATGGGCATGGAGTTGATCTGGATTCGTATGTTCACTCCCTATGTAGGCCCTGTCGTCTATTCGTTCGGCATGATTCTTGTGGCCTACCTATTAGCCACCTTCATCGGATCGCGGATTTACCGCATTTGGAGCCGCAAGCAAAAGCTCGAAAGCCGACTCACCTGGATATCCCTCGCTCTGCTTGGGAATGCTTCCGCTACTCACCGCCGACTCTCGCGTCCCTATCCACCTCGTGGCCCGCGTTTTCTCGGCGTGATGCCATTCGCCGGCATGATCGGTTTTCTGACTCCCATGCTGGTGGACCGCTGGTCGGGAGGCGATCCCGACCGCGCTGGAAGCGCCTATGCAGTCGACGTGGTGGGCTGCATCGTTGGACCTCTGATCTGCGGATATCTGCTGCTGCCGCTCGTTGGCGAGCGCTGGTCTGCTTCTCTTGCTGGCCCTGCCGTGGTTTGCCATGGCGCTTCCCACTCGACGCACGGCCAACGTCCCAACCGTTTAACCGCGCATGGCCTACGGGCTGCTGCTGTTGGCGCTGGCTGTCTCTTTTTGGAACCAAGGATTTCGAGACTCAGTTCCCTGTCCAGGCAGGTGCGACGCGATTCGACCGCAACAGTAATCGCGCAGGCGAAGGTATGAAGCAGCGCCTGCTCGTCAATGGAATGGGAATGACCAAGCTGACGCCAATCACAAAGATGATGGCTCACCTCACGCTGTCCTCTCTCGATCACACGCCACATAGCGCCTTGATTATCTGTTTCGGTATGGGAACTACCTTCCGCTCGGCCCTCAGTTGGAATGTCTCTACCACCGCAGTCGAGCTAGTGCCCAGTGTTCCCAGCTGTTCTGGCTTCTTTCACTCCGACGCCGGCGAGGTGCGAAACTCGCCACTCGCGCATATCGTCATCGACGACGGCCGCCGCTACTTGGAACGCTCACCCGCCAAGTACGACGCCATCATCATCGATCCCCGCCGCCTATCCAGACCGCCGGTTCGAGCCTGCTCTATTCGCAGGACTTTTACACCGTCGCCAAGCAGCGACTTGAGCCGGGCGGAATCCTGCAGCAGTGGCTGCCTGAGGCCGACGAACCCACACAAGCCGCCGTAGCCCGCGCCATCAAGAATTCTTTCCCCTACGTTCGTGTGTTTCACGGCCTCGAAGGATGGGGCTGGGAGTTCCTCGCCAGTGAACGTCCCATCCCCGTCCGCACCGCTGCCGAGTTGCTCGCCAGAATGCCAGCAACAGCTGTTACCGACATGATGGAGTGGGGCCCGGCTGCAACTCCAGAGCAGCAGTTTGATCTGCTCCTCGATCATCCGTCGACAACGGATGCCATCATCGCGCTCTCACCGGGCACCGTCGCACTCACCGACGATCGACCCATCAACGAGTATTTTCTGCTGCGAACACCCTTCGACCAGTTGATGGCGATGGAATAAATGTGGCGGGGGCGCCCCCGCCCGCGAAGGATTTTGGGCGGCACAGCGGCTCAACGCTGCGATCAGGCCGTCCCACGCCACGACTTTGAGCGGCCGATGCCCAATCACGCTGTAGAATAAAATGTTCGGCGAACTCATTCATCCATCATCCATGCCCTTGCGCCTCTACAATACTCTCTCCGCCAAGATTGAAGACTTCCATCCCCTCGAGCCGAATCGCGTCCGCATGTACGCCTGCGGACCCACCGTCTACGACTACGGCCACATCGGCAATTTCCGCACCTTCATCGCCGTCGATCTTCTCTACCGCCATCTTCGCCAATCCGGATACGACGTCCGCTACGTCATGAACATCACCGACGTCGACGACAAGATCATCCGCAACTCCGCCCGCGACGGCGTCACCGTGCAGCAATACACCGCGAAGTACACGAAGGCCTTTCTCGAGGATTCCGCCACCCTCAATATCGCCCAGCCCGTGCTGGTCCGCGCCACCGAACACATCCCCGAGATGGCCGAGTTCATTGCCAAGCTCGTTGAGAAAGACATTGCCTACCGGACCGACGACGGCTCCTATTATTTCCGCATCGCGAAATTCCCTGAGTACGGCAAGCTTTCGAAAAAAGATTTCGCTGGCATGAACGACGGCGCTCGCGTGGACGTCGACGAATACGAAAAAGACAGCGCCCGCGACTTCGCCCTCTGGAAAGCCCCCAAACCTGGCGAAGCCTCATGGGACACCGTGATCGGCCCCGGCCGCCCCGGCTGGCACATCGAATGCTCCGTCATGTCGATGGAGGAACTCGGCCGAGCTTCGACCTCCACGCCGGCGGCGAAGACCTCATCTTCCCTCACCACGAAAATGAAATTGCCCAATCCGAATCGCTCACCGGGCAGCAATTCGCCCGCTACTGGTTCCACGCGCGCTTCCTGCTGGTCGAAGGCCAGAAGATGTCGAAGAGCCTCGGCAACTTCTATACCGTCCGCGACCTCATCCTGAAAGGACACAAGCCGTCTTCGATTCGCTGGCTGCTAACGCAGGTTCCCTATCGCAATCAGCTGAACTTTACCTTCGACGGCCTGAAGTCCGCCGCCAGTTCCGTAGAAAAATTGCGCAACTTCAAATTCCGCCTCACGAACACGAAGTTCCCAGAAGGAGCGAACCCGGCCATGTCAAAACTGGCCGACGACACATTCGCCAGCATGAAGGCCGCGCTCGACGACGACCTCAACACCGCCGAAGCGCAAGCCGCTATCTTCGACATGCTGCGAAAGGCTAACACCGCGCTCGACGCCGGAGAAGTTCGCCACGACGATGCGAGGGCTCTGCTCGCCGCGCTCGAAAAGTTCGAGAAATCTTCGGCGTCTTAAAAGACGACGACCAGCCCAAAATTAAAGCCATCTTCAAATGGGCAAAATCCGAAGGGCGTGAAAAAGAAATCAGCGCCGGAACTGAAGGAAATCGCCGGCAACACCCAATTCTCCGACACGACATAAAACAGAAAATCGCCGCCATGGAAGCCGCCCGCAAATCCCGCGACTTCCAATCGCTCGACGCCCTCCGCGCCGAACTAACCGCCGCAGGCATCGTCGAAAACACAAAGATGGCGTACGCTGGAGAAGAAAGTAAGTTTCATTGAATCATTGAGTCATTTATTCATTGAGCCGCTGCGGTCTCGTCCCAGGGAACGTTTCGATTTTCAATGACCAAATGATTAAATGATTAAATGATTCAATGACTCAATCTCTCGACGCCCTAATCCGCGAAGCCGAACAGGCCCACGGCCACCTCTGCGCCGGACAAGTCCTCGGCGTCCGTCTCGCCTTGCTAGGCCTGGCCAAGCTAGGCATAGAAGACCCAAAAG
>CAVRYB010000043.1:0-93589 GCA_963725295.1 uncultured Acidobacteriaceae bacterium
GAGGACGAAGCCTCACAACTGAATAGATTGGGTACTGCCTAAATTACCTGGCATATCATTTTGTCGGCGCGCAGTCGTCAATACTATTGCTTCTCAGTCATCCAGTTCGAACGACTTACTAACAACAGTTGCTAATTCCAGCTCAGGTTCGAACCGGGAACTGGCAACCAGAACTGACAACTGCTTTTCTGCACCGAGTAAATTTTATGGTCCAGCCGAACGGGCGATTAGTACAGGTAAGCTACACGCATTACTGCGCTTCAACATCCTGCCTATCAACCAGGTAATCTACCTGGGTTTTTCATTACCCTTAAGGGTTGGGAGATCTCACTTCAGGAGTGCTTCCCGCTTATATGCATTCAGCGGTTATCACAACCGAACTTCGCTACCTAGCGATGCCCGGCAGGACAAATGGATCACAAGAGGTTCGTCCATCCCGGTCCTCTCGTACTAAGGACAGGCCCTCTCAAATCTCCTGCGCCCACAACA
This sequence comes from uncultured Acidobacteriaceae bacterium, assembly GCA_963725295.1. GTDB lineage: Bacteria > Acidobacteriota > Terriglobia > Terriglobales > Acidobacteriaceae > Acidiflorens. The sequence goes on from CAVRYB010000043.1 coordinate 490, forward strand.
GAAGGGACCGAACTGTCTCGCGACGTTCTGAACCCAGCTCACGTACCGCTTTAATAGGCGAACAGCCTAACCCTTGGAACCTTCTACAGCTCCAGGATGCGATTAGCCGACATCGAGGTGCCAAACCGGAGCGTCGATATGAACTCTTGGCTCCGATCAGCCTGTTATCCCCGGCGTACCTTTTATCCGTTGAGCGATGGCCATTCCATACAGAACCACCGGATCACTAAAGCCTACTTTCGTACCTGCTCGACTTGTAGGTCTCGCAAGAACGACGCTTATACTTTTGCATTCAGAGGCTGATTTCCAAACAGCCTGAGCGTAGCTTCGCGCGCCCCCGTTACAATTTAGGAGGCGACCGCCCCAGTCAAAATACCCGCCTTACTATTCCCTTTCCCGCATCACGGGAATAGGTTAGAACCACAGAACTCGCAGGTGGTATCTCACCGTTGGCTCCTCCAAGTCCGAGAACCTGAAATCAAAGCCTCCCACCTATCCTGCGCAGCAAGTGCCATAGTTCATAGTAAAGGTATAGTAAAGGTGCACGGGGTCTTTCCGTCTAGTTGCGGGCAACCGGCATCTTCACCGGCACTACAAGTTCGCCGTGCCAGTTGGCAAGACAGTCGCACTTTCGTTACGCCATTCGTGCAGGTCGGAACTTACCCGACAACGAATTTCGCTACCTTAGGACCGTTATAGTTACGGCCGCCGTTCACCGGGGCTTCAGTTCAAAGCTTCGCCTTGCGGCTAACCTCTCCCTTTAACCTTCCAGCACCGGGCAGGCGTCAGCCCCTATACGTCGTTTTCGACTTAGCAGAGACCTGTGTTTTTGTTAAACAGTCGCAATGCGCATTTCTCTGCGGCCTCTTCGGACTTGCATCCTAGTGAGGCACCCCTTTTCCCAAGTTACGGGGTTAATTTGCCGAGTTCCTTACCAACTGTTCTCACGAGCGCCTTAGAATATTCTTCTCGTCTACCTGTGTCGGTTTGAGGTACGGATCCCACATGTTCTCCTTAGAGGATTTTCTCGGCAGCGTGGAATCAGCCAGCTTTCCCCCATACGGGGTACTGTTTTGCGTCTCAGTGATAACTCCCTCGCGGATTTGCCTACGAGAAACACCTTGCACGCATCAACCGTCATAGCCATAGGACGGCCTGCTTATCCTTCTGCGTCTCCCCATCGTGAGAACCAACACACGGGAGGTCCGGAATATTAACCGGATGTCCATCAGTTACGCCTTTCGGCCTCACCTTAGGCAACCGCCTGACCCTGAGCGGATTAACCTTTCTAGGAACGATTGTCGCGCGCGGCTCGCAACGAGTTGCCGCTGGGGCGGCCGCGCTGGCCGGGCCGCCCACCCGATCGACCGGAGCATGACGGCCATGTGGGCGCTGGGCTTTACCGGCCCCTCGGCCAACTCGATCGATGCCGTGTCCGACCGCGACTTCGTCTGCTCGTACTTCATCTGGCCAGCGGCGTCGCATCCTGGCGGTGCATCTGTCGCGGCTCGCCGGAGGAGATCGTGATCTGGTCGTCCGACCAGTTCGGCTTCGTCTCGCCTGTCGGACGGCTTCACCACCGGCAGCTCGATCATGCCGCAAAAGCGCAATCCCGACGCGGCCGAGCTCGATCCGCGCCAAGACCGGCCGGATCGTCGGCGACCTGACGGCTCTCTGATCGCGCTCAAGGGCCTGCCGCTGGCCTATTCCAAGGACATGCAGGAGGACAAGGAGCCTGTCGTTCGAGACCGACGAAGACTTTGGCCTTGGCGCTGGCGGCGATGACCGGCATGGTGCCGACATCAAGCGTCAACCCGAGGCGCATGCGCGCCGTCCGCCGTCGCGGCTATGTCACGGCGACCGATCTCGCCGACTGGCGGGTGCGCAAGGCCGGCCTGCCATTTCGCGAGGCCCACCATGACCTGCCGGCCGCGCCTCGGTATCGCCGCCGACAAGGGCGTCGATCTCGACAAGCTGATGCTGATCGTCGAGGTCCGCCGCCAAAGACAATCTCGCATTGAACGCTCTGCGGAAGAACGACCGCATCGTCTCCGCCGCCCCGGTCGAGGACGATTCCTCTTTTGAGCTCAAGCTCCGCCCGCAGCGCCTGCAAGAATTCATCGGCCAGAGCAAGGTAAAAGAGAACCTGGACGTCGCCATCCAGGCCGCCAAGTCTCGCGGAGAAGCGCTCGACCATGTACTGCTCTACGGACCGCCGGGCCTCGGCAAGACAACGCTCGCCAACATCATCGCCAACGAACTCGGAGCCGCCTTCCAGCAGACTTCCGGTCCAACACTGCAGATCAAAGGCGACCTCACCGCGATCCTAACGAACCTGCGCGACCGCCAGGTGCTCTTCATCGACGAAGTCCACCGCCTGCAGCCCGCGTTAGAAGAAATCCTGTACTCGGCGTTAGAAGACTACAAACTCGACATCATGATCGGCCAGGGCCCGTCCGCGCGCACCCACACCATGGACGTGAAGCCCTTCACCTTCATCGGAGCCACCACCCGCGCCGGCCTGCTCTCCGCGCCGTTACGCTCCCGCTTTGGCCTGCTCCTGCGGCTCGAGTTCTATACCCACGACGACCTGCGAGTCATCGTCGAACGCTCGGCCGAAATTCTCGGAGTGAAGATCGACCGTGCCGGAGCCACCGAAATTGCCAGCCGCTCCCGGGGCACTCCGCGTATCGCCAACCGCCTGTTGCGCCGTGTGCGTGACTATGCCCAGGTCCGAGCCGCTGGCTCCATCGATCTACCCACCGCTCAGTCTGCACTCAGTATGTTGGAAGTCGACAAACACGGTTTCGACGAAGTCGACCGCAAACTCCTGCTCACCATCATTGAAAAATATCAAGGCGGCCCGGTCGGCCTGAACACGTTAGGAGCAGCCCTGGCGGAAGAACCCGACGCCATCGAAGAAATCTACGAGCCCTTCCTGATCCAGATCGGCTTCCTCAACCGAACTCCCCGCGGCCGCGTAGCGACACAGCTCGCCTACGAACACTTCGGCATAACTCCCAACCGCCGCCAAAGCTCCCTGTTCTAGAAGTGGAGCGAAGCTCCAGCTCGAATTTACTGACGACTGAGAGCCGACAGCTGATAGCCGTTTGACTTCCCCCGCCGCAATCTGCGTTAATCTCTCTTCATCACTATCAAGTGCGGTGCCCTAGGTTCGCGCACGCCCTTTGGGCGCTAACCTGGGTCCACAGGAGACCTCATGCGCGAAGTCATCGCCACCGACCACGCCCCCAAAGCCATTGGCCCGTACTCGCAAGCGATCCGCGCCCAGGGCCTGATCTTCACCTCCGGACAAGTCGCCATCGACCCCGCCACCCAACAGGTCATCACCGGAGACGTCAGCGCGCAGACCGACCGCGTGCTCAAGAATCTGGATGCCATCCTGCAAGCCTCTGGCAGCAGCCTCGACAAGATTCTGCGCTGCACCGTCTTCCTCAAGAACATGGGAGACTTCGCCGCCATGAATGAAGTCTACGGACGCTACTTCAAACAAGCCCCACCAGCCCGCTCCACGGTAGAGGTAGCGAGGCTGCCAAAAGATGTTTTGGTAGAAATTGATGTAATCGCGCTAGCGTGAAATGCGCGAGAGGAACGAACTAAACAGGAAAGGCTGAACCATGAAAACGATAATCATCATCCTCGTAATCACAATTCTCGCGCTAGCTGGGCTGGCAATCGCCCAGACCGCTCCCGCCAAGAAAGCACCAGCTATGCCTGTCGGCCCGACAAAGGTCACTGGCGAGCCTACCAAGACCGCCAGCGGCCTCGAATACTGGGACATCAAGGCAGGCACCGGCACGGTCGCGCAAACCGGCATGCACGTCAAGGTCGACTACACCGGATGGCTCACCAACGGCAAGAAGTTCGACAGCTCCGTCGGCACCGGCAAACCTTTCGAGTTGTTGTTGGGCGGCGGGCAGGTCATCAAGGGTTGGGACGAGGGCATCGTCGGCATGAAGGTGGGAGGCAAGCGGCAACTCCGCATTCCACCGGACCTAGCCTACGGAGCAAAGGGCTATCCCGGCGCAATACCGCCCAATGCAACTCTGATCTTTGACGTGAAACTGCTGGACGCGAAATAGCTCGTGTAGCGCAGACACTCCTGTCCGCGCAGTCCCGTCCAGGCAAAGAAAAGCCCGCAGGATTTTCACAACCCTGCGGGTTCCGATTTCTTCGATTCTGCTACGCCTTAACGACTTTACCGCTGCGCAGGCAAGCCGTGCACACGCGCATATGTTTCGTCGTCGCCCCGACTTTCGCATGAACCGGGCGCAGATTGACGTTCCAGCGCCGCTTGCTCACGTTGTGGGCGTGGCTGATGGTATTTCCGAATTGCGGCCCCTTGCCGCAAACATCACAAACTCGTGCCATAACTCTAGGATTCCTTCCAGGCCTGTTGCCAAAGCTTTATTTTACAAGAATCAGCCGATTTCGCCAAGCCGCGCACCGGGCTGAGTTTCACCGATCCGACAGTTGAATGGGATTGCCGTCCGGGTCCTTGCCGTCGCAAAGGCAAAATATGTCCCCCTGCCGCACCTTGCCGAAACTCGCGCCTCGCGCGACCAGCTTTTCGCGCAGCGCCGCAACGTCCGTTGTGCGAAAGACAATCTTCGGGCCCTTGCGGCCAGGCGATGACGGTCCGGAGTGGAGCGCGATCCCCGCACCGCCAGCCGCAAACTCCCGCCAGCCTTTCTCTTCCGAGATTTGCTTGAGGCCGAGCACTTCTCCGTAGAACTTGCTCATCACGTCAATCTGGCCAGTAAACAGGATCACCCGCGCCATTTTCATTGGAAAGCGCCTCCACTTTGACTCATCGCCCCAAAAATACGAAGAGCCCGGGCCGATTCCCCACGGGCTCTCGCGTTACGTCGAATTTTCTACTAACCTCAGCTACGCCGCTTTCCCCATGACCGGCTGCGAACAATGGCTGCAACGCCGCGCATCGATCGGAATCTCGCTCAGGCATTCCGGACACTTCTTGGTCGTCGGGTCAGCCGGGGCCGGATCTTTCCGGGTTCGCGCAATCAAGGCATTAATCGGCGTCACGACAAAGAAGTAGACCGCGCCTGCCACCAGCAGGAAACTCACCACCGCCGTGATGAAATCACCAATGGGAAACACCGTTCCTCTGATTGCGAACGAAATCCCTGTGAAATCCGGCTTCCCCACCAGCAACGCAATAATCGGATTGATAATGTCTTTGACCAACGCGGTGACAATCGTCCCGAACGCGCCGCCAATCACCACGCCGACCGCTAGATCAACCACATTTCCACGCAAAATGAATTGTTTAAAACCAGATAACATAACTTTCCTCCGAATTTGGAATGGCGGAAACTCTAAATCCTCAATGCCCCACGGTCAAGTTGAATATGGCCGGAACGGCTTCAAGCAGAACAGACTATTTGCAGGCACAACGAAAGACTGGGAAGCACCACAAACCGGAAGGGCACGGCTTCGTTTTACTCATGGCTGACGGCTGAGAGCTGAAAGCTGCTTCTCTCAGATCCGCATCGGCATCACAATATACCGGTACTTGTAATCCTCGCCCTCGGCCGGACGAAGTTGACCCGCGGACTGGGCATCCTTCAACTCGAGTTTCACCGGCGCCGACCCCGTCGCCTTGATGAAGTCCATCAGATACTGCGCGTTGAACCCGATCGCCATGGCTTCACCATCATAGGCAACTTCGATCGAATCCTCGGACTCGCCCGTCTCCGTCGATGACGCCGAAAGCTTCAACTCGCCCTTCTCCAGCTTCAGGCGCACTGCTCGCGAGCGCTCATCCGCAAACTGCGCCACACGCGCAATGGCAGCGCCCAGCTCGTCGCCCTGCAGCGCAATGGACTTCGACACATCCTTCGGCAGCACAGCCTCGTAGTTCGGGAACTGCCCGGTCAACTGCCTCGACGTCAGCAGCCGCGGACCCACACGGAAGAACAGTGTCGACTCATCCTTCGCAAAATCAATCGTCTCCACATCCGAATCCAGCAGCGACTTCAGTTCGTCCATCGCCTTCTTCGGGATCAGCGTCTTCATCTCGCCCGAGACGCCTTCAAACTTCTCACCCGCACGCTCCACATGCGCCAAGCGATGTCCGTCGGTCGCCACCATGGTGATCGACTCCGGCTTCAGCACCATGAGCGCGCCGTTGAGTGTATAGCGCGATTCTTCACTGGCAATGGCAAAACCAGTTTTCGCAATCATCGACCGCAGCACTGCTGCAGGAATCTTGATCGCTCCCGCCGCCGGAAACACTGGCAGGCCGGGGAAGTTCGATTTCGCCATCCCCACCATTTTTGTATTCGACCGTCCGCACCGAATGCTGACCCAGTGATTTTCGAGCAGCTTAATCGTGATATCCGCATCGGGCAGCAATTTCACGTAGTCGTGAAGTTTGCGCGCAGGGATCGTACACGCGCCTTCCTTCTTGACTTTCGCACTACATGATGTGCGCAGGCTGAGATCAAGATCCGTCGCCGTCAGCGACAACTTGTCTCCCGCCGCCTCAAAAAGATAGTTGGAGAGAATAGGAATCGTCGTCTTGCGCTCGACCACGCCTTGAGTGGCTGTCAGTTCGCGAAGAAGCTCAGATTTGCTGACTGTGATTTCCATGGTCGTTGTGGCAACCTCGGGGGCGACTTCCACCGGCATATTGGGTCTCCCGACTCTCTACTTCTGTCTCTTCTTATATCAAATACAAAAGCAATAAAACCAGTAGTAACCGTAGGGGCGTCGGAGAAGTGGAAAACTGGTCCAGGCGCCTGTGGCTCAGTAGCTTCCAATACGACCCTTCGTGTGAAGAATCGCTCCCCATCTCACCGGAGACCGCATGAAACTCGGACGCATGCCCGAATTCATGTCCCGTCTCCCACAGTTTCCACAAACACTTCACAGCCAGAGGGCTGGAAGACTAGCTTGAGAAGTGGAAAAACCAGTGGAAACCGACAATTACGCGCCTAACTGCTCGGTCAGTTTATTGAGCAGCCTGTTCAAATCTTTGTCGACCTTGCGCAACTCCTCGATCTTATCGACCGAGTGCAGCACCGTCGTGTGATGCTTGCCACCGAACTGCCGCCCAATCTCCGGTAACGAAGCTTCCGTCAGATGCTTGGCCAGATACATCGCAATCTGCCGGGGGTAAACGATAGAACGCGAATTGTTCTTCGCCTTGATCTCTACCAGGCGCAGGCCAAATTGCTCCGCCACGGCCTTTTGAATGGATTCAATCGTCACCTTACGAGCCTGGGAATCGATAAAATTCTTCAGGACCTGCTGCGTGTAGGGCAGCGTAATTTCCGCCCCGATCAGCGACGAATGCGCCACCAGCCGGATCAGCGCCCCTTCCAACTCACGCACGTTCGACCGGATGTTCGATGCGATGAACAGCGCCACATCCGTGGGCAACGTGACCCGTTCCTGCTCTGCTTTCTTCTGCAGAATGGCCACCTTCGTCTCTAGGTCGGGCGGCTGAATGTCGGCAATCAATCCCCACTCAAAACGGCTGCGCAACCGGTCCTCAAACTCCGCCAACTCTTTCGGCGGACGGTCGCTGGCGATCACGATCTGCTTCATCGACTCGTGCAGCGCATTAAATGTGTGGAAGAACTCTTCTTGTGTCCGCTCTTTCTGAGCCAGGAACTGGATATCGTCAATCAGCAGCACGTCCATCGTCCGGAACTTGTCCCGGAAGCTGATCATCTTGTCGTAGCGCAACGAGTTGATCATCTCATTGGTGAACTTCTCGCTCGACACGTAGCAGATCGCCGCCTGCGGAGTCCTGCGCTTGATCTCGTGCCCGATCGCCTGCATCAGGTGGGTCTTGCCCATTCCGACGCCGCCATACAGGAACAGCGGGTTGTAGGCCTTCGAGGGTCGCTCTGCGACCGCCTGACACGCCGCGTGGGCAAACTGGTTGCCGCTGCCGATCACGAACGCGTCGAACGTATAGCGCGGATTCAGTTGCGCGGCGCTATCCCAGTCAAACTTGGCCTGCGAGGGATGCAGTCCCTGCACCGGCTGCGGACCCGAACTGGCGCTCGAACCCCGCGCCGAAAGCCCGCCGTCATGGCGGATCGGCGTGTTCGACGGATCGTCCTCGGCCGTGACGAACTTCACATCCTCGTATCCCAGCCCCAGGTTATCGACTGCTTCCTGAATCAAGTCCGCGTATTTGTCGCCGACGTGACGGAACTCCGCCGTCGGAATGCGTACGAAGAGAATTTTGTTGCTGGCGTGACTGTATCGCGTTGGTTTCAACCAGGTGTCGTAGGAGTGGCGATTGATTTTCTTTTCCAGCGCGTCAAGAATGCGCGCCCAGGGATTCGGAATGATGGAGGAACTTGAAAGAGACATTGTTTACCAAATATCGAGTGCGCCGGAGCAAAGCGCCCGGGATAAAGACCATTCTGAAAGTATGAATTCTTCTTTTTACTGCAGAGCAGCTTTAATGTTTTGCAGTACGGATTGTCTGTGAAATTTATTACGAGACGAACGGCATACTAGCACAAAAAAAATCGCTGCGTCTGTGTTCCTGAACAAAAATATTTTCAGCGAGCGCTTTATCCAACCGCGATTTTAACGCGCTGTCAAGTGTCGAGAAACTAACTGCCGCACAAACAGTGCAGAGTGAAAAAGGCGAGAGGTTCGAGGTGAGATGTCAGAGGTGAAAACCATCCCCACAGCGCCATGTTTTGGGTTTTTACTTCTGACCTCTGACCTCTGCAATCTGACCTCGCCTCAGTGCGACCGCGGCCGCCGCTCGCGTCGCTCCGGTGCCGCAGCCGTCTTGTAATTCCCCGGATACACCACCACCGACCTTCTTCCACCCTCGCCATCGCTCTCCGTGCGCAAATCTTTTTCCTCGCGCAGCGCCAAGTGGACGATCCGCCGCTCGCGCGATGACATCGGACCAAAACGGTACGGCTCGCTTGTCCGCCGCACCTGCTCCGCCGCCACTCGCGCCGCCAGCTGCAACTCATCGATCCGCATCGCACGGAAGTTCTTGCAGTCGAACCAGATCTTCTCGTGCTCGTTCCCTTGCAAGTGCAGCACTTCCGACGCCAGCAACTCAAACGACCGCAGCAACTCGCCGCTGCGCTCCAGCAGCAGCGCCGAATCCGGACCCGCAAACTCCACCAGAATCTCCGGATGCTCCCACTCGCGATTCTCCGCGATTGGAGGATCCACTGTGATCCGGTATTTGAGCTTGAAGCCGCCCTTGGAAATCACGGCCTGCAGGAATTCCCCAATCTGTTTCGCAGCAGCAACCTTGTCAGTAATTGGCATAAGTAAGGTCTCGGGTCTCAGGTGTCAGGTCTCAGGTTTTCCTGACACCTGAGACCTGACACCTGGCACCTACTTTTTCCTCGCCCGCTTCTCCATCATCTCGCGCATCTCGCGGCCCAGCGATGTGCGGTTCATCACCGACTGCTGCACGATGCTGATGATCTGCCCCGTCAGCCAGTACAGCCCGACGCCAGCCGGCATGTTCCAGGTCATTACGCCCATCATCCCCGGCATCATCACGTTCATCATCTTCTGCTGCGCCGGATCCATGCCCGCCTGAGGCGTCATGCGCTGCACCGCGATCATCGTTACGATGATTGCAATCGACAAAATGTGAATATGGTCCGGCGCCGAAAGATCGTGTACCCACCCCCACGGTGCTTGCCGCAGGTCCATCGCCACACTCAACATCTTGTAATAGGCAAAGAAGAACGGCATTTGGATCAACAGCGGCAAACATCCACCCGCCGGATTCACACCTTCCTTCTTGTACAGCGCCGCAACCTCTTCGTTCATCTTCGCTTTTTCCGGATCGCGCAGGCTGTACTTCTTGTATTTCTCCTGGATGGCCTTGATCTGCGGCGCCACGCGCTGCATCTTCAGCATCGACTTCATCTGCGAGATGCGCAACGGCATCAGCGTGAGGTTGATGATCAACGTTTGCAGCACGATCGCCCAGCCCCAGTTGTGGATGTAGGCGTACATCCACTTCAGCCATAAGAACAGCGGACGCGCGATGTAGCCCAACCAGCCAAAGTCGATAATCGCCCGCAGATCCGGTTCCGCTCCTGTGATGCCGGGCACGGGCACCGCTTCCAGCACGGCCAGCGCTTTCGGCCCCACATATACTCGCGTGTCCGTTGGTCCCTTCAGGCTCCCAACCGCGGCGCCCAGCACATCGACCTTATCCATCTGCTTGCTATCGGATCCGCCATGCGGAATCTCAATCGTATTGTGCAGCGTCACCATCGCCGCATTCTTCGGATCCTGCGGCAGGAACACAGCAGCAAAATACTGGTCGGAAACTCCCGCCCAATGGAACGGCCCGGGCAGCGTCCCGCCGCCACTGATCTTCTTGATCGCGAGCCGCTCGACTTTGTCGTCGTACTGGTACATCACCTGCTCGGAGGCATACTGCGGCCCAGTGAGGTCCGCGCCGAAACCGGCCGGCCACATCGGAAACGCCGTGACCAGCGCACCCTTTTGATAGACCGCCGTCTTCACCCCAACCACATAGCTGCTGCGATCGAAGGTGAAGCTTTTCTGCACTGAGATATCGCCGTCGTCATAAACGAACTGAACAGCCTCAGGGGTTCCCTGAGAGCCGACAGCTGACAGCTGAGAGCTCGCAGTTGCATACAGCACCGAATTCAGCTTGTCGCGCAGACCCTCGTCATACGACCACAACTCCAGCGGGTAGCCATGATCCTTCGCCGCCGTCGCGTTTACCAGTTCCAACTGGCCGCCGTTGTCGTCGGTGTATTTCTTCAGCACCCACGACTTCACCCGCGCGCCGCGATTGGTGAACACGATCCGGTAAACGTCATTCTCAATGACCGTCTCCGCCTCGCTGCTAGCCATCTGCGTACCCGCAGTTTGCGTGGTGACGGGGCTCTGCCCCGTCGGTCCAGCCGAGGGAACCGAGGCTCCAGAAGATGAGTTACTTTCCTGCGACCTGGCACCGGCGGAATTGGTTTCCTGAGACCCGACACCTGAGACCTGAGACCTTGCACCTGCGCTCTCCGTCTTCGCCGGCGCGGGAGGCTGCGGCCCATACTTCTTCAAAAGCGGCTGGAAAAGCATGATGACCAGAAAGGTCAGCGCAAACACAATCAGCAGCCTGCGTTCCATTCCTGGTTCTTGTTGCGGATTATTGAATTCTGCCAAATTAGTAACTCATCATTTCTTCGTTAGTGGTTGCAGCGATTCCTACCGAGGGCGCCCCACTCTCACGTCGCGTCTTTTGCGACGTTAGGGTGGGATTCCCTAAACCATCCTTCACCACCGGATCCAGCCCGCCTTTGGCAAACGGATGACATCGCATCAACCGCCAAGCCGACATCATCCCGCCGCGCAACACACCGTACCGCTCCACTGCTTCCGTCGCGTATTCGGAACAAGTCGGCACGTAGCGGCAGGAGGGCGGAAACGCCGGCGAAACCCAGCGCTTGTAAATCCGCAACAGACCCAGAGCGATAAACTTCATCTTTCACCAATCGGGTGCTGGGTGCCCCATTCTAACGTCGCGCTTTTTGCGACGTTAAGGGGTCCCTCTCTTCGCCAGCTTCTTCGCGATCACATCCAGCGCCCGCCCAACTTCTTCGAGCAACAGCGGCATTTTCAAATTCAGCACCGACTTCTTCGGATTGATCACTACATCCACCGCCCCGGCTCCAACCAGCATCGCCCGTCGCCGCCGCACCGCTTCGCGCAGCCGGCGCTTGATCCGGTTTCGCACCACCGCCCCGCCGAGAACCTTGCCCACAGTGAAACCGACGCGCGAGCTTTCCTCGGCCGAAGCGCTTTCCGGCGAAACACTCTGCGCTCGCCGCAGGTAGAACACCGTCATGTGCGAGGAAAAGTGCCGCCGCCCTTGCTTGTAAACACGATCAAAGTCAGAGTGTTTCAGTAGCCGCGCCGCGCGCGGGAACTCTGCTCCCTCTGGCGTCACGGACTCGTCTACGCGCTGGTTGGCACCATCTGCGCTCACCAGTTCACCAACTTGCTCGAATGGACCCAGACGACCGTCGCCGGCGCTTCGTCCCGCTTTTGTCTGGCAAATGGGTACTGGCGACTGGCAACTGATTCACGGAGAAACTAATCGCGGAAGCCCGGCTTCACGGCAACGCGCTTGCGGCCCTTGGCCCGGCGACGCGACAGCACGGCGGCTCCGCTCTTGGTCTTCATACGAGTCCGGAACCCGTGCTTCTTAGAGCGCTTGCGTTTGTTGGGTTGAAATGTACGTTTCGGCATCGAAAATCCTGCTCCCTGATTGAATCAGCTGGCTTAAGGCAAACCGTAAGTATAAATGACGTGCGCCAAATGCAGCAAACGCACCCGCATGACTTATTGGCTCAGGCAAGAGCTTAAGAGCGAACAGCCAACAGCGTGCCGTGGCATACTCGACTCATGAAGATGACTGGGTTCCCGATTTCCACTACAGACTGGGGACAGATTGCGCCGACCGAGCATCCCGGAGACTCCGGTGTCGCGCTTTGGCGAACGCAAACTTTCGGTGACATTCGCGTCCGCATAGTGGAATACTCGCCCGGCTATTCCGCCGACCATTGGTGTTCGAAGGGCCACATCCTCTTTTGCATAGAAGGAGAACTACAGACGACACTAGCCGATGGCACCAGCTTCACTCTGACTCCTGGCAATAGCTATCAGGTAGCGGACGGTGAATCCTCCCACCGCTCCTCGACCACAATCGGGGCCAAACTTTTCATCGTCGACTAACTCAATCATGAACCTGGACGACACCATCGTCGCGATTGCTACTCCGCCAGGACGCGGCGGCATCGGCGTAGTCCGCCTCGCTGGTCCCGAAGCGCAGTCCATAGCCCGGCCAATGCTCCGCCTTACCCGCGACCTGCAACCGAACCAGGCGGTAGTCTGCGATCTAGTCGAACCGTGTGGCGCGGGCGCCCCCGCCCGCGAAACTGCCGACGCCACCGCCACCACCGCAAGCCCCCGCATCGACGAAGTCGTTGTCACTTACTTCGCCAAGCCCCACTCCTACACCACCGACGACATCATCGAAATCTCCGCCCACGGCTCGCCCGTCGTCCTCCGCCACATCGTCGAACTCTCCCTGGCCCGCGGCGCCCGCCTCGCCGAGCCCGGAGAATTCACCATGCGCGCCTTCCTCGCCGGACGCCTCGACCTCACCCAGGCCGAAGCCGTCCGCGATCTCATCGACGCGCAGACGTTATTCCAGGCCAAAGTCGCCGCACAGCAATTAGAAGGAGCGCTCTCGAATCGCCTGAAGCCGATCAAAAAGAAGTTAGTCGACTTAATCGCTCTCCTCGAAGCCGGCATCGATTTCGCCGAAGACGACGTCTCCGTCGCGCCCGACGCCACCATCCTCGAGCACATCGCCGAAGTCAAAACTCCGCTCCAGCAACTCGCTGCAACCTTCACCTACGGCAAAATCATCCATCAGGGATTGACGTTAGCCATCGTAGGCCGCCCGAACGTCGGCAAATCGAGCCTCTTCAATCGCCTCGTGGAACGCGACCGCGCCATCGTCACCGCGCAGCCCGGCACCACTCGCGACCTGGTCAGCGAAACGGTAGCCATCGGAGGAATTCCCGTGGAGCTGGTGGATACCGCCGGCATCCGCAAAGCGCTCGACGAAGCCGAAAGCATCGGCATCAAGAAATCAATGGAAGCGCTAGCCGACGCCGATTTGGTCCTGGTAGTGATCGACAAGTCGAAGCCGCCCACCGAAGAAGACCAAGAACTACTCCACCAGGTAGAGAGTCGCCCAGCCATCGTCGTAGAGAACAAATCCGACCTGGCCATCTCGTGTGGCGCGGGCGCCCCCGCCCGCGAAACGGCCGCTCCCCCTCGCATCCCCACCTCTGCCCTAACCGGCGAAGGCATCGCCGCTCTCCGCGCCGCCGTTCTCCGCCACGTCACCGGAGACGCCGCACAACCAGAATCCGGCTTCCTAACCAGCGTGCGCCACCAAAAGCTCGTAACCGACTCTCTCACTGCACTCGCCGCCGCAATGACCGCCGTCGGCAACAAAGTCCCCCACGAAATGCTTCTTCTCGATCTCTACTCCGCCCTCCGCCCCCTCGACGAAATCACCGGAGCCACCACCACCGACGACATACTCAACCTCATCTTCGGCACCTTCTGCATCGGAAAATAACTCGCCCCTGTCTTGATTACTTCCGTAATTTGGTTGCGACACTAATGGGCGGGAAGATGAAACAAACCACCCATGTCTACGGGAGTCCAAAAAGCCGCGGAGCAGCCGGGCAGCGCTCTGTCCCTGCTCGATGACCGCCTGCTCGCCATGATCATGGGTCAGGCCCCGCTCCCGAAGATATTGGACGCACTGTGTACTGAAATCGAAAAGCAACGCCCCGGTCTGATCTGTTCGATTCTCTTTCTGAACGCGGATGGTGTAACTCTGCGTCACGGCGCCGCCCCAAGTCTTCCACCCGAGTACAACCGGGCTGTGGACGGCGTGCCAATTGGGCCGTGCGCCGGCTCCTGCGGCACCGCGATCCATCGTAAGCAGCCCGTCATCGTCTCCGATATCTCTACCGACCCGCTGTGGGAGACCTGTCGGCAATTCGCTTTGCCGCACGGCCTGCGATCCTGCTGGTCCACGCCCATCCCCGCGCAGGACGGCACCATGCTCGGCACGTTCGCCATCTACCACCGCGAGCCGTGCAGCCCCGACTCCCAACATCTGCAACTCATCGCCCACGCCACTCACATCGCCGCTCTCGCCATCGAACGCGATCGTGACAAAAGCCAGCTTCGTGCCGTGGAAGATCGCTACCGCACGCTCGTCGAGCGCTTGCCCGCCATCACCTATGTCGCCGAACTCGGCGCCAGTGGGCCCTGGCACTATGTGAGTCCTCAAATCGAATCCATTCTCGGCTTCTCCCCGGAAGAGTGGCTCACGGACTCGTTGAACTGGATCGACCACGTCCATCCTGAGGATCGTGAAATCGCCATCGCCGCTGAAGATCGCTTCAAAAAAAATCGCGACCTGTTCCATGCCGAATATCGCATGCTCGCCCGCGACGGCCGCGTTCTCTGGTTCCGCGACGAGGGTGTGATCTTGCGCGCTGCCGTTGGCGACCGCGAAATTCTCATGCAGGGCGTTCTCTACGACATCACCGAGCACAAGCGCCTCGAGGAGCAACTTCGTCACTCGCAGAAGCTCGAAGCCGTCGGCCAGTTGGCCGGCGGCGTCGCCCACGATTTCAACAACCTCTTAATGGTGATCCAGGCTCACAACGAACGAGTGCGCAGCCGTCTCGCTGCCAGCGACCCAGCGCACAAAGATGCCGTGGAGATCGAACGGGCTGTCGCTCGCGCCGCCGCCCTCACGCAGCAACTCCTCGCGTTCAGCCGCCGGCAAGTCCTTCAGTTGAAGGCGCTAGACTTGAATACCGTCCTGACGGAAGTGGCGAAGATGCTGGCCCGCCTCATTCCCGCTAACATCGAACTGCAGATCCTCGCCGCGCCTTCTGCTCATCGCGTCAAGGCCGATCCCGGACAGATGGAGCAGGTGATCATGAACCTGGCCGTGAATGCCCTCGACGCCATGCCCCCGGGCGGCGGCCGTCTCACCATCGAATCCCGAAGCTTGGAACTGCACGAAACCTACGCCGGCAGCCATGCTCGCATCCCACCCGGCCGTTACGTCGTCCTCAGCGTAAGTGACACTGGAAGCGGAATGCACAGCGACATCCTGGCCCGTATCTTCGAGCCTTTCTTTACCACCAAGCAACCCGGCAAAGGGACCGGCCTCGGCCTTTCCATCGTTTATGGGGTGGTCAAGCAATCTGGTGGCTGGGTCAGCGTGCGCAGCGAACCGAATCAGGGCACAACCTTCGACATCTACTTCCCGCAAATCCTCGTAGAAGAAGATGTCCCTGTGGAGCCTGCTCCAAAAGCAAAACATCCCATTGCCGCCGCGCGCGGAACCGAGACCGTCCTCCTGGTCGAAGATCAGGACGGAATCCGCGACCTCGTCCGTGAATTTCTCGAGAGCCACGGCTACACCGTCCTGCAAGCGGCCGACGGCAACGAAGCCCTGCAGATTTTCTCCGGCTACAACCAACCGGTGCACCTCCTGCTCACCGATGTCGTCATGCCCAACATTGGCGGGCGCGAATTGGCCGAGCGTCTTACTCAGTCCCACCCGCACATGAAAATCCTGTTCATGTCTGGCTATCCCGACCGCGCCACCTGGAGTTGCGACCTCGTCGATGACTCTTCTGCCGTTTTGCAAAAGCCGTTTACGCTCGCTACCCTCGCGCGCAAGGTTCGTACCATCCTCGACAACGACCTCGCCTAGCGCGCACACTGTGTCCGCGTAACTGCCACCACCAACAAACTATGCGATGATTATCCGCATTGATGATCTCGGCATTAATAAGGAGATTCCCTCATGCCTGATTCTTCACAAAGTTATGCGCACCACACTCGTTGGGATCCGCCGTTTCACTTCTTCATCTTGCCCGTTTTCGTGATCACGCTGATCTGTGTCATCGTCCACGTAGTCCGGTATCCGAGTATTCATTCCGCGTGGATGGTCGTCGTCGTGCTCGCCGCGATCACCGCCGTCTTCAAAATTCGCCTCTACTCTCTCAAAGTGCAGGATCGCGTCATCCGCCTCGAAGAGAGATTGCGCCTGGCAACTTTGCTCGATCCAACTCTCCGTCCGCGCATCAACGAAATTACAGAGTCGCAACTGGTAGCTCTGCGCTTCGCCTCCGACGCCGAACTCCCCGCGTTAGCCGCCAGAGCGCTGAACGAAAAACTCCCCAAGGCGGAAATCAAGAAAGCTATCAAGACCTGGCGCCCGGATTATTGGAGAGTCTGAATCCAGCACGACTAACACATCTGGGTGCCCCACCCTCACGTCGCGTCTTTTGCGACGTTAGGGTGGGATTCCACGGTCCCATCTCGCTCGGGGAATTTCTGGCGCCCACACCCTGCTAAAATTCAGCCAATGTCTGCCGCCCAGGTCCTGATCATCACCGGCGCCAGCCGAGGCATCGGAGCCGCCACCGCGAAACTCGCCGCCGCCCGCGGGAATCACGTCTGCGTCAACTATCTCCGCAACCAGCCAGCCGCCGAACAAGTCGTTGCCGCGATCAAGCACGACGGCGGAACAGCGATCGCCATCCAGGCTGACGTCAGCAATGAAGAAGACGTGGTCCGCCTCTTCGATTCCGCCACCGCCCAACTCGGACCAGTCACCGCGCTCGTCAACAATGTGGGCACCGTAGAACGCCAGACGCGTCTCGATCAGATCGACGCTGCCCGCCTCCAACGCGTCTTCGCCACCAACGTCTTTGGAAGTTTCCTCTGCGCCCGCGAAGCCGTCCGGCGCATGTCCACCCGCTACGGAGGCCTCGGCGGCGCTATCGTCAATATTTCTTCCGGAGCCGCTCGCATCGGCTCGCCCAACGAATACATCGACTACGCCGCCACCAAAGGCGCGATCGACACCATGACTTTAGGATTAGCCAAAGAAGTGGCCGAAGAAAAAATCAGAGTCAACGCCGTCCGCCCCGGCCACATCTACACCGAACTCCACGCCCTCGCAGGCGAACCGAACCGCGTCGATCGCGTCAAAGCCGGAGTCCCCATGCAGCGCGGCGGCCAGCCCGAAGAAATAGCCAACGCGATTCTCTGGCTGCTCTCCGAAGAAGCCAGCTACGTAACCGGAGCAATCCTGGATGTAACCGGCGGCCGCTAAAAGCCGTCAGCCATCAGCTCTCAGTAAAACTAAGGTCGGTTCCTGAAGGGTTTGGCTTTGCTCTTGATTTTGCCTTTCCTGACAGCTGAGAGCTGACAGCTGACAGCTAAGCTTTCAAATACCACGGCACATTAATAATATTGATCCGCTCATCCCCACCCAGCAGCAGCAGTGCCGTCAGCATCTGTCCCCGCTGATTATGCAGAAAATAGTGATACCAGTGCCGCTCCACCATCGAAGCAATCACCACCGCTACCGTCCGCCCCGGATTCTCCTTCTCCACCTTCAACACATAATCCACAATCGGATGCACCACCAGCCGGAACGGCGACGCCAACGTCACCAGCTTCGGAACCCGCACTCCGGCCGCAGGTTTTCCCCCAGCTCCCACGGCGGGCGGCCCTCATCGTTCTCGCACGTCACATGCACCGCCTCCACATCCGGAGACAAAGTCATCGCAAACCGCAGCGCCTTCTCCGTGGCCGCATTCCATCGATCCACCGGAACCAGCACGATCGGCGGCGCCATATTCTCTGCGGGTAAAGTCACGCCTTCCTTCAGCGCCACTTCTTCGTTCGTCGCTTCATAATGACGCCGCACCCGCCCCATGAACACCAGCGCCGTCGGCAACAACAGCACCACCACCCAGGCTCCAGTGGCAAATTTTGCCACCAGAATGACCATCAACGTCGCTCCCGTAGCCAGAGCTCCGATCCCGTTGATCAGAATTCCGTGCGCCGCCGCAAAACCCTTGGCGTTCTTCCACCAATGTCCCACCATCCCCGCTTGCGACAGAGTGAATGCCAGAAATGCCCCCACCGCGAACAGAGGGATCAACCTGTCCGTCACGCCGCCAAACAGAATCAGCAGCAGAGCGGCTAAGATCGCCAACCCCCAGATCCCCTGCGAGAACACCAGCCGCCGTCCTCGAGTAGTCAACGAATGCGGAAGATAATCGTCCCGCGCGATCATCCGGCACAGCCGTGGAAAATCAGCGAACGATGTATTCGCCGATAAACACAGCACCAGCAAAACCGAGAACATCGTCAGATCGTAAAAAATCCCCTCGCCCACCACTGCCGC
This sequence comes from uncultured Acidobacteriaceae bacterium, assembly GCA_963725295.1. Lineage (GTDB taxonomy): Bacteria > Acidobacteriota > Terriglobia > Terriglobales > Acidobacteriaceae > Acidiflorens. Next base: position 19,346 of record CAVRYB010000043.1, read on the forward strand.
CGTCAGCAGCGACAGCACACTCTGATATCCCGCGGCCCCCGGATCCGTCGCCACGATTCCGTAATATTTAACCAGCAGCGCAACCCCCCCGAGCAGCACAATCAAAATCGCAATAATCGCCGCCAGCGTCCGCCGCGCCGCCGGAACCACTGGCTCCTGAAACGCCTGCACCCCGTTGCTCACCGCCTCAACGCCCGTCAAAGCCGTGCACCCCGAAGCGAACGCCTTCACCAGAATCCAAAGCCCCACCGCCTGCAATCCCACCGGAGCCTGCGCCGCTTCCGCCACTACGGCCGCCGGATGCCCGCCCGAAGCGATCACTTTATAAAGACCAATGACGATCACCACCACCAGCGTCCCCACAAACAAATAGGTCGGAGCTACAAAAGCCGACCCCGCCTCCTTCACTCCCCGAAGATTGACCACCGTTAATATGATCAGCACCACCAGACATAGCGCCAGAGTGTGCGGCAGCAGCGATGGCACCGCCGACACCAGCGCTCCAATTCCTGCCGAAATTCCCACCGCCACGTTCAGCAGGTAATCGATCATCAGCGCCGCGCCCGCCAGCAGCCCAGCTCCGTTCCCCAGATTTTCCTTCGCGACCGTGTACGATCCCCCGCCATTCGGATACGCCGCGATCGTCTGGCGATAGCTGAAATAAACGATGACCAGCAGTCCGATCACGGCGAACGTCAGCGGCACCACATACCGGATCCCGATCAGCCCCAGCGGCAGCAAAATCGTCAGCGCCGCCTCCGGCCCGTACGCGGCCGAACTCAGAGCATCCAGCCCAAACGTAGGAATTCCCTGCGTAGGAGTGATCCGCTGCCCCGAGTCCTCAGAAGAGGCCAAAGGCCGTCCGAACACCACGTCAATCAGTCCCATATGCTCAACATCCCAGCCGCGACGATACCAAAATTAAATCCGCGAAGCGACCTGCTCAAGCCGGTCGGTACCCCACCCTCACGTCGCGCTTTTTGCGACGTTAGGGCGGGATTCCACATCCGCAACCCACTTATTACTCCGAAGATTCTCGCGTGCCATCCGCGCCAGCCACGGGGATGACCGTCCACAATCAGATGATCCCGGAGCAACCCTGGTGGCACCAACGATCAAGAATGCGCCCGGGCGGAGCTAGGCTACCCACTTGTTACCAGCAAGATTCCCCTTAATCGGATTGGGACAGAACGTGGAACTGTCCCACTCCAGCCGCGGATCGGCTATTCGTTAGCCCAGTGCTGGGGTGAAATGCGTAAGCGCTGGGAAGCATGTGCAACATCCCACAATTCGGGGAGGGGCGGCACCGGCGCGCCGCATCGTTGGCTTTTTTCCGCGTACTTCCCGCAAGAAGGATGGGAAATCCAACGTTCCTATCCCACTTGTTACTCTCGAGATTCTCCTCACTGGCACACTCCCTCGCGATGCCTACGGCACAAAGGAATTTATTACCAGTTGCTGGGCAGGCTTGAAGGGCGTGCCCAGGGCTTTTTGACTGGCAGCGGAGATCTGTTGCGCGGTTAGCATTTCTTTAAGTGCCGGAATCAGGTAGTCCCCCCGGCGGTCGCCGGCTATCGATGCGGCGGAAATCCATGCATACGCCGTCGCAGGATCCTTTTTCACGCCGAGGCCATTGGCATACATGTAACCGAGCTTAATGCGCGCACCTGTAGATCCCGCGGTGGCCGCTTTCTCGAACCAGTGAAATGCCTCGGAGTTATTCTGCGAAACGCCTTCGCCTCTCAAATACATATCCGCAAGATTATTCTCGCCGACGACATTTCCGGCATCCGCGGCTTTGCGGTACCACGACGCAGCCGTCGCAGCGCTGTGCGGGCAGCCGAGTCCTTGATCGTACAAGTAGCCCAGATTGGTCTGGGCGTCGGCGTCGTTTGCTTCTGCTCCTTTCTGAAACCAGCGAAACGCCTCCGCGTAATCCTGACGGACGCCCTGTCCATTTAGGAACAGTATCCCGAGATTGTAGTAAGCACGCGGTAACCCTTGATCGGCTGCGGCATTAAGCCAATGCAGGGCAGCGGCATAGTTCATGGGGGTTCCCCAGCCGTTCACGTACATCACCGCCACGTTGACCTGGGCCGGTGCGTATCCGCGCTGAGCTGCCCGCTCGAACCATTGCAGGGCTTCTTTTTCACTATATTCAGGTCCAATTACGAGCATGGAAGCCATTCCAAGCTGGTTCTGTTCAAAGGCGTGCCCGCGCCGGGCCATCTCTTGAACGACCTCCGAACTGCAGACGAGGTGTTTGTCGCTGATGTGCTGCGAGAGGACCGCCAGGGTGCATTGCTCTTGTGACGACTTCTGAGCTGAAAGCTGTCTGATCCCAACCAGCATTAGAACCATGACCGCCAGTACCGCGAGTGTGCTTTTCATAGGACCTCCGTCTCGCCCGAGATTGAAGCCGGCGAGAATGTGAGATCGAATTTGCTGCCAGGCTCCAGATACCTCAATGCCCGCGCGATCCTTTTCGAGACCGCGGACATCATCAGACAAGTGCATGGTGCGAAAGACTTTGCTGGGACGGCAACCGGCCAGCGACAACTCGATGAGGTAGGTCAAGCGGAGTCTGAGCCGCAACCCGACAGTGTCTGAGAAGTGTTTGCGGCACCGACAAATAGCCGCGAAGCGGCGTAAGAATGCAGCCCACGGCGCAAGCCGTGGGTAGAAAATGAAATGTGACGCAGCCCCGAAAGGGCGAAAGAAAGGTTGTGGCACCGACTCAATGGGCCCGGCGACGTCTTCCAGGGTCAGAACTCGCAGGATTAGAACGGCCCCTTGTCGTTGCTCACCATTGCAGATCACGGGGCGTCTATATCAATTATTGTCTTGGAACGGGGAACCTCTGTCTCACGCCGCACGTAGTTAAAAATTGAGCCGGATGCAAGAAGAGTGGTACGCCTGCGCCCGGCTAGATCGTTGTGATGAGACGCAGAGACTGCAATGCGTTCTCCAGGGCATGGACACGGAAGATCGAGGGAACTCTGGACATGAAACCGAATAACCTGCCGCGCTGCCTCCGGTTCGGACCTTACGAAGCCGACTTTCACACCCAGGAACTCCGAAAACACGGAATGAAGCTCAAGCTTTCGGGCCAGCCTCTACAAATCCTCGAGCTGCTGCTGGCGCGTCCCGGAGAGTTGGTGACTCGCGAGGAACTTCAACAGCAACTTTGGACCGACGGTGTCTTCGTGGACTCCAACCATGGGCTGAACGCGGCCGTGAATAAACTGCGGGACGCGCTGAGCGATTCGGCCGAGGAGCCGAAGTATATTGAAACGCTTCCGCGACGAGGGTACAGGTTTATCGGGACGATTCAATCTGAACTGTCGCAACCAGTGCAACCGCCCGCGACTTCGGCGACGGCTCCCGCTCCGATTCCATCCGTTTGCGAGAACGTCGAAAAGCTGCCCGCGCCCCACTGGCCTGCGCCCATCGCGGTTGGTCCGCCGGTGACTGTGCCGCGACGAAACAGAGCCCGGCGCTGGGTGTTCTCTGCGAGCGCGGCCATGCTCCTTTTTGGAATTGCCGTGTCCGCAATTCTGAGCAGAAATCAGGAGATGGCTGAAAATATCTTGAGGCTCGTTCGGAAAGATGTGGCGGAGAACCTGGCTGCCGCGGCCAAAAGCTCGCAAGGTCAGCCCGGTGCAGTGGTCGTTCCCGAAGGCAACAACCCTGAGGAAGCGGAAGTTCTTGCGCGCCGCAAGCGCGGCGACGAAGGACGGACGGTTGATACCGACCAAAGCGACGAAAGCGCAGGGAAAGGCACTGAGGTTCCGGGCATGCGAATGGTTTCAGAGCAAGAGTCTGCCAGCCCAATGCTGCGCACGGTGGTCGCGGACGACAGCGGCAACGCCGCTCCGCAATTCTCCCCCGATGGCAAACGAATCGCCTACATGTCGACGCGGACGGGTGCATGGCAAATCTGGGTCAGCGACACGAACGGCTCGAATCCACGGCAGGTTAGTTTCACGGAAAGTGCCGGGACTCCGCGGTGGTCGCCGGATGGCCGTAGCATTGCCTTCGACGCACCCTCCGATGGCCAGACGCGAATCTTCGTTATCAAGGTCGATGGCAACGAGCAGGCGCGGCCAATCGTGAAGGGACTGGTGCCGAGTTTTTCCCGTGACGGAAAGTGGATTTACTTTGCCTCCGATCAAACCGGAGACTGGCAGGTGTGGAAGGTGCCCGTCAGTGGAGGCCGCGAAGTGCAGGTAACCATGCACGGCGGGTTCGCGGCGCTGGAATCCGCGGACGGTTATGTCTACTACTCCAAGTCGAGGTACCCGCAGCCGGAAATTTGCAGAGTGCCTGTCGATGCCCCCGTCAATGGCGCAACCGAGGCTTGCGTCCTCCAGCACCTGCGGCCCCGCACCTGGGCGAGCTGGGCGGTGACGCGGAGCGGAATCGTGTTTGCTGAAGACTTGCCGAATGGGAGCCCCACGCTAAGTCTCTATGACCCGGCCAAACGCCAGGTGCGCGATTTGGTCTCGCTGCGGAGTGCCCCCTTCTGGGTGGGCGCGAGCGCAGATGGCAAACGGGCGATTATGAATGATGCCGAGGAACGGCAGATTTCGATGGTGGACGATCTGCGATGAGCGCCGTCGTGCGCGACTCTAATCCGGTATAGCGAACCCCCGAAGCAGGTCCGCGAAGCGGGAGTCGGAACGCAGCGGGTCCCAAAGAGCCTCCACCTTTATGTAGGCGAGCCGGTTGTGTCTCTCCTCGCACGCTTTTGCGAGCCATGTGAAAGCTTCGTCGAATTCCGCCAACCCCGTATAAGCCAGCGCAAAGCAAAGTCCCGGTACAAAACTATCTTTTGAATTGGCTTCCAACTCCTCGACAATCGCTATCGCTTGGCTTCGCGCTCCCGATCGAGCCCGCGCATACGCCAGTTGTGCGAGCGCCCAGCTGGACCGTCGCGTAACCGCCACACTCTTTTCGAATTCGATCACCGCCTCCTCATTCTTCCCGGTTAAGGAATACGCCTGACCCAGCACTGCGAAAGCGGGCTCGTAGTTGGGATCGAGTTCCAGAGTCTGCTGACACTGCTGCACCGCCCGATCGAAAAATCTGGCCAGGTAGAGCTGCACGGCTAAGACGTGGCTCACCGCGGCGGCGGCGGGGTCAAGTTCGAGGGCGCGCTTCGCAACCGAAATAGATTCCTCCGACCGTCCCCGTGAACTTAGATAGAGCGGATAGAAGGCGTGGCCCAAGACATACGCGGGATTCAGTGCCCGGGCCCGTTCGAAGTGTCTGCCGGCGGCAGCCCAATCGCGATCGTACGTAAAGGAGGCGTAGGCCAGCGAGACGTGCGCTTCGGCCCGATTGGCGTCGAGTTCCAGCGCCTTGGCCGCTGCCGCTTTTGCTTTCGGCATAACCGCATGCGGCGCCATCACGTTCCGGAATGACAGCATGTTATAGCCGTCGGCCAAGCCAGCATAGGCAACCGCATAAGTGGGGTCTTTCTCAATCGCCTGCTGGAAGTACTCCATTGCCTTTCGCAATCCGTCCGCACTGCGCTTGTTCCAGTGGAAACGCCCCTTGAGATAAGACTGGTATGCCTCCAGGTCTTTGGTTTCGGACCGCACCAGCGACTCCGTCTTGTCTGGGCCGAGAGTGACTTTCAACCGGTCGGCAATGGTCCTGGCGATTTCATCCTGGACCTCGAAAATGTCCTGCAATTCGCGGTCATAACGCTCCGACCAAATGTGGTACCCGTCTGCGGCGTTGATGAGCTGGACGACAATGCGGACGCGGTCTCCCGACTTGCGCACGCTGCCCTCGATTAACGTCCCCGCATTTAACGTTGCACCCACCGTGCGCAGATCGACCTGTTTGCCTTTGAACGAGAACGCGGAAGTCCGCGAGACGACTCGCAGATTCCGGATCTGCGTCAGAGCGTTGATGATTTCTTCGGTAATGCCATCGGCAAAGAACTCACTGTCCGGGTCGGAACTCATGTTTGCAAACGGCAACACGGCCACTGTGACGGGCTCGGCGGCACTCGGCGTGACTCGAGAGCTCTCAACTGTCGGAACGAAGCGATACCCTTGCCCCGGCACGGTGGCAATGTAGCGATTCTCTCCCCGGTTTTCGCCTAGCACTCGCCGCAATGTGGAGATGTTCTGATTGAGGTTGTTCTCCTCCACCGCCGTATCCGGCCACACTTCGCGCATCAGGTCATCTTTGGCAATGACCTCACCTTTGCGCTGCACCAAGAGCAACAACGTATCAAACGCCTTTGGCGTCAGGCGCACTGGCTGCCCCTGGCGGAAAAGCAGGCGCTTATCGACGTCGACGCGGAAGTCTTCGAATTCGTAGCTGCGAGCTCGTGCTTCGCTCATCGTCCGCGCCCGGCTTTCATAACGTTTCAGAACATTTCACAGCGATTCTAAGGACTTTTAAACAGGCCGGGGAACAGGATAGCGCACGTGGCCGGATGAGTACATCGCGCCACAAAATTCAAGAATCAGGGAGCGAGACATATGCGGTCAAACATTTGGAAAGCGAGCTTGTTGCTGGCAGCAGTGGTTATGGTGGTGCCGGCTTTTGGTCAGTCGACGGCACACCCGGAATCGAAAGCCAAACTGGTGGGAACGTGGCAGGTCACGGTCACGCAGGTGGATTGCCAGAGCGGCACCCCACTCGGGCCTCCATTTACGTCGCTGCTGACGTTCGCGCAGGGCGGCACGATGAACGAGGACACCGAGAACTCCGCCTTCGGACGCGGACAAAGAGGCGGCGGACAGGGAATGTGGAGCAGCACTGGCCAGTCAACCTATGCGGCCAAGAGCGTTGCCCTCATTAAGTACACCACGCCGGCAAACCAGAAAACGCACAACCCAGGGTTTGAAGCGGGCAAGCAGACCATCAACCAGAACATCACCTTCAACGATCAGTCCGGGCAGTGGACCAGCACAGCGTCCGTCACGTTTGCCGACGCGAACGGCAACGTCTATCGCCAGGGATGCGCCCTCGCGGCCGGAACGCCGTTCTAAGAAATGAGCCGCCACCAGCCCGCTCGCGGGAACCGTCCGACGACGCGGTTCCCGTGTTCATATCTCGAACGCATCAGTAACTCGCCAACCTGCGCATTGGAGGACCCTATGAAACGCGCCTCGACTTTCTACTCGCTAGCTCTGCTTGTGACCGCTATCTTGTCGCTTCCTGCCCTGGGGCAGATTACCCCGAGCGATGACGCCTACACCCTCACCAGTTCGCCGACCAAAAATTTCGGCACGGCAAACACTTTGGAAGTCGAGAGTTCCGGAGCGACCACCTTCATCCGCTTCGATCTATCCGGAATTCCTTCCTCCGTCACCGGCTCAATGGTCGCCAAGGGGACGCTCAAGATCTTTGTCGGAACCGTTACCACTCCCGGCTCCTTCAACATCGATCTCGTCACGAGTTCCTGGGCCGAGAAGACAATCACTGCCAACAGTGAGCCCACCCTCGGCAGTGCCATCGCCAGCGCCATCCCGGTAACCACCGCCGACAAAGATCAGTACATTCTCGTCGATGTAACCGCCGCCGTGGTGGATTGGTTGAACGGCACGGTGAACGACGGACTCGCCATCGTTCCCGATGGCACGGTTTCTTTCGCGCTCAACAGCAAAGAAACGACAACCACTAGCCATCCGGCGGAGCTCGACATTGTTCTCACTGGTCCGCAAGGACCCCAGGGGCCGGCAGGACCGATCAGCGGAGTAACGGCGGGAACGGGGCTGACCGGCGGAGGCACCAAAGGAAATGTAACGGTCAGCATGCTGACCAACTGCGCCAGCGGACAGGTCTTACAGTGGAGCGGCAGCGCATGGGCATGCAGCAGCGCCGGCACGGGCACGATTACGGGCGTCACGGCTGGTACGGATCTGACCGGGGGCGGCACGAGTGGAAAGGTGACACTCAATCTCGATACCACAAAAGTGCCGCAGTTGACGGCAACGAATGTCTTTGCCGCGAACCAGTCGATCACAGGCACTTTGAGCGTATCGAATGGCCTGTCTGTTACCGGCGATAGCTTCTTCGGCGCCAGCGATAGCGGAACCGCATTGCAAGTGTCGCAAGGCGGCACCAGTGGGACTGGCGCCATCCTTGGAATCTCGCGCTCGAACGCGGCCGGTTCGTACGCTGTTCTGGGAACCGCTCTTGGCACATCGGGCGCCGTATTCGGGACTGAAGGCTCGACCAAAAGCGCAGCCGGGTCGGGCATAGTCGGAGTGAGCGGCACAGAAAGCACCATCGGCAATAAATATGGCAGTTCGGCTGGCGTTTGGGGCGATGCCGGGTCGGTTGGAAGTCACGGAGTCATCGGCACCGCAGACAATGCTTACGGCGTCGTGGGCGTGAACAACAGCGCCGGTGGACTCCCGGCGATTGTCGGCCAGAACTTCGGATCTTCCTCCATCGCACCGGGATTATTGGCAGTCAGCTCCAGTCCGGTCGGTATTGGAGCCCTCGGGGCCGGCCCTACCTACAGCAACAATTTCAATAACAACGCGGGCGCGAATGCCATCGGCGTCGTAGGCGATTCAGCGGCAAGTGGCGGCATCGGCGTGTGGGGATCAACCGATGGTGGAACCAGCGTGTACGGGTCGACGACCACCGGTACAGGAGTGTACGGCTTGTCCAAAGCCGGATACGGCGTGCTCGGCTCATCCACATCCACATCCGGAGTCGTCGGCACCTCGTCCGGCGGTGGCAGTGCCGGAGTCTATGGGGTTACATACAACACGAACATTCTAGAGTCTGCTTATTCCGTTTGGGGAGAAGATACCACCACGATCGGAGTCAACGGCGGCGTCTTCGGATTCTCGCAGAATGGGGTGGGAGTGTTCGGCATCTCCGGCTCTTCCAGTGGCCTCAGTTACGCTGGTGAGTTTTCGGCTCGCAACGGAGCAGTGCCTCTGGCAGCGGTTGGTTCGTCAGGCAACTGCATTGTCTATGGCGATGGATCTCTGATTTGCACCGGCAGCAAATCCGCGGCTGTTCCTCTTCCAAATGATCACTGGGTACGGCTCTATGCCGTCGAATCGCCGGAAGAACTGGTTCGAAGATTTCGGATCCGGCACTCTCTCGAACGGGAGCGCTTCCGTCGCCCTCGAACCCAACTTCCGCGAAACGGTGACGTCATCCCAGGACTACCACGTCTTCCTGACACCGCGCGGCGAGTGTGAGGGCCTTTACATCTCGGGCACCAGCGCTTCGGGCTTTGAGGTTCGCGAACTTCATCACGGACAGTCAAACATCGCCTTCGACTATCGCATCGTAGTGCGGCGAAAAGGGTATGAAAACATCCGGATGGAAGACGTGACCGAAATCCAGAGCCACCTGGCCGCCAAGAGGGAGACGCTACAACAAGCCCGCCACAGGCCCGCGATCGTTCAACCCGTGACCAACCAAACCGAGGCCGAGTTGCAGCACGCAGTCCCGTTGCAGCCCGATCAGTTGTTGCGGCCGAACAAGCCACCGGCGGCCGGGAAGACAAGACGATAAGAGAGACCTGTAGCCCAAGCTTGCACCGACGAAGCAGTTCGAACTCTAGACGTAATCAGGGACCGCGCGGAGACCGCGGTTCCTGCTATTAAATTCTCGAAACCTGGAGTCTCAAATGACAGACAGCAGACACAATTCTCCGACCGCTCCTTTTGCGTCGATCATAGTGATGTTAGCGATTCTCTTGACTGCGATGGTCCGCATGGCGCAGGCTCAAACCCCAATCGACGTCTACAACTTCGGTTCGGTCACGGGCGATGCCGCCAATCCAGGCTCCCCGAGCTATTTGGTGCAGGGCCGCGACGGAAACATGTATGGGACGACGGGAACAGGCGGCACTTCGAACGAAGGCGCGATCTTTATGGTGACGCCCTCCGGCACGGAGACCGTACTCCACAGTTTTCAGGGTGCGGATGGTACTGCCTGCACTTCGGGTCTCACCTTGGGATACGACGGGAATTTCTATGGCGCGTGCGCCGCCGGCGGCGCCAGCAACATGGGAGTTGTTTATAAGATCACTCCCACCGGCGCATTTACCTTATTGCACAGCTTTACCGGGAATCCCGACGGCGAAGGCCCCTTCTCGCCCCCGATCCAAACGACCAACGGCGACCTCTATGGCACCACTCAATTTGGCGGTAAATTCAACAACGGTGCCATCTACAAACTGACGCCCACTGGCACTCTAACCATCCTGCATTCGATCGCCGCAAGCGGAGAGGGACTCATTCCCGATGCGCCTCTCCTTCAGGCTAGTGACGGGAACTTATACGGCAGCACGGTCGAGAATAACGGCGAGATTTTCAAGATCAGCACCGCGGGCAAACTGAAGGTGATTCATACCTTCACCGGAACTGACGGCGCGAGTCCAACCAGCGCGCTGATTCAAGGGACGGACGGGCGCCTCTACGGCGTCACTGAAGCCGGTGGCACCAACGGGCAAGGCGTCGTTTTCAAAATGACAACCGCTGGCGCGATCACCGTACTCCACAGCTTCTCTCAAACCACGGATGGCGCCGGGCCGCAAGCCAGTTTGGTACAGGCCACGGATGGCAATCTTTATAGCGTCCTGCCTTTCGGCGGATCAAATAGCAAAGGCACTCTCTATAAACTCACGACGGCAGGAACGTTTTCCGTCCTGTTTTCGTTCAACGGAACTCTCGGTGCCACACCCGCGGCAGCCCTGGCCCAAAATACCAATGGGCTGCTCTACGGTGATACGCAAGGAGGTGGCCCCACCAACCAAGGCCTTTTCGTCTCCTCGAACATCGGCGCTTCGCCATTCTGCAGCCTGCAGATCACGTCGGGCGCTATCGGTGCATCGACGAATATCTTCGGCCAGGGATTCAGCACCGGCTCCGTGGTTTCCTTTGGCGGCGTGCACGCTTCGTCGACGACTCTGACGGGAACAACATTCATTGCCGCGACCGTACCGCCCGCGGCCCTAACGGGATCGGTCACGGTGAAAACTGGATCGACGACCCTGACCTGCAAGCAGACCTTCAAGGTCGTGCCGACGCTCAAGACGTTCAGTCCGGCAAGCGGCCCCGTCGGGACTGAGGTCACCATCACAGGCACCGGGCTAACGCAGGCATCGAAGGTTACGTTCAACGGGACCGTCGCAACCTTCACAGTCAACTCCGACACGCAGATCACCGCCAGCGTGCCTGCCGGAGCCACCACCGGAAAGATTTCCGTAACTACAAAAGGAGGAACCGTCTCCAGTTCAGCAAAGTTTACGGTCAACTGAACCGAAGACAAAAATTGCAACACTATTTTTCTTCCGGCTAGGGTCGTCCTCAGGATTGATGTAATTGAACTGCACCGGCGCCATACCGTGAACCTGGACGACCGTCTCGCCACTGGCCATCACGTAGTGGTGCATGTCGGGATCAAGAAAGGCGAAACTGCCCGCCGGAAATCCCGTCATGCCGCTCTCATCAAAGCGATCGCCCATGCCGACCTTCAGCGTACCCGTGATCACCGTAACGTTCTCCCGCTTCGGATGCCAATGCGGTGCGATCCGATATCCGTCCGGCATCTTCAGACGGATCGTGTAGTCTCCGCTGGTACCCATAGGATTCCCTTCGAGCACCGCAAGTTGCGCCCCCGGCGCAACAAACGCCGGAGCCGGACCGTATTGCACCGCATCGGGTGTAAACGCGTGTTGCTCCGTAGCAGCCGCCATCGCACCCTTGAGATTGGACTGGCTCACCCCCCACAGCACCGCGCAAGTCGCGACAATCAGACACAAATTTCTTTTCATTCGTTTTCTCCTGAGATCGTTATCGCCACCGTTATCCCCACCTGTCGAACGACACTATCGCGCCTTTCGGCCTTTGTTTCAATAAGCCCGGAATCACTTTTATGTATTTTTGGTGTATCGTCGTAGCCGACTGGGGATAATGGGGTTACCGATGAAGCAGGGTTCCCGGAGTCGTCCGAAGACGGGCGACATCGAGCTCGACCTGGGTCGCTACGAACTGCGCCGCGACGGCCGCAGAGTCAAGCTCGAAAAGAAGCCCATGGAGCTTCTCATTTTCTTGGCCCGGCGCAGGGAACAATTAGTTTCCCGCGAGGAAATCCAGGCCAAGCTGTGGCACACCGATCTCTTCATTGACACCGAACGCAACATCAATAACATCGTCCGCAAAATTCGTACAGCTCTGGGTGACAACTCTGCGAAACAGCGATTCCTGGAAACGGTCGTCGGCAAAGGCTATCGCTTTGTCGGACCCATTCGCATCATTCGCCCTCTCGATAGCAATTCCAATCCGGCTGAAAGCGCCGACGGCAAAACGTCACTTCGAGGCGACGTGGCGTGGGGAGCGGACCGTCTCTCCCTCGCCGTGCTGCCGCTTCGTTTTTTCGGCAACCTCGAGCTCGGGAATCGCGAGCTCGACAATCTCAGTGACGACAACGGCCTCAGCTTGGGCTTTGCCGACTCCCTCGTTGCACAGCTCGCAAATCTTGAAGGAGTGGATGTCCTGCCAACATCTGCGATCCTGAATGTGCCCTCAACTGCGAAGGCATCAGAAATCGCTTCCCGGCTCGGAGTCCGCTTCGTCGTGCACGGTGCGATTCAGAGTTCCAAGGCGGAATCGCGTTTGTCGGTGGAACTGTTCGACTCGCATCTGCAGAGTCGTTGTTTCATAACCAAGTTTGTTCTCGATCTCAAGCGCCCCTTCGAGCACGTTCCCGACATCGCGAGACAGACCGCCAAAGCGCTCAAACGTCCGCTTCGCAACCCAGCCCCGCAGAGTCGCGCCCGCTTCAGCCGCGATCCCCTGGCTTATGGAGAGTTCATTCAGGGCTATCGCGACAGTTACACCGGAGACCGAAAGCTATTGGAAGAAGCTGCGCGGCACATGATGAATGCGGTGGCTCGCGATCCGCAGTTTGCGCTCGCCCACGCCATTCTTTCTTTTGTCTGCACCAAGCTTCACTTCGAGATTGATCCCAGCCGGAGTTGGCTGGAGAAAGCCGAATTTCATTGCCAACGCGCTTTGGAACTGGATGCGTCTCTGCCCGAAGGACACGTCGCCAGGGCGTTTCTTCTGTGGGGACCGTCGAAGAACTTCCAACATATCGAAGCGATTTCAGAATTGAAGCGTGCGCTGACTCTACAGAAGAATCTCCCGCATGCCTACAGCCGTCTCGGGACGATCCTCGCACATATCGGTCTGCTCGATCACGCTCGTGCCATGTTTGAGAGAGGTAGGTCTTTCGATTCAAGAAAAGCGATCAGCCACAGCATTGCCCAGGCCTATCTCTGGAGCGGAGAATACGAACTTGCACTCGACGAAATAGAGAAGTGGCGCGCCGATGATCCTACAAATAAGTACGCCCTCCATTTTGCACTGGACCTCGCCATCTTGACCCGCGAATGGGAAGAGGCGAAGCGCTTGCTAGTTGAAGCCGGAAGCCTGGCGCAGGAAGAGCCAATGATCATCGCCCTTCAAGGTGTGATGCATGCGTCGCTAGGAGAATCCGAGGAGGCGCTGCGCTGCATCAGCCAGGCATGTACGAACCCGAAATCTTTCGGACACGCCCACCACTCGTACTATCAGATCGCCTGTATTCTTTCCTTGCTCAATCAGCCCGAGGCTGCGTTCGCTTGGCTTGAACGCAGCGTAGACACAGGCTTCGCCTGCTGGCCATTTTTCCTGAAGGACCCCTGCCTGAAGAACCTACGCCGCCACGCTCAGTTTGAACTCCTGGTGAGTTCTCTACAGGCCAAATATCCCGACCACCTGGGATTGCTCTAGCCGGGTACCCGCCCTTTTCCCACACTTGGAGAAAGAGGTCGCCCTGAGCGAACTCGAGGGGGTCTCTCAAGAAGGATTTTCCCCGCGTTTGTCGTTCTATGAGGTGAAGCGGGCCCTTCGATCGCAAAGACCCGTCCTTCCAGGAGGACGAAAATGGCCGACGCAAATCAGGCAATCAATCTAACCCAGGCGCTAACCGTACCCTTCGCCGCTGGATTCGTCGTGCAGCGGATTCTCGAAATTCTCGATCCGCTCTTTCCCGACTCCGTCCAGAAGCCAAGCCGCAAGAAAATCGCCATGGGACTGGTGTCGCTGGCGACCGGCTGTGCGCTGTCTTTTTCCGGCATCCACGTGTTCAAGAATCTCGGCGTCGATATGAATTGGTTCGAAGACGGACTGCTCAGCGGCATCTTCATCAGCGCCGGAACCGAGGGCTTCAACAGCCTGCTGAAATTCGCGAACTACAAAAAGGAAGCCAGCAAAGCCGACGCCGCCGACAAGCAATCCGCCACAAGCACACAAAAGATGCAGCTTGTGAACCGGCAGGCCTAACTCAATTTCTTCGGGGAGGAACCATGACCACAGGGCTTCGTATCTGCACCATAACTGCGCTTTTCGCCATGCTGTTTCTGCCAACTCTTAACACGTTCGCCCAGGACGATCCGTCCAAGCGCTGCCAGGATTCGGGCGGAAAACAGCAGTTCTGCAACGGCATCAGCGTCGGCGCTCCCAAGGTGTTCGACAATCGGACGCTTACCTTGATGCTCGAGTCCCTCAGCCAGACGCTCCAGCAGCAGCAGACGAACTACATCGACCAAAAGAGCGTGGCCGCCGCGCTCGCCAATATCCAAGGATTCTCTCAAACCGACACCACCACAAACACGAGCATCACCGCCACGCCCACGCCCGCCACCGACGTCAAAACGACACTCAACACCGGCAACGTAAGCTCCACCGGCACGCCGCTGCCCAATACTTTCCAGCGCCAAACCGACGTCAACCGCGCCAGCATCACTCCCACTACTCCCACGCTCGACACTACCCCCGCTTTCCAGGGATTCACTCCCACCTACGGCTCCAGCGCCCCCGACTTACTCAGCGACCAGGTCAATCTCACCTACCAGATCTTCAACCTGCGCATGATTCTCGAACGCGCGCTTTCCGATCGTCTGCTCGCGACCGGCAAGCCACGCCGCCCGGCCGTTTTCGGATTCAACGTTACCGTCGATCCACCCCGCACCGCGAACGACGCTGTCGCCGTCGTCGAAATCACGCTGGAGAGCAAAGACGGCAAGGATATGTCTCTCGTTTCTCTGATGCCCCAGGAAAAAACCTACAACGCCGCCGCCCTCAGCACCAAGTCCAATTCCTTCGGCGGCTCGGCCGTCGTCAGTAGCTTCCAAGTTGGATTCAGCGCCCGCCGCCGTGGCCAGATCTTCTACCTTTATCGCGACAACGACACCATCGCCTACGAGCGCATGACCGGGGACACAAAGAAACTCGTCTTCGGCTGGATGTTTCGCCCTGTCCTCGGCCGTCGCTCGGTGTCTCCCGGGCTCCGCCAACTCTTCGCGATCGCGGCCCTTCCTGACGACGATTGCCCAGGCCCGAATTGTTCCAGTCCCTGTGCAGGCAAGGCTGACGCCTGTAGGCCCTCATCGGGTACGCCTCTCGTTACCAGCGTGCGCACCTATTGGAAGAAGTACGACCGCGGAACCCTCACATCGTTCGAACGCCATCATGCCAACCGCGCCAAAGAGTTCTGGTACGGACTCTCCCTCTCCCTCGCTAAACCACAGATCTTCGACGGGAGAGAATACGAAAACGTGGCGTCCTACCCGAATGTAGAAGTGAAACCGAGTACGGAGTACGAAAACGACCTCAAACCGAGAGTCAACAGCGTCACTTGGCGCTCCACCGGAGCCAAGAACATTATCGTTTCCGCTCAAGGCGAGAACTTCTTCTCGCAGACCAAAGTCGCCCTTGGCGATCAGACCTATGCTGACGGCTCCGGCCTTATCCTCAAATCCAATCAGGCCTTCGACCTCGTCACCACCATCGATGCCCTCGTCAGCGGCCCCGGCACCATCATCGGCCGCTACGGCAACGGCGTTCAACTGGTCCAGAAAGACTCCTTTCCGCCAGGCTTCGGGTCGAATGGCGTGATGATCTCAGAGCAAGGCGTGCGCATCGGTCCTTCGATTGGGGGATCGCATCGCATCGAAATCCCGCTCGTCGCGATTCCAGACGACAATATTGTGCAGGCAGAACAGGCGGCTCGAACTGGGGTCAAGCAGGCACAGCAAGAGGTCGAGCAGAGAGAACAACAGAAGAAATCTCTGGAAGATGCCCAAAGCGCACAGCAGGCGGCAACGACCCACTCGGCGCAGATGCTCGCGCAAAACAAGGTCAATGCGTTCGTCGCACAATTCGGAGACCTCAATACATTGCAGCAGAGCCTTTCAACTGCGAGGGCCGAACTGGATGCGGCAAACGCAGAATTCCAGACTCGCCACCGGGCTTTGGTGGCTGCGCGCTCGCAGCATGGACTTCAGGATTTGACCGAAAACGGTCCTGTCATTTCCGTGAACGGCAAGATTCTCGATCGTCCCTACTACAGAATTCCGATCCCTGGTGGAGGAGCATGGCTTCAGGCCAATGTCGCCGATGCCGACTTGGCCGTCGGTGGTGCCTTTATCAAAGTGTCGTGGCCGTTCTTTGCCGCCGACAAGTGGACGGTTTACGACTCGCTCTCCAATCCTGATCTTGCCTTTGAGATCGGCCGCCTGAGCGACAAGAGCATCGTCATCCATCGCAAAGACGGCCTAAGCTTTGTCAACGGTCCGGAGATGGTCGCGGGCGCTTCCGCCTGTTGGAAGCTCATCACCGGCGACACTGAATTCCCGCTCGGAACAAGCAAGTGTTCTCCGCCACCCCCGCCAGCTGCGCCAAAAGACTGCCCTAAGAAAACTGGCCCCTGTGACTCACCTCCGCCCCCACCAATCGGCCTAATTTCCGATTTCACCGTCTCCGCAACGGCGTCGGCCGCTCTTCCCGACACAGTCGTCCTCGTCGCTCCCAGCGGGTCCGTCTATAACCTCACCGTCCCGCCCCTCAAAGCCAAGGACGACAAGGCCGCTCCCATTGAACTCAACCAGTTTGACTCGGAATGGATCCAGGTTAAGTCCACCGAACTTACTCCAGGCCCCGGTTCAACCAGCACCACCACCGCCAAGGCGCCCGCGGACTTCTCGGCCCTGAACAGCGTGCAAGCCAACGGCAAACCCGTGAATTACCGCTTGCAGACGATCGACCCGAAAGCAATCGACCCAAAAACAGGGAAGCCAAAGCCTCCGCTCTTAGTCGAAATCGAAATTACTCGCGCCCTTACCTCCAACCCCGGCGTCGTTCAAGTCGGATTTTTTTCCGCTACGGACTTGCTCGGCACGCGCCAAATCCACATTACCCAGACTCAATGGGACACCGAAGGAGACAAGTAAATGGCGAAAAAGCATCCCACACCTGAAATGGTCAGCGACTTGGCCAAGCTGTTCAAGAAACACAACTGGTCGGGCCAGCCCATCGGCCTCGCCAAACAACCGGTCGACCTCGACGCGATGGCGGCCGACGGCGACGATGACGACCTCTGTCCCAACGGCGAGCCACCCCAGTGGGTCAGCTACAAACTTCCCGACGGTACCTGGGCGCAGAAGAAGATGTGCGTTTGAATTTAGGAAGGAATTGTCCACTCGGGGCAGGTATAGCAACCTGCCCCTAATGGCCAGACGGAGGAAAGTGGAACGAAAGCCGTACCGGCCTCCCACTTTGTACTTCTTAGATTCCCCGAGCCCTCAGCCAACGCCGGGTTCACCTCTGCAATCTGACCTCTAACCTCTGCCCTTTTCCCCCTGCAGCATCCCCACCACCCGATCAAAATCCTCCAGCGTCCCGTACTCGATCGTAATCTTCCCTTTGCCCTTCCGGTCACGGATTCGCACTCTCATCCCCAACACCGTTTCCAGCGAGCGCTGCGCCGCCTTCACATTCGGATCCACCCAGCGTTCGCCGTTCGCTTTGCGGTCTTCCGCCGGCCGGGACACATTCAGATCGAGAATCATGTCCTCGAGCAGCGCCACTGACATCTTCTTCGCGACCACCATGTGCGCCACTTTCACAATCTGTACCTCATCCTGCAGAGACAGCAGCAGACGCGCGTGGCTGAACGTCAGTTCCTTCTTTCGCAGCGACCCGATCACCGTCGGCGGCAGTTTCAACAGCCGCAGATAATTCGCAACCTGCTCGCGCGACACTCCCACGCGTTTCCCAATTTCTTCCTGCGTGAGATTGAAATCAGTGCTCAGATGGGCAAAGGCCGCTGCCTGTTCCAGGCAATCGAGATCCTGACGCTGCAGGTTCTCGACCAGCGTCATCTCCGCCGCTTGCTGCTCCGAAACCCGCTTCACAATCGCCGGGATCGTCGTCTTCCCCGCCATCTTCGACGCGCGAAAACGCCGCTCGCCCAGAATCAGAGTGAATCGCTGGTGGTCGCCGCCTCCCGGCAACGGCAGCGGCCGCACCACGATCGGTTGCAACACTCCCTGCGCCTGAATCGACCCCGCCAAATCCGACAGCGCCTTCGGATCAAACTCCAACCGCGTCTGGTGCGGATTCCGCTCGATCCACTCAAGTGGCAGCTCAACCGCGCGGTCACCCTCCATCGCACGATCCGCAGCCGAAGCCTGCATATCGACAGTCGTCGCGGCGAGCGGAGCGACTAGCCACCGCCGGTCCCGAGAGATTTTCCTGAGAGCTGAGAGCCGGGAGCTGAGAGCTCACAGGAGGTCCAACCACCCGCGGCCCAGGCAAAAAAGATTCAAGCCCGCGCCCCAAAGCCCGCCGCTTCTCCAATATCTTCTCGCTAAGCTTCTCCGTGCGCGCTTTTCGCCGTCTTATCAACCGCAACATTCGAAGTGGTCATCAAAAAATCCTCTCTCCGATAGCGACAGGTTTAACCTCTGCCCTCTGACCTCAAACCTCTGACCTAAGATCGATACACATAAATATTCACGACCATCAATCTAAGCCGCCTCACTAGGCCCGCTCGCCACTCCAGCCTGCCGGTCCAAGATCTCCTTCGCCAACCGGATGTAGCTCTCCGCCCCGCGCGATCGCACGTCGTACACCAGCGCCGGCAAGCCATGACTGGGAGCCTCGGCTAAGCGAATATTCCGAGGGATGGTGGTCGTGCAGAGCTTGTCCCCGAAGTACTTCTTCAGTTCCTCCGCCACCTGCTGCGCCAGGTTCGTCCGTTCGTCGAACATCGTGATCACGACACCTTCAATCGCCAGCGCCGCGTTGAGCTCCCCCCGGATCCGCTCAATCGTGTCCAGCAACTCCGACACTCCCTCCAGCGCAAAGTACTCGGCCTGCATCGGGATCAAGACTCCGTCGGCCGCGACGAGCGCATTAAGGGTCAACAGGTCAAGAGCCGGAGGACAATCGAGCACGATGAATTGGAAGCGATCGAGTAAGGGCGCAAGGGCATCCCGCAGCCGATACTCCCGCCGCTCCGCACTGACCAGTTCAATATTGGCCCCGATCAGGTTTTTGTGGGAGGGGATCACCCATAGCTGTTCCATCTCGGTGAGCTGGAGCGCCTCCTCGGCGGAAGCGACTCCCATAATGACGTCATAGATGCTGACCCGGTCTGGGTTTTTGACGAAGCCCAGGCCGCTGGATGAGTTCGACTGCGGATCGCAGTCGACCAGCAGGGTATTGACTTCGGCGGCAGCTAAGGAGGCGGCTAGATTGATGGCGGTCGTAGTCTTGCCGACCCCGCCCTTCTGGTTGGCAACTGCAATGATGCGTCCCATATTGTAGGTGTAGTGGGCGCCAGAATATGCGAATCGACAGGTGAAATCAATGCCAGGTTTTAGTGCAGTCTCGCTGGATGTTCCACGTGGAACATACCTCGCGCTCCGAGTTGACACGGTCAAGTGTTCCGCGTGGAAGGCTAGGCGTCCCGTTGTGCGGCGATATCTTGCATGGGGAGAAGGTGGAATGTTCCACGTGGAACATTGTGGCCAGTCCTCTGAGACATCCCGGCTACATGGATTAATTCCCACTTACGCCTTGCCAATTAGCAGCTTTTCGTGGTTGCAGTTACGTTAACGCTATCTAAGTGGAACTTTTATCCCACTTTACTGGAGTATCCCGATCGATAATACCCTCTGGGTGGAGTTGGGGACTGGGAGGGGGGGCTGCCATCGCAGGCCGGCTAGGGCTCCCAGGCGGGAGGCTTGGGCTGATCCTATTAGTAGGGCCAGGGTTCCGTTTGGGGCTAGTAGGGACTTGGCGGTGGGGAGGACGGCTTCAAAACTTTCTACTGCTCGAAGGGTTACTATCTCGGTACGGGGAAAATCGGGACGGGCGGCAACGACCTCCGCGCGCTCGGTGATTACATCGACGTTCATCAATGTAAGTGCGCGGGCTACCTCGCGGAGGAAAGTGGCCTTCTTGTGATTTGATTCGATCATCTTCAACTGAATTTGCGGCGCCCAGATCTTCAGCGGCAGCGCGGGGAAGCCGGCTCCGGAGCCGATGTCCAGGACACGAATGCAGTGGTCGGTGGTCAGTGGCCGGTGGTCAGTGAGTTTGTCAGTACCCCTATCATTACTTCTGGCCGGGAACAGGTGCCTTGCCAGGAATAGCGATTCACCGAAGTGGCGCGGTACAATTTCCTCTTCCCGGCGAATTGCGGTCAAGTTGATGCGCGCGTTCCAGCGCTGTAATAGATCGATGTACGTCGATATTTGTTGCAGCGCGGGAAGATCCAGGGGTTGTTCGAGGAAGGGCTCGAGGAGACTGGCGATTTGGCCTGTGTCCATGGGTCGCAGTTTCTTATAAGATCGGCTCAGTCTATTTTGAGCCGTCACTTCAGTCTAAACAGTTCAATTCACTTTCTTAGGAGAGATTTTATGTCGAAGGCTCGATTCACGATCTTCTTGTTGATGACTACCTTGTTTCTACTGCTTGTGGGCACGGCGATGGCGCAGCCGGACCAGGGCGAATTCCTTATTCTTAGCGCACAATACGGGAACGAGCGGCACCATGTGGATGTCACGGAGCGGCTCAAGGAATTGGCAGCGCATGATCGCACGTTCCGCGTAAGTCACGACTCGATGCGCGTCGATCCGGCAGAAGGACATTCGAAAGCGCTGCGAATCTATGCGCGTGGTCCGAACGGCGGCGAGCGCATGTTCGAGTATGTCGACGGCAGCATCGTGGATGGCGGCATGTTCCGCGCATGGGGCCGAGGCGGCGAGTGGGGCAACGGCTGGAGCGGACGCTGGGAAGGCGGCGGCGGTCCGGTGGATCAGGGGCAGTTTCTGATTCTGAGCGCGCAATACGGAAGCGAGCGGCGTCATGTGGACGTTACCGGTCGGCTGAAGGAACTGGCGCGAGCTGACGTCCAGGTGCGATTGGACTACCGGACGTTCGGGGTTGATCCGGACGAAGGGCACGCGAAAGCGCTGCGTATTTATGCGCGCGGTCCGAACGGACACGAGCGCATGTTCGAGTATCGCGATGGCAGCATTATTGATGGCACCATGTTCCGAGGCTGGGGCCGCGGTGAGTGGGGTGGACCGAATGATCGCTGGAGTGGGCGCTGGGAAGGCGAAGAGCGCGACCGGCAATAACCCTGAGGTCAGAGGTTAGAGGTTAGAGGTCAGATTGCAGAGGTAAAACCCTCGGCATTCGGGTGGGCCGCTTCTCAAGATACGCGAGGAGTGGACCACCCAGATTTTTTCTGCCCTCGGGTTTTTCCCGCATTTCCTCGGTTTCGAGTTCTCTCCACGTCTCTCCGCGGGTCGCGGCGCTGTTTTGTGAAAAGTGGGATGCGAAGGGAACGATTCGGCCTGAGCCCACGGATCTACCGCATTGCCTGTGACGCGAAATCCTCGGGAATCAAATCATATCGAACCCAATAGTCGGGTTTTGGAGGCGGAGGGAAAGCGGCTTGATTCTGCGGACGCGTTGCTTGTAGTTTCTGCAGTACGCAGGAGCCGACCCGGTTCAATCCAACGGTGGTTAGATTGTCGATCACGCCGTCTTTCCGGATATGAAGTAGCATCTCGAAATTTCCCGCTGGGGCTCCGTTTGCCTTTACGCACTCGGGGATGAACGATTCAATCTTCTGGTCGACAGCGGATTTGTACTGCCGGCCCTCGGGCGTAAGCAGGCTGGCTTCTGCGGCTTCTTCCTCTTCGTTTTGCTTCTCCATCGCGGCCGACATTCCCTTTGCCCACTGTTTCACCGACTCAAAATAGACGGACGTACGCCAGATGTCTTCACTCCATTGCGGTCCGATGCGGCCAAACATTCTGTTCGCAACCAGTGGGTCCTGGTAGATAGACGCTAGACGAGCCATGTAATTCGTATTCTCCAGCTCTGGCCCGCTTCGTTTCTCAAGAGAACGAAACCCCTTCTGTATTCTCGGCCACGACAGTTTCAATTGCTCGTCGGTCTGGCAACAAGCGAGGTAGGCGGCAACTTGAAAGTAGAGGATGTCTCCCGCCTCGCCGCCAACGTGGTCGGCGGCGGGCGGAAGACTTTCCGAAGTCGAACATCGCGGCCCGCCGGGCACTGGAGCTGGACCCGACGCTGGCTCGGCCGCATGCCGTCCTTGGGGTCAACGAAATGCAGTTCGAAGATGATTTTGCGGGAGGCGGGGCGGAATTCAAGAAGGCGTTTGAACTCGACGCCAATGACGCCACGGCCCACCGTGGTACTCGGAACAACTGGCCAAGATCGGCGGCTTTGAAGAGCAGGCGCTCGCGGAAGCCAATCGCGCCCGGCAACTGGATCCGGTTTCACCCATCATCAACCGGGAGGTCGCCTACGCTTACCTTTTGGCACGGCGCTACGATGACGCGATTGCCGTATGCAAGAAGCTGGCCGCCGATGAGCCGACGTTCGCCGCTGCCCACTCGTGTTTGGTCTATGCCGATTGGGGCAAGCACATGTACCGCGAGGTGATTGAAGAACAGAAGATGTATGGACGGCTTTGCGGTGACGCGAACGAATCGGAATTCGCCGCGGCCCTGGAACGCGGGTTCCGAATGGCGGGATGGAAAGGCGCTCTGAAGAACGGAATCGAGGTACGGCTGGCGCAGCGCAAGGCCGGATACTACTCTGCTTATCTCATCGCGGATCTTTACGCGGACCTCGGAGACAAAGAGGATGCCTTCCGCTGGCTCGGCACGGCCAATCAGGACCGCGAGTCGGGTATGAAGATGTTGAAAACTGACTTTTTGCTCGATCCCTTACTTTCTGACCCAAGGTTTCCCGAACTGCTGCGCAAAGTCGGGCTGCCGCAATAGGGGACAGAAGCGCGGCCCACCTCGATCAGCCGATTTGTGGTGAAAGAACAGTTGTCAGCTCACGAAGCAATCTCTGGCGCTGGCGGCTTGGCGCCCATGATCAGTAGCCAGAACATGAAAGCGATTTCTCCGAAGAACGCGGGCTGGGAGAACGAATCTACCTTGTTTTGATATTGCGGCGCCAAGACAGCTGTCAGGCTCAGGATCACCCAGGCGAATCCGGCGAGGGCGAGCCAGACACCGAGGAACCGCGGCAGGAATCGCGACCGGTACACAAGCAGCGCGAGCGGGAACAGCCACAGTCCCCAAAATATTTCGGCGACGACGTATCCGTAGTGGTGCAGATTGAGGAACAGCATCGCCACGGCATCGCGCTGCGCATTTTCGAATCTGGATAGGAAGTCTGCTCCGCCTATGAGAACGAGGGCAGCGATCGAGTTCAGCTCATTTACAAACGCGATCGGGATCGAGACGACAATCAAGATCACCATCAGCGTGGCGTGCCTCCGGTTGATGCCCTTGAGCAAGTCGTATAACGCCAACGATACGAAAATGAATCCGGCCTGGCCGATGAGATTGCCGGCGATGCCGAGGCGAAACAGCGTTTCGTGGGCCGTGATGTTGCCGGCCGTTGCGGCGGCGTTTCCGTGCACGATCAGCTTGCCGGGAACATAGCCCATGGAGAAGAATCCAACGATTGAGGTGAGGACATACAGCAGGCCGGCGAATCTGCCGGGGTTCTTGGTGAAGGTCATGGTGTCCTCCGTTTTCCTTTTTCCAGCGGCGCCCTTACGCCTTCAGCGCGGCCGCTGCGGCCTGATCATTCCATTGTGGAGCGTCCACGCCCTTCACCAGGAGCCAGAGCAGCAGCAATAGCTCCGCGAGGAAGCCGAGAGGAAGGATGAAGTGAGACAGTTGGTTTGCCAGCGGTGGCACTAGAAAGACTAGCCATCCCAAACCGGCAAGCGCCATCAGAGCGCCCAAGACTCTCGGCAGGAAGGTTGACTTCATGATGAGGCAGCCGATCAGTAGATCGAAGAATCCGAAAAATACCAAGTCGATCTGTTCGGTCTGAGAATGCAATTTGAGGAAGAGCAGCGCCAGCGCCTGCAGTTGCTCCAGATTAAATACGCTAAGGTAGTGCGCGCCTCCCAGGAGTAAGAATGGCGCGAGAGAAAAGACATAGCTGAGCGCTTGAACGGCGCATCCCGCAAGGCTGAAGAACGCTGCGAGTAAAGCGAGCGTCCGGTTCACCGGCTTGAACAATTCATAGAGAAGCGCGGTCAGAGATATGTAGAGCGCGGTGGCGATGAGATTGATGGCGAAGCTGATCCGAAATAGAGACTCGTGCGCCAGGAAGTTGTTGGCGGTAGCGGCGGCATCGCCGGACACAACGAGTCCTTTCACGAGGAACGCGGCGGACATTACGGTCAGAAAGTAGAGCAAATAAACGACGCCGATCACTCTGGCTCTGGGACGTGATGGTGACTTTGCGAGGCGGTCGGAGGTCATTGCATGTGTGCTCATACGGACTCCTGTCGTTGAATGCGCAAGTCAGATCGGTCCGCGATTACGGCGCAGGCGGACTGCTGCGGCCAGGAATGCTGCTGTCACAATCAAGCCAATCCACAGGCCCGGCGAGGTGAGGAATCCTCCAAGATTGAGGGCAGCCATTGGATTCATAGAGGAGGCGTCAGGAGGAAACTCGGCTCCACCGCCGCCCATGAAGCGGTTCCCGAGAAAGTTAGCGAAATGCGTCGTGTTGAATACGAGCTTCTCCAGGAAGCCGACCGTGAGCAGCGGCAGCGTGGCCCACAGAAACGGCGCGCGTCGCGCCCATGCGGAGACCAGCAAGAACCAGCTGTAGTAAGGCGCATACCAGAATCCGTGAATGAAGAGGAGGTGGCAGAAGAGCATCACGGACATCTGGATCCAGGGCAGCTTCCAAAGAATCGCGGGACTCATACCGCTTGCCAGCAGCACTCCACTGCTCAGCAGCAGCATGAGCCACTGCAGGGCAATGGTGACGGCGAAAGCGAGCAGCGGGAGAACCACGATCGGGATGCTCGCTTTCGCGAGCACGGCGGTGAGATCAGAAACGGGCAGTGACTTCCAGAACAGAATGCTGCGGTCGCGGCGCTCGGCGTGGAGCGCTTCGAGGCAGTAGAAGATTGAGACCAGCAACGCCACTCCCATGAGCAGGAAAGCTGCAAGGTGGTACGGCATCTGGACGGCCTTGTGCTGCTGCATCGGGTCGAGGGCCGATGCGGCGCGGATCTTGCCGGGCAGATGAATCACGCTGATCAAGAAGCCGAACAGATAGAGGGCGCCGGCTGCCAGCAGCGCGATGTAGATCGAACGGTACTCCATCATCTCGCGGCACACGGACCAGAGGAATGGCTGAACCGTGGGCATCGTTGGCGCGATGGCTTGCGAGTTGAGCGGAGAATCTGGTATGGCGCTGGAAGGCGTGCTCATACTTTTGCTCCTTGAGCAGTTGCTCCTTGTGTCTGGCTGGCCGGAGTGGTCATTACGGCAACGAACAGGTCGGCGATGCTGGGCGTGCGGACTTCGCCGAGGGCGGCGAGTTGGTGGCGGTCGACACTGATCGAAGAGCAAAATGCTGCGACCGAGCGTCTGGCGTTCGTGCATCGGTTTGAACGCACGGGCCGCGGCGAGATGATCGGGGTTCACAATCACTTCCACATAGCGCGACTCGAATTCCTCCATGGTGCAATCGAGCACGATCCGGCCGCGGTTGATGAACATCAGGTCGGTGAGGACGTGCTCGACTTCTTCCACCTGATGAGTGGTCACGATGATGGTGCGGGTGCGATCGAAGTAGTCGTTCAGCAGCGAGTCGTAAAACTGCTTGCGATAGAGGATGTCGAGGCCGAGCGTTGGCTCATCGAGCACCAGCAGTCTGGCGTCGATGGCCATGACCAGCGCGAGGTGGAGCTGGACTACCATGCCCTTCGACAATTCGCGGACTTTGCTGGCGAGCTTGATGGTGGTTTTGGCGAGGAAGCCTTCGGCCTTCGCGCGATCGAAGCGGGGATGGACTCCGGCAACGTAGTCGAGCGCCTGCGAAACCTTTATCCAGCGCGGCAGGACGGCGACGTCAGAAATGAAGCAGACATCGCGCATGAGGTGAGCGCGGTCGGTCCAGGGGTCGCGTCCGAGGACGCTGCAGTTGACCTTCATAGGAAGTGAGGCCGAGAATTGCGTTAAGCGCGGTGCTCTTGCCGGCGCCGTTGGGGCCGATCAATCCGAGAATGCGGCCCTCTTCAATATGCAGATCGACACCGTCGAGAGCGATGGTGGTGCCGAAAGTCTTGCGGAGTCCGCGTGCTTCGATGACAGTCATGGCTTCGGCTCTTTCTTCTCGCTCTGAGGTTGCTCCGGTATCGCAGCGTTCAGCAGTTCTTCGGCAGTGAGTCCGAGCCGCTGAATGGTGGCGGGACGCGGGGCCATTCTTCGGCAAGAAACTTCTGGCGTTCGCCCTGCGAGCAGCAGGCTGCGCGCGCCTGCATTGACGAACATGCCGAGTCCGCGCCGGCTTCTCGACCAGTTCCTCGTCGACCAGTTGCTGATAGCCCTTAAGAACCGTGAGCGGATTGACCCGATATTCCGCCGCGACATTGCGCACGGAGGGCAGCGGATCGCCTTCCTTGAGCACGCCGTCGAGGATCATCGCGACGACGCGGTCGCGAAGCTGGCGGTAAATCGGCTGATTGTCGTTCCACTCACGATCCATCGGGTTGTTAAATCCTCTTTCGCCCCTCCGGGGCTCTGCTGTCGGGGCCATGCCACCCACGGCTTGCGCCGTGGGCTGCATTCTTGCGCCGCTTCGCGGCTGCGTCAGTTCGTCCGGTGCAGATCGAAGTGCGCGTGGATCGGCTGGTCTTTCATCATGAACGTCCAATCTTCGGTGTGATGGTTGGCGTCGATGAGGGTGAAGACGGAGTGGTGCATGTGTTCGGCGGTGCTGCCGCTGATGTCCTTGAGTTCGAACTCGACGGTCTTGCCGTCGGGCGACATCTTGCCGGTCATGCGCGGACGGTTCCCGGCGTCGCAGTAGTGAACCAGGGTGAGCTGGTCTGCGTCGACGTAAAGCATCGTCACCGGGTGATCGTACTTTGCCGGATCGAGCGGCGTGTTTGCTTCCTGCATTTCGTGCACGATCGCGTTGCCACGGGAGGTCACCCGCATCGAGATGTGCAGCGGCTTGCCATTGGAGATCTGCGGCATGTCCGGGACGGTAACGGAGCCTTCCCACTCCCCGGCCAGGCTTTTCAGGGTTGCGAAGGACTTCTGCGCCTCGGAAGGCACGGAAGCGGCGACGGGTTTTAGCGAGTCGGACTGGGCAAAAGCAATGGTGGCTAGCGACACCAGAACAACGATGGAAAGCGTTCTGCGAAGGGATTTCATTTGCATACTCCTTGATTTTGTTCGAGAGATTTTCGCGCTTGGACGCGGGCCTAATATCTAGTGATATAGTTAACTATAACACTAAAAATAAGGCAAGAGATTTCTTTGGCGGCCTTTGGGCCTGCCGAGATCCTGACTGTATCTGGTTTAGGAACAGAGGTTTACAACGAAGGCCTTCGGAGGCCGACCAGCGGTCGTTCTGATCAGGAGCGTTCGAACTCCGCGATCACCTTGCTGACCATGGCTACGCATTGCACGGGAAATCTGCCAACGGCGGTTTCTGCGGCGAGAACGAGGCCGTCGGCACCGTCGTCCAGCGTGTTGTAAATGTCGTTGATTTCGGCGAGGGTGGGTACGGCGGTGTGCACCATAGACTCCAAGAGATTGGTGGCGACGTAAACCGGACGACCGACGGCCTTCACGCGCCCGATTATGTCCTTCTGGTGTCCCGGGATCTGCTCCAGTGGCACCTGCCGCGAGAGATCGCCCCGATCGATCAGGATGGCATCGGAAAGGCCCGCAATCTCTTCCAGGTTTGCAATGCCGCAGCGAGATTCTATTTTCGAAATCAGCGTGGCGGCCGGCCCGATGAGTTCGCGCATCTCCCAGACATCCTCCGGCCGATTCGCAAAAGACAAGGCGTAATGGTCGACGCCCATCTCTCGTCCAATCTCGATCGCTTGGCGGTCCTTGGGGGTGATGGCCGGGAGATCGATTTCGCGATGGACATTGCAGGCTTTGTTGCTTCCGACCCGGCCGCCTTTGCGGATGCGCAGGACTGCCCGGTCACTTTCGAGTTCCATCACTTCCGCGACGACAGCATGAAAATCAATCGTGATAAGGTCGCCGGGTTCCAGGAGTTCAAGAGTGGAAGCAGGGGTGAGATTGAACTTCTGAGCGGTACCGGAAATCGGATGACGATGCACCTGGATCAGACTGTCCTTCTTCAAATTGGTCGGCGGGGCGGCGAAGGTTCCGGTCCGAACCTGCGCTCCCTCGCTGTCGAGACATACCGGCACCGTCGTGTGCTCTTGCAGGAAGGCGATCGCAGGGCGCACATTCTCGATCGAAGTGTGCGAGAGGTTGATCCGAAAAAGGCTGACGCCGAGCGTCTGAAGCTGCCGGATGATCCGGGGCTTCAACGAAGACGGCCCGACGGTACAGATCACTCTTCTATTAGTTGGCAGACCGTCCGCCGTCGAATTGTCTGCTCGTGGTCCTTGCTCTTTCATGGGTATTCCAACGCCTGTGTGACCACCCGGCGGCATGTGTTTCGTCCTATCCATCTCGTGTTCAAACGGAGTCAACAAGTTCCAACCTCGTTCCCTTGGCCACCCGGCCAACCGGAGTCTTCGACTGCAGAAACAGCTTGGCGTCGAAATAGCGTGGGTAGAAGCTGCGCATCAGACGGAGACTCATCTGCAACTGGGCAGAACTGTCACGTTCCATTGAGAGCGGATAGGCGAACTCCTGCAGACACTCTCCGATCAGCGCTTCCAGCGCACGAATCTCGACTGGAGAGAGTTTGCTCTTCCACCGATTGACGGGGCTAAAAGCCCCCGCTCCTGATTCGTCTTTCCATACTGTGTTCGGGGAAATCACATGCCCCATGGCCGCCCTCTGTATGCGGGCATAATCAAGATCGTGATCGAGGAACTCTCCGAGCACACTCAGGGTTTTCTCAGGATGCTGGACCAGATCTTCGTAGCGAACTTCGATGTAGTCGGCGGGAAACTGTTGCCCATAACGTCTGCCTTTGCGAACCGTCCATTGCCAGAGCAGCGCCCACACCAGGAGTTCCCGATCCCGAACCCACAGACGGGGTGGGGCGCCGTGTTGTTTGCGCATCGAGAGTGCAGCATCCCGGCCGTCCCGCACGACGTGGACAAACAGAGCATCGGGAATCTCCCGCTTGATGGCGGGCATGTACATGATGTTGTCGCAATCGCGGACTACCCAGCGTTGCACGCCAGCACGATGGGCGAGTTCTCCCATGACGATGCGCAAGAAGTCGCCGCCGCTGCGGCATTCATCGAGAATCTGCGAGCGCAGATCGTCGGGAGCCAGGCCGGTTCGGCGAAAGCCTTTGCTGCGCAACCAGAGCTGCAGCAGTTGCTCACGGTTGCGACGAACGGACGGGTTCCCGCACATCCGGAGCAGGCCGGTGTGAACGTAGGGAGAGGCATGATAGAGAGGAAATCCGCCAGCCGAGAGGAGACTGTCATAAAGAAGAGCGGTGCCGGAGCGATGGCATCCGATGACGAATACCGGGGAATTTCTTCTGGCCCCCCCGGATGCCGGAATCGCGGTTTCCGGGCGGAAGGGGTCGTCTACCGGTTCCATGATTGTTTCATCAAACTTTGACTGAATTGTCATCATTCCTTAACAAGTCTCACTATTACATGTATCTCTATTAGATTACTAGTATTTCTACAACAACCTACACGAATAGCACGGGAAGGGCCACGGTCGGCCCCTTTGGCTGGAAGCGGGTTGGTACAAACCAGCGGTCTGCTAATGCAGATGATTGCAGTTTGTCCCCAAAAGTAACCTGATTTTATTCACATCCCCGTAATAAAAGCTTCCCCAAAGCGGTGGCGACTTGCTATAGTACACCAGTATGTCTAGTATATTAGTCGACATTCAGCAAACCGTTCCCTCCGCATTGCCCAACTCCGCGCGCAGCAAGGCTCCGGTTTTTGTCATCGGCTGCAGCCGGTCGGGCACCACCCTGCTCTATCACATGCTTCTGTCTTCGGGAAACTTTGCGGTGTACCGCATGGAGTCGCAGATCCTGACGCTATTCGAACCGAGGTTTCGTCCGCTCAGCAAACCGCAAAACAAGCGGAAGATGCTCGATGCCTGGTATTCCACGCGTCTTTACGAGCGGTCCGGCCTGGAACCGGAGGAGCTTGAGCCGCGAATCATGGCCGAGTGCCAGAACGGCGGGGACTTCCTGCGCATCCTCATGGAGCAGATTTGCCGCAAGCAAGGCGTGGAGCGATGGGCCGAGACCACTCCCGAGCATTTGCTGTATATACGGCGCATCAAGGAAACCATCCCCAACGCGCTTGTTGTTCACGTGATCCGCGATGGCCGGGATGTGGCGCTGTCATGGGAGAAGCTCAAACAGATCCGCCCCTTTCCATGGGACGGAAGACGACCCGCCATGGCTGCGGGAATTTACTGGGAATGGATTGTGAACGAGGGGCGCGAGGCCGGACGCACCTTGGGCGAAGATTATGTCGAAGTCCGGTATGAAGACCTGGTGCGGAAACCAGCCGAGGTTCTCAAGAGTCTGGAGCCGTTCGTTCATCACGACCTGGACTATGAACGAATCCTGGAAGTGGGAATCGGTTCGGTGAGTGCTCCGAATACCGCGTTCAAAGGCGAACAGCAAAGCCCGATCGGCCGCTGGAAGACTGCTTTCTCGCCAAAGGAGCTGGCGGAATTCGAGACCCTGGCGGGAGACACGCTTGCGGATCTCGGCTACGAGCTCACCGCAAAAGAAGCAAGTTCGTTCGAACTGACGAGAATGCGGACGGCGTACCGAATGTATTTCGAGGGCAAGCAGTATCTCAAAACCAGGACGCCCGCCGGAAAGTGGTTCGTGAAGCGCAATCTCTCGTGGGTCTAGAGGTCGTACCCGGGCGGCCCAACTTCTCCGATGACATCCCACAATGTCATCGGAGCGGAAAGCCAATTCTTAAGGACGGGCCGCCCACCCCAAACTAGCTCTGCCAATCAGCACCATCTGGCGATGACCTCACTTCGTTTCGGTGAAGACTACTTTGCCGCCGACCATCGTCATGACTGCGTGCGTCTTGCCGAGCTCGGTGTGTGGGAGGGAGAAGATATCCTGCGAAAGCACGGCGAGGTCGGCTTCTTTCCCGGGTTCGAGCGAGCCGAGCCGGTCTTCGGAAAATCGCTCGTAGGCGGATCCCATCGTGTACGCGTTTACGGCCTGCTCAACCGTGATGCTTTCTTCCGGAATATAAGAAGAGAGAGTTGGAACGGCGCCACCTTGGCCTCCGCCGTCGAACAGACTACCTGCAGCGCTGGTAGCTGAGTGCCACACGGTTCGCCGCACTACCTGTTCAATGCCCACGAACGGATCGGGTGGCCAGGTGCAGGGCCAGTCGCTTCCGAAGGCGAGCAGCGCGCCGCTTTGTTGCAGGCTGTGCCAGCGGTCAGTCGGAGTATTGTCTTGCGGATCAAAGTTTGAACCCATGTCGGAACAGCAAAACGAGGGCTGCGTGCTGACTAATACGTTGAGTTTCGCGAAGCGGGACAGGTCGTCTGCGGGAAAGATTTCCGCATGCTCCATGCGGAAGCGGCGATCGCGCGGGCCGTTGGCTTTGGCCACTTCTTCGTAGGTGTCGAGCACCATGTGTGTCGAATCGCCGCGCAGGGCGTGGGTCATTACCTGATAGCCGCGCTTGTCCAGTTCGAGGATTAATTTTTTGTATTCAGCGGGTTCGTAGGTGAGCGGCGGAGTGAGTCCGCTGCCGCCGTCGGCAAAGAACTTCACCAGATTCGCCGACACCCAGTCATCGTGATATTGCGAGCGCGCCCTCTCCAGGTCGTCGAGGAATTGCGGCGTGAGGTGATGGTTCACGGCGACGGCTCCGAACGAGGTTCGCGTGCGAACCGTGAGTTCTCCACGATCGCGCAGCGCGGCATATAACTCGATTTCGGGAAGACTGCCGGTGGCGTTCACGACGCTGGTGATGCCGAAGCGGTTCAGGTAATGCGCGGCGTCGCGCAGCATGGCGAGTTTTTCGTCGCGTGGCAGCGCGGCAAATACGGCGCGCTCCACTAACTCCATGGCGGCTTCGAGAAGCAGTCCGGTGGGATGGCCGCTGGCGTCGCGGATGACGTAATGTTCTTCGCTCGGATCGGCTACCGGACGATCGTTGATTCCGGCAAGGTCGAGTGCTTTGGCGTTGACCCACAGCGCGTGCTCGCTGGGGTTGTGAATGATCAGCGGACGGTCGGAGACGGCGCGGTCGAGGAGTTCGTGGGTCGGGACGGCGGGAGGCGCGGTGCCGAAGTCGGCGCGTCCGAAGAGAATTCTGTCGCTGGGATGGCTGGAGGCAAAGGCCTTGATTTTCTCGACGAGCGCATCGGGATTGTCGGGCGTAATCGTGAACTCGGGCGTCGAGAGATTGAAGCCGTGGAGCACCATCGCTCCGAGCCACATGTGGGTGTGGGAATCGGAGATGCCGGGAATCACGGTTTGCCCGCGAAGATCGATGACTTGTGTTTTCGGCAGGCGGCGGGTGGATATGTCCTGGTCGCTGCCGACGGCATCGATCTTGGTTCCGGTGATGGCGAGCGCCTGCGCCCAGGGAGCCTTTGGATTTCCAGTATAAATGTGGCCGTGCAACAGGATCGTATCGCTGGCAAACAGCCATGCGGGAAGAAGGATCGCCACAATTGCAACACCTACGCTCACCGCTTGTCGGCTGAGTCGCATTGATTTCACCTGGGTGATGGGATTGGACCCGACATTATAGATCGGGGTGTGCGAACCATCGGTTTTCATTCACGAGGATAGGACGAGTTAACTACTTAGTAATACAGTCACAACTGTAATGCCTTGATATTTGGGCTCCGGCGATAATGCGTGGCTTCTTATGTGTGGAAATTCCATTAAACTCGGCGGCCAGAGGGCTTAGAGAAGATGAGTGTCGTCGAAATCCTGATTGCCGATGACCATGAGTTGTTCCGGCGCACGGTGCGATCTTTCATCGAATCGCAGCCGAACTGGCGTGTTTGCGACGAAGCTGGGGACGGGATCGAGGCCATTGAAAAGGCGAAGAAACTACGTCCTCATATCGTGTTGATGGACATCAACATGCCTCGCATGGATGGCCTGGAGGCAACCCGAATCATTCGGCGCGAACACCCCGAATGCAAAGTGATTATTGTCACTCAGAATCACGCGACCATCGCACGCCAGCAAGCCAGCGCAGCGAATGCGAATGGGTCCATCACCAAGTCGGAGCTGACTCAGGAGTTGCGTCCAGCGATTGAAGGGCTGATGGGCGCCGGGACCGCGGAGACAGTCGAAGCGGGTGGGAAAGAAGAAGCAGTCAAGGAAGAATGGGTTCGGGGTGGCGGAGCCCTGGGGCAATTGGTCCGCGAATTCGATTGGTCACAGACCCCGCTCGGCCCCATCGAGGAATGGCCACAGAGCCTGAAAACTATTGTTCGCGCCCTGTTAACTTCACGTTTTGCCATGTGGATGGGCTGGGGCCCCGAACTCACATTTTTGTACAACGATGACTATGCCCGGATGACCCTGGGCAAGAAGCACCCTTGGGCCCTGGGAAGGCCTTTCCGCGAGGTGTGGGCGGAAATCTGGGACAGCCTGTCTTCCCGGATTCAGAAAGTCCAGGAGAGCGGCATCGCTACATGGGATGAAGCGTTGCTCTTGTTCTTGGAACGAAGCGGATATCGCGAGGAAACTTATCACACTTTTTCTTACAGCCCATTGGCTGGAGATGACGGCAAAGTTGCGGGCCTTCTGTGCGTAGTCACCGAAGAGACGGACCGTGTCATCGGGGAACGCCGCTTAAAGACCTTGCGTTCGCTGGCCGGGGAATTGAACAAGATGATTTCAGAGGAGGATGTAGTTGGCTGTGTCGCGCGCTGCCTTGAGGAAAATCAAAGGGACTTGCCGTTTACCCTCTTGTATCTCTTGACGGAAGACGGGAAGGAAGCCCGCCTTGCCTGCCGAACCGGCGTGCCGCGGGATCATGAGATTGCGCCCCACTCCATTCGATTGGCCGAAGAGGATCAAGTCTGGCCGATTGGCGATCTTCTAAGCGGGAAAGATTCGGTCATCGTAGAGGGCCTCGCCGACCGGTTCGGATCGGTTCCCTCAGGCTCGTGGGATAAATCACCCTGGCGAGCTCTGTTGCTTCCCATCACAAGTCAAGGCCAGGACAAGCCTGCAGGCGCGATCGTGGCAGGCCTCAATCCATTTCGCCCCCTGGACGTCAGCTACGCGGGGTTTATCAATCTTGTTGCCGGCCAAATCGCCGCAAGTATCGCCAACGCGCGAGCGTATGAGACGGAGAAGAAGCGCGCGGAGGCTCTGGCCGAAATTGATCGTGCCAAGACGGCATTTTTCAGTAACGTGAGCCACGAGTTTCGCACTCCGCTGACTTTGATGCTCGGACCGCTGCAGGACCTGCTGGCAAGAAGCCAGACTCACCTCTCCCCAACCGCGAAGGAACAACTCGACCTGGTGAGTCGCAACGGCTCGAGACTGTTGCGATTGGTCAACACCTTGCTCGATTTCTCGCGCATTGAAGCTGGACGAGTACAGGCGGTATATCAAGCCACGGACCTGGCTGCATTCACTTCCGAGTTGGCCAGCGTATTCCGTTCCGCAACGGACAGGGCGGGATTGCGACTGGTGGTCGACTGCCGTGCCCTTGGCGAGCCGGTATACGTTGACCGCGATATGTGGGAGAAGATTGTCCTTAACTTGATTTCCAACGCTTTCAAGTTCACATTTGACGGGGAAATCGCGGTCAGTCTCCATCGCCTGGGGAGTACAGCCGAACTGCGCGTCCGGGACACTGGAGTTGGAATCCCCGCCGAAGCCATACCGAGGTTATTCGAGCGGTTCCATCGCGTTCCCAATACCCGGAGCCGAACGCACGAGGGTAGTGGGATCGGTTTGGCACTGGTGCATGAGTTGGTGAAGCTGCACGGCGGATCCATCCGGACCGAAAGCGCTCTCGGACAAGGCTCTACTTTTATCGTCAGCATCCCATTTGGGCAAGCTCACCTTACTTCCGGCCAAATGGGTGGATCGCGCAGCTTGTCTTCAACAGCCGTGGGCGCGAAGCCGTTTGTGGAGGAGGCACTCAGGTGGCTTCCTGAAAGTTCAGGCGAGAGCGGCGACGTTTTCTCGGTGAACGACGACTTGCTGCCGATTCCTTGTCCACCGGTTGCCGGGGCCGGCAACCGCCCTCGCATTCTGATCGCTGATGACAATTCCGACATGCGGCAGTATCTGGCCCGTCTGTTGTCGGAGCAGTATGAAGTGCAAATTGTCGCCGACGGTCAAGAGGCCATTCAGGCGGCGCATACTCACGCGCCGGATCTCATCGTCAGCGACGTAATGATGCCGATCCTCGACGGTTTCGAGCTTTTGAAGGTGCTGCGCGCAAATGAGCGGACTCGCGCCATTCCGGTCATCCTTCTCTCGGCACGTGCGGGTGAAGAATCGCGGCTGGAAGGCATTGTTGCGGGCGCGGACGATTATTTGATCAAGCCCTTTTCTTCGCGGGAACTTCTGGCTCGGGTCAGCAGCCGGCTGGAGATTGCCCGGCTGCAGCGAGATCGAGAATCACAACTCCGGGAAAGCCAGGCAGAACTGGAGCGGAGGGTTCAGGAACGCACGCAGGAACTGCTGAACGCGAGCGAGGAGCTCCGGGAACTGTCTGCCCGGCTTCTGCAAACGCAAGACGAGGAGAGGCGACGAATCGCGAGGGAGCTCCACGACGGCGTCGGACAGCTTCTTGCCGCGCTTAGCATGGAGATCTTCAATTTATCCAGAGAGCGCGACGGGGTGAATCCATGTGCCGCGTCATCGCTTGGCAACATCGAGTCGCTGGTCGCACAGATGAACAAAGACATTCGCACCATGTCTCATCTTCTGCATCCGCCGCTTCTGGACGAAGTTGGCCTGGCGTCCGCACTTACGAATTATGTAAAGGGGTTTGCCGAACGGAGCGGGATTCAGGTATCGCTCGACCTCCCCGACACGATCGAGCGACTGGATCGCGACTACGAGTTGTCGTTGTTCCGCATTGTCCAGGAGTGCCTCACCAACATCCATCGTCATTCGGGAAGTAAGACGGCCGGCATCCGCGTCGCCCGCGAGGGTGGAGCGCTCGTCCTGGAGGTTCGGGATCAAGGCAGGGGCATGTCATCCGACCGATTGTCAGAAATTCAGTGGCGAGGCTCAGGGGTCGGGATCCGAGGCATGCGAGAGCGGGTTCTGCAATTCGCGGGGACAATGAACATCAAGTCCGACGACACGGGAACCCGAATCCGCGTTGTCTTTCCCGCTCCAAAAACGGCGATGGGGGAAAAAGCAGACAGCGACGAACCGCTGCAAACAGTGGTGTAACGTCTGCGACGGCTTCTGTCACGGGGTATGTAGATCGAGTGGAAGCGTGGACATCGCTCGAAGCTAGGCCACTGCCCGGTGGTTCCTGGCTTCTGTGAAGCTGGCATCGATTGCGTTAACTGTGCGTCGACCTCGTCCGCGATCTTCATGACATCGGGTAACACGCGCCGAAATCCAAGTGGCTCAGGTTGTGTTGCAGAGTCTCAAACAGCGTCACTTGCAGTATTCCGGTTACTGGTACGTGCGAGTGGCGCGTGCGATACTGAAATTTATGGCGCTGCCTGATATGAGCCCTCGTGTGGCGAATGATCCGAAGTCGGTCAAGATCAATTTGACGACCGGCACGGGTATGGAGATCGAGTGGAAGGACGGACACCGGTCTGTCTACACGTTTGCATTTTTGCGGGACGCTTGTCCGTGTGCGCTTTGCGAAGATGAGCGGACGAAGGCAAAGCGCAAAGCGGGAGAGCCGGCGAAGCTTGCGCCCGGAGCTTTGCCGATGTTCAAGGCAGCGACGAAGGCAGTGTCGGCGGAAGCGGTCGGGAAGTATGCGATCAAGTTTTCGTGGAACGATAATCACGATCTGGGAATTTATTCGTGGTTCTATTTGCGGGAAGTTTGTCCGTGCGCGGAGTGTCGCGCCAGCCATCAGCCATCAGGCGTCAGCCACAAAAATCCCTAGCGGGATGAAATTATGGAATCCCACCCTAACGTCGCAAAAGGCGCGGCGTGAGGGTGGGGCGCCCTGCGGTCAGTAAAATTCCAATCGTGATGAACCTACAGATTCGGTTAGCGCTGGATCGCGACATTCCCGTGCTTCGGGAATTGATTCGTGTTTCGGTGCTGGGTTTGCAGGCCAGAGATTATTCTCCAGTGCAGCTGGAGCAGGCGCTGCGCACCGTGTATGGCGTCGACACGCAACTGATTACGGATGGGACTTACTTTGCTGCGGAAGAGACGGAGACTTCGGGGGCGGCTTTGCTGGTGGGCTGCGGAGGTTGGAGCAAGCGGCGGACTTTGTATGGCGGCGATCAGTTTGCGGGACGGGAGGATTCGCTGCTCGATCCAGCGACGGATGCGGCGAAGATTCGGGCGTTCTTTGTGCATCCGGCGTGGGCGCGGCGCGGCATCGGCGGGATGATTTTGGAGGCGTGCGAAGAAGCGGCGTGGGCCGCGGGATTTAGGCGGCTGGAGATGGGAGCGACGCTGACGGGAATCCCGTTTTATCGCGCGAAGGGTTATGTGGAGATGGAGAGTGTTGAGGTTCCGCTCGGAGATGGGCTGACGTTGCCGATTGTGCGGATGGGGAAGAGTAGAGTGGGGTGATGAGGCCGAATGGATTTTGCTGTAATGGCCTGATTTTTTCGCTTAAGAGGTCGGGCGAATTGTTGTCGTAACACATGGCAAAGTGGGCGCGACATTTTCCTCGACAACATCTCCCTTATCGGGGTTGTAGTAGAAGTGGAACTGGAGTTCAACGTACTGGCATGCGAATCCGCTCGGCAGGGGCGGGAGTGGACTCGAATCGACAATGCCGGCGTATGCTGCTCGGTCGAGGGCGACATCTCCCGAACCTTTGCGGAATTTCACGTTGTTGATCTTGCCGTCTTTCATCAAGCGAAACCCGATCAAGACATTTCCTTTCTTCTTGATCGGTGGGTATACCGACGCGGGACAATGACTGTGCCAGTTGGCCTTAATCTTAGGTAGCACTCCATCGAGATAAGGGTGCACATCCACACCCTTTGTATCGGTAAGTATGTCGATGAGGCTATCGTTGCTCTCCGGCTTCGGCTGACCCGGCGGTTTGTCATTAGAGCTGGAAGACGGAGGCTCGTTCTGCATCGCTGATGGGCGCCCGTTTTGAGCGACTACAACAGCACTGCAAATCAGACAGACCCACACTCCGGAGCGAACGGAATATTTCATGAGTAATCGCAGTAGAAATCTCAAAGACGGCATTCTACGCCCCGCGGGCGCGCGAGCACACGGCCAAGGTGCGGATGGCAGCCGGAAAATCGTCACTCCAAGATAATTCCGACCCGCTAATCTTCCATTGTCAGGCGACGATTTTTTCCAGGTAGCGCTGGAGTACTTTTTCGTCTCCTTCTTTGAATTCCATGAACATGATGCCGTTGCCGAATTGAGGATGGCGGGTGACGACGCATCCGCGGATTAGGATGGGGACGTCATTCAACCAGAGCGTGGCGTTCAGGCGGAGGCCGATGGGAAGAGGCATCATCAGCTGGACGTAGCAACCGCCCCGGCTGAGGTCGGTAGTTTCCAGGCGCAGGGGAATATCGGTGTCTTCGGGATGGAGTTCGATCTGGACATTGACGCTGTAGCGCGGAAAGTGGCGACGGTCATGGTCAACCGTAGCGGAAACGGAAGGTAAGAAGTCAGGCGTGCTCATAAGTCTGCTCCGGAACTTTGGGAGTCGCTATCAGGTCCCTGGGATGATGATCGACAAATTGGCGAATTGACGATAGGCCCTGCATCACATTGGTATGTTACGAAGGGCATCGTAGCTTTCTGGGACTTCCCGTTACCTGTCCTGAATTTGCACACTCGAGGTTTGCACGCCCAGGATTTGCACACGAAGACGGGTTTTCTTGTTTCTAAGTTGAGGCGAGCCGGGCCTTGAGGGACGTTTCGGGATCTAGGAAATCCTAAGAGGGGTGGGCGGGTGGAATCCCACCCTAACGTCGCAAAAGACGCGACGTGAGGGTGGGGCACCACACGTCTACGGCTTGACTCCTAGTTCGGTGTAGAGTTCGGCTGGCTTGTAGATGACTCCGTCTTTTACGGTGAGCACGGTTTTGCGGATGTCGCTGATGTTTTTGGTGGGATCGCCGTCGACTAAGACCATGTCGGCGAGTTTTCCGGGAGCGATGGAGCCGAGGTCTTGGTCCATGCTCATAATTTTGGCGGCGTTGAGCGTGGCGTTCTGCAGGACTTGGGCGGCGGGGATTCCGGCTTTGACGTCGAGTTCAAGTTCGCGGTGAAGGGCGAATCCGGCCATGCTGTCGGTGCCGTCTTCGATCTGCAATCCGGAGCGGTAGAGAAGTCCGGTGAACTCGAGCATCTTGGCGAAGGATTTCTTGTAGATGTCTTCGGGAAGGCCCGCGGGCGGAGTCATTCCGGCGTTGAGGAGGCCGCGGCGAACTTGCGCGGGAAGACGATTGGCGACGGGAAGAAATCCAGGCGAAATCTCACCGATGCGGGCCATGTATTGATCTTCGAAGACGCTGAGCGTGAGGTCGAGCTTGGTGTGGTGATCCTGTAACAACTTAATAAAGGACTGGACCTGCGGCGAGTCGAGGTCGAGGCCGGCGGCGACTTCTCCGGGCTTGGTGAGACGGGTGATGGTGTTGGTGTCTTTGATTTCGGGAAAGAAATTGAGGACTAGAAAATTGATGTGCTGAATTTCGTCGTAGCCGAGTTCGACGCATTGCGAGGCGGTCATCCCGGCGGGAATGTGTCCGCTGACGCGGAGTCCGTTTTTGTGGGCTTCGTCGATGATCGCGGGCACGAGCGCGGGTGGAACGGAGCTGTAGATCTTGATTTGAACGTAGCCGAGTTTCTTGTAGTTGTCGACGGCGGCGCGGGCTTCAGCTTCGGTGGAGACGAGGACTTTCGTCGGTCCATGGAAGGCGTCGTTGCCGTCGATGATTCCGGCGAGAACGATGCGGGTGCCGATTTCTTTTCCGTCGA
This sequence comes from uncultured Acidobacteriaceae bacterium, assembly GCA_963725295.1. Classification (GTDB taxonomy): domain Bacteria; phylum Acidobacteriota; class Terriglobia; order Terriglobales; family Acidobacteriaceae; genus Acidiflorens. The sequence continues at coordinate 59,812 of CAVRYB010000043.1, forward strand.
TGATGCGCTGGCGGCGGGCGAGCAGCGAGTCGGTGTCGTTGGCGAGGTCGCGGACGGTGGTGACCCCGGCGGCGAGGTTGAGGAGGCCGTCGTTATCGGTGACGTGGGCGTGCATGTCCCAGAGGCCGGGGAGGAGGGTTTTGCCGCTGGCGTCGATGACTTGGGGATCCGATGCCGAGGGGACGTGCTCGGACCACTTCTCCGGCGGACCCACGCTAAGAATTCGGTTGCCGATGATGAGGACGTCCTGGTCAGGAACGATTTTCCCGGACTGTGTGTCGAAGACGTTGGTGTGCTTAAACAGTATTCCGTTGGACGGGTGATGCGCGAGTTTGCCTGCTAGATCGGCGGAGCGGGACTCTTTGACTTTGTTTTGTGCGGCGAGCAGTGGCGCAGCGGCGGATTCCCATCCTTCGGGAACGATGGTGCCCCATTCATCGACGGTGGCGAAGAACTTGTCGTCTTTCCGGAGGACCCTGCATTTCTCACAGCCGAGGTCGGCGAGCCAGACGTAGGTTGGGGAGAAATCGAGTCCTGTGATGGCGTAGAGGGCGACGTGCTTGATCTTTTCGCCAGCTTCAACCTCGAGCTCGGTGAGGCGCTCAACGCGGGCTTCGCCTTCGGGGAGGAGCGCGATTTTGCCTCCATTCTTTAGAGCAGCGTGCGCGAGCAGAGCGATCTCGGAGGGTCCGCCGTTGATTGAAGAGTAGAAGGCGGGAGCGGAGATTTTCTTCTTTCCCTGCTCGGCGGTGTTCTTCCAGTGCGCGGTTCCGGCTTCCAGCGAGTAGGTTTCGTTGACCGGAGATTTCAGATAGTCGTTGCCGGTGATGACCTCGGAGACGGGGATGCCGGCGCCGTCGAGTTTGAGGATGCTGGTGGTTTTGGGGCCGCGTCCGCGATCGTTGAATTGGAAGAAGATGTGGAGCGTGCCGTCGGAGGCGGTCCAGACCGCTTGCTGGCCGGCAAGATTGCCCATCATTAATAAGGAGTAGCGTTCAGCGCTGGCCGGGATGTCGGCGGGGAGAGCGGGGGCGGCGGAGGGCGGCACGGCTGGCTGCTGCGACCAAAGCGTGGCGGCGAGAAGGAAGGGGAGAATAGAGATAAAGACTCTCTTCATGGATGGCTCTTTCCGGAGGCTGAGGTTAGAAGTCAGATTGCAGAGGTCAGATTGCAGAAGTAAAGCCCATTGTGGCGACTCTGGTGGTTTTTACCTCTGCAATCTGACCTCTTACCTCTGACCTGCCCTTGTGCGCTACAGTATAATCTTCGGCTTGAACCCAAGCGCATGACAGACACGACAAACAATACTCCTTACGAACCAGAGCCGGTGAAAACTGGCATGGAAATTGGCGACATTCTCAAGATTCTGCCGCATCGCTATCCGTTTCTTTTGATTGACCGGGTGGTCGAGCTCGAGCGGATGAAGAGCATTGTCGCGTTGAAGAACGTGACCATCACCGAACCTTTTTTCCAGGGACATTTTCCGGACAAGCCGATCATGCCGGGGGTGCTGATCGTGGAAGCGATCGCACAGGCGGGCGGGTTGCTGCTGCTGACGGAGGTTCCGAACCGCGACGAGATGCTGATGGTGTTCACAGGGATTGAGAAGGCGCGCTTCCGGCGTCCGGTGGTTCCGGGGGATCAGCTGCGGATTGAAGTGGTGGTGAAGGCCTGGCGGGTGACGGCGGCGCGGCTTGAAGGGAAAGCGTACGTCGATGGAAAGGTCGCGGCCGAAGCTACGGTGACTTGCCGGCTGGTCCCGCGAGCGATGGGCGCGGGAAGTGCGGAGGCAGAAGAATAGGTCAGAGGTTAGATTGCAGAGGTGAAGACCCGATTGCAGATTGCAGAAGTAAGATTGCAGAAGTGAATCGTTCGATCAGTTTTCCATGGCCATCCATCCCACGGCGGTAATCGATCCAAAAAGCAAAGTACATCCCTCCTGCAAGATTGGTCCTTATTGTGTGATTGCGGCGGACGTGGAAATTGGCGAAGGCTGCCAGTTGGATGCGCACGTGTCCGTCGATGGACCGACGAAGATTGGCGCGCATAATCGCATCTTTCCTTTTGCGGCAGTGGGTGGGGCTCCGCAGGACATCAGTTATGCGGGGGAGCCGACGCGGCTCGAGATTGGCGATCACAACGTCATCCGCGAGTTTGTCACCATCAACCGCGGCACGATGAAGGGTGGCGGATGCACGCGCATCGGCGACTACAACCTGATCATGGCCTACACGCACATTGCGCACGATTGCCAGATTGGGAGCCACATCATCATGGCCAATGCGGCTACGCTCGGCGGACACGTGAGCGTGGGAGACTGGGCGAACTGTCGGGGCGCTTTGTCCAGTACACCATTTTGTGCGGATTGGAGCGCACTCCATTTATTGGCGGGGGAAGCACGATCACCCGCGATGTGCTGCCGTTTTCGAAGACTTCTGCCGAACGCGGGACGCAAGCCTACGGGCTGAATGCGATCGGACTGGAGCGGCGTGGATTCTCGAAGGAGCGGATCAAGAAATGCATCATGCGTATAAGGTGCTGCTGGCGTCGAAGCTGAATACGTCGCAGGCACTGGAGAAACTGAAAGCGGAAACGGATGTGGGCGATGATGTGGAGATGCTGATTCAATTTATCGAAGCTTCCGAACGTGGAGTGATTAAGTAAAGTGGTCGGTGGTCAGTGGTCGGTGGCCAGTAAAACCTGATGTGGTCTTCTTATGCCTGTTCAGTCTTATCGGCAGCTCATCGCATGGCAGAAGGCGATGGACTTCGTCACAGCGGTCACAAGGTAACGCAGAAATTCCCGAAGGAAGAAACTTACGGTGTAACGAGTCAGCTTCGGCGTGCGGCGGTTTCCATCCCCAGCAACATCGCTGAAGGGCAAGGACGGCAAACAACAGGTGAGTTCCGGCAATTCTTGGGACATGCTCGGGGCTCTCTGCTGGAAACGGAAACACAAGTTCTTTTATCGGAACGGTTAGAGTATTTGGATCACAAGACAACCGAGATGCTCATCGAGCAAGCGGCTGAATTGGGTCGCATCCTGAATGGATTGATGAGATCCTTGGAAAAATCATGTCGATGATGCAGTGGCCGGTTCGAGTCGCCGACCACTGACCACTGACCACTGGCCACTGACTATGAAACTCGGTCTCATCGCGGGGAATGGTACGTTTCCATTTCTGGTGCTCAATGCGGCGCGGGCGCAGGGATACGAGGTTGTCGTTGTTGCGATCAAAGAAGAAGCCTCTCCCGAGATTGAATCGAAAGGCGCAGCTTCCGTTCACTGGCTCTCTCTCGGCGAACTGTCCAAACTCATTGATACTTTCAAAGCTACGGGCGTGACTCGCGCGGTGATGGCTGGGCAGGTGAAGCACAAGCAGATTTTTTCCGCGATTCGTCCGGATTGGCGACTGGCAAAGTTGCTGCTCTCTCTTGGAAGTCGAAATACAGATTCTCTGCTGGGCGCGGTCGCGAAAGTGCTGGCGGATGAAGGCATCATGCTGGAGAATTCGACGGCGCTGCTGGAGCCTCTGCTAGCGAAATCTGGAGTGCTGACGAAGCGGGCTCCGACGGAGCAGGAGCGGAAGAATATCGAGTACGGTCGCGCCGTCGCGCGCGGCCTCGCGCAATTCGATATTGGGCAGACGGTGGTAATCGCAGAAGCAGCGTGCGTCGCGGTCGAAGCGATGGAAGGAACCGACGCCACGATCGAGCGCGCGGGGCAGATCATGAGGTCCCTGGAATCAGATGGCGAGGCTTCGACGTTGAGCCGGGCGCTGACGGTGGTTAAGATCGCGAAGCCGAAGCAGGATATGCGGTTTGATGTTCCTGTGATTGGGGTGAAGACGATCGAGACGATGGTGCGGGCCGGGGCGAGTTGCCTGGCGCTGGATGCGGGGCGATGCCTGCTACTCGATGGCGAGGCGGTCACGCACGGGGCGGACGCGGCGGGGATTGCGGTCTGCGCGGAATAATTAATTTGGCAGGTTAATTATGTCGGAAGCACTTCATATTGCTGATCAGCTTCGGCGGGCGTTTGACGGGGACGCGTGGCATGGCGATTCTCTGTTGGAAATTCTGAAAGGCGTGACGGCGGCGCAGGCGGTGAATCGCCCGATTCCGTCGGCACATTCGATCTGGGAGCTGGTATTGCACGTGGCGGCTTGGGACGGAGCCGTATTGCGGCGGATGGGCGGGGCTGCGGTGACGCTGTCGGACGCGGAGAATTTTCCGTCCGTGACAGATACCAGCGAAGCGGCGTGGCACAAGACAGTGGAGCATCTACGGCACGTTCATGAGGAACTGAGGGCGGCGGTTTCTTGTTTGACAGATTCGCGGCTCGGCGACATCGTTCCGGGGAAAGAAGGCGCGCACTACACGTTCTATTACATGCTCCATGGTGTGGTGCAGCACGAGCTCTATCATGCGGGACAGATTGCGCTGTTGAAGAAGATGTGAGAGTTTCACCGCAACATCGCAACGCCTCGTAACGTCGCAACAAACGGGACCTTCGGACCGGGCATCCCGCCCGTCATCGAACACCGATACAACGGTTCTGGCCCTCCTTAAATACTCCCCTGAAACTCTTCCTGCCTTCGGGGATATTCTCTGTGGACGCTGCATGACCGAGTTTGAGGCGCTGTACCAGAAATACGCGCAGGACGTTTTCCGCTTCGCTTACTTTCTGAGCGGAAACCGGGCGGACGCCGAGGATATTGCTTCGGAGACGTTTGTGCGTGCCTGGAATGCGCCCGGAGGGATCCGGCAGGCGACGGTGAAGGCGTACTTGCTGGTGATTGCGCGGAATTGTTTTTTGCAGGGTTTGCGGCGAAGCGGACGTCACTCACCGCTGGACACGGACTTTGCCGATGCACGGCAGGCGCCTCATGACTCGGCCGAGCAGCGCGGAGAACTCATGCAGGTGATGCGGGACTTGCAGCAACTGCCGGAAGTGGACCGAACGGCATTGCTGATGTCGGCGGCGGAGGAAATGTCGTACGAACAGATTGCAGAAACGCTCGGATTGTCGCTGGGCGCAGTGAAAACGAAGATTCATCGTGCGCGGCTCAAACTCGAAGAGATGCGTAACGACCGGAGGTGAAGGTGGAGATTACTCGGAACGTTATTCAGGATCTGCTTCCACTGTACTTGGCGGAAGAGGTATGTCCGGAAACACGCGCGCTGGTGGAAGACTTTCTGTCGCGCGATGCAACGCTGGCCGCCGAAGTGGAGCGGCTGAAATCTGATTCTTTAAAGCAAATACTCACAGGAGGAACGACCATGGCACTGTCGAAAGATCACGATGTACAAACTCTGGAACGCACGCGCAGCACGATGGCGCATCGCAGCTGGAATCTTGGGCTGGCGATTGCCTTTACCGTGTTTCCGTTGTCCTTTGTTTTTTCGGGTGGGCACCTGCAGTGGATGTTGCTCCGCGATGTTCCCAGCGCGGCGGAGGCATCACTGATTGCGGCGGCTGGATTCTGGGTCGGGTTTGTCATTCATAGTCGAAGGCTGCGAGCTTCTGGGCTGTAACGCAGTTGTCTGACCTCGGTGGCCAGTGCTGCGCTACCCTAAAAACTTCCGAAAACACTATCTTACGGAAGACAGTTTGTGAAAATCGCGAGCTGATCTAGAGACTTTCCCTTCCTGCTCCGGAACTGCGACAATGTTTCTTCGAGAACGCAGTTCCGGAGCAATCATCTGAGCCAAGAATCTCCTATCAATGTTGCAGTGGTTGGCGTGGGCGCTTTCGGGCGCAACCATGCGCGTGTCTACCGGCAGCTTCAGTTGGCAGGTGCGGTTCGGCTGGTGGGCGTGGTCGATCCGGATACAGCGCGGGCGGATGCAGTGGCGCGCGAGTTCGACTGCAAGTCGTTTGGGTCGGTCGAGCAAATGCTGACGACGCACAGCGAAGTGCAGGCAGCGTCGGTGGCGGTGCCCACGGTTCGGCATCTAGAAGTGGCGCGTTCTCTGATGGAAGCCGGAGTGGATGTGCTGATCGAAAAGCCGATGGCCGCTACTCTGGAAGATGCTGACGAAATGCTGCGGCTGGCATCGGAGCACAAGCGGGTGACGCAGGTTGGGCACCTGGAGAGATTCAATCCCGCGGTGCGGGCGACGCTGCCGCTGATTAATCATCCGATGTTTTTTGAGGTGCACCGGCTGAGCGTGTTTTCGCCGCGGGCGTTGGATGTTGATGTGGTGCTCGATTTGATGATCCACGACCTCGACATCGTGCTGACCTTCGTGCGGTCGGGAGTGAAGGAGATTCGCGCGGTGGGGCTGCCGGTTCTTTCCGGCAAAGTGGATATTGCGAATGTGCGCATCGAGTTTGAATCGGGATGCGTGGCGAATTTCACGGCCAGCCGGGTTTCAACCGAGCGTGTGCGGAAACTGCGGTTCTTTCAGGCCGGACAATATATTTCGGTCGATTATGGACGGCAGGATGTGCTGGTGTTTTCGGTTGACGGGAAGAATACGCAATCCCAGCCCACGGTGAATCCACAGATCGCGATGTCGAAGCCGGAGATTACGGCGGAAGAGCCGCTGCTAGCCGAGATCAAGGCATTCTTACAATCTGTGCGGCATCGGACGCGTCCGGTGGTCTCGTTGGAAGATGGGCGTCGAGCGCTGGATCTGGGCTTGGCGATCCTCGCGGAAATTGAACGGCACGCCGGGCGAATCGGAGTAAGTGGTCGCTGAGCTGGACTTGAAGTCGGACTAAGGCGCCGGTACCTTTTCCGCCGAGACACGTTCCTTCAGTTGGGAAGCAAATTGCTGTGTCTGCTCGTCTGAGAACTGCAGTTGACCGTCGAGCACGATCGTTAGCTGATCCGCGCCGGCATCCTGAAATTGGATTTTCTGAAGTGTCGCGGATTGCTGCGCCACGGCCGGCAGAGTGGACTGAAGGTCGATGGTCTTCTGCAGTGCGGAAGCGACGGATACTGCAATCTGGTCGCGTAGCGTTTCACCCAGGTCTCCGGATTGAAGCGAGCTGCGAAGGAATCCCTCAGCCTGCACGCGGCGAATTTCAGAGACTAGATGCAGGCCGGCGTTGGTCGCAGCGGCGGGCGTTGCGGCGTTGGCCTCAATCGACGGGGTGAGCTTGATCTCGATTTCGGCTTCGCCAGAAGCGACTTCGACGGCGCCGCCCAGGTTTGCGGCGGTCAGGCTGCGGCTTCCCGACGACTGACACACCCAGCGTTCGTAGCTCAAATTCACGACCACGAGGCTGGCGGGAACCATAGGCGTCAGTCTGGCCTGCTGAATCTCAATGCGCTCCCCGCAGCGAGGCTGGCGCGTGAGTGAAGAGCGAAGCAGGCCGGTGATGTTCTGCTGCAAGTCCGAGAGATCGGAGACGAGTTGCAGGCTGAAAAGAGTGTGTCCGTCTTCGATGGAAGTGCGCGACACGACGCCCGATGTAGGAATCGAGACGGTCTCGCTGGCAACGTTGAGCGAATTCGTCACCGTCGGAAGATTGAAGGCGAGACCCTGACTTGAACCGTCGAGGAGAATGCCCATTTCTTTTCCAAGCGCGAGTTGTTCGGTTTGGAAACTGGCAAGTTCTTTGTCGAGACTGGCGGTGGACGTCGCGACTTGCGCATGGTCGGGCTTGGCGGTCTGCACGGTCTGGTCGAGCGCTTTCAGTTGCTTGTCGAGTTCTGTGTCTGCTTTGGCGATTCTGGTGGTGATTTCCTTCAATCCGGATTTCTGGGCATCGGACATCGAGCCAAGAAAATTCTGGTTTCCGGCGCGAGCCTGGGCGATGGCTTCGTCAAGCGCGGCTCCGCGCTCCGCCAAGGTGAGGTTGGGCGCAGCACCTGCGGCCGCGGTCGAAGAAGTCGGCGCTTTCTGCGAAAACTCGGTGAGGGTCTTCAGCTGATCGCTGGCAGTCTGGGTGTATTTCGAGATTTTGGCAAATGCTGCACGCTGCTCGGCAGTGGCCTGCAACGCGATGACGCGGCGAAAGTTCTTGAGGGAATCCTCGGAGCTCATGCCCTCGCGGTTGTTGCCACAGTCGTGGACACAGATGGTGGGCCTCCCGCCAGTGCCTCCTCCCGTGCCAGCGCCCGCGCCACCACCACCGCCGCCATGGCGTTGCGCCAACACGGCGCTGGGGCTGCCGAGCAGAGCAGTGAGTAGGGCGATTGCGAGAATATCCACGAATACGCATCGACCACGAGTTCCCTGTTGGAACATAAACCTGAACTCCGAACAATTTTATGATTGGAACGAAACTGCGGGATTTGATCCGGACAACAAGATGTTGTGATGCACGCGCTCAGAAATTGGTGATCCAGCCCCGAGCCGCTTGAGGGCAGATTACTCCGGTACTCACGCGCCGAACAAAAAAAATGCGACAATAGGTAAAACGGTCGCAACTCCATCGTTTACGTAACTTTACGAAGCAACTTTACTTCTAGATTTACGCAACTCGAGGGGCTGGCCGTGGCTCTAAGCTCTATAGTCTCTGCCTGATGCCAGTCACCCAAATACCGTCTCGGGACCCTCTCACTCCTCCGACCGATCAAGCGGAGCAGCGCGATTTATTTGAAGCGCAACATTGGGAGACGGCATACCGTGGGTTCAATCCAGACGACGTTCCTCATCTTCTGATTCAGTTGCAGGATGATCTTTCGCGGGCGCGGAAGCGGGAAGCGCTTTGGCTATCGGTCATACTGCACTTGCTGGTGATCATTCTGCTGTGGAACAGCGAGAAATTGATGGGGTTGTTGCCGCATCGCACTTTGAATCTGGCAATGACTACCGCGAACCAGTCGAAAGACGCGACGTTTCTGGAGTTGCCGCCGGATGCACAGAAGCTGACGCGGCGTCCGGATGCGAAGGTGATTTCAGATAAGGACCGGATTGCGACGAGCAAGGCGCCGCAGATCAGCCGCGAAGATTTGAAGAAACTGGCGGAGAGCCGGCGTCCGGGACCTCCCGGAGCGCAGGTGCAGGCGCCGCCCGCGCAGGGCCAGCCGCAACAGATGGCGCAGAACCAGCAACCGCCTGCGCCGCAGGAGAATCAGCAGCAGGGATTTGCTCAGCCACAGAATAATCAGACCTCGCAGCTGCAAACTCCGCCGCAGGCCAGGCCGCCAGTGAATTTCAATACCTCACAAACGGCCGGATCGGCCATTGAACAAGCGGCACGAGCGGCGGCGGCGAATCGGGGGCGCTACGGTTCGGGAAGCTCCGGTGATTATGGATTGAGTCAGGGCCGCAACGGAGCGAAGACGCTGGACCAGGCGGAGATTCTGACCGACACGATGGGTGTCGATTTTGGCCCCTATCTCACGCGGATCACGCAAATCGTGCGCGAGAACTGGTATACGCTGATGCCGCCGTCGGTGTATCCGCCGATCCGGAAGCAGGGCAAGCTGGCTCTGGAATTCATGATCATGAAGGACGGCTCAGTGCAAGGCTTGAAGTATGACGCTTCGTCCGATGACGTGGGGCTTGACCGGGCAGCGTACGGAAGCATCACGGCGTCGACGCCGTTTCCGCCGCTGCCGAAGGAGTTTCCGGGGAAGGTGCTGGGGCTGCGGTTTTACTATTTCTACAACCTCGAACCAGGCAGCGGCGAGGTGAAGTAGGCGACTCCGTCGGAGTCTGTCTTAGCGTTCTTCAGCCCCTTTGGGGCTTGTGCATCTTCCATTTTTTACCCACGCCTTGCGGCGTGGGCTGCATTCTTTCGCCGCTTCGCGGTTCCCTGCTCAGAACCTGCTTCGGAGTAGCTCTCTCTTTACGTGAGCATTCTTACTTCACGTACACCGGCGATTCGCCTTCTTGCCATGGGTTGTAGGTGGCTACGAAATGGACGCGCTCGGGGCGCGTCGGGTGATCGAAGAACCAGATTTTGTCCCAGGTGCTGGGGTCGGGATCGGCCAGGTTCATCTCTCCACTTTTCTCGAAGTAATGCGCGGCGACCTGGTTCGGGTCCGGAACGATTCCGTGAATGACTTCGAGTCCGTAACGATCCGCTTCATGTTCGAAATGGCGGCTCACGGCGTTGAAAGCCGGAGTCGCAAGAAACGCCAGCGCCGTAATCACGAGCACTAACGCGGGGAGAGACGCGAAGTCCTGCAGGTCGCGAATGCCCCAGCCCGCTCCCCAGCGGGCGAGCATGCCGTTCGATAGGCGGTAGCACAAATAAAAAAGGAAGAGCAGAATCGCGGCCATGATCGCCAGTTCTTTTGGAATATGCAGCAGAACGTAGTGCCCCATCTCGTGCCCGAAAACGAAGAGCGTTTCGGGGATGGTAGCTTTAGCGATGGTGTTGTCCCAGACGACAACACGCTTGGAAGCGCCGAAGCCGGTGACGTACGCGTTGAGGCCGGTGGTTTTGGAGCTGGCGTTCATCACGTACATGCGTTCGGCGGGAATTTCGATGCCGCCGCGGTGAACGACTTTCTGCATCTCGGAAAGCAAGACGGGCTGCGCGCCCTCCAGCGGCTTGAAGGTATAGAACAGCGGATCTATTACGAGAGGCTGCGCAAACAACATCAAAACAAGAATGGGAATGGACGCGAGCCAGAAGTAGAACCACCAGCGAGTGGGACTGCGGCGAATCACGGCGTAAAGAATCGCGATAAGAATCGTTCCCATGATGAGCATGATGGCCTGGTTGACGACCCAGTCGCGGAGCCATGGTCCCCAGGCTTGCACGGAGAGGCCGAAGGCCCGCTGAAGGTGTTCGTCGCTGATGTCGGTGGCGATGCCGGGGATGGCGATGGCCAGCAAAATCAGCGGCGAGAAGATGAGGAGCTGAACGCTGCGACGCTTGGAGGCGCGCTCGGCCAGGTTGCGAAATGCGGGAGCGACGCGCCATTTCAGGATCACGAGCAAGATGAGGAATCCGTAAAAGGTATCGAAGAAAAAGTGGTGATAGTGAGCGTGCGAATACTCCTTGGCGCGGGTGTACTCGGCGGGTGGAGGCGAGTATTCGGTGATGGTGCTGGCCGGGGCCGGAGTGACAGTTTCTGCAGTTGGGGAATTGCTCGGATTAGTTTGGGCGGATGCGAGTCTGATTACGAAAACAGATAGCAAGAAAAACAGTCGTAGCTGTCTCATGGGAGTGTTCTCTGCTGGGTGATTATTGCAGAACCTCGTCGAAAGGGAGCAAGAAACAAACAAAACAGTAAACAACTGTCTGGTGCGGACGCGACGGGTGCGATGAGGAAGCCCCGCCAGTATGGAAAACCTGCGCGGGGCCGAGGAACTCTAATTTCCGAACTAGTCGCCGACGCCGGTCAGCGATACGGTGTATGGACCGCCGGGGTTGAATGCCTTGATGGTTACGGAACCGGTTTGTGTGCCGGTCTTTTTAGGTTTGAAGGCGACTGAGATTGTGCAGTTTCCGCCCGGAGCTACGGTGCTTCCGCAGGTGTTTTTGGTGATGAGGTAAGAGGTACCGGTCAGGGAAACGCCGCCGATGCCGAGCGGGTCGGTGCCTCCATTGGAAAACACGATGTTCTGCGGTGCGCTTTCAGTCTTGATCTTTTGCGTGCCGAAGTTAAGAGCAGTCGTATTAAGGCTGGGAGCGGTGTTAAGCAAGGCCGCCGCAGCGTTGAGTGTTCCGAGGATATTGATCTTGCCCAGACCCCAGAGCTGATTCGGAGTGGCGCCGGTGAATTTGTCGCTGACGGCCGTGTTATGGATAATCTGGCGCGCCTCGGTGGCAGTCAGCTTCGGGTCCACTTGCAGCATGAGCGCGACGGCACCCAAGAGGATGGGAGAAGCTCCGCTGGTGGCGCTTTGACGACCGTAGTAGCCCTGGCCGCCTTTGATCAGATTGAACTGAAAAGTCTCCCAGTAAGTGTTGAGACCATAGGCGGCAAAGAGGTTTCCGCCCGGCGTGGTGATGTCAACACCGCCATTCGGAGGTACGCGGCCATCGCGGGTAGGGCCGCCGGATGAACCAGTCCAAAGGGCGTTCGTCTTGCCCTGGTTCGTGATGCTCTCCGGTTGGTTGTTGATGTCGGTCCAACTCGTCCGGACGTTGTAGCATCCGGCGACGAGGGCGGAGAAAGTGGACGAATAATCGGTGAGGCGCCCGGGGGTAAGGAAGTCAGTGTAAGACAGGATGCCGCCGGAATCGCCGTAGACGTCGGCAGTTCCGGTGCCGGATTGGGTGCCCTGGATGGTGATGCTGCCGTTGCCAGAGTGGCCGAACACGTTGACCCAGACTGCGCGATCCGGGCCGGTAGACTGCCACGGATAAAACTGCTGGCCGGGAAGATAGGTGCAGAGAGTAATGGTTCCGTCGGCGGAGGAGTTGCAGTTGTTGCCGGGCGCGACGGTGACGGAGTCTCCGTCGTCGCTGGTGGTCAAGGTGACGTTGGCGGGCTGAGATCCCGTGTACCAGATCTGAAAATAAAGGGTGTCTGGCGTGGAGATGTTGAAGGGGAAAACGGTTGCGGTCTGGCTGTAGGTGGAGCGGGCGTGGTTGTTGTAAGCGCCTTCGTCTCCGCTGGCCTCGACGTAGATGTGGCCGGGATTGTTGAGACCGAAATCGAGGTCAATTTCTCGGCTAACTGCGCCGGTGCCGTCGATCGGTCCCCACTGGGTGCCAGAGTTGATCAGGCCGACGATGGGTTCGCCGAGTGTGGCAGCTTCAGCAGTGACAAGATCGAGGGCCTGATTGAAGCAGCCCTGAAATGGGTTCTCGGCGGGCTGAGTACCGTGGGCGGGCGCGCCCTCGGACGTGACTTTCACGATGAGCAGATCGGCCTGTGGAGCGATGCCGGCGTACTGCAGGCTGGTCTTGCCCAGGGCGCTGCCGTTGCCGGTGGCGATGCCGGCGGTAACGGTGCCATGTCCGACGGCGTCGCGCTCAGCGAGCGGTGTGCCGCCGGACGCGAGCGCGGCGTTGATCTGGGCTTCGGTGTAGACGACGGGAGCTGGATTGCTGGGATCGCACAGGTTCTGGGCGGACATATCCCACATCATCTTTATGCGAGTCGTGCCGTCCGAATTGCGGAAATCGGGATGGGTATAGTCAATGCCACGATCCATGATGGCGACGATGACGCCTTTTCCAGTGGCGCCGTATTTGGCAAAGGCTTTGTCAGCCTGGGTGTCTTTGTTGACTTGCGTGTCAGCGATGAGAAATGGTGCCAGCAATAGTGTCACAAGGCAGGGAAACACGAGACGATGCAGCGCAGGCATAAATAATCTCCAAAGAAAGTGGGTTAAAAAAGGGGAGGGATTTCGGGTCTGTGCTCAGCACCCCGCGAGCACGTATGTCCGGAAATATTGAGCGCGTTTCGCGGGGAAGTCAAATGAAACTTGGAACGGGCCAGCTGCACAAAGCGGCCGAGGTGGATGGTGCCCTTGGTAATAGGTCTGGCGTGCGCGATTGGGCTGGATTCGCTAACATATAGACACATTGATCAGTTCGAAATGCATCCAAATAAACTAAAAACTATGAACACTTACCGACTGTCGCCGCTCCGCGTTGTTTTGCCAATTTTCATGCTTGCGTGTTTATCCCTGCCGGTTTTTGGGCAGGATGCGCCGGAGGCATTGCGTCCACCGAAGGGTGCGCCGGTCGCGCTGGTGGTGTTTGAGGATTTGCAGTGTCCGCAGTGCGGGCGATTGGCTCCGCTGCTGGTGCAGGCTTCGAAGACCTACAAGATTCCGCTGGTGCAACACGACTTCCCGCTGCCCATGCATAACTGGTCGTTCGAGGCGGCGGTGCTGGCGCGCTACTTCGACGCGCATTCGAAAGATATTGGGAACGCGTTCCGCGAGGCTGTATTTGCGCATCAACTGGAGATCACTCCATTTACGCTGCACGGGTTCGCAGAAAAATTTGCCACCGAGCACAAGATCGGGCTGCCCTTCGTGGTCGATCCGGATGGCAAGTTCGCCGCCATGGTGCACGCGGACAAAGACGTTGGCACAAGTCTCCACATCGAGCACACGCCGACGATCTGGGTAGTGAGCAGCAAGAAGGGCGGGAAGCCGTTTGTCGAGGTTACGGATCCCAGCCAGCTTTACGCGATGATTGACGCGATGAAGAAAGACTAGGTCAGAGGTCAGAGGTTAGATTGCAGAAGTAAAACCTTACATTTTTGCTGTGAGCGTCGTCACCTTCTCGATTTTCATTCAGTGAATAGAATGCCTCATGAGGCGGGACTCGGAGGCGTTGAAGATTCGCACTAAGGACTTTGCATTGCGAATTCTCCGACTTTATCGTTCCCTGCCACGGACTGAAGAAGCACGAATCCTAGGTAGACAGCTTCTTCGCTCCAGTACATCGATCGGCGCCAACTACCGAGCCGCATGCCGCGGCAGATCCCGAGCCGAATTCGTAGCCAAACTAGGTATCGTTTTGGAAGAAGCGGATGAGACAGTTTTCTGGCTCGAACTCTTTCAAGAAGGGAATATTTTCCCAGCGGAAAAATTGTGCGATCTAGTCAAAGAAGCCAATGAACTCGTTTGCATCTTTGTGAGTTCAATCCGGACAGCTAGGGGTTTACCTCTGCAATCTGACCTCTGACCTCTGCAATTTCTTTTTACTCGTTCCAGCGGCGGAAGAGCAGCGCCCCGTTGGTTCCGCCGAAGCCGAAGCTGTTCGACATGGCGTAGTCGAAGTTCACTTTGCGGGCCTGGTTGGGGACGAAATCCATGTTGTCGGTTTCGGGGTCTTGATTTTCCAGATTGATGGTTGGCGGCAGGATCTGATCGCGCAGCGCAAGAACTGTTATGCCCGCTTCTAATCCACCGGCTCCGCCTAGTAGATGTCCGGTCATGGATTTGGTGGAACTCACCGGAACTTTCTTTCCAAATAAATTTCTGATGGCGTGGGCTTCTAACGTATCGCCGATGGGCGTTGACGTGCCGTGGGCGTTCAGGTAGCCGACAACGCTGGCGTCGAGTTTTGCGTCGCGGAGGGCATTGCGCATGACGCGGAATCCGCCTTCGTGCTCGGGAGCGGGTTGGGTCATGTGATAGGCATCGGCGGACATGCCATAGCCGACGATTTCCGCGAGGACGGGCGCATTGCGGCGGCGGGCGTGCTCGAGCTCTTCGAGAATCATGATGCCGGCGCCTTCGCCCATGACGAATCCATCGCGGTCTTTATCCCACGGACGGCTGGCGCGGGCAGGATCGTCGTTGCGAGTAGAAAGCGCGCGCATGGCGGCAAATCCGCCGACTCCCATGGGAGTGATGGCGGCTTCGGCGCCTCCGGCAATCATTACGTCGGCATCGCCGTGCTGGATGATGCGAAAAGAATCGCCGATGGAGTGGGCACTGGTGGTGCAGGCGGTGGCCGTCGCTTCATTCGGTCCCTTGGCGCCGGTTCTCATGGAGACATGGCCGGCGGCGAGGTTGACGATGGACGCGGGAATAAAGAAAGGCGAGATCTTACGCGGGCCGCCTTCGAGGAGCGCGGTGTGTTCGCGTTCGATCACGTCGAATCCGCCGATGCCCGAACCGATGTGAACGCCGACCATCTCGGCGTTTTCGGGCGTGACCTGAAGCTGTGACATCTTCACCGCTTCTTCGGCGGCGGCGATGGCGAAGTGAATGAAGCGGCCCATCTTCTTCACTTCTTTTTTCTCGATGAAATTCAGAGGGTCGAAATTGCGGACTTCAGCGGCAATCTGACAGGCAAAAGCGGAGGCGTCGAACCCGGTAATGCGGTCGACGCCACTCTTGCCTGCGATCAAGGCCTGCCACACCGTGTCGGTGTTGTTGCCCAGAGAGCAGATCAGGCCTATGCCGGTAACTACGACCCTGCGACTCAATCTACTTGCCCGCCTTGGCGTGCTTGCCGATGTAGTCGATCGCGTCGTTTACGGTGCGAATCTTTTCGGCGTCCTCGTCGGGAATCTCGATATCGAAGGCTTCTTCGAAAGCCATGACGAGTTCGACGGTGTCAAGCGAATCGGCGCCGAGGTCGTCCACGAAGGAAGCGCTGGGCGTCACTTCGCCCTCGTCTACCCCCAACTGCTCAACAATAATCTGTTTCACTTTTTCATCAACTGCTGCCATGGTTCTCCTCGTTTCTAAGTCTGGGAATCGCGGGTCCGGAATCCGGACCGGCATACTCTTTTACGACTGCATGTTGCTCATCGCATGGAATGAAGTCGAAACCAGTAGTCTAAAAGGGATTGGGAAAGTATGCAAAGGACCTTGCGCAAGAGACGGGGTCGAGATCACTCCGGAATCCTAACTGGCGACGGGGAGAGTGGTCAAACGGAGACAAGAATAATGGGCCGGGATGGTTGTCCCCGGCCCTTATTTTCCCCGATCGTTTCGCGGGCGAGGGCGCCCGCGGCCACACCCGCCATTAAGCGGCGGGCTTCATGCCCAGGGTGGTTTCCAGTTCGGTCAGCTTCGCCTTGGCGGCCGAGGCTTTCGTCATCGCGTCGGCGATTTGTCCTGAGGTGAACGAGGCCGAGGCATCTGTCCAGGTCTGCTTGACGGAGGCGAGGCTGTCGGCGGCGCCTGCGGGAAGCTTGTGGCTCTTGGTGAGAGCGTCAACTTTGGTCTGAACGGCGCTGACGAGTCCGGGCATGGAGGCGCTCAGGTCATTCCACTTAGCGGTCAGTTCGTCTTTCTTCGCTTTGGCCGCGACTTCTAGCGCCTTCACTTTTTCGGGCAGAGCTTTGGCGGCTTCGAAAGCGGCGGAGTAGTCGCCTTTGTCGAAGGCGTCTTTGGCGGCCTGGATGGAGGCCTGGACGTCTTTCGCCTGATCGGGCACGTATTGGTTGGCTTGGTCGGCTATGGCAGAGTAGGCGGTTTGCGCGCCTTTAATGGCGGCATCAGCGCCGGCTTTCTTGGCATTGTCGCAAGCGGTGAAGAACATCAGGGCTGCGAGGATGGCGGTCAGTGTAAGTTTCGTTTTCATGAAGTCTCTCCTAGTAAGTGGTTGTATTTTTCGTAGGATTTGAAACACCCTTCTATGGTGTGTTGCCTTGGCGTGCCAATTGTAGTGGAAGCGGGCGAGATGCGCAGGCCGTTAGGGGCACGAGGGAGCGAATTCAGTCGCGAAATTCAGTTGTACCTTTGGGGATAAGCCGAGCTTGTAGAGGCAGGCGAGGTCACCTGCCTCTACGTGGAGTCGTTATTTTGAATATTCGTCACGCAACCGGACTTGGCGGTCGGTCATCGGAATCGGTTGCCCTTGGATAAAGACCTGCTTGACGTCGGTCTTCACGTCGAGCGGATCGCCGTTGGCCATGACGACATTGGCGGTCTTGCCGACATCGAGCGAGCCGAGTTGATCGGCGACTCCCCAGACTTCGGCGGCGTTGAGCGTGATGGCTTTGAGCGCTTCGTCGTAGGGGAGACCGAAGGCGGTGGCGTATCCGGCGGCGTCGGGCAGGTTGCGGACGTTGTGCGCGGAATACGAAGCGAAGACGATCTTCAGTCCGCGCTTGTAGAGCTGCGCCGGAAGGCTGTAGACGGTGTCGTAGCGTTCGTCATCTTTGGGAGTCTCGTAGATGGGGCCGACGATCACCGGCACTTTCAGGCTGGCCACGTAGTCGAGAACGGGCTGCGAGTGGGCGATGTGGTTGAGGACGAACTTCAACTTGAACTCGTTCGCCAGGCTGACGGCGGTCTGAAGATCGCTCGGACTCTCGGCGGCGAGCACGATTGTCTTCTTGCCTTCGAGATAGGGGACTAGCGCTTCTAATTTGAGATCGCGCTTGGGAGGCGTGGGCTCGGATTTCTTCGTCTCTTTGTCCCCGGCTTTCCCTTTAGCTTTCTCCGCGGGTTTATCGGTGTTCTGAGCGAATTCGGCTTTCTTGCGTTCGTATTCTGTCCACTTCGATTTGTAGTCCTGCGCGTCGAGGAAGGTCTGGCGGAGCTGCGCGGCCAGGCCCATGCGGGTTGCCGGGAACCTCTGTTTTTCGAAGCCGCCGCGGTTGCGGCGTTCGTCTCCGGTGAAATTCAGCGGCATGGCGTTGTCGCGGATCAGGAGCATCTCGGTGGCGCTGGCTCCGGCGAGTTGGATGAAGGAGTCCTGGCCGGGAAGCGTGTCGGCACCTTCAGGAGCGACGACGGCGTTGGTGATGCCGTTCATGCGGGCGACCGGGATGAGGGCGGACTCGGCGTGAAAAGCTTCGGCGGTGTGCATGTGGGGCATGATCTCGTCGCTACGTTCGACGAGATCGTTGGTCATGTTCTCGGCGGAGATTTCCGTGAGGCCGAGCTGGGTTTCGGAATCGATGAGACCGGGATAGATGGTCATGCCAGTGGCGTCGATGATTTTGGCGTCAGCCGGGATTTGCACGTTGGCACCGACGGCGGTAATTTTGCCGCCTTGCATGACGACGACTCCGTTATCGATGGTGCCGTGGGTGATGGTTAGGAGCTTGCCTCCTTTTAGGACGACTGGCTTGTCCTGACTGAATATCGACGTCGTGAAGGTCCCGATCAAGAGCAGAACCAAGAGCAACGGTAGCGGGCGAGGGCGCCCGCTCCACATGGGCTTGCTTGCTGAGAACTGAGAGCTGAGAACTGAGAACTGGTTTTTCACTCGCCCTCCTTATAGTGGGTAGTGCCCAGGCCAGGCTGTTGGCGGTCGAAGTAGATGTCGCCGTCGATCAGAACTTTTTCTGGCACGCCGGAGGTCGAGAGCGGGTAGCCGTCCCAGATCACAAGATCGGCATCCTTGCCTACGTCGATCGAGCCGACGCGATCGTCGACGCCCACGATCCAGGCGGCGTTGAGAGTGATCATCTTCAGAGCTTCTTCTTCGGTGGCGCCGCCGTAGCGCATGGTTTTGGCGGCTTCCTGATTCAGGCGGCGGTTGTAATCTTCGGAGTCGCTCTTGATGGCGACCCGAACGCCTTTGCGCATGGCCATGGTGGCGTTCCATGGGATGGCGTCCCATGCCTCCTCCTTAAAGCCCCACCAGTCGGAGAATGTCGCGATGGCGACCCCGTTGGCGGCGAGCTGATCGGCGACCTTGTAGGCCTCGAGAGCGTGGTGGAAGGCGCGAATCTTGTAGCCAAATTCTTTGGCCATCGCCATTTCTGTGAGCATTTCGTCGGCGCGATAACAGTGAATTTGAACCATGAGCTTGCCGCGCAGAATGTCGGCGAGGGCTTCGAGCTTCAGATCGCGCTTCGGTGGAGTGACGTCTTTGTCGCCGCGTTTGACCTTGTCGTTGTAGGCGTCCCACTCACGGATGTATTCCTGCGCCTGAACGAGCGCTTCGCGTTGGACAGCGAAATTGCCCATGCGCGTTGACGGGAGCTGATCGCGTCCACCATAAACGCGCTTGGGATTTTCTCCGCTGGCGAACTTGATGGAGCGGGGCGCGTTGGGGAAAAGCAAGTCGTCACGTGAGGCTCCGTACTTGTGCTTGATGACGACGGCCTGGCCGCCGATCATGTTGGCGGAACCGTGGAGCAGGAGCGAAGTGGTGACGCCGCCGGCGAGGGCGCGGTAGATTGCCTTGTCCTGGTAGTCGAAGGCATCTTTCATCATCATCTGCGGCGTGATGGGACTGGTGGCTTCGTTGACGTCGTCGTTGAGCGCGATGTGCGAGTGCGAATCGACGATGCCGGGCGTGAGGTACTTACCTCCAGCGTCGATGACTGTTGCGTCAGCGGGCGCGTTGACAGTGGCCCCGATGGCCGCGATCTTGCCATCCTTGATGTAGACGGAACCGTTCGTGATGTTTCCGTGAGTGACGGTCATCACGGTGGCGTTCTTGATGACGACGTCGTGATGA
Source organism: uncultured Acidobacteriaceae bacterium (assembly GCA_963725295.1). Taxonomy (GTDB): domain Bacteria; phylum Acidobacteriota; class Terriglobia; order Terriglobales; family Acidobacteriaceae; genus Acidiflorens. Next base: position 79,522 of record CAVRYB010000043.1, read on the forward strand.
GGGGCGGATTGCGCGACGGCGGAAGCCAGCGCAATCGGCAGGAAGATGCAGAGGAGAGCAGATTTGTATGTCGACATTCGGCGCATCGGTGGAACTCCAGGGAAATGACTTGCGGAGCATTCGGATTGTAGGAGCAGTGCGAGATGGGGTCAACGCGAAATCGAAGAACGAAGCAAGCTTGCTCGTTCGGTTGCACTCGTGTCAGGATTTGAGCGTGAAAATCATTGGCTTGGTTGTCGTTTTGTTGATGCTTGTTTTGTCTGCTGCTGGGGCTGAATGTCCAAAGAGCCAGCCGAAGACTGATGCTGCGCTGGTTGAAGCGGAACAGACCTGGGCCGCGGCGCTCAATCGCAAAGATGTGGAAGCCGTAGCGTGTTTGCTCGCCGACGAATTCGAAGACGTCGATGTGGACGGGTCGCTGCATACGCGCAGCCAGACGCTCGAGCATATCCCGAACAAAAAGCCGGGTACGAACCAGCTTTCCGAGCTGCGCGGGCACGTCGAGGGCAACCTCGGATTCACGCGTGGACTGGCGACGCTGGTCGACGCCGACGGCAAGGTGGTGGCGCGCGTCCGCTTCACGGATGTCTTCGTCTACAGGGATGGGCGATGGCAGGCGCTTGCCGGACAGGAATCGATGCTCGGTGGGGCGGGGAGATAAGAAGGGCGATTGCAGATTGTAGATTTCAGATTACAGAAGTAAAAACCGCCATCGCCGGACGGCGGGGACGTTACTGGGAGAGCCGGATCGATGAGAGCCGTGGTGCAGCGGGTGAGCCAGCCAAAGTTACGGTCATCGGCGAGGTGACGGGCGAAGTCACAGGCGGATCGGCCTCGGACTGCTGGTGCTGCTGGGAGTCGGCGCGGGAGATACGCGGTCCGAGGCAGACTATCTGGTCGATAAGACGATTGGGCTGCGCATTTTTGAGGATGCTGCCGGAAAGATGAATCTCTCGGTGGCAGAGGTTGGTGGTGCGCTGCTGGTGGTTTCACAGTTCACTTTGTATGGAGACGTGCGGCGGGGGAAGCGTCCGTCGTTCGATGCGGCGGCTCCTCCGGAACAAGCACGCGAGCTCTACGAGTATTTTGTGGAGAGAGTCCGGGCCGCTGGCCTGCGCTGCGAAACGGGGCGCTTTCAGGAGTCGATGAAAGTGGAGTTGGTAAACGAAGGGCCGGTGACGATTCTGCTGGATTCGGCGAAGGGGTTTTAGGAGCGCGGTTCGCTGCTCGCTCAAAAAACAAGCATGAAACGCAACATACGAACGTTTGTGAATTTCTATCCGCCGCTGTTGGGTGCGGGGATTCGAGTCCGGCGGATGGCATCCGACTGGAAAGAAGTTGATGTAGAGATGAAGTTGCGATGGTGGAACCGGAATTACGTTGGCACCCACTATGGCGGGTCGCTGTATTCGATGACGGACCCGTTCTTTATGCTCATGCTGATGGAAAATCTGGGGAAGGATTACATCGTCTGGGACAAGTCGGCCAGCATACGCTTCAGGAAGCCGGGACGCGGAACGGTTTTCGCCAGCTTTCGGCTGTCAGATGAGCAGATCGGCGAAATCAAGCTGGCGCTGAATTCCGAAAAAAAGATCGAGCGCATGTTCACAGTCGAGGTCAAGGATGAATCCGGGAACGTGATTGCTGAGGTGGAGAAGCTGCTGCATGTCCGAAAGAAAGACCAGAGCACGAACTGACCCCGCATCTTCCGTTTGACCGATTTCCACAGCGCACGATAAACTAATTGAGTTTGCCTGTACTTGCGTCCCCCTTCTGGGACCGCGCCGCGTTTCCGGTCATAAGCCGTTGCGGGAAAACAGCAAGCACATTAAAGGTTTTGCCGGGCTATGTCTGGCTGGATGGCCGATAGAGCGGCTGTCCTACGTGAGTTGCTTACGTGAGTTTCTAAGGAGAATCTATGTACGCGGTGATCCGCGCTGGTGGCAAGCAGTATCGGGTTTCCCCGGGAGACGTGATCCGGGTGGAAACACAAGAAGACAAAGACGGCAAGGTGCAGTTTGGCGAAGTGCTGGCGGTTTCGGCCGAGCCTGGGACCATTGTGACGTCGGGAGCTAGCGCAACCGTGAGCGGCGAAATCGTCGAGCAGGGGCGGGGCGCAAAAATCCTGGTTTTCCATTACAAGCGCAAGAAGCAGTACAAGAAGCTGCGTGGACACCGGCAGAACTACTCGGCAGTGCGCATCACCGAGATTGCCTTTGATGGGCAGTCGTTCAAGGCGCCGGAGCTGCCGAAGAAAAAGGTGAAGAAAGCGGCCGAGGTCGTGGAAGTGAAGACTTCGAAGCGTCCGGGCAAGAAGGCTGCGAAGCCGGCGGCGCATGCGCACGCGAAAAAGGCGGCTCCGAAGAAGGCTGCGGCGAAGAAGAAAAAGAAGTAGTTCCTTCCCTTCGTTCGGGATGACAATTTGGTTTGGGTTTTGAATTTACTGAGAACTGACGACTGAGAACCGAGAACTGATATGGCGCATAAAAAAGGACAGGGTACTTCACGAAACGGGCGCGACTCGAACGCGCAGCGGCTTGGGTTTAAGGCTTTCGGCGGACAACTGGTGCCGGGCGGAACGATCATCGTCCGTCAGCGGGGCACGCGGGTGAAACCCGGACTGAACGTCGGTCGCGGCAAAGACGACACGCTCTTCGCCAAGATCAGCGGACGCATCAAGTTCGTCGACAAGGGGTCGATGGGCAAGTTTGTGCTGGTCGAGCCCGAGGCTGTCGCGGCGAAGTAGGTCGCGACTCCTTGGCGCGCTGCCGCACGTCTTGCCTATGTGTCGGTGCCCTGCTTCGTATCAGGGCATCGCTTTAGCGATGCCGTAGTTTTCGAAATCAAGAGCCCCTTTAGGGGCAGAAGCGTAAAGGGCCTCGGCGTCGCGTCGAGGCTTTTTCGTTGCAGTGCAAAATATCCATGTTTATTGATGAGGCAAGAATTCGGGTGAAGGCTGGGGACGGCGGCAACGGCTGCATGGCGTTCCGGCGGGAGAAGTTTGTTCCGCGAGGCGGGCCTTCGGGTGGCGATGGCGGGCGCGGCGGCGACATCTGGATGGAATCGAGCGAGCGCCACAATACGCTGGTACATTTCCGCTTCAATCCTGAATACAAGGCAGAGCGCGGACGGCACGGCGAAGGCTCGAAGAAGACCGGGCGCGACGGCGAAGGGATCGTCCTGAAAGTGCCGGTGGGTACGATTGTTTACGACGAAGACACGGGCGAGAAGGTTTACGATTTTTCGCGTCCGGATGAGCGTGTGGTGATTGCGCGCGCGGGACGCGGCGGGCGCGGCAATGCGCAGTTTGCGACTTCAACGCATCAGGCGCCGCGCGAACATGAAGATGGGCGACCGGGAGAAGAGCGGAATTTCCGGCTGGAGCTGAAACTGCTGGCCGATGTGGGGCTGGTGGGGTATCCGAATGTGGGCAAGTCGACGCTGATCTCGAGTGATTTCAGCGGCGCGGCCGAAGGTGGCGGATTATCCCTTTACAACGCTCGAGCCGAATCTCGGCGTGGTGCTGGTGGGGGGCAACAAAAAAGACAAGGGAAAAGAAGAGAGCTTCGTGGTGGCCGATATCCCCGGCCTGATCGAAGGCGCACACGAGGGATCGGGGCTGGGCACGCAGTTTTTACGGCACATCGAGCGGACGCGGTTGCTGGTGCACATGGTGGATGTCTCGGATGGCAGCGGGCGTGACGACGTCGTGAAAGATGTGAACGTCATTCTGGGTGAGCTGGCGAGTTTCGGCGCGGATCTCGAAAAGAAGCCGATGATCATGGCCGCCACCAAGATTGATGTGGCGAATCCGGAGAAGCTGAAGAAGTTGAAGGCGTGGGCCGCGAAGAAGAAGCTGAAGCTCTATCCGATTTCGGCGGTGACGGGCGAGGGGATCGAGAAATTGAAGTTTGCGATGGCCGAGGGTGTGGAGAAGGTTAGGAAGAAGCTGGCCAAGGCGCACGCGGAGGAAGCGAAAAGCTCTCGATCTGGCGCTTAGATCGGCCGCAGTTCTAAGGCTGCGGTCGTGAGTGCGATATTACGCCAATCATTCTGACGATGATAGATTAACGTGTCTTTATCGGGACCCCGATGGCAAGCGGGGACATGCCAAAAAAACCTCGTAGCCCAAAATCGTTTTCTCCTTGAGTGAAATCGCCAATTGACTCAGGGAATCGAGGCCGTTGGTAGTCTGCCCACAGACCAGGCCGCTTTCATAAAGCGGATTCACATTTCTCTTAGGAAAGCACTTGGGCTCCGGGGGCGGAGTTTTCCCGATTCGCGTTAGCGCAAGTCGAATAGCCCCTGCCGATGTCAGTTCGCCTTCTAGACAATCTACCTTGCGCAACAGATCCAAAAGCGTTGGCACGGCAATTCTCGCGCGAGGTCCGAGATTTCCTAATGACGCTGCTACCCAGAGTCGTACCCCGTCATCATCGGTGTTCAGCAGAGACACTATTTCGTTCAAAGTCGCATCGTTCACCTTCTTGGGCTCGATGCTTCGTGTGAAGGTCGCAAGATTTGCGGCGTTGTTTGTCCTGGTTGTCGAAGTTTCTCCCGTTCGTATTCTGGCTATCGTTTCCGCGAATTGTACCTTGGACACATCGCTGCCTGTCGACTGTGCGGCCGAGCAGGGCGCGCAAATCAACACAGCTGCAAGCGCTGGGAGCCACAATCGGGATGATCCGTTCTTTGCAGTCCCTAGTTTCACGGATTGCGCCATGCTGCCACCTCATTGGACATTTTGCTCCAACCCTAGAACGCCGACAAGCGGGCTGCTCCGCTGCTGCCCCCGCGTGCTAGAATTTCCACAGCCTACAGACCCTGGACCCTTGCTTTGATCGGTCATTTAATCGAACTTGCACCCTCGATACTCGCGGCGGATTTCGCCCACTTGGCGGACCAGGTGGAGCAGGCTACGGCTGGCGGCGCTGCCGTGGTGCATGTCGACGTCATGGACGGGCATTTTGTGCCCAATCTGACGGTTGGGCCTCCGTTGGTGAAATCTTTGCGGCGGGCAACCCGGCTTCCGCTCGATTGCCATCTGATGATTGACAACCCCGATCAGTTCATCCCGGAGTTCGCGGAGGCGGGGGCGGACTGGATTTCGGTGCATCAGGAAGTGTGCCAGCACCTGAACCGCACCCTGCATCTGATCAAGCAGCATAATTGCCGGGCGGGAGTGGTGATTAATCCGGCGACTCCAGTGGAGACGCTCTCGGAAGTGCTCGATATTGTCGATTACGTGCTGGTAATGAGCGTGAATCCGGGGTTTGGGGCGCAAAAATTTATTCCGTCGACGCTGCACAAAATGAGGAAGTTGGCGGAAATTCGAGCCGCGCGAGGGTACTCATACCGCATCGAAGTTGATGGCGGCGTCGGGATGGATACCATCGCCCAGGTGGTACAGGCGGGGGCGGAGATTTTGGTGGCCGGGAACGCCGTGTTTGGCAAGGGCGATGCGAAGGCGAATGCCGAGGCACTGATCGCGGCGGCGCAGAGTGCGAGCCTTAGTAGGGTGTGAGTTCAGAGTAAGATTTGCAGATTTTAGATTGCAGATTGCAGAAGTAAAACCCTACTGGCGAAGAGCGAATCGCCAATAGCGAACGACGAACAGCAGGTTTGAGGTTATTTATGCGTCGAAGTCTTACATATGTACTTCTCGGGTTCTTGCTGGCGCTAACGGTGGCGTGCACCAACAAGAAGGCGGTGAACCCGCTGGCCAACGTCGGATCGAAGCAGCCGGACAAAGTGCTGTTTGACCGCGCCATGGATGCGATGAAGCACAACCGCTTCGACGTGGCGCGCATGACGCTGCAGACGTTGATCAATACCTATCCGGACTCGGAATTTATCGCGCGCGCCAAGCTGGCGGTTGCGGATTCGTGGTACGCCGAAGGTGGCACGACGGCGATGCAGCAGGCGGAGATCGAGTACAAGGATTTCAAGACGTTCTTCCCCAATATGCCCGAGGCTGCGGAAGCGCAGCTGAAGGTTGCGAACATTCACTATCAGGAAATGGAAAAAGCGGATCGCGACTACACCCACGCCATGCGCGCGGAAGAAGAATACCGGTCGCTGATCATGGAGTACCCCGACAGCAAGCTGCTGCCGCAGGCGAAACAGCGGTTGCGCGAAGTGCAGGAGGTTCTGGCGGAGCGGGAATACAACATTGGGCGGTTTTACTTTCTCCGGCTGGCGTACCCGGCGGCCATTGCGCGTTTGAAGACGCTGGTGGATCGCTATCCACTGTACAGCGGTGCGGACGAGGCTCTGTTTCTGCTGGGGCAATCGTACGAAGGCGAAATCGATGTGATCCGGAGGAACGGACGCATGAACGAAGTCGCCAAGGGAAAGATGGTCGAGCAGCTGACGAAGGAAGCGTCGGATGCGTACGCCCGGATCATCAAGCGTTACCCGGCGATGGATCGCGCGGCGTATGCCAAGGACCGCCTGGAAGCGCTGCATCAGCCGGTACCGCGTCCAACAAAGGCGGCGCTCGAATTGAATCAGAAAGAACAGGCCAGCCGCCGCGAAACGGGCACAATGGCGAGCATGCTGAACAATTTCGAGAAACACCCGGACGTGGCCAGGGCGTCACGTGTGGGCGACCCGACGATGGTGGATCCGGCGCCGACGAATCCGGGAGATGTGGTCCGAAAGGTGGCCAGCGCTGGCGGGATGGGCGACGGCAACGGCAAGCTGACTGTGACCACAACGGATGGAAAGATCGCTCCGAACCAGGAGGCGCCGCGATCGGACAATCCGACGCCGGAATGCAGCGGCTCCGGCTACGGATCAGGCGGCGGCAACCGAGCCACCGGCGGCGGATACCGCATCGGCTGCGGGAGAACTGAAGCCCAATGTGGCGGATCCGAACGAGCTGAAGCCAAACGTCGAGCAGGATCCTAATGCGCTGCCGCCGTTGCAGCAGAGCAATCAACTCGATCCCGGCAATGGGACTCCGAGCACGGCCGCGTCGAGTTCGGCGTCAAAGGGCGAGGAGCTGGCGGATATCTCTTCCAGTAAGAAAAAGAAGAAAAAAGGCATCAATAAGCTGAACCCGTTCTAGATAGGTCAGAGGTTCGAGGTCAGAGGGCAGAGGTAAAAACCCCAAGTCCGAAGGTTTTTACCTGTGACCTCTGAGCTCTGACCTCTCACTTTCCCCGAAGGTCCACTCACCAATGGGCTTGGAACGCTCGTAACCTGTTACCACCTTACGAATCGTTGACTTCACTCAATAGACAAGGTAGTTTCGCGTTATCTCTCCTTTTGTGCGAAGGATGACGCTTGGCGCGGAAAATACTGCTTGCCGATGACAGTGTGACAGCCCAGAACATGGGGCGAAAGATCCTGGCCGATGCCGGGTATGACGTCGTCACGGTCAATAACGGTTCTGCCGCGCTGAAGCGCGTCTCCGAAGCGAAACCCGACCTGATCGTTCTCGATGTGTATATGCCCGGCTACAGCGGGCTAGAAGTCTGTCAGCGTCTGAAAGATTCGCCCGAAACGGAACACATTCCCGTCCTGCTGACGGTTGGCAAACTGGAGCCGTTCAAGCCCGAGGAAGCGCGCCGGGTTCGGGCCGATGCCCACATCATCAAGCCGTTTGAAGCCAGCGAACTGCTGACGGCCATCACCAGGCTGGAAGACCGGATGGTGCCCCAGCAACCAGATGGCTCGCGCTTCAGCGCCTCTGTGTCCGGGGTTGAGCGCTTTTCGGGAGATGGTGGCAAAAAAGCAGCAGAGACCGATACCAGCTGGAAGAACCGGTTGCGTTTCCCCAGCAAGAAGAAGAAGGAAGAGCCCGAGCCGGAACCGGAAGATGCTGAGGTAGCGAATTACCGGGATTTCCGCAAAGGGAAAGGCAAGAACGCCGCGAATGCGCCGTTCTCGGTAAAAGCGCCGCCACCCCCGGGGCAGGAGCCGGGCCTGGTGCCGGATATTCCGCGTGACATTACTCCAGAGGAACTGGACGCGCTCAGCGCGCTAGCTGCGAAACTCGATGGGCCGATTCCGGCGGCGGAGAATATTGCGCCGCTGGCAGAAAAAATGGGACCGTCGGCTGCTCCGTTGGCTGAAGTCACGGCACCGAGCACGCACGAGGAAACCGCTGCGACGCAAGCCGCCGCCGAGGTTTCGAGCAAAGAGAAAGAAGAGATCGCGGGGAAGATTCCGGATGCCGCTCCCGTGGCAGCCCCAGCCGTCGCAGAATTTGCGGTAGAGGCTCCCGCTGCACCCGTGGAAATTCCGGTGGCGCACACCGAACCCGCTGCACAGCCAGTCGCGGAATCGGCGCCCGCGGGTAATTTGAAAGCCGAGGAAGCGCTGAGCGGCAGTGGCGAAGCCCAGAGCTCTGAGCCGGAGCCGAAAGAAATTCAAAAATCTGAACTGCTGGTGACTGTGCCGGTAAGCACAGCATCATTTGTGGAAGAGCCTGCTCCGGTTGATCGGACCGACGAGCCGGCGTTTGCCGACGCTGCCAGCGTGGTTGCGCAGGCTGCAGAAGCCCAGGCTGTCGAAACAAAGGCAGACGAAGTAGAGAAGCCGGTCGAAGCCGTCGCCGAGAACCAAACCGTTGCGGCAAGTGCGACCTCTGATGCAGTCGCGTCGGCGAGTGCGGAGACGAAGTCTGAAACGACGCCAGAGATCGCAGAATTAAAGGCTGAAGAATCGAAGGCTGACGAGCTGAAAGCCGAAGCACCGAAGACGGAGCACGTTGAGCCGCCTGCGGCGGTAGCGGCCGTAGAACCGGAGCCGCAGGAACCTGCTCCAACCGATGAAGAATTGGCCGAGGCGTTGCGGTTGCTGACGCCCTCCGCTGCACACGCAGAGGCATCGACCGTTCCCACACACGGAACGCTGGTGGCGGCAGGCCAGTTGTTAGCGGAAGAAGTGGCGCGCCATGCAGCCAATGCGCCGCGATGGGTGGCGCAGCCGGTCACGTTGAGTCCCGAAGAAGTGACGCTATCGCTGGAAGCCGAAATGCGCGCCTTTGCTGCAACGACGGCGACCTTGTCGGCGGCAAGCCAAGAAACAATGGAGACGCCGGCCACGATAAGCCCCGTATCCGCGATTGCCGCGGCAGTAGAAAATCGGATGGCGTCGATGGACCTCGCGCCGCCTGCCAAGAGTTTGGCGGAGCCGGAATCCGCAGCAGTCGAGGCGACAAGAGCTCAGGAGGAACCGGGTGACGGAGCGGGAAATAAAGCAACTCCGTTTGTAGTTGCGAGCGCGCACGACGCGGTTCCATCGCAACCAGCAGGCCCTGAAAAAACGGAAACGCCCGGGAACGAACCGGAACCGAGAAATGAAGTAGCGCAAGAAGCTGCCCCGGTCACATTCGCTGATGCGATGAGTAAGGACGGAGACGAGACCGAAACGACCGGGCAGGATAGTGCTCCTCAACCGAGCCAAGAGGCGCGGGAAGAAACGGTTGAGCGACAAGATTCAAGTTCAGAAGTGGGGGACGAGGAATCCATGGCTAAGGCGAAAGCAGGCAAGTCAAACTGGCATCAGATTCACACGGCGGCGGCTGGCGCTGCCTCGGCAAGCAAAGACGCCGTCGAAGCAGCCAAGCAAGCGGAGCCGGCTGCCGAAGAGGCTCCGAAAGTAATGGCAGCAGCCGCGTCGGCCGAGGGGTCGAATGCGACGCCAGCTCCCGACGCAGGGACCATTGCGAGCATCGTGGATAGCGTTATGGCCGATCTTCGCCCGAAGATCGTGGAAGAGATTGCAAAGAAGCTGGCGGGAAAATAGCCGTCAGCTATCAGCCATCAGGTAAACCAGTTCAAACTGGTTCTCGAAACGACGAGAAGTGGGATGTTTTTTGGGCCTTCTCTTAGGAGTGGCGTTTGCGGCTCCTCACACTCTCAGAATCATGACTTCCGTGGCTTTAATGAGGGCGGCGGCGGTTTGTCCGGCTTTGAGCTGCATTTCGCGCGCTGACGCCGAAGTAATAATGGACGTGATCTGCTGGCCGCCAATCGAAATCTTGACCTCCGCCATCAATCCGCTGATGCGGACAGAAATGATCCGGCCGACGAGTTGATTGCGACCGCTAACGCGACGGATGACAAACTCGCGTTCCTGTTCGGTCTTACCCCGGGTCCTGAAAAGAAGGCGATCGACCTCGGCCTGAGGGATGCGATGATGACCTCCGGCCGTCTTGCTGCTGCGAATTTTCTTCTTGTAGATCCACTGCTTGATGGTGGGGAAGCTGATCCCCAGTTCCAACGCGGCATCCCGCAACTTCAGTAGTGTTTCCGTATTGCGGCCGGATTTGACGCTCTTCTGCATTGGACGCAATCGTAACGACAACGAAATTGCCGGTCAACTCCGTTGTTTCCGCATAATCTAGTCGGCGGGCTCATCGCCAAACTAGACCATATCGTACACGTATGGACAGTGAAATCGTATTTCATGTACACTTCGCCTTCTGTCCCAAACGATTGATTGTTCGAGGTCGAAATGCGCAAGGCTTACTTGTTGATCGCAGCGGTTGTATTTTTGCTCTCATTATCTTTGACTTTTGCTCAGGCTCAAACGGGAGCGAGCCTTTCCGGCGTCGTGACAGACCAAGCCGGAGCAGCCCTTCGCGGTGTCGCGGTGACCATCAAGAGTGTCGACACAGGTGAAACGCGCACCATCACAACCGACGACGCCGGACGCTTTCATACTTCCGGCCTGCCTCTGGGGCACGTCGAGATTCGCGCGGCAAAACCTGGATTCGCCGAAACGCGCACGGGAATCAGCCTGGCAGTTGGCCAGGAGGCCACGGTCGACATTAAGATGCAGCACGGCAGCGCCGACCCCTGCACGAGCGCCCACGAGTTCGCCAATACTGATTGCACCCTGACCTGGCACGGCATCACGGTGTACGGTGCGTATGACGTCGGCGTCGGCTGGGTCAGCCATGGCTTGCCGGAGAACGGCTATAACTATGAAGGCGAATCTCTGGTGAACCGGAACGGCTATCAACATCGATTCCTCGTCGCACCAAACAACCTGCAGCAGACGGGTTTCGGCATTAGAGGCAAGGAAGAGTTTGCGCCTGGCTGGTTTGTTGTATTCAACGCTTCCACTGGGATCAATCCGCAGTCCGGACTGCTCGCCAACGCGTCAAAGACTGACATCATCAACAACGGCCTTCCCAGGGCAAGCTATTCGATCGCCATCGACGGCGCGCGCGCGGGCCAACCCTTCAATGACGAATACTACGGCGGTGTATCGTCCAAGATTTTCGGCACGGTGACCTTCGGCCGTCAGCGCTCTCTCGGGACCGACGCGATGCTCCAGTACGATCCGGCCGGCGGCTCCTATGCCTTCTCCTACATCGGGTACAACGGCACGATGGCCGGCGGCGGCGACACCGAGGACAGCCGTTGGGACGACGCCGTGAAGTATCGGCTCACCATAGGCCCGGTCCATTTCGGCGCGATGTATAAATTTGCGGACGGTTCTGCCGGGTGCTGACCCCGCGGCAGCCGCGGGGAACACATGGACCGCGACCTCCTGCGCTCCACAATCCGCGCACAACAACGCCTGGGGATTCGACCTCGGCGGATCCATGGCCCAGACAAGGGTAAGTTCTCCGCCGACGCCGTCTTCCAGCATTACAACCAGGCAATCAGCGTATTGAACCCCTTGCTGGGGCCGCAGAGTCCGGCGACGCCGCATCTGGGGTTTACTCAGTCGCTCACGAACAGCATCGATACCACCCCCATCAACGGCGGCGACGGCCTCGGCCCCAATCTGATCTCGACGGACGACACCGTCTATGGCATCGTGACCGACAACAACGCAATTATGGTCGCTGCCAAGTATGCGTGGGATCCGTTCAAGTTTTTTGCCGGCTACGAATACATCTGGCAGAACAACCCGGCAAACCCGTTGGGAGTGGGCGCGTCAGACCAGGGCGGGTATAACATGAGCGGAGTCGAAGACAACAATCTTGATTCTGAAAAGCTCGTGAACATCTGGTGGACGGGCGTGAAGTACACCTACCGCAGCAAAACCGACTTCACGTTTGCCTGGTATCAACAGCGGCAGAACGACTTCCGTGTTCCACCGACCTGCACGCCCTCGAGTTTCCGCGCTTCCTGTGCCGGCACCCTAAACGAGGGGTCGCTGTATGTAGATCATCACTTCACCAAGCGTTTCGACGGTTTTGCAGGGATTGCATATTCCTGGGTGAGCGGCGGTCTGGCCATCGCCATCCCTCATGGTCCCGGCGTCCCCTATAACTCCGACAACAACTTTGCTCCGACAGTCGGTGCTCGTTTCACGTTCTGATCCCGGCGTTTGACCCTTCTTTTCTTCGGCAGGTAAGATCAGAGATTCCCCTTCGCTCTGGAAGATTACCGGGCCTTGCCCGGCGGACAGCCGGGGCGGCTGTCCCTACGTGGGCGTTGGAGACACACACATCATGCCGCACGACTTGCCAAAAGCTTATGAACCGGGCGCGATTGAAGCGCGCTGGGCCGAGTACTGGGTCCGGGAAAAACTGTTTCATGTGGAGACTCCGGCGGAGAACTCCTCGGAAAACGACACCTGCCCGGTGTTCACGCTGCTGTTGCCGCCTCCCAATGTGACAGGGCGGCTGCACATGGGCCACATGATGGAACAGACGCAGATGGACGTCATGCTGCGCTGGAAGCGCATGCAGGGCTTCGTTGCGCTGTGGCTGCCCGGAACGGATCACGCCGGCATCGCGACCCAGATGCTGGTGGAGCGCCAGCTTTTGAAAGAAGGCAAGAAGCGGCGCGAGATGGGGCGCGAGAAATTTCTTGAGCGCGTCTGGGAATGGCGGCGCGAGTATGGCGGCGCGATCCTTGATCAGATGAAGCGGCTGGGCGCGTCGGTCGATTGGAGCCGCGAATACTTCACCATGGACGACCATCTGTCGCACGCGGTGAAGGAAGTGTTCGTGCGGCTGTATGAAGAAGGACTGATTTATCGCGGGAAGTACATCGTCAACTGGTGTTCGGACTGCGGCACGGCGATCTCGGACCTCGAAGTGAAGCACGAGGAGGTCGCCGGAAAGCTGTATGAAATCCGGTATCCCGTTGTCGGCAGCAACGAATTTATTACGGTGGCGACGACGCGTCCGGAGACGATGCTGGGCGATACGGCGGTTGCGGTCAATCCCAAGGATGAGCGTTACCTGCATCTGCATGGCAAACATGTGATGCTGCCGCTGATGAATCGGGAGATTCCGATCATTGCCGATGAGCTTGCGCAACCTGAGTTCGGGACGGGTGCCGTGAAGGTGACACCGGCGCATGATCCAAATGATTTTGAGGCCGGGCTGCGGCACAACCTGCCGCAGATCGAAGTGATTGATGATCACCACGAGAGCCGCCTGTTTGGCGTGATAGGCGCGGCCGCTCTCGCGCAAATTGTCCTCGACCACGGAATCAGCGCGCTCTGAATGCTGGAGTCGAGGGCCAGCCGCACCGTCAAAACGCGATTTTCGCCAAGCTTGCCCGCGTCGGCGAGTTGTTGGACCTCTTCGTAGGCATGGTCGAGATACCAGTCGGGACTGGATTCCCGCGTGCTCGCCACCGGCGTCGCCGGGTTACGTTGCGCCCGGAATAATTTGGCCGGCCGTCATGAAGCCGGCGTCGACCAGATTGTTCAACACGTCGTTGGCCCTGGCGCGCGCGGCGGGAAAATTCACATGCGGGGCGTATTTGGTGGGCGCCTACTGAACAAGCCGGCGAGCATGGCGGCCTCGGCCAAGGTTACATCCTTCGACCGATTTACCGAAATAGAATTCCGAGGCGGCTTGAATGCCGAACGTGCCGCCGCCCATGTAAACTCTGTCGAGGTAGAGCTGAAGAATCGCGCGCTTGGTCAGGCGATGCTCAAGCCAAAGCGCCAGGAAGGCCTCGTTTATTTTGCGCGTGACGGTCCGCTCGTTGACGAAAAAATAGAATTCTTGGCGAGTTGCTGCGTGATCGAAGAGCCGCCCTGCACCACATTGGATGAGCGCGCGTTGACGGTCAGCGCGCGCGCCGTGCCGATCAGGTCAATTCCAAAATGCTCGTAGAAGCGCCGATCCTCG